>JAPPGF010000025.1 GCA_028875075.1 Gemmatimonadota bacterium | reverse complement strand
GTCCCAATCGAGCATGCGCCTGTCCCTTGATTTGCCGCGGCGGCGGGCGGGCGGTTTGACTCCGGGTCCGGGCCTCCCCGGCATCGCGGTGCCCCAACCGCCGGTTCCCTTATCCACGGGGCCTCGCGACGGATGCACACCCATGCGAACATCGGCGTCGCAAATCGTCCGGTCGCAGGCCCGGCCGCGCATCACCGTCCCCAAATCGTCTGATCATACGCGCAGGCCATCGGGGTAGAGGTCGAGGCCGCCGAGGATGATCGCGTTGACAAACTCTCCAGAGATGCTTCCTGATCATCCGGGCGGTCTGCAGGACGGGTTCCAGACGGCAACCCGGTGGGCACTCCAGCCACCGGTGCCGTCCGGCCAGCGCCGAGGTTCTGCTCCGATAAGCTCCAGAGTTGCCGGTCGCTTCCTTTAGCTCCCAGGCCTGGGCACTGGGCGGTCCGTTGGGTGCCGCGCACGGAGCCTCGCGAACGCCAGCTACTCGGCGTGCGTCTTCCGTCCGAGCCCCTTCACGCGCTGCCACCTGGTAGCCTGGGCGCGCCTCGCCGTAGTGAGGACACCTCAACTCAACGGGCTCCCGCCGGTCCGGTGCAACTCGACTCGAAGTTCGTTCGGTGTCCGCGACGGCTCCACCCTCGTGACCTTCCACTCCGGCGCAAGGCCCAGATTGAGCCCCGAAGGGATTGCCCTCTCCCGCAACCGCAGAGTCTTTATCTACCGAGCGCCTCTGTGTGCAGAGCGGTCCGCCGGTGCTGGCGCTATCAGGAGAAGCGAAACGGGGGGGGCGTGTTCAATTCACCTCAACTCTCGTCCGCCCTTTGTTGCTCAACTGCTCCCGAGCCTCCACGAACTCTCGCTGGATGTCTTTCGCCACCTTGCGGACTTCCGCCGCGACCCTGGGTTTCTTCCGCATTTCCCAATCAAGCGCGGTCGTGAGCGGGAGCAAATGGCTGGCCGACGGTGATTCCCGAATCAGGGAGGCCATGCGGTCCACGCCGAGTGCGAGGCTGGCGGCTATCAGGGTTTGAATCGTTCCGACCGGTATCGCCGAGAGCCGCGGAATGGTTCCGAGAATCTCCCGGACATCGGCGGTGGCATCGGCCAAGTTCCCATTCTCGATGCGGGTAATGGCCCTGATCGCGCGGGTCGTCAGACGCACTGTCAATGCGGTCTCCGCATCGTGGTCAGCTACTCCTCCGGCCAAGACGCGCTCATCATGCTGGTCCAGTCGATTCAAGAGTTCCTGGCAGGCTGAAAGGTGCTCGCGAGTGCGCCCCTGCATGCTCAGAACCATGATCGTGATCGTCGCGGCCCTCCACGCGGGTTGCAGAAGGTGGGGCGATGCATGGTTGCCGAACCGAACTGAGATTCCCTCGCAGGCCTCGAGCGCTTCATCCAATCGCTGGAGCCGGATAAGTGTCTCCGCTTTGTTGACTTGCCCGTTCGCGACCAATACCTGTACATCCACTGTCTCGCTGGGTCCTAATCGATTCTGCAAGTCGTCATAGGCAACAAGTGCGTCCTCCGCACGTCCCATCTCGTCCAGCATTCTCGCACGGCCGAAGAGCGCGATGGCCACGAGCGAGTCCAGTTCCTGTGAGTCCGTAGCCTCGAACCTCTCAACCGCCTCATCGATGGCTAGTATGGCGTCCTCCTCCCTATCCAGAAGCATTAGGATGCTGCCGACGCTAACGAGCGCGATGACCACGCAGAACTGAACAGGCGGTGCCGGGTGCGTCCGGAACTTCCGCAACAGATCCTCCAGCACGACTAGAGCTCCAGGGAGGTCCCGATTGTCGAACTCGGCGAGGCCCCGTTCCATCAGGGCCCGCGCTTCCTTCGTGATCGCCTTCACATCGTCGGGCACATGATGCGGGTATTCCCGACAAAAATGCCAAGCCAGCTCAGGAAGGCTGCTGAATCGTTCTAACGCCGCCTGATAGATCAGCCGCGTACGGGCATCTACATCTCCCAATTCCGCCACCATTTCATCCACGATCTCCCGCAGTTCCGCGGCCGAGTAATAAGCATCCATAAACCGCACGAGCGCTCGCACCAGGCTGTCCGTTCCGCGACTACGGCGAAGCAGGTAGTAGATGTTGTAGAGACGCTCGCTAACGTAGTATTGCTTCCGGCGGTTCGTGCCTCCCGCATCCGACACCACGCCACGGCCCATCAGGCGCCTTAGCTGAGCGCTGCACGCGCTGGTCTCCATGCGGGCCTGCTCGGCGACTTCCCGGGCCATCGCCGGCTTCCATAACCCCGCCAGGGCCAAATAGACCCGCCGCTCATGGGCAGGCAAAGACTCCAAATGGCTCTTGAAGTACGCGGTGTGTTCATCGACAAGGTCAAGGAGGTCGGACATGAGGGTGCGAAACGACCGAGCAGCCGCGAACCGGGCCACGATTGCGAGCAACCGAGGACTTCCCCCAGTGAGGATCTGAAGGCGACGAACCACACCTTCATCCAGCGCTGTCCCCGACTCTCGTTCGCAGAGAACGGCACTCTCCTGCCGATCCAGCGGTCGCAGGGCGAGCACCCGAAACAAGTCGTAGAGCGGACGGTCGGGCCTGTCGATCTCCTCGAATCTGCTCGTCGCGCTCCCGACTATCATGACTCGCGGCTCAGTTTGCAGTGTCTTTCTCAAGCACCACTCCGCGTCGGGATCCATCATTTCCGAGAACAGCATGTTGAGGTTCTCGACGTGTAGCACCAGGCGCTTTTTCTCCCTCTCGGCAAAGTGGAGGAGCGCACCGAGGCAGCGTTCGCGAAGTGCGCGATCGTCTCGCTCTTTGCGGACATCCTCGACAGTCCGTTGGAGATCGGGTTCCCCAGGACGACGGGGCACGTGCTGAGCGAGGCGGGACAGGCATTCGAGCCAGAATTCGCCGCAGGTGCTGACCGAATAACTTTCCTCCGCGAAAACGATCGGATACAGCCGGGACGATAGTTCGGGATCGGATCCGACCTCCAGGGCAACCCGTAGCAACAGGGTCGTCTTTCCGCTGCCGCGCGGTCCGACCACAACCACGTGCTGGTTTGACTGGCCAGTGTTCTCGCGAAGGGTCTCGAGGAGTGATTCGAACTCGCCGACCCTCACGCAGAACATCGCCCTGAGTTCGTCTTCCGTCAGGAATCCGGGGTTGTAACTCGTGTTCGCGATGGCCACGGTGCGCTCTCCTTTCCTATGCGTGCCGGTCGCTGAAGGGAACGAACCCTCTGGCGTTGCGCGCGCGCCACCAATCCTCTACCAGCCCCGACACGAAGTTGTAGCCCCCGTCGCGGCGGGCCAGGTAGCCGTCGTGCTCCAGAACGTGCAGCACACCTCGGATCTGCCCCCTGGCCTCCTCGGCCAGGACCGACCGATAGTCCTCGTACTGCCGAATCGCACCATCGGTGAGCTGCCCGCCGCTGACTGCTGCCTCCGTCAGCAGTTCCAGCGCGACCACATAGCCATCATCGCCCAGCACCATTCGCAACCGACTCTGGTAGTGTTCGAGATACACCTGCCCGCGAACGCCGAGCATGTCCTGGGAATACACGGTATCGACGTCATCCATGGACGCCTCACACCGATTGTCCCGGCGCAGATGCTCGTGGAGCCAGTCGAAGAACTGCTGGACATGATGCGGGATTCCACAGCGAAGGCGCCGGAACATGCCGGTCCGCACGCCCTCTGGAATCTCGAGACCGTAGGATGCGGCCAGTTCACCAAGGCAGGCGACCGCAGTCTCCTCGTTCCAGGGTCTCAGTTCGAACGGGGCGAATACGTTGGCGTGAGCGCTCAGCTCGGCCTGTTCAAGGATTGGTTCCAGGCCCACGCTGCCGGACACCACAAGTCGGATGCAGTCTCGATGCGCCTGTGCATTCTTGCGAAGCCAGCTCAGGAACGCGTCAGTGTCCTGCCGGCGCTCCGGCGTGATCGTGTATTCGTGGCCCTTCAGGAGCCGGTTCACCAGTATCGGCAGCTCATCGATCGCCAGAACCACCGGTTTCTCGCTCGCGGCAAGCGACGCGAACAGCGCGTCGCCCTGGGCGCGCCACCTTCCTGCATCGATTGCGGCCCTAAGCTTGATTCTGAGCTCGCTGGCCCCCAGTTCGTCGATTCGATCCACGGCCGAGGTTGTCGACCTCGCCGCCCAACTCTTGAGGCGGGCCCAGATGCCCCGAATGTGTCGGGACGCGGCAGCGATCTCTACCACAGCATCCGCCGCAGTCGAACAATCCTCCAGGTCGACGAACACCGTCTCAAAGTCGCCCCTCTCCTCGAGGCGCCGGAGCAGTTCGCGCACCAGGCTGGTCTTTCCCATTCGCCGCTGGGCAGTCACAAGCGTATGAGTGCCGTCCTCTACCCGCTCGATGAGCGCATCGACCTCGACCTCCCGGTCGAAGAAGCGGTCTCCCGCGACCCAGTTTCCTCCTGCTTTTCGTAATCCCATCCCATTTCTCCCATCAGATTTGTTGGCAACAGAAATGTTGGCAACAGAAATGTTGGGAAAAACGGCGGCGCGGTCAAGGGACACGCCCTCCAGGCGGAGGAGCGGACGGGAGGATCGGGGTGAGTGGAGACGGGCATTTGGCGGTAAACGCCGAACTGCCTCATACCGTTCTCGCGAGCCGGGCTGAGGGATTTCCTTGCCTGTGTACTGCGAATGTAGTACCATACCACATGGGATTCTCGGAGGCGAAGCGGGCGGTGGTGGCGGCTCTCCGCGAGGGGAACTTCGAGCACGAGGCTCGCGAGGCCCTAGCTGAGAAGAATCTGCTGGCGGTTGGCGATGTCGATGCGGAACTGAGATGAAGATCTTGCGGGAGGGAGATCGCGGGTACGCTCTGGCCCCGGAACGCGGGCGGGTCGAGGTCGTTTACGAGTACCGAACGGTCGAACTCGAGAAGTCGAAGGCCACGGTCAGCAACGTCCTCGTCGGCGTGGATGCGGAAACCGGAGAAGTTCTGACGGTGCCGGCCCAATCGACGCCGAAGCTGAAGGTAGCGAGGGAAGCGAAGAAACGGGAGGTGATGAGCGTCCGGATGCCGCGGGAGCTCGACGACGTGCTCCATCTCGTGGCGGACCGCTATCGCGTGGCGTCCAGGCAGTTCGCTCCCGCGGTCATTCGATACTACCTCACGTTGGCCTGCGCGAATGCCGACATGGCTCAGCGTCTGCGCACGCTCTCCAAGAGCCGCTTGGCGACAGGAAGGTGTCAGAAGGATCTGCGCTTGAGGATACAGCGGGAGCTTCTTGTGTGGTTGGGCGACAACGCGGTCGCGACGGAAGGAGCCACCAAGAGCGATATGGTCCGAGGCGCAATCGTGGCGGCGAAAGAAGATGTGCTCGACGATGGCGCAAGAGAGCGGCAGCGGCAACTGGAGGCGATCGCCCGGGCCGTCTAGATCCGAGACCAACACGCCAGACCAGGATGACGCGACCCAAGACCCGGTTCGAAGGCTGACTCACCCCTTGGCTCGCCCTGGACAGCCCCGGCCCGTCTGGCCGACCTGTTCCAGCGCTCCGATCCGGGTCGGTACCGCATGGTACCATGGGGTGAGGGTTGTGGACGACGACGGGTCGCACGACGATCTCACTGCGTTGGTCCTCGGTCTGGCCCGCAACCTTTCACCGGAGGAGATGGCCGTGCAATTGGCGGCCCTGTGGCGCACGATCGAAAGGCACGGAGATCCCGGCCTGGCCGGATTGATCGCCCAGACGGTGGATACGATGTTAGAGTTGAAAGGCTACCCGGCACGACTGATGGAGGGAGGAGCGAAGACCATGACAGAGGTGGTGGACAGATTCCAGCAGGGCATGGACGAACTGGTCCAGAAAGGTGAGGTACGCGCCTTGCGTCGACTGGCTGCCCGCAGATTCGGCGAAGAGACGGCTGGGCAGTTGTCCCGGTTGCTCGACCAACCGCTTGGTCGCGATGACATCGACAGGATCACCGACGCCCTGGTCGAGTGCGCCACGGCCGGCGAGTTCATCGATCGGGTGCGGAGCTGGTGAAAAACCCCGCACGTCTGATCAGTTGCGGTCCAACCCGTAGCAGTCCCCACTGAATTCGGTCGGCCACGTGTACCGGGGTTCTCCGATGGGGAAGCCACCAATGGACCTCTGGGTCCCCGTGACATCGCAGATAATGAGCCGTCGCGCCTCGATCTTGTAGATCCCAAGTGGCATGCGGCGCCGGAGCGTGTCTCCCACCTCGACGATGACGTAAAGCTGTTTCGGGAACACCTCGTTCAGTACATCGTACTTGAGGATTCCGCCTGAGGGTGGCATCAGGGTCTCGCCGGCGGTAACCACCGTAAGTGACTGGTTCGGGCCGAACGTCATGGAGATGGATTCTCCGGACTGAGCGTATCCTGACCAGGTACCGTCGAGGCTTGGGCGACAGGCCGACACCCCCACCAGTAGGAGGATGGCACTGGATACCGCCGTTGGGGGTCGCAAGCTCATCATGACCTTCAGGAGGGTAGACCGTGGGAGTCCCACCAGGCTATGCCGTCTTCCCGGTGCCCAATCTGGCACCCGGCAAGACCGTCGCGCAATCCCGACGTTGGACCCACCGCTCAGCACCGGGGAAACTACTTGAGGACTGGTCGGTCGCGCCCGCCTTGAGGTTTCCATGTCATAGATCGCCCGTAACCTCCCAGCGACCGGCCCTGTCGGAGCCCACACGACGGAGAGCCCCTGCGGCCTTCAGCCTTGCAAGGTGGTACTTGACCCCGTCCGGCGTCAGTCCGACACGCTCGGCGAGTGCGTGCCTGGTGAGCTCGGGTTCGGCCCTCAGGCAGTCCAGGATTCTCTCTCGGGCCGTCTTCTGGGTAGTCTTCTGGGTAGTCTGGGCAGCCTTCCGGGTAGTGTCGCGGCGTTCCCGGGTAGTCTCCCCAGACCGCCAAATCCTCGCCACGAAGCCTGCCCCGACCTCGAACTCGGGCTCCGGCAACCCGGCCTTGGCGCAGCGCCGTATCATGTCCAAGGTTCCGGTGCCCATCTTCTCGATGTAGCGCATCAGGTACATGGATTCGGCCAGCAACGGATTCCGGGGCACCGACTGGTGTGCCACCCGAAGCTTCTCGACGGTCAGCGCCGGCGGAAGTCCACCGGAGTTCATCACCTCCAGCCGGTCCGCGAAGAGCATCACCTGGACGCTGCTGCTGTCGGTGTAGTCTCGATGCACCACGGCGTTGACGATCGCCTCCACGACCACCTCCCGCGGCATCTCGTACGCGACGGGTGCCTGGACGCTCTCCGACCGTGTGCCGACCGAGAGGGCGATCTTGCTCAGGACAAAGTCCACGGCCTGGTCCACCAGCGCGAAGACGGTGCCCTTGTAGACCTGGTAGGAGGGAATCGGCTTGGCGACCCGCGTTCCGTGGAAGTGGGCGCACTTGATCTCGGAGGCGACAAGGAAGCGTTGCGGCGCTCTCCCGAACACCAGAATCGCGGCGTTGGTCAGCCGCCCCTTGTTCAACAGGTTCAGGTGCCCGAGCAGGGCGGACGGCTCGGTCTCCTCCGGCAACGGGAACTGGCGTGCCCTGCGCGCGATGCGGATGAAGCGGTACATGCCCTCCACATCCAGATCGTCGAGTGTGGCTCCGGAGCACTGGGCGGCGTCGAACGGGCCGAAGCGCAACAGCTCCTTCGCTTCCAGGTACTGCACGAGCGCGGCGTAGAGTCCGGCGACCAACTCGGCCGCGGTGGCGAACCGCCTCCGTACCAGGCCGGCCTGCGCCCTCGCGATGAGGTCGAGCATCCTGGGGTGTCGTTCCCCATCGTCGGCACCCATCACGAAGATGAGCCGATGCTTGTCCAGTTCGGTGGCCCGGTCGAACTCGCGCTCCGTGGGCGAGACGCCCTGTGCGTCCTCGAATCCGTACTCGTTCCCGAACAGTCCCACGTAGATGTCGCAGCGCTCGACTTCACCCAGGTAGACCTCGTCGGGCTGCCGGTCCGAAGCCGGGATGTCCTCGAACAGGAAGACCTCGAAGAACCGCCGCATGAGAGGGTCGCCGCGCAGATAGTCGCGCAGCTGCGCCCGCTCCCGTGCGAACTCGCGCTGGACGCTGCTGATGAAGATGCGGTTCGGAGTCATCGGCTCGGGCCCGCCTCCGTGTGCCGGACATCCAGCACCTTCCAGCGGCCGCCCTTGTCGGGACCGACCCGCTCGATCCTACCTGCCGCGCGCAGCTTGTCCAGGTGGTATCGGACGGTCGACTGGGTGGTGTCGAGTGCGGCGGCGAGTTTGCGGCGGCTCGTGGACGGATTCCGGCGGAGGACGGCGAGGATGCGGTCGGGGAGGGGGAGGGATTCTGGCAGTTTTCTCGTAGCTTCGACGGCTTTCTGGCTGTTTTCTGGCAGTCGGCCGCCGTTTCTGGCGGTTTTCTGGCGGTTATGGTGTAGCGCGCCGTCGCCCGGGTCTCGTGGCCTTCCAGCGCGCGCCTTGCTCGCGCTCCCGCCCGCCGCACCGTCACCATCGAGCACCACCCAGCGTCCTCCCTTGTCCGGTCCCACACGGCGTAACCTGTTTGATTCCTTGAGCTTGTCCAGCTGATACCTGACGCTTCCCTCGGTAGTGCCCACAAGCGCCTCCGCGATCTCGCGACGGCTCGCCGAGGAGTTCTCTCGCAGGAAGGCGAGGATCCGGTCGGCGAGACCCCGGCTGAGGTTCCCCCCTTCTGGTTGTTTTCTGGCGGTTTCTTGGGTAGTACGCGGAGCAACGGTCCCCCGAGCAACGGCATCGGTGGCCCGGTACGCTTCGGAGAACGGAAACGTCACCCGCAGACCGTCGCAGCCCGCTTCCGGCCTCCATCTCGGCATCGGGTTCCCGAGCTCGCGGCACGTGTCCATCATGCGGCGGATTCCCAGCCCCCAGGCCTCGATCAATCCGGCCCGG
>JAPPGF010000034.1 GCA_028875075.1 Gemmatimonadota bacterium | reverse complement strand
CTTGAGCGGGTTCCTGTCGAGGAGCAAGCGGCCGTGCTCGTCTCTCGACCTCGCCGCCAGTTGAGCACCGCCATCAGGAACCTGAGATCCCCACCGATGGCCTGGTCGCCCACGGGCTTTCCGCTCGAGCCGATCCTTCCCGCGCGCCGCTCCCGGATGAGCCGGGATCGCGGTCCGGCCCGCGTTGGCGCATCACCGCGACCATCATCACAAGGTCGCGGCGAGCGTCCCCTAGCACTCGGCCAAGCGTGTCACTTGATCGTCGAGCCGCTCGATTTGCTCTTGCAAGGCTTTGTTCTCCCCGCTCGGCCGCTCGACGTGCTGCCGCAAGGTTTCGTTCTCCGCGCTTTGCCGCTCGACAAGCCGCTGTAAGGCTTCGATCTGCCCGGAGTGCCGCCGCTGCTCCGTCTCGTACTGCGCGGACAACCTCTTCAAGGCCTCCGTCAACTGCCTTTCCAACTCGATCATATAGCTCCCTCACTTTCTCGACAGCTTCACGGCTGGCCGGTCGCGCCAGGTCCAGCCCGTATTGCCCATCGTCCCCGTCAGAAGCACCACGATCCGCTCTCCCTTGACTCCAGAAGCGCCACCCCCCAGGTGTCCGCCTCCAGCTGCGCGAGCGTCGGCCGGGCCTCGTAGATGTCGTAGTCCAGTTCGGTGACCCTCTCGATCCGGGCTTGGATGCTCCTCGACAACCACTGCATCGTCGCCCAGCCTCCGCCGAAGATGCCGAGCCAGAGACCCAGGCCGACGATCAGGGGCCGGAGCTATGCCCTCAGCAGCAGCGCGCGCATCCGCCCGGTCGCCTCCTCCGTATCGCGCTCGATGGAACTGAGCGCGTTCCTCGCGACGCGCCGCGAGTTCTCGCCGAGCCTTTCGAGCTCGCTCGCGGTCAACTCCTCGATCTCCCTGCGTTCGGTCTCGAGCCGCCTCCGCAGCCGCTCGGTCAAATCGTTCGCGGTCAAAGTCCGCTCCATACAGCCCCCCTTTCAGCCGCCACCGCTGTCCGCTCTCCGGATCGCGGGCGGTCAGATAGTCCTTCCCCTGGCGCGGCACCTCAAGGCCCGCCTCCCGCAGCGCGGCGACGACATCAGCACGGTTCCGCACTGTGCCGTGCTCGACGCGCTGTAGCAGGTAGTCTCGGATCAGGTCGCGCGGTGAGGATTCGAGGCGGAGACCCGCCCGCAGCCGCACCGCCTCGACGTAGGCGCAGTGGCCGGGTTGCTGCACCCTGGCCCGCGCCGGGTCGTCCGGCCGAGCCCAGCCGTGTTCGGCGTTGAAGGCGTCCCGGAGCGGGCCGAACGTCTTCTCCCACCCCGGAGGGGCGATGTTGAGGCTTCGACCGATCTCCAGGTCGCAGCGTGCCGCCAGGACGTGGACGTGAGCGCCTCCGCAGCGCTCGCGGTGCAGCACGGAAGCGTATCAGCCACGGCGGCCACCATCGAGTCGGCGAATCGCGCAATGGGAAGGAAGATAGGAGAAATCCCATCTACTTGACTCCCGATGAGTTACGAGATCGGCGTTCTGCCACTCATCGCCGTTGCGGCTCAGGCGGATCTGCACAGGGGATTGTTGTCTCGTTTGGGATGCCGTTAGTGGGCAACTGCCCATGCCATAGGACAGCAAACGGGAAAGAACGCGCGGCCGGATCCGGTAAGCAGGTGGTTGCCAAGCCTGGCGACCTACAGCCGCCCGAAATCTGCGAGCGGCCTCGCTCGCCATCGAGCGCAACCCCACGTACCTGCGCCAGTAGGTTACGCCGCTCCCAAGGGCTACAGCGTCGTGCCGGAGATCGAAGTACGCGTGGCTGCTGCCGCCGGGGCCTGGAATGAAGAGTTGGAGGAGATAAAAGAGGCGTGGCTTTTCGCCGATCGCGCGCCGGAAGGGGTACAGGGTCGCTTCTGGGAGGATGCACTTACAACCACGTGGAGGCCGGACAGGAACCTCGCTTGTGCAAGTATAGTGGAACCCCTATGGTGTCCGATGAACGGTGCCACCCTGAAGCCAGTCCAGTGGGTCGGGTCAAGCAGGGCGGACCTGAAACGGTTCCCCGATCCTGTGCGGGAGCGCATGGGCTATGCGATCTACCAGGCCCAGGCCGGTTTCCGCCACCGCGACGTCAAGCCGCTCAAGGGCTTCGGCTCTGCCGTCTTGGAAGTCGTGGCGCGCCACGATGGCGACACGTTCAGAGCGGTGTATACAATTCGGTTCGAGGCTGCGGTCTATGTTCTGCACGCCTTCCAGAAGAAGGCCAAGCGGGGCATCACCACGTCAAAGAAGGAACTCGACGTTGTACGGCACCGGCTGAAGGTAGCCGAACAGCACTACTGGGACACGTATGGCGAAGGATAGAGCGACAAACACGACCGACACGACCGTCGAGCTCGGCAGCCGCAACGTCTTCGCGGATCTTCAGATTCCCGATGCCGACGCGCATCTCGTGAAGGCCGAACTCGTTAGCAGTATCGACGCGATCGTGCGCCAACGCGGCGTGACTCAGGTCGAGGCCGCGCGCCTGCTCGGCCTGTCCCAGCCCGACGTATCCAGGCTATTGCGAGGGGACTTCCGCGAGTATTCCCTGGAGCGTCTGCTCCGCCTTCTCACGTCCCTCGGCCGTGACATCGACATCGTCATCCGCCAGACACGTGAGGCCGATAGCGGAAGACTGCGCATCGCCGCGGCTGAGCCCGCCTGAGACCCTGCTGCCTGTGGTCCGGATCGCGGTCGTGGATACCATCGACAAGTAGAACAAGTCGGTTTGTCCGTCCGCTATCCTCGCCTGGCACAGGAGCCACATCGAGCTTTTTCTGCCGCTACGGTGCAGGCACCCCGTCCCAGTCTCGCTGCCCGTCTTCTCGGACTAAGTGAAGCACCTGCAAGCGTTCCGCCAACGAATTCCAAGGACCTGACAGCGCATCAAGAGCCGTAGACTCTGGAAGAATCCGGTCAACACGATGAGGAGGAGGGGGCGTGAAGGACGCAACGCGGCAACGGCCGCCCATCATGGAACTCATCGCCAACGCGCCCTGGCGCGAGGCCGTCACCTACCGGAACACTTGGCCCCATGAGTACGTCGTCGTCAAGAAGGATGGTCAGGAGCAGTTGCTGGCGGCGTTCTGCGAACGCATCGGCCGGGGAGAAGGTGTCGAGTGCCAGTTCTTTCACCAGACTCGCCGTTACCTCTTCCTCGACGATTACAAGTACTGGATCATGGTGGAGTGCGACGAAGTCGACCTTGATGCCGAGGACGAGGTCATCAACCGCGCTCGCCTGTACCGCGACCGGCGGGACTTCGTCATTCAGCGGGGCGATACCGGAAGGCTGGAGGACTACCCGGCGAGCCCGGCGCATTAGCGGGGCGGTGGCGCGGTGGACTCCGCCTCCCAGCTTCTGAGCCACATGGAAGAGGTTCGGCAGGACCGGAATGAGGCCTCCGTTCGCCTCCTGGACGATGTGGAGGGCATCCGGCGACGCCGTCAACGCGCCTGCGTCCGCCTTCTGCAGGAGTTGACGCCTCATCTGTACGCCGCCCGCGAGGTCGACCGCAAGCTGGATCGCCACCTCGCGCGCCGCTTCAATGCCTTCCGCTACCTCCGCGCCGACGAACTCGGCCTCTCTCGGATCATCGCCGATCTGCTCGATCCAGAAGGCGCGCACGGTCAGGGCTCGACCTATCTGGAGTCGATGCTGGAGCTGCTGGAGGTTGCTCCTGCGGCATCTGATTCAGGCCGCATCCGCGTCCTGACGGAGCGCGGGTTCGGGGGCAGGTTCATCGACATCACGGTGGACATTCCGACCGACACCGGACGCTTTTGCCTCGCGTTCGAGAACAAGCCCTATGCCGGCGACCAGCACAGGCAATGCATCGACTACCTGGAGTTTCTCAATAAGGAATATGGTGAACGCTTCCTACTGGTCTATCTGCCACCTCGCTACTGGATGCCTGACGAGTACAGCCTTCCTTTGGCGGATTATCGTAAGCGCTGGACGAATCACTTCCGCGTGTTGCCCTATGTGGCGGACGATGCTCCACATGGCGACGACGGACCCTCCGACAACAATGGCGGGGCGTCGGCACAGGCTGACTCCCGCGCGGGCGATGGGCGTACCAGGGACGATACGCTTGCCGAGGACAACGCCGCAGATCACGAAGCCACGGCTGCCCACGCTGACGCGGTAGTCGGTGACGGCGCCTCGCTGGCGGACTGGTTCGGAACCTGCTGCAAGCTCAGCGAGGCCGAGCGACTGCGCTGGTTCCTCCGAGAGGCGCAGCTATACTGCCAAGGCCATTTTGGAGGCTCGACCATGACCGACACCGAAGCCCGTTACGTCCGCGAGTACCTGGACCAGAACCCGGGACACCTGCACGCGGCATTCGCAGTGGCCCGCGCGTGGCCAGCCGTCAAGCACGATGTCTCCCGACGCTTTCTGGAGCACCTGCGGGACAGGGTTGAGGCACGGGTCTCGGAGGAGATTCCGGAGATTCGGGAGGACTTGCAGGTCGATTGCCACTACGAGGGCGACAAGAAGTGGTCAAACCGTCTCCGGTTGATGAAAAAGATCGTGATTGAATCCGGGGGCCCGGGGCCAAATAGTTGGTTTTGGGGCGTCCGCAATCCTAACCCCAAGACGTTGCGCGAAGAGCTGCTCGCCGCGCTGAAGCGTCGCGGCCTCTCGCTTCAGCATGGCAGTGATGGCTGGCCCCAATACGAATATCTCCCCCGCTATGGACACTGGGACGACCATGTCCCTGAACTCGTCCAAGAACTTACCGACGGCGGCGGCAAGATCACCGACTACTATGTCAACGGCCTCCTCAACATCGCCGAAAAGGCAATCCCGGCCTTCGACGAAGTGGAGCAACCATGACTGACACCGACGTCAACGGCCCGCTCAGGATCGCCAGGAACGCAATCCCCGCCATTGATGAGGTTGAGCTTGAGAACCGGAGCCCCTCGAAACCGGATGACTCCTGAACCGGTTCTGGTATCGGCCCGACTTCGAGAGCCCGCCGCCAAGGCCCGCGCTTCAATCGGCACCTCCCATTTCGTCAAGGTTGGCTTCCTCGGCACGCAACACTTGATCCAGGTGTGGCTGTAGAGCCTCTCGTAGCGAGAGCATGTTGTCGACCATCCACTGCCGCGCGGCCTCCAGCTCTTCTTCGGGCGCTGTCAAACTCACTGTCTTTTCCCCTTCCAGTATGACGCGAGATTCCCAATCGCTATCGCTCCCATCTTCCCACAAGGGGGTCCCCTCTACCTTCCCGTCGATCTGCTCCCGGTGCCGGAGCAAGGCCTCGTACTTTTCTCGGTGGCCGGTCCCTGTGAGGGCCAAGAACACCTGGGTCTTGCCCTCGTCTAACCCTGTGGCATAAACAGCACCGGCGTGTCCGGTCTGGAACGACCTCCACCGACCCCGCCATCCTCCCCGTCCCACGGGCTGCACCCCTCTCCGGCGCAGCCGGGCTGCCAACGGTTGGTAGAACTCCGCGTAAAGCGTGCTCAAGCTCTTCTTGCCCGGTGTGGGAGCCTCCGGTTGCGATTGGGGCGGCTCAATCACCGTGTGGAAATCGGCCGCCAGCGCCTCGCCCATCTGGTAAGCCCGCACCGTGACGGCGTACACGTGGATGGTGTCGGCCTCGTTCAGCCATTCCAAGATGCTCTTGTGGTAGGAAGTGAAGGCCCGAGCCACCCAAACCAGTATGCTTGCTTCCGCGTTCGCGGCGTATCCCAGCAAGCGGAGGCAGTGGGAGTCATCCGACTCCTCGAGTTGGTTCTCGATCACCACCTTGGCACCAGTTCCGGCCTGCTGGGCACGGATATCCACGCGGCCAGCGTCCCCCAGTGTTACCTCCGCCCGCACCTGTTCCAGTTTCAGGTCCAGCTTGGCACCCAACAGATCGATGTGCTTGGCTAGCCACGGGGTGAAGTGGCGCGCCTCGTCGGGCCAAGCCTTCCGTAAGTCCACGGGCTTCAATATCCCTATCTCCGGCATCTCGCTTCTCCCGCCCCTTGCGTTCTTTCGTCTTCGTTCCGCGTTTCCCTTACTTTAGGGGATTATATACATAGCTTGACATGACCACAAGAATCTACTATCTTCCTAGTACGGTTAAGTCACTACCTGCTAGGGGGTTACATGGCGAAGCGCGGACCCGGCAAGAGCCACCGCGAGGGAATCTCGATCATCGAGTTAGGCGATATGTTCCCGACCGAGGAAGCGGCGGTCAAGTGGTTCGAGCGCGCGGTCTGGGGCAGCGAGCGGTGCTGCTCGCGTTGTGGCTCGCTCGATACTCACGAGGTCCCGAACGCGAAGCCCATGCCTTATCGGTGCCGGGACTGCAAGAAGTATTTCAGCGTCCGCACGGGAACGGTCATGGAGCGCTCGAAGGTCCCGGTTCGGAAGTGGGTCTACGCCATCTACTTGGACGTGACAAGCCTAAAGGGCGTGGCGAGCATGAAGATATACCGGGACCTGAAGGTCACGCAGAAGACGGCCTGGTTCATGCAGCAGCGTATCCGGGAGGCGTTCCAGACGACCGGCCCCGCGTTCTCCGACCCGGTGGAAATCGACGAATCGTACTTCGGCGGCTTGGAGCGGAACAAGCACGAATCGAAGCGCCAGCACGCCGGACGCGGTGCTGTGGGAAAGACGGCTGTCGTGGGCGCGAAGGATCGGGCGTCCGGGCGCGTGGCTGCCCGCGTCGTGGACGCGACGGACAAGCCGACCCTACAAGGCTTCGTGAAAGATCACGCGGCCAAGGGCGCGAAAGTCTACACGGACGAGCACGGCGCATACGACGGGCTCTCGAACCGCGAGAAGGTGAAGCACTCCGTTGCCGAGTACGTGCGGGAGCAAGCCCACACCAACGGGATCGAGTCGTTCTGGTCGATGCTCAAGCGCGCCCATAAAGGCACGTTCCACAAGCTGTCGGCCAAGCATATACAGCGGTACGTGGACGAGTTAGCCGCCCGTCACAACATCCGCAACATGAACACGATGCGGCAGATGGAGCACGTCGTGGCCCTGATGGTCGGCAAGCGCCTCATGTACCGGGACCTGATCGCCTAGCGTTTCGTTTCCCCTATTTTCGCGTTACACTCCCCCCATATTGTCACCGGGCAATGCAGTCCACCACGGCAGGATGGAGCCACCATGGCTGACGGGAGCCGGGCGATCCAAGGCCAGTTGCGGCAGCTCCGCGAGACAATGCAGGCGGAGTTCGAGACAACGCGGGTTCATTCCGCAGGTGAGGCGGATAAGACACGGCAGCACTTGGGCGGGAAGCTGGACAGCATCGACGGGAAGCTGGACGGCATCGATGGCAAGCTAAGCCAGCTTGTGGGCATGGCGGAAAGGTACCTGAAGGACGAGAAGCCGCCGTGGGAAGGCAGCGAGTGAGCAAGCGGGCACTGGTCGGAGGCGGACTGCTCGCCGTGACCCCTTCTCTTCTGTTGCTGGCACTGCATTTCCAGCACGTCAGAGAGTACCGTGACACGATGGAGCGCATTCGGTGCGCTATGGAAGAGCGGCGATACGAAGATATGCGTAGTGTCTGGTTTACCGTTCTGTTGGACGGACGTTATGAGGCGCGGACCGATTCGCTCAGGAGGAAAATCGATTCCCTCCGCTTCGTTTGGCGGAACGAGTGCCGGGAGGTTGTTGGCCATTCACTACCGGAGAGTGATTCAATCCTCCGTCCATTCGGAGGGTTCTAGGTATGCGGGACGTTCGGCTGTTCCTTATCACCCTCGCCGGGTTCGGCCTGTTTGGCCTCGTCGGCATTTGGCTGGACGGACGGGAGACGCAACTCCCGCTCTGCGCGGAGCTTGTCAATTTCGATCTTGGCCAGGTCGAGTTCCTTGATCGAGGCGGCGTAGCCTCCAATGAGGCCGAGGTAGAGGACGGCTATTTCGCTGCGATTTGCCTGCTCGACAATGAACATCGCGATAACCGCGAAGACTCCTCCGATGAAAGCGAATCCGAGTAGGTTCCAGTAGATCGGTCGGGGCTCTGGTGCACCCATTGTTGCCTCCTAAGTGAGAGAGAGCCATGACGAAGAAGCGTAAGCCGTACCGGAAGGGCCTGAAGGCCGACTATAAAGGCGCGACGCCCGAGCAAGTTGCGCGGGCTCTACACCGTCAGGGAGTGCCGGTCCGTCACCCTGAGAAGCTCACGGAAACGGCCCAGTCAGTCAAGGCAAGTATATAATCCCCTTACTTTACATGCTCCTCAGACCGTCTCGCGACCATTAGGACTTCGCTTGTTACGCCCGGAAGCCGGGTTTACCTTGAAGTGCAAGAAAACCCATCGGACTTGCCGACCGTGATCGGGAGACACGGGGTCCGATCATTTTGAACCCAGGGACGCCAAGTGCATCCCTGTATTTTTTCGTGGTCCCACATGCCCGCTGACGATCAAACTCCCTTGCCGGGTGTTCGTCGACTTCTGGAACTACACACTCTCGATGCGGGGGGTTGAAGAGACTTTCCGTACGGACTGGTCGAGGTTGGGACCGGTCTTGTCAAACCCGGCGGCCAAGGTCGTCGACGTCGACGCCGCAGGCGAGTACCAGGGACTGAACGTGTACGGCTCCTACGATCCCGAGCGGGACACCTCGCTTAAACGAATGGGCAACTCCGCTCGACAAAGAGGTGGCGCGGGTGTGGGAACTCTCGCCATTCAGGTCCGGTTTTCCCGGCTCTCACGGCACGGTCCAGCAAGATCCAGCACAACGGCAGTAAGCGCAGATCGTGCAGTCCTGTATGTAGTTAGACGATTTCCCGCCGGGATTCTGGCTGCCTCCAGTCCGCTTGGTCGGGTAAATGTGACCGAGGGACCTAAGCGTGGTCCCGCCGGATCGCCCACCAACCTAAAACACTGGACCGACGGCCTGCCGAGCGTACATCCGTCCCCCGGCAATGGGTCGTGGGCGATGCCCACGGCAACCGGGTCGAGGATGACGGCCTCCTCCTTCAGTTCCCGGGGCGGTAGGTCACCGAGAGCTTGATGCGCCTGCCCTTGGGGCTGTGGGTGAAGGCATCGTAGGACTGTTCCCAGTTGACCAGTGGCGGATCGGCGTCGAGAAGGTTGATC
>JAPPGF010000035.1 GCA_028875075.1 Gemmatimonadota bacterium | reverse complement strand
GCTCGATGCCCGCCTGCGGGGGGCGGGCGCGCCGGAGGCCGCGCTCTTGCTGCGCGAGCGAGCGGACGGGGGGCGAGTCGCCGTCGCCATGGCCTCCGGCTGGTGGCGGTGGGCGCTGCGGCCGGGCCCCGCCGAGGAGGCCTACCGGCGCGTATGGTCTGCCGTCGCCGGGTGGCTGCTGGCCTCCGACGAGGGGTCTGCCGGGCAGGTCCGTCCCGTGGCGCGCGTGATCGAAGAGGGCGCTCCGGTGGAGTGGACCGGGGGCGGCGTCGGGCCCCTCGGAATCACCGTGACCGGCGACGGCCGCGTGGTCATGGACACGACGCTGGCGGGGCCGGCCCAGGGCCTGCGTGCGCCGCCTCTTCCCGAGGGCACGTACCGGTATGTCGTCCGTGCAGGCTCGGACAGCGTCTCGGGCCGTTTCGACGTCCTGAGTGCATCGGCCGAACTGTGGCTCCGGCGGGCCGTGCTGCCGGATTCCGACGGTTCTGCCGCGAGGGCCCGCGACGAGGGCCCGGGGCGTCCGCTCCGGACCTACGCCGCGCCCTGGCTGATCCTGATCGGGCTGCTCTGCGGGGAATGGGTGATGCGCCGGCGGCGAGGGCTCCGGTGAGTCGCTTGTTCCGCACCGCCGTCGAGCGGAAGAAATCGCTGTGGCGGCGCGCCCTGGACCTCGCGCTGACGGACGTTCGCGTGCTCGCCGGGGGCATGGATCACGAGAGCCTGGAGACCCTCGAGGAGCGACTGCTGGCCGCGGACTTCGGCGTGGAGGCCACGCTGAGGCTCGTCGACGCCGTCGAGGCCAGGGCGCGCCGGGGCCAGGTGAAGGGGCCCGGCGGGCTCAGGCACGCTCTGCGCGACGAGATCGCGCGGATCCTCGAACCCGCCCGGGAGGCAGGAGTCCGCGGGGCCGAGGCCGGGCCGACGGTGTGGCTCGTGGTCGGTGCGAACGGCGTGGGCAAGACGACCACCATCGCCAAGCTCGCTCGCCAGCTCCGCAAGGAAGACAGGACGGTGCTGCTCGCCGGTGCGGACACGTACCGGGCCGGTGCGGTCCGGCAGCTCGCCGTTTGGGCGCAACGGGTGGGCGCCGACTTCGTGGGCGGTCGGGAAGGCGGCGACGCCGCCTCGGTGGCGTTCGACGCGATCGACGCCGCGACGGCGCGCAAGACCGACGTCGTGCTCGTCGACACCTCCGGGCGGCTGCACACGAACCGGAACTTGATGGAGGAGCTTCGCAAGGTCGAGCGCGTCATCGCGCGCAGAGTCGAGGGCGCCCCGCACGAAGGGCTGATCGTGCTCGACGCGACCGTGGGACAGAACGCGCTGAGCCAGGCGCGTGCGTTCGGCGAGGCGATCGGATTGACCGGGATCCTGCTTACCAAGCTCGACAGCACGGCGCGGGGCGGGATCGTCGTGGCGCTGCAGGAGGAGATGGCGTTGCCGGTGAAGTGGCTGGGAACCGGGGAGGGGATGGACGACCTCGAACCTTTCGACCCGGACGCCTTCGCGGATGGGATCCTCGACGACCGATGAACCACTGGCGCCCGTGAGCTTCTCGTCGCTGGATCGGCCGATACGCTTCCTCAAGGGGGTAGGCCCGAAGAGGGCCGAGGCCCTCGGCCGGATCAGGATCATCACCGTGCGCGACCTCCTCTATCACGTGCCGCGGCGCTACGACGACGCTTCCACGATCTCCCCGATCGCCACCCTGGACGTCGGCATGGAGGCGACGGTCATCGGCCGGGTCCGCTCACGGGGCACGATTCCGACCCGCTCCGGGCTGCGCATCTTCCAGGCCGTCGTCCGTGACGACAGCGGCATGATCACGTGCTCGTGGCCCGGGCAGCCGTGGCTGGACCGCAGGATCCGCGAGGGCGACCTCCTGCTCGCCACCGGTCCGGTCCGGTTCTATCACGGCCGCCAGCTGCAGCCGCGCGAGCACATCGTCCTCGCACGCGCCGCCGACACGGCGGCCGACGGCGCACGCGGAACCATCTTCGTCAGCTATCCGGCGTCGGAGGACGTACCCCAGTGGACGCTCAGGCGGCTGTTCGACGAGCACCTGGAGACGCTCCTGCCGCTCTCGGAGGAGGACGAATATCTGGGCGATTCCGAGCGCCGGGAGCTCGGCCTTCCGACACTGCCCGAAGCGCTCGGGCGGCTGCACCGTCCCGACACCCTGGAACAGGCCGAGTTCGGGCGCAGGAGGCTCGCCTTCGACGAACTCTATTTCCTGCAGCTCGTGCAGGCACGCGCGCGCTGGGAGAAGGCCGTCGCGACACCGGGCATCGCGCACGGGCGGACCAACGAGTTCATCCGCCCGCTCCTGGAGTCGCTCCCGTTCGAGCTCACGGCGGCGCAGTCGCGCGTGCTGCGCGAGATCGTGGCGGACATGACGTCGTCCCAGCGGATGAACCGTCTGCTGCAGGGCGATGTCGGTTCGGGCAAGACAGTCGTGGCGCTGTTCGCGATGCTGCTGGCGGTTGAAGGCGGCTGGCAGGCCGCCCTCATGGCTCCCACCGAGCTCCTCGCCGAGCAACACGCGGGACGCATCCGGCAGTGGCTGGCTCCCTTGGCCTTGCGTTCCACCCTGATCACCGGGAGCGCGGGGGCCGCCGAACGGCGCAAGAACCTGGCCGCGGTCGCGGCCGGGACGGTCCCGATCGTGATCGGCACGCATGCCCTCATCCAGAAAGCCGTGGAATTTCCCCGGCTGGGGCTCGCGGTAGTGGACGAGCAGCACCGCTTCGGCGTGCGCCAGCGGATGGCGCTCGGCGAGGACGCGAGCAATCCGGACGTGCTGGTGATGTCGGCCACCCCGATCCCGCGCTCGCTGGCGCTCGCGCTCTACGGGGATCTCGACCTCAGCGTGCTCGACGAGCTGCCTCCGGGCCGCAAGGCGATCTCCACGCGCCTCTACAGCCCGGCACGCCGCGAGGACGTCTATCGCCTCGTGGACGCTCAGGTGGCCGCGGGCCGGCAGGCGTACGTCGTTTTTCCGCTCGTCGACGAGTCCGAGAAGGTGGACCTCCTTTCGGCGACGCGCGAGCACGAGCGCCTGGCCCGCGACGTGTTGCCCGAGCGCCGAGTCGGCCTCGTGCACGGCCAGCTCACGACCGAGGAGAGGGAACGCGTGATGCGCGCGTTCGCCCGGGGCGAGGTCGACGTGCTGGTAGCGACCTCGGTGGTCGAAGTCGGCATCGACGTCGCCAACGCCACGGTGATGGTCGTCGAGCACGCGGAGCGCTTCGGCCTCTCGCAGCTGCACCAGCTGCGGGGGCGCGTGGGCCGCGGGAGCGACGAGAGCTGGTGCCTGCTGATCTCCGAGGGCGGGGACGAAGCGGCCAAGCGGCTCAAGGTGCTGTGCGAGACGAGCGACGGCTTCGCGATCGCCCGCGCCGATCTACGCATCCGGGGTCAAGGCGACCTGTTCGGGGAGCAGCAGCACGGGACACGCCCGGTGCTCCGATTCGCGGATCTGCTGAGCGATGAGCGGCTCCTGGCCGAGGCTCGACAGCGGGCGCGCTCGCTCGTGGACGCTGACCCCCGTCTGGAGAAGGCCCAGAGCGCGCGCGTGCGCGGCGTGCTCGAGCGGCGCTATGCCGACCGCCTGCGCCTGTTCGGTGTGGCGTGAGGCCGCGCGCGGTCCCTAGCCCCGCGGCTTGGACGCGCGGGGGCCCAATCCGTTGTCCTCGCCGGCCGTGTCCATATCTTCCCCGGCCATGAAGAGGCCGGACGTAGAGGTGCGCACGCTCTCGGCGCACGTGGGCGAGGAAGTGACCGTGACCGGCTGGGTCGGATCGACCCGGGTTCACGGCAGGGTCGCGTTTCTGGACGTGCGCGACGGGACCGGGGTCGTCCAGGCGGTCGTGGTCAAGAAGCAGGTGGCCCCGACGGTCTGGGATGCGCACGCGATCCTGACCAAGGAAAGCGCGGTCGCCGTGACGGGCACGGTCCGCGTCGAGCCCCGGGCGCCGGGCGGCCACGAGCTGGAGGTCAGCGGGCTCGAGGTGACGGGGCAGGCGAGCGACTATCCCATACAGCCCAAGGAGCACGGGGTCGACTTCCTGCTGGATCACCGCCATCTGTGGCTGCGCTCGAGCCTCCAGTGGGCGGGGCTCCGCGTACGCGCCGAGGTCGAGCAAGCGGTCCACGACTTCTTCTACCAGCGCGGGTTCGTACGCATCGACAGCCCCATCCTGACGGGCGCGATCGGCGAGCACGCGGGCACGCTGTTTCAGACCGATTACTTCGAGGAGAAAGCCTATCTCGCGCAGACGGGCCAGCTGTACGGCGAGGCAGCCGCGGCCGCGTTTCGCAAGATCTACACCTTCGGGCCCACCTTCCGGGCCGAGAAATCCAAGACCCGCCGGCACCTGACCGAATTCTGGATGGTTGAGCCCGAGGTCGCGTTCCTGGACTCGGAAGGGAACATGCGGCTCCAGGAAGAGCTCGTCTCCTACCTGGTGGAGCGCGCGCTCGAGCGGTGCGCGGACGAGCTGGAGCTGCTGGAGCGAGACACCGGCAAGCTCGGGAGCGTGCGTCCTCCCTTCCACCGGATCAGCTACGCCGACGCCGTTGCCAGGCTCGCGGGGATGGGTCGCGAGATCGAGTGGGGCGCCGATCTCGGCGCACCCGACGAGGTGGCCCTGACGGAAGGCCTGGACCGGCCGCTCTTCGTCTACAACTACCCCAAGGAGGTCAAGGCCTTCTACATGAAGGAGAATCCGGACGACCGGCGTACCGCCCTGTGTAACGACTGCCTGGCCCCGGAGGGCCACGGCGAGATCGTCGGCGGCAGCCAGAGGGAGGACGATCTGGAGCGGCTGCTCGCGCGGATCCGCGAGGAGGGGCTGCCCGAGGAGGCCTACGACTGGTACCTGGATCTGCGCAGGTACGGCTCGTTCCCGCACTCGGGCTTCGGTTTGGGCGTGGAGCGCACGGTTGCGTGGATCACGGGCAGGCCCCACGTCCGTGAGATGATTCCATTTCCGCGCCTGATGAACAGGCTGAAGCCGTAGGCAGGCTCTTCCGAGGCCGTGGTACTCGAAGCGGATCGGCGTGCTGTGGACGAAGGCCCGGGCGGAGATGCGGCCGGTGATCCGGAAGTCCACAGCTTCGTCGCCCTGCGCGAAGGCGCGCACCTGGTCGAGCGTCCGGATTCGTCCGGTGCAGCGTGTCACGATCATCCCGCGATGATCTCTTCGCCCCGGGCTTCAGGCTCGTCTCCCGCCGGAGACCGACCCCGTGTCCGGGCTCCTCGTCGCCAAGGACCCAGGCTATTCCTCCTTCTACTGTTCTCCCGTCCCTAGTGGCTAGGTCGAGCGAGCGGACCCGCCCTCCGGAGCGGCGCACGCGGGCCTGGATCGAGGTCCAGGCCGGCGCCGTGCGGCGCAACTACCGTCGCGTGCGGAAGGCTGCGGGAGAGGGCGGCGTGATCCCGATGGTCAAGGCCGACGGATACGGACTCGGGACGGACGGCGTCGTGGCTGCGCTCGAGCCTGAGGGCCCGAGCGCGTGGGGTGTCGCGTCGGTCGAGGAGGGCAGGCGGCTGCGGGCGCTCGGCGTGACGCGGCCGATTCTGGTCTTCGCTCCTCTGCCTCCGGGATCCTACGCCGACGCGATCGAATCCGATCTCACCGCGTGCCTCTCGAGCCTGGACGCTTTGCAGCGCCTGGACGAGACGGCGGCTCGTGCAGGGCGCTGCGCCCGTTTCCACGTCGAGGTCGACACGGGCATGGGACGGGCCGGCTTCGACTGGCGGCGGGCCGCCGAATGGGGGCCGTTGGTCGCTGCCCGGCACCGGACCCAGCTGCGCTGGAGCGGCTGTTACACGCACCTGCATTCGGCCGACGAGGATCCGCGCACGATCGACGTGCAGTGGCAGCGCTTTGTCGACGTGCTGCGGGGGCTCTCGCCTCCGCGGGAAGAGGATTTCGTCGTCCACATCCAGAACAGCGCGGGCGCACTGCGTGCGGGCCCGCTCGCCGTCGCCGGCTACCGTGCTCCCCTGGTGCGGCCGGGGATCTTTCTGTACGGCGGCTCCGCGGGTCCCGCCCTTCCGGAACCGGACGCGGTCGCCACTGTCCGGGCGCGCGTGGTCCACCTCCGGGATGCGCCTCCGGGCAGCACGCAAGGCTACGGTGCGACGTATACGGCGCGGGAGTGGGAACGCTGGGCGACCCTGGCCATCGGCTACGGCGACGGCCTGCCGAGAGCCCTGGGAAATCGGGGCAGCACGCTACTGTGCGGGTGCCGCGTGCCGATCATCGGGCGTATCTCGATGGACATGACGGCCGTAAACATTTCGGGCCTGGACGGGGTACAGCCGGGCAGCGTTGCGACACTGATCGGGGCGGACGGCGGCGAACGGATCACGATAGACGAGGTGGCGGGGCTGGCCGGGACGATTTCCTATGAGATTCTGACCGGCTTCACGACCCGGCTCCCCAGGATCTGGATGGATGATGGCGGAGCCTGAACCGCTGCTGGAGCGAGCACGCGCGGCGCGCGAGCGCGCCTATGCCCCGTACTCGCGCTTCCGCGTGGGTGCCGCGCTCGAAGCCGAGGACGGCTCGGTTCACGTGGGCTGCAACGTGGAGAACGCGGCCCATCCGCTGGCGGTCTGCGCCGAGCGCAACGCGGTGGGCGCGGCTCTTGCCGCCGGGCGCAGGCGGTTCCGCACGCTGACGCTCTGCGCGAGCGGCCCCGACCCGGTGCCTCCGTGCGGCGGCTGCCGGCAGGTGCTCGCGGAGTTCGCGCCCGATCTCCGTGTGATCTCGGAGGGCGACGGCGGCTCGCGCGCGGAATGGTCGCTGGCCGACCTGCTGCCCGAACCGTTCGTGTCACAGCGACTACCAAAGGGTCGCCGTTGAAGAGACCGACATTGCCTTTGTTGGCACCGCTCGCGGCCGCGACGTTCGCGGGTTGCGGTGACGAGTCCCCGATGGTCACGACTCCGATCACGATCGTGGACCCGCTCACGTTCGAGGTCCGGCTGCCATGGTCGGAATTCGCTTCGAACCTGCGGATCGTCGGCGGATACGGGAAACCGGCCCAGACCGGGACGGCCTTGCTCGCGCACGAGTTCGACAACGGGCTCCAAGCGCGCATGCTGCTGCGACCGGGTGCGTATCCCACCTCCGTCGAGGTCACGGATTCGCTCGGGAACAGGGAGGAAGATCACAATATCTCGATCATCAGCGGAAGTTTGTGGGTGACGGTCGACACGACGGGAGTCCACCATCTGGGTGCCACGGACGTGAGGCTCGACCGGCTGCTCGAGCCGTGGGACGCGCGGACCGCGACGTGGGCGCTGGCGAGCGAATCGGGCGGGGTGCAGGTCCCGTGGAGCGAGCCCGGAGGTGGCGCGGTCGAGAGGCTGCGGCGCTTGTCGTGGCTGCCGCAAGGCCGTGACGAGATCCTCATCGGGATCGACTCGGTGGACGTCGCGTTGCTCGGCGACGAGACCGTGAGTGAGCGCGGGCTGATGGTCAGCATCGATAACCCGGGCAAGCTGCTGCACGTGCCCCGTGTGCGGATGGAGGTGCACGTGGTTCCGAGCATCAACGAGGATTCGACGCTGGTAGTCCCTGTCGACGTCACCGATCTGACCTACGTGTACACGCCGTTGGCCCCGCCGCCCTCCGACATTCACCTCCGTGCGGGGGGAGCACCCGCTTGGCGGTCTCTGTTCACGTTCGCACTGCCCCCGAGCCTTCCCGCGACCGGTCAGGTCTGCGTCCGCACGACGTGTCCCGTCGCGCTCACGTCGGCGCGCGTCAACCACGCCTCTATCCTCCTCACGACCCGACCCACGGATCAGGCGGCCTTCGCTCCGGTGGACACGATGGGCGTGGAGGTTCGCGGCGTGCTGGCACCCGAACTGCTTCCGAAGAGTCCCGTTACCGGTCCACTCTTCGTGGACTCGCTCGGTCTGCCCAGCGGCACCGCCGTGCCCGCGGAGGCGTTCCGGCCGGGCGCCTCCCGCGTGGTCGAGGTCCCGATCACTCCGATCGTGCGCTCACTCCTGGCAGGGGCCAGCTTCAGGGGTTTCCGCCCCACCCCGACCGTCGCACTCATGCAGCTACGCGAACCCACCTCGTTCGGGTTCGCCTCTTTCGTTGGACCCGGTCAAGCGGGGGAGCCCGTTCTGCGGCTCGTGCTCACGATCTCCGATCCGATCGGGCTGCCGTGAGGACGCTCGGTCGCCTGTTCGCGCTGGGAGCGCTCGTGTCGTTGCCCGGCGGCGCCGCGGCGGGCCAGTCGGTGCTGGCCGCTGGAGGACTCGGCATGCCGATCGATCCAGTGGATGCGCGCGGTCGCTCCCTCGGCTCGGTCGGGGTCGGGCTGTTCGGAACCGGGCTGATGCCGGGCGATCCCGTGGGCGCGGTCGATCTCGCCGTTCCGACGATCACGATGACGCTTCAGAGCGTCTGGCTCGAGCTGCGCGAGGGCACCGACGCCAACACCGTCGAGGGAAACAGGTTCCCCGCTCTCGGCGTGTCCTATCCGGTCAGCGAGCGGGGCGTGGTCACGCTGACATACGGCGGAGTCTTCGACCAGCACTGGACGCAGGAGCGCCCGGACACGCTCCATCTGGAGGGCAACGCCGTCCTGCCCGTCGTGGACCGGTTCACGTCGGACGGCGGCGTCTCGGCGGCCCGACTCGGCTACGCGCACCGGCTGTCGCCGCGTTTCGCCGTGGGGGCGGCCGTGGGGCTGTTTACCGGCAGCTCGGCGCGCCTCTTTACCCGCACGTTCGACACGCTCACGGTCGACGTCGACATCGCCGCGTTCGCCAATTCGGGGCGGTGGAGCTACTCCGGGACGATCCTCACCGTGGGTGCGCTGGCCGACATCGACGACGTCGTGCGCGCCGCCGGCTCCTTCACCTGGTTCGGTGCGCTCGAGGCCGAGCCCCGTCACGGCACCGAGGGAGTCACCCGCTCCTACGACATGCCGCTCGAGTTCCGGGCGGGCGTCAGCGCTAGGTTGGCGACCGAGCTGAGCGCCGCCCTGAGCCTGGCGTGGGCGGACTGGTCGGGCACGGGCGAGGATCTGGCCACGGGGTCGGCCGGCAGTACGCTCGCCTTCGGCGCTGGCGTGGAATGGGAGGGCGCCACGCTCTTCGGAAAGGGCCTTCCGCTGCGGGCGGGATGGCGGCGCAGCGAGCTGCCCTTCGAGGTGTTCGGCGCGAGCGCGAGCGAGTCGGGGCCGAACCTCGGGGTCGGCCTGTTGTTGCTGGAGCGCGCCGACGGCCTGCCGCTCGCCAGCATGGACTTCGGGGCGGAGCGTGGCAGTCGATCCGTCGGCCCGGTGACCGAGCACTACTGGCGCAGCACCCTGAGCTTCCGGGTCGCGGGATTCTGACGGAACGTCCCCCCGTGCGGGTCCACTTCCACACGTTCGGCTGCAAGGCGAACCAGTACGACAGCGAACGCATGCGTCAGGCGAGCGAGGCCCGCGGCGCCGTCGCGGTCGCCGACTGGCGCGACGCGGACGTGTGCGTCGTCAACACCTGCACGGTTACGAATCAGGCGGACGCGGAGGCGCGTCGCTTCGTAAGGCGCGTGCACCGCCAGAATCCGACGGCGCGCCTCGTGGTGGCGGGTTGCTCGGCCGCACTGCGTCCCGGGGACTACGAGGTTCTGGGAGGCGTGACGGCCGTCGTCGGCGGAGCCGACGCCAGCCGCGTCGCGCGCGTTGTCGCCGGCGGGGGCCGGGGCAGGGCACTGGTCCCGCTCGAGCTGCGCTCGGCTCTGGAGCGGATCGACACCGAGCCGGTGGGCGCCGAGCTCCTGCGCGAGCGCGCCGGAGCCACGCGCGGCTGGCTCAAGATCCAGGACGGCTGCGACCGGCGCTGCTCGTTCTGCGCGACCCGGCTGGCGCGCGGGCCGAGCCGTTCCCGGCCCGCCCGGGACGTGATTCGAGAGGCGCGCCTGCTCGCGCGCACCCATCCCGAACTCGTCCTGACGGGGATTCACATCGGCCACTACGGGCGCGACCTCGAAGAACCGATCACGCTCTCCCGGCTCGTGGCCCGGCTGCTCGACGAGGTCCCCGCCGTGCGGCTCCGTCTGGGGAGCGTCGAGGCCACCGAAGTAGACGATCTCCTGATCGAGCTCATCGCGACGTCGTCGGGAGCGCTGGCGCCGCACCTCCACATGCCTCTCCAGCAAGTGTTGCTAGACGCGCATCCTGTTGTGAACGTGTTAGTTGC
>JAPPGF010000030.1 GCA_028875075.1 Gemmatimonadota bacterium | reverse complement strand
GAGCATCAGCCTTCCAAGCTGAGGGTCGCGGGTTCGAGTCCCGTCTCCCGCTCTGAGGTAGGTGGAGACGGGAAGGAAGCGGGGCGCCGTGATCGAGCCGGGGCGGTCTTAAGCCCGCTCGCCGCTCCGATAGCTCAGGGGTAGAGCGCTTCCTTGGTAAGGAAGAGGTCCCGGGTTCAATCCCCGGTCGGAGCTTGTCGAGGGAGTGCTCGCGCTCCCGGTGACGTGAGGAGAGCCGGATGAGGGACAAGATCACGCTCGCCTGCTCCCGGTGCGAGGAGCGCAACTACACGGCCGACAAGAACAAGCGCCTTCACCCCGAGCGGGTGGAGCGACGCAAGTACTGCCCTCGTTGCCGGACGCATACGCCGCACAAGGAGACGAAGTAGCCCATGGCGGCCCCCGCAGAGGAGCAAGTCGGCGTCGTCAGTGGATCTCGCGCCTTCGTCGAGGAGTCGTGGAGCGAACTGCGCAAGGTCACGTGGCCGGACTATCAACAGCTCAAGAACGCCACGTTGGTGGTGCTGGTCTTCGTCGTGCTGATCAGCCTGTTGATCTGGCTGATGGACGTGACCGTGCGCGCCATCGTGGAAGCGATCATGGGGATCTTCGGGGCTTGATGCCGGACGACAAGCGTTGGTACGCGGTCCAGACCTACTCGGGGCACGAGAACAAGGTTCAGAAGCTGATCGCCCGCAAGATCGAGGACGAGCCCGGCGATAGCGCGGATGAGAAGCAGATCTCGGAGGTGTTGGTTCCCACGCAGGACGCGGTGGAGATTCGCAACGGGAAGCGGGTGACGGTAACGCGGCGCCTGTACCCCGGCTACGTGCTCGTTCAGATGTTGCTGAACGAGCGCACCGTGCACGTGGTGAACAACATCCAAGGCGTGATCAAGTTCGTCGGGACCGGACAGGAACCGCGTCCGCTCCGTGACGAGGAGATCAACAAGATCCTCGGTGTGGCCACCGGCGAGGAGCAGGAGGACGTTCAGGAAGAGATCCCCTTCCACGTCGGGGAAGGGGTCGAGGTCACGCACGGCCCGTTCACGGATTTCTCGGGGACCGTGCAGGAGGTCTTCCCGGACAAGGGAAAGGTCAAGGTCGAGGTGTCGCTGTTCGGGCGTCCCACCTCTGTGGAGCTCGACTACACGCAGTTGAAGGGGTTCTGAGGCGATGAAGAAGGTTGCGGGGTTCATCAAGCTCCATGTGCCGGGCGGTCAGGCCAATCCGGCGCCGCCCGTGGGACCGGCCCTGGGCCAGCACGGCGTCAACATCATGGAGTTTTGCAGGCAGTTCAACGCGCGCACCCAGGACAAGATCGGCTTCACGGTGCCGGTGGAGATCACCGTGTTCGTCGACCGGACCTTCAGCTTCATCACCAAGACGCCGCCGGCTGCGGTGCTCATCCGAAAAGCCATCGGCATCGACAAGGCGTCGGGTGAGCCGAACCGAGACAAGGTCGGCAAGATCAGCCGCCAGCAGTTGCAGGAGATCGCCGAGATGAAGATGCCCGATCTGAACACGAAGGACATAGACTCGGCGATGAAGCAGATCGCGGGCACAGCGCGCAGCATGGGAGTGGAGGTGGAGACGCCGTAGTCGTGTCGCGTCGCGGCAACCCTGACGGGGCCGCACACAACCGAAAAAAGAGTCCGCCGAACCACTGGCTGCGAGCCGCCACCGGTGGGAGGACCAACGAGACGGCTCGGATCACATGCCCAGACACGGCCGCAAGTTCCGCGAGGCCAAGGTGAAGGTGCCCGTGGGCGTCAGGTTCGCTCCCGACGAGGCTGTGCAGCTCGTCAAAGAGTTGAGCTTCGCCAAGTTCGACGAAACGGTCGAGGCCGCGGCGCGCCTGAGCGTCGACCCCAGGAGGGCGGACCAGATCGTGCGCGGCACCGTGATACTTCCTCACGGGACGGGCAAGACGGTTCGCGTCCTCGTGGCCGCCCAGGGCGAGAAGGAGAAGGAGGCGCGTGAGGCTGGCGCGGACTACGTCGGCCTCGACCTGTTGGCGAAGATCCAGGAGGGGTGGCTGGACTTCGACGTCATGGTCGCCACCCCGGACGTGATGGGCAAAGTCGGGCCGCTCGGCCGCGTGCTCGGCCCGCGCGGCCTCATGCCGACCCCGAAGGCGGGCACGGTGACGTTCGACGTCGGACGGGCCGTAAGGGAGATCAAGGCCGGCAAGATCGAGTTCCGCGTCGACAAGACCGGCAACGTGCACGTGCCGATCGGCCGGGTCTCGTTTCCTCCGGCCGAGCTGGTCGCCAACCTCGGCGCCTTCATGGACCAGATCGTGCGGGCTCGACCGGCCGCCGCGAAGGGCACCTACATCAGGAGCGTGACCCTCTCGAGCACGATGGGTCCGGGGGTTGCCGTCGAGCCCAACCTGTACCGGCGGGGCGGCGCATGAGGCGTACGGACAAGGAGGCGTTCATCGCCCGTTTTCGCGAGCGGTTGGACCGGGCCCCGGTGATGTACCTGACGGATTTCACGGGGCTGGACGTGAAGTCCATCACGGTTCTCAGACAGAATCTGCGCGACTCCGGTGCCGACTTTCTGGTCGGCAAGAATCGGCTCGTCAAGCTGGCCTTGCAGGGCTCTGACCTGCCCGATCTCGGCGAGGCGCTCACGGGTCCGACCGGCTTCGTGTTCGGCTACGAGGACGTCGTCGCCCCCGCCAGGGCCCTGTCCGAGTTCGCGAAGGCGCACCAGGATCGGCCGGCCGTCAAGGCCGGCGTGCTCGAGCGCAAGCTGCTCGGGCCCGAGCAGGTCAGCCAGCTCGCGCTGCTGCCCTCGAGGGAAGTGCTGCTGGCCCAGGTGGCCGGCACGCTTCAGGCACCGGTCGCGGCGCTCGCCCAAGCGCTCGGGGGCAAGCTTCAAGAGATGGCGGGGCTCCTGGAGGCTCTGGGAGAAGAGCGGGGGGGTGCTTGATCCGACCACTGGAAAGGCTCACACACTTCATTTGCCGGCGGAGGCCGGGATAAGAGGAGGAGACGGCGCATGGCGAAGCACGAGGAGCTGCTCGAGACGATCGGGAGCATGACGGTCCTCGAGTTGTCCGAGTTCGTCGAGGCATTCAAGGACAAGTTCAACGTCCAGGCGATGGCGGTGGCGGCCCCGGGTGCGGGAGGGGCCGGTGCTCCCGCCGAGGCCGAGGCCGAGGCTGAGCAGGACGAGTTCACGGTGATCCTGGAGGGCGTGGGCGACAAGAAGATTCAGGTCATCAAGGTTGTCCGCGAGATCACCCAGCTCGGCCTCAAGGAGGCGAAGGAGCTCGTGGATGGCGCCCCGAAGGCGGTGAAGGAGGGGGTTACCAAGGAGGAGGCCAATCAGATCAAGGCAAAGCTCGAGGAGCAAGGCGCGGCCGTACAGCTGCAGTAGGGGCGGCCGGCGTGTTGCGTGCGGCCGCACCGGTTCTCCCGGGTCGGCTGCTCGCGCTTCCGTCGGCGGCGAGTAGCGGAGACCACAGTATCGGGACTGGCCGATAAGCCCTGACCAAGGGGGAACACCCGTTGGATACTCGAAGCAATGGCGCAAAGCCGGTCGTGAGCTTCGGCAAGCTCAAGACCATCATGCCGATGCCGAACATGCTGGACGTTCAGCTTCACTCGTTCGAGAAGCTGGTCGAGGCGAAGGTCGATCCGAACGAACAGTGGGATTTCGGGCTCGACCGGGTGTTCGGGGAGATATTCCCGATCAGCGACATCAACGAGAATTTCACGCTCGAGTATGTGAGCGCCTCGTTGGGAGAGCCGAAGTACTCGGTCGAGGAATGCATCGAACGAGACATGACCTATGCGGCGCCGCTCAAGGCAACGCTGCGTCTGTTCGTCTGGGAGGAGTTGGGGGACGGCGAGCGGCGACCCCGCGACATCATCGAGAAGGAGGTCTACCTCGGTGACCTGCCGCTCCTGACCGAGCTCGGCACGTTCATAATCAATGGTGCGGAACGTGTCGTGGTGAGTCAGCTGCACCGCTCGCCCGGCGTCGTGTTCGAGGAGAACATCCACCCGAACGGATCGAAGCTGTTCAGCGCGCGGATCATACCGTTTCGGGGCTCATGGGTCGAGTTCACGATCGACATCAACGACGTCTGCTACGTCCATATCGACAAGAAGAAGAAATTCCCGGCGACCGCCTTGTTGCGGGCGTTCGGCTGGGGCACGGACGCAGATGTCTATCGGCTCTTCTATCAGGTGGGGACGATCGAACTGGCGGGGTCGGGGGCGAAGGGTGCGGTTGACGTGCTCGGGAAGGTGATCGCCCGAGACGTCGTGGACGAGGAGAGCGGGGAAGTCATCGCCGAGCAGTCGACGGAGATCGATGAGGATCTGCTCGGACGGCTCGAGCGCGCGGGGGTCAAGGAGCTCGAGGTCTACGTCAGCCACAAGCAGGCGGTGCGTGCCGACAGCCCGATCGTCAAGAACACGCTCCGAAGGGATCCGACCGAGAGCGAGGAGGACGCCCTCCACGCGATCTATTCGCTGCTGCGCCCTGGCGAGGCGCCCAACATCGAGACGGCGCGCATGGTGCTGGAGCGCGTCTTCTTCAATCCCAAGCGATACGATCTCGGTCGCGTGGGGCGCTACAAGATCAATCAGCGCCTCGGGCTCGACACGCCCAGGCACACGACCGTGCTGACGCGCGAGGACTTCGTCGCCATCCTTCGCTATCTGATCGACCTCTCCGAGGGACGCGGCTTCACGGACGACATCGACCATCTGGGCAACCGGCGGGTCCGCACGGTGGGCGAGCTGATCGCCAACCAGTTCTCGGTGGGCTTGTCCCGCATGGCGCGCTTGGTCAAGGAGCGGATGTCGATCAATACGGATCCCGAAAAGATCAGCATCGACGATCTGGTGAACGCGCGCACGGTGTCGGCGGTGATCCAGGCTTTCTTCGGCTCCAGCCAGCTCAGCCAGTTCATGGACCAGACGAATCCGCTGGCGGAGCTGACGCACAAGCGGCGCCTCTCCGCCCTGGGCCCCGGAGGACTGACGCGCGAGCGTGCGGGCTTCGAAGTGCGCGACGTGCACTATTCGCACTACGGCCGGATGTGCCCGATCGAGACCCCCGAGGGTCCCAATATCGGGCTGATCACCTCGCTCACGACCTTCGGCCGCATCAACGAGCTCGGCTTCATCGAGACGCCCTACCGCAAGGTCGTAGACAGTCGCGTCACCGAGCAGATCGAATGGCTCTCGGCGAACGAGGAGGAGGAATCGCGTATCGCGCAGGCGAACGCTCCCCTGGACGAGGACGGGAACTTCGTGCGCGAGTTCGTGCTCTGTCGTGAGCGGGGCGACTTCCCGCTGCTGAAGCCCGCCGACATCGACTACATGGACGTGGCGCCGGACCAGCTCGTGTCGGTGGCTGCGGCGATCATCCCGTTCCTCGAACACGACGACGCGAACCGCGCGCTCATGGGCTCGAACATGCAGCGCCAGGCCGTGCCGTTGCTCTATCCCGAAGCGCCTCTGGTGGGGACGGGCTTGGAGCAGAAGGTGGCGCGGGACTCGGGGGCCGTGATCACGGCCCGGCGCGGTGGCGAGGTGGTCCATGTGGCCGCCGACGAGATCGTCGTGGATACGGGCGGAGCGAAGTCGGGCTCGATGGAGCAGCCGCTGGCCAGGCTGGCGCAATTCGACCGTTATCGCCTCAGGAAGTTCTGGCGGACCAACCAGGACACGGCGATCAATCAGCGGCCGCTCGTGCACCGCGGGCAGGATGTGGAGCCGGGCGACGCCATAGCGGACGGCCCGTCCACCGACCACGGAGAACTGGCTCTGGGCCGCAACGTCCAGGTCGCCTTCATGCCGTGGTACGGCCACAACTTCGAAGACGCCATCGTCATCAGCGAGAAACTGGTCAGGGACGACGTCTTCACGTCGATCCACATCCAGGAGCTCGAGCTTCACGTGCGCGACACGAAGCGCGGCATGGAGGAGATCACACGCGAAATCCCGAACGTCGCCGAGGAGTCGTTGGTCGACCTCGACGAGCGGGGCGTCGTGCGCATCGGCGCGCGCGTGAAGAGCGGCGACATCCTGGTGGGAAAGATCACTCCGAAGGGCGAGACCGAGCTGTCGCCGGAAGAGAAGCTGCTCACGGCCATCTTCGGAGAGAAGGCCAAGGACGTGAAGGACTCCTCGCTGCGGGTGCCGCCGGGCATGAGCGGCACGGTGATCGACGTGAAGATCTTCAGCCGGCGAATCGACGATCCGCTGCTCGAAAAGGAGCACGGCGCGAAGATCGGCGAGTTCCGCCAAGCGGAACGCGAGGAGATCCAGCGCGTCACTGCCGCGCGCAACGAGGAGCTGAACAGTCTGCTGCACCTGCAGAGCGTGGCGCTCATGCTCAAGCGCGACACCGTGGAACCGGTGCTCGAGGAAGGCACCAAGCTCACGAAGAGCGTGCTCTCCAAGCTCAGGCTCTCCGACATCGACCTGCCTACGCTCAAGGTCGCCAAGAAGGAGACCAACGAGAGGATCCGTCGGGTCGTGGAGGAGGCGCGGCGGCGCATCGAGCAGGTGCGGGAGAGGACGGAGGAGTCGATCGACAAGGTCTTCAAGCCGGACGAGCTCCCGCCGGGTGTCGTGCAGTTGGCCAAGGTCTACATCGCCGAGAAACGCAAGATCTCCGTGGGCGACAAGATGGCGGGGCGCCACGGCAACAAGGGGATCGTCGCACGCATCGCCCCGGAGGAGGAGATGCCGTTCCTGCCGGACGGCACGCCGGTCGAGATCGTGCTGAACCCCCTGGGCGTGCCCTCGCGCATGAACGTGGGGCAGATCCTCGAAACCCATCTCGGATGGGCCGCGCGGATCCTGGACTTCGAAGCCAAGACGCCGGTCTTCCAGGGTGCCACCGAGAACGAAGTGGGCGCGCTGCTCAAGCTCGCCGGGCTGCGCTGGGCACACGATGCGCTCGATCTGCCGGGCGAGCCGTTTGATATGGGCCCGCAGGACATGGATCTGCTGCTGCGGGCGAGTTCGGGGCTCGGCGGGGCGCTCACGCCGACGTACGGGGGCGGCGCTCCGGTCGCCCCGGACGGCAGCTCGGGCATCGGATGCTCGCTCGACTCCTACCTCCGGCTCCGTCTGGACGCCGACGCCAAGGCATTCTTCGACCGCCTGCGCAAGTACCTGGTTCGCGTCGGCCGCGCCTTGGCCGCAAGACGCGGCCGCGAGCTCGCCGATCTGTTGCCGGCTGTCGCCGCCCTCGCCCGCCGACGGGGGGCCGTGAAGTCGGGCATCGAGCAGGCCGTGCTCGAGATCCTGGCCCAGGCCGAGATCCTGTCGAACGGAAAAGTGTGGTTGCGCGACGGCCAGAGCGGGCGGCGCTTCGATTTTCCGATCACGGTCGGCCAGCTCTACATGCTCAAGCTGTCACACCTGGTCGACGACAAGATCCACGCGCGTTCGATCGGCCCCTACTCCCTGGTCACGCAGCAGCCGCTGGCCGGAAAGGCCCAATTCGGAGGACAGCGCTTCGGGGAGATGGAGGTCTGGGCGCTCGAGGCCTACGGCGCCGCCCATACCCTGCAGGAGATCCTGACCGCCAAGTCGGACGACGTGACCGGTCGTTCGAGGGTCTACGAGGCGGTGGTCAAGGGCGAGAATCTGCCGGATCCCGGCATCCCCGAGTCGTTCAACGTGCTCGTGAAGGAGATGCAGGCGCTCGGGCTGTCGGTGACGCTCGGACGTGACGAGTGACGAGCGACCGGTTGAGTTCGCGAAGATGGGGTCAGCGCTCCGATCCCGGCGCGGTGCGTTCCATAGCAGACGAACAGAAGGCGAGCCCCTCAAACCCAATGGGGTGACAACACAATGATCGACTTTCCGCGAGCCCGCGAACAGCGCGCTTCCGATTTCGATTTCATCCAGCTCAAGATCGCCTCTTCGGAGGAGATCCGGGGTTGGTCGTACGGTGAAGTGACCAAGCCCGAGACGATCAACTACCGCTCGTTCAAGCCGGAGCGGGATGGGCTGTTCTGCGAGCGCATATTCGGACCCGTGAAGGACTGGGAATGTCACTGCGGAAAGTTCAAGCGGATTCGCTTTCGCGGACACGTGTGCGATCGCTGCGGCGTGGAGGTCACGCTGTCCAAGGTACGCCGCGAGCGCATGGGCCACATCGAACTGGCCGTCCCGGTGGCGCATATCTGGTTCTTCAAGACGCTTCCGAGTCAGCTCGGTTACCTGTTGGGCATGACGCTGCGGGACTTGGAGAAGGTCGTCTACTATGCGGCGTACGTGGTCACAAACACGGGCAAGCAGGAGGTGGAGTTCCAGGACTTGCTCGACGAGGATGAGTACTACGACCTGCGGGTGAAGGCGCGCGAGGAAGGCGACCACGATTTCCGCGCGGAGATCGGTGCGGAGGCGGTGCGCACGCTGCTGAAGCAACTGGATACGCCCGAGCGGAGGATGAACGATCGCAACTCAGACGGCAGGGGGCTCGATCGACTGGCCGACTGGCTGCGCGTCGAGATCGCGTCGGAGACCAGTCAGCATCGCAAGAAAAAGAAGCTCAAGCGGCTCAAAGTCGTGGACTCCCTTCGCAACTCGGGGGACTCCGCCGAGTTGCGCAATCGCCCCAACCGGATGGTCATGGACGCGATCCCGGTCATACCGCCCGATCTGAGGCCCTTGGTGCCTCTCGACGGCGGGCGCTTCGCGACCAGCGACCTGAACGACCTTTACCGGAGGGTGATCAACCGAAACAACCGCCTGAAGAAGTTGCTCGAGATGCGCGCGCCGGAGGTGATTCTGCGCAACGAGAAGCGCATGCTCCAGGAGGCCGTGGACGCATTGTTCGACAACGGCCGGCGCTCGAAAGCGATCCGCGGCCGAGGCAAGCGACCCCTCAAGTCGCTCTCCGACATGCTCAAGGGCAAGCAAGGACGCTTCCGTCAGAATCTGCTGGGCAAGCGTGTCGACTATTCGGGTCGGTCGGTGATCGTGGTCGGCCCGGAGCTGAAGCTGCACCAGTGCGGTCTGCCCAAGGCGATGGCCGTCGAGCTGTTCAAGCCCTTCATCATCCACGAGCTGGAGAAGCGCGGCGAGGCTGAGACGGTGAAGCGGGCCAAGAAGATCGTCGAGCGCGACGACCCCAAGGTCTACGAGGTGCTCGAGGACATCATCCGCGACCATCCCGTGCTGCTCAACCGCGCGCCCACGCTTCACCGACTCGGGATCCAGGCGTTCGAGCCGGTACTCGTGGAGGGGAAGGCGATTCGCATTCATCCGCTCGTCTGCGCGGCGTTCAACGCCGACTTCGACGGCGACCAGATGGCCGTGCACGTGCCGCTCTCGTTCGAGGCGCAGCTCGAGGCCCGGGTGCTCATGCTCGCGAGCAACAACATCCTGCTCCCCTCGAACGGACGCCCGGTGGCGGCGCCCACGCAGGACATGGTGATCGGCGCGTACTATCTGACGAACCCCAGCCTGGCGGTGAAGGACCTGGAGGCAACGCTCAGCGACACCAAGCGCGCGCGCGCCGGCCGTCAGCAGGCGGAGGAGGCGCTCGAGGAGCACTATGCGGCGGCGCCCCGCTTCGCCACGTTCGGCGAAGTGGAGATGGCGCTCGAGAGCGGTACCATGAGCTTCCATTCGCTCTGCTGGTTCTGGGCGCGCGGCGAAGACGACGAAACGCACGGCCATTGGATTCGCACGACCGTCGGGCGCGTCCTGTTCAATTCGATCGTCCCCGAGGACCTCGGCTTTCTGAACCGGACGTTCGGCAAGAAGGAGCTCGGGGACCTGGTGTTCGACTGCTTCACCACGGCCGGGCTCGCGCGAACGACGGAGTTTCTCGACAACCTCAAGGACTTCGGCTTCCGCTACGCTACGATGGGCGGCATCAGCGTAGGCATCGACGACTTGGAGGTGCCCTCGGAGAAGGCGGAGATTCTGAGCGAGGCCAACGAGCAGGTGAACCGCTTCCAGCGCGCCTACTCCAGCGGCTACATCTCCAACGGCGAACGCTACAACAAGGTGATCGACACCTGGACCCACGCGAACAATGACGTGGCCGACGCCATGGTGCGACACCTCGAGCGCAGCAAGGACGGCTTCAATCCCGTCTACATGATGATGACGTCGGGCGCGCGGGGTAACCGAGACCAGATGCGGCAGCTGGCCGGCATGCGCGGACTGATGGCAAAGCCACAGGAGAAGTTGACGGGCGGCATCGGCGAGATCATCGAGAGTCCGATCAAGTCGAATTTCCGCGAGGGACTCACGGCGGTCGAGTATTTCATTTCGACCCACGGCGCCCGCAAGGGGCTGGCCGATACCGCGCTCAAGACGGCGGACGCAGGCTATCTCACACGCCGCCTCGTGGACGTCGCGCAGGATGTCACGGTCACGAGCGAGGACTGCGCCACCATCATGGGGCTCGACATGAGCGCCCTGAAGGAGGGCGAGGACATCATCGAGCCGTTGGGTGACCGGATCGTCGGCAACGTGGCGCTAGAGGATGTCTACGACCCGATCGACGGCCAACTGCTCGTCAATTCCGGCGAGCTGATCGTCGAGGAAGCGGCCGAGAACATCGAGAACGCGGGCATCCAGACCGTCAGGATCCGGTCGGTCTTGACGTGTGAGGCGCGCCGGGGGATCTGCCGTCAGTGCTATGGTCGAAACTTGGCGACCATGAAAATGGTGGACGTCGGCGAGGCCGTGGGAATCTTGGCCGCGCAGTCGATCGGCGAGCCCGGCACACAGCTCACGCTGCGCACCTTCCACATCGGCGGAACGGCCGCGCGGATCGCGGCGCAGACTCAGCGCAAGAGCAAGATCGACGGCACGGCGGCTCTCGAGCGCGTGACCACCGTGGTGACGCCGAACGAGGAGCGCATCGTCACGTCGCGCGAAGGCGAGATCGTGCTGATGACGAAGGAGGGTCAGATCCGCAGCCGTCTCTCGGTCCCCTACGGTGCCACGCTGGCGGTCGAGGAGGGCCAGGCCATCTCCTCGGGCGACCTGCTCTTCAGCTGGGACCCCTACTCCGAGCCGATCGTGGCCGACTCCGGAGGAGTCGTGAAGTTCATCGACATCGTCGAGGAGCAGACGATGCGCGAGGAGCTGGACGAGTCCACGGGCCGGAGGCAGATGACGATCATCGAGGACCGCGAGAAGAGGCTGCACCCGATGATCCAGATCCTCTCGAAGGGGAGGAAGCGCGAGAAGCTCCGGGAATTCATCATTCCAGTCGGCGCCCAGCTGACGGTGACCGACGCGCAGGCGGTCGGCACCGGGGACACCATCGCCAAGATCAGCCGCGAGGTCTACAAGACCCGCGACATCACCGGCGGGCTGCCCCGCGTCGCCGAGCTGTTCGAAGCGCGCAGGCCGAAGAGCCCGGCCGTGATCACCGAGATCGACGGCAGGGTGAGCTTCGGGGACATCAAGCGCGGCAAGCGCGAGATCGTCGTGACGCCCGACACGGGACCTTCCCGGACCTACGAGGTCCCGGTCGGACGGCACATGCGCGTCCACGAGGGCGACCAGGTCCGTGCGGGGGACCGACTCTCGGAGGGCCCGATCAACCCGCACGACATTCTGCGCATCAAGGGCCCGCGCGCCGTGCAGGAATACCTCCTGAACGAGATCCAGGAGGTCTACCGGCTGCAGGGCGTGAAGATCAACGACAAACACATCGGCGTCATCGTGCGCCAGATGCTGCAGAAGGTTCGCATCACCGATCCCGGTGACACGGACCTTCTGGAGGGGGAAAACGTCGACCGGATCGAGTTCCGCGACCTCAATCAGCGGACCATGACGGGGTCGCGCAGGCCCGCCCGGAGCGAACCCCTGCTGCTCGGCATCACCAAGGCCAGCCTGACGACCGAATCGTTCATCTCGGCGGCGTCCTTCCAGGAGACGACGCGGGTGCTGACCGATGCGGCCGTACGCGGTGCCCGAGACGATCTGAAGGGGCTCAAGGAGAACATCATCATCGGACACCTGATTCCGGCCGGCACCGGAATCCACCGCTATCGGGACGTCGAGTTCATGGTGGAGCAGGCGTACTACGACGAGGAGATCCTGCCGCTCGGTGACCCCGACGACCTGGTGGCCGGCCTCGGGGCCGAGGTGGACGCCGCGCACGTTACGGCCGACTGACGGCCGGGCGGCTCGATTCGATCGGATTCAGGGGGGAGGCGGGGCGTGAGTGTCTTCCGCGGACGCCCCCCTCCCCGCCCGCCCTTGAAGCCCCCGGGCGCGGCGTCGGCCGAGCCCTCGGGGCCTGATGAGCGAGCCACAAGGTCTTGACCCCGCCGCCTGCGGCCGGGCAGGCCCTCCCGCCCCGCCCTCGAGTTCGCCAAAATCCGGAAATTCCGAGCCCTCTCCGGGGGCGGGTGCGACGCAAAAACGCCGAAACCGGCCGTTGACAGTCCCCCGAACGCGTCGGTAGCTTATCAAGCTGTTTTGGAGACCCTTGAATCGTCCTTCCGTGCCGTCTGCCGACACGAAGGCTCCGAGGGGCCCCGGCGGTTTTCTTGGGAAGGGGCGACGCACTGGCCCCGAGGTTTCGCGCACGGACCGTCATGCCGACGATCAACCAACTCGTACGTAAGGGCCGGCAGGCCGCTTCGCAGAAGACCAAGTCGCCTGCCCTGCAGAAGAACCCGCAGAAGCGGGGCGTCTGTACGCGCGTCTACACCACGACCCCGAAGAAGCCGAACTCGGCCCTTCGCAAGGTCGCCCGGGTGCGGCTCACGAACGGCCACGAGGTGACGGCCTACATCCCCGGCGAGGGACACAACCTGCAGGAGCACTCGATCGTGCTGATCCGCGGGGGCCGGGTAAAGGACTTGCCGGGTGTGCGCTACCACATCATACGGGGCACTCTCGATGCCTCCGGCGTGGGCGAGCGCCGGCAGGGGCGCTCGAAGTACGGGGCCAAGAGGCCCAGGTAAGCATGAGCCGGCGGACGGCGGCGGAGCGCAGAGAGGTGGCGGGCGACCCGAGCTTCGGGTCGACCACGGTGACCAAGTTCATAAACGGCTTGATGCTGGATGGAAAGAAGTCGGTCGCGGAAGGGATATTCTACGGCGCGGTCGAGCTCATCGAGGAGCGCTCGGGGCAGCCGGGGCTGACCGTTTTCCAGACGGCGATGACCAATGCCAAGCCGGTGCTAGAGGTGAAGAGCAGGCGCGTCGGAGGCGCCACTTACCAGGTTCCAATCGAGGTGCGGCCCGAGCGGCGCAACGCGCTGGCCATCAAGTGGCTGGTGACTTATTCGCGTTCCCGCCCGGAGAAGACCATGGCCGAGCGCTTGGCCGCGGAGCTGATGGCCGCCGCACGGGGCGAGGGCAACACGATCAAGAAAAAGGACGATACACACCGGATGGCGGAAGCGAACAAGGCGTTCGCCCACTATCGCTGGTAGCCCGGCACGCTGAGTCCTCGGCCTGACGGTCGAGGAACGCAGGGGCGCCGAAGCACAGGGGACGCGCGAAGGCCCAGACCCCAGGGGGGGCGGCCCTCTCCGGTCACCGGAAGCGCGGACGGTGCGGGCCACCGGGTGGGGGCCCGAAGCGGGCAGGAGATCCGTGCTACTGCTTCCACGCTCCTGCTTTTTTGTGGTCCGCCGATCGGGGGCGGAAGAGTCAAACGTAGGGAAACGGGATCGGAAGACTGAGGAGATAGATGGCCAGGATCACGCCGCTCGGGCAGCTTCGCAATATCGGCATCATGGCGCACATCGATGCCGGTAAGACGACGACCACCGAGCGAGTCTTGTTCTACACTGGGCGCGTGCATCGCATGGGCGAGGTCCACGAGGGCGCGGCCACGATGGACTGGATGGAGCAGGAGCAAGAGCGTGGGATCACGATCACGTCCGCTGCCACGACTTGCCACTGGAAGAAGGACGACACCGACTACCGCATCAACATCATCGATACGCCGGGCCACGTCGATTTCACCGCCGAGGTCGAGCGCTCGCTGCGCGTGCTGGACGGCGCCGTCGCGGTGTTCTGCGCGGTCGGCGGCGTGGAGCCCCAGTCGGAGACGGTGTGGCGCCAGGCCGACCGTTACGGGACTCCGCGCATTGCGTTCGTCAACAAGATGGACCGCGTCGGCGCGGACTTCGAGCACGTAGTGGGCATGATGCGCGAGCGGCTCGGAGCCAAGGCTCTCGCGGTCCAGTACCCGATGGGCCAGGGCGAGATGTTCACGGGGATCATCGACATCGTGTCGATGAAGGCGTTCCTGTACGAGGACGAACTGGGTGCCAAGTACGTGGAGCATGAGGTCCCCGACGACATGACCGGCAAGGCCGAGGCCATGCGGAAGGAATTGCTGGAGGCTGTGGCAGATCACGACGAGGAGCTGCTCGAGCGCTATCTCGACGGCTCCGACGTCTCCAGCCGCGAGCTTCGAGCAGCGATCCGGAAGGCGACCATCGCGGGTGCCGTCTTCCCGGTCTTCTGCGGCTCGGCGTTCAAGAACAAGGGCGTGCAGCTCATGCTTGACGGGGTGGTCGACTATCTCCCCTCGCCCCTCGATGTGCCGCCGATCCAGGGGCATCTTCCGCAGCGCGCCGGGTCGCACGACATGCGGGAGGCTTCCGACGATGCTCCGTTTTCGGCCTTGGCGTTCAAGATCATGGCCGATCCCTACGTGGGTAAGCTCACGTTCTTTCGCGTCTACTCGGGATCCCTCGACGCGGGCACCTACATCTACAACGCGAGCCGGGACAAGCGGGAGCGGGTCGGGCGGATCCTGCAGATGCACGCGAACAAGCGCAACGAACGTGACAACGTGTACGCGGGCGACATCGCGGCCGCCATCGGACTCAAGGAGACGAGGACGGGCGACACGCTTTGCAGCCCGGACCGCCCGATCATCCTTGAGGCCATGAAGTTTCCCTCGCCCGTGATCGCGGTCGCCATCGAGCCGAAGACCGCGGCCGACCAGGACAAGCTCTCGGCCGGGCTGCACAAACTTGCCGACGAGGACCCGACCTTCAGGGTCCACACCGATCCCGAGACCAATCAGACGATCATCAGCGGGATGGGCGAGCTCCACCTCGAGATCATCGTCGACCGCCTGCGCCGCGAGTTCAGCGTCGACGCGAACATCGGCCGCCCGCAGGTCGCCTACCGCGAGACCATCCGCTCGGGCAGCAAGAACGTCGACGCCAGGTTCGTGCGCCAAACGGGCGGGCGCGGCCAGTACGGGCACGTCGTGATCAACATCGAACCCGCCGGGCACGGCGCGGGCTTCGTATTCGAGGACAAGATCGTGGGCGGCACGATCCCCAAGGAATACGTCCCCTCCGTGCAGCAGGGCGTTCGCGAGGCGCTCGACAACGGCGTGATCGCCGGCTATCCGGTGATCGACGTCAAGGTGGAGCTCGTCGACGGTTCCTGCCACGACGTTGACTCGAGCGAGATGGCTTTCAGGGTCGCGGGATCGATGGCCGCCAAGGAGGGGATCAGGCGCTCCACGCCGGTATTGCTCGAGCCGATCATGGACGTGGAGGTGGTAACGCCGGCTGACTACATGGGAGACATCATCGGTGACCTCTCGGCTCGCCGCGGAAGAGTGGGCGGGATGGTCGAGCGGCAGGGCGCGCGCGTCATCGGCGCGAGCGTCCCCTTGGGCGAGATGTTCGGCTACTCGACCACGCTGCGTTCGATGAGCCAGGGGCGCGCCGTGTACACGATGCAGTTCGCGCGCTACGACGAGGTGCCCAAGTCCAAGGCCGACGAGATCGTCGCCGCACAGGGCAGGAATGCGGGCCGCTGAACGCTGCCCGGGGCGGGTCACACTGCGGTGGCCTGCGCGAATCGACGGACGGGAAGCAACGGGAGAACCCTTGAGAGGAACGGACGATGGCTAAGGCGAAGTTTGAGCGGACCAAGCCTCACGTGAACGTCGGCACGATCGGGCACGTGGACCATGGCAAGACGACCCTGACCGCGGCGCTCACGAAGATTTCGTCGGACAGGGGATACGGTACGAAGTACGTCTCCTACGACGAGGTGGCAAAGGCCTCGGAGTCGCAGGGCCGTCGCGACGCGACGAAGATCTTGACGATCGCGACCTCGCACGTTGAGTACGAGACCGAGAAGCGACACTACGCCCATGTCGACTGCCCCGGGCACGCCGACTACGTCAAGAACATGATCACGGGCGCCGCGCAGATGGACGGCGCGATCCTGGTCGTGTCCGCCGTGGATGGCCCGATGCCCCAGACGCGCGAGCACATACTGCTCGCGCGCCAGGTGAACGTGCCGCACATCGTCGTATACTTGAACAAGTGCGATCTGGTGGACGACGAAGAGCTGCTGGATCTGGTGGAACTCGAAGTACGTGAGCTGCTCTCCGAGTACCAGTTCCCCGGTGACGACGCCCCGGTGATTCGCGGCTCCGCGCTCAAGGCGATCGAGGGCGACGAGGCCTGGCTCGATAACATACAGGAGTTGTTCGACGCCCTGGACGAGAACGTCCCGCAGCCCGAGCGCGACGTGGACAAGCCGTTCCTGATGCCCGTGGAGGACGTGTTCTCGATCACGGGCCGCGGCACGGTGGCCACCGGCCGGATCGAACGCGGGAAGATAAAGGTGAGCGAGAGCGTCGAGATGGTCGGCCTCGGTGCCAGCAAGAAGTCCGTGGTGACCGGTGTCGAGATGTTCCGCAAGATCCTCGACGACGGACAGGCGGGCGACAATGTCGGGCTGCTGCTGCGCGGCGTCGGCAAGGAGGAGATCGAGCGCGGGATGGTGCTGGCGGCGCCCGGCTCGATCAATCCGCACACGAAGTTCAAGGCGGAGGTCTATGTCCTCACCAAGAACGAGGGCGGCCGCCACACTCCGTTCTTCAACAACTACCGTCCTCAGTTCTACTTCCGCACGACGGACGTGACCGGGGCAGTGCAGCTGCCGGACGGCGTCGAGATGGTGATGCCGGGCGACAACGTGCAGATGGAGATCGGGCTGATCACGCCCATCGCCATGGACAGGGAGCTCAGGTTCGCCATCCGCGAGGGGGGGCGGACGGTGGGTGCGGGGGTGGTGACGGAGATTATCGAGTAACGGCCCGCCGAGGGGCCGCGACAAGAAGCTCACGAGAGTGGTTCGTGGGCAGGGCGAGACGGGCTCACGGAGCCCAGAGAGAGAGACATGGCGGACCGAATCAGGATCCGGCTCAAGGCGTTCGACCACTGGGTCGTGGACCAGACAGCGTCGGACATCGTGCGCACCGCGGAGAAGACCGGTGCCTCGGTGAGGGGTCCGATCCCCCTGCCCACGAGGCGGCAGCGGTGGACCGTGCTCCGATCGCCGCACATCGATAAGAAGAGCCGGGAGCAGTTCGAGCTCAGGACCCACAAGCGGCTGATCGACATCATCGACAGCCGCCCTCAGACTATTGACGCGCTGACGAAACTCGACCTGCCCGCTGGAGTGGACGTCGAGATCAGGGTGGACTGAACCGGAGAGGGTGCAGATCCCGAGCGGGAGTGCCTCGATCCGCGCCGGAGTGCGCCAGGACCAGGGAACGATGGCTGGAATCATCGGAAGGAAGGTCGGGATGACCCGAGTCTTTGACGAGGTGGGGAACGCCGTTCCCGTCACCGTCATCGAAGCGGGCCCCTGCCCCGTGACACAGGTCAAGGATGAGGAGAGCGACGGCTACGCGGCGGTCCAGCTGGGCTACGGCGAGAAGAAGGCGAAGCGGACCACCGGGGCCGAGGCCGGCCACGCGGCCAAGGCGGGGCTCGAGGCCGCTCCCCGGGTGTTGCGGGAGTTCCGGCTCGGGCCGGATCAGGCGGTCGAGGTGGGCCAGAGCCTTACCGTGGAGCAGTTCGAGCCCGGCGACCGAGTCAAGGTGACCGGCACCGACAAGGGCAGAGGATTCCAGGGCGTCGTGAAGCGGCACGGCTTCACCGGCCGGCCGGCCTCGCACGGCCATCCGGAGTCTCGCACGCCCGGATCGATGGGGCCCGGGACCGATCCCTCGAGGGTGATCAAGGGCAAGCGCCTGCCCGGACGGATGGGCGGTGCCCGCCACACGATCATCAACCTCCAGGTGGTCCGAGTCGACGCAGAGCGGAATCTGATCTTCGTCAAGGGCGGGGTGCCGGGAGCCCGTGACGGATTGGTCTTCATCAGCAAGTGAGCATGTACAAGGCGCGCTACTACAAGGTCGACGGCAAGAGGGGGCGGGCTCGTGCGTTGCCCGATACCCTCTTCGACGGCGTCGTCAACGAACCGGTCCTGCACCAGGCGGTCAAGGCCTATCTCGCCAACCAGCGACAGGGCACCGCAGCGGCCAAGACGCGCTCCGACGTGTCCGGGGGGGGCAGAAAGCCGTTCCGCCAGAAAGGGACCGGACGGGCGCGCCAGGGGACCATCCGGGCAGCGCACATGGACGGCGGCGGCCGGGCCTTTCCGCCGATTCCGCGCAGCTATCGCCAGAAGCTGCCGCGCAAGGTGAAGGCCTTGGCCCGCCGCTCGGCGCTAAACAGTCGCGCGCAGGGGGAGCGCATCGTGCTCGTCGACGGTTTCCAGTTCGAGCGGCCCAAGACCGGGCGGCTGCGGGAGTATCTCGGATCGATCACCGCTTCCGGCAACGTGCTGATTCTGAGTGACGGCGTGAAGGAGAACCTGTACTTGTCCGCGCGCAACCTCCCCGACGTGCGTGTCTTGCCGTTCGGAGACGAGTCCGCCTACGACGTCCTCTGGGCGGGCACGGTCGTGATCGAGCGGGAAGCCGTGGATCGTTTGCGCTCTGCCAAGAAGCCGGGCAAGGAGTAGCGGGACATGCGCGAGCCTTACGAGGTCGTAGTCCAGCCGATTGTGAGCGAGAAGACCACGCGTCAGATGGAAGCCCGCAACACGTACACCTTCAAGGTCGCGCTCGACGCGAACAAGATCGAGGTCAAGCGCGCCGTGGAGAAGCTGTTCGACGTTACGGTGACCGACGTACGCACCATGATGTACGCGGGGAAGGCGAAGCGGGGATTCATGGGTCGCCAGAATCGGGCCATGGGCCGTCGGCCGTCGTTCAAGAAAGCCGTGGTCACGCTCGCCGAGGGAGACCACATCGAGCTCTACGAGGTGGGCTGATGGCGATCAAGAAGCTCAAGCCGGTAACGCCCGGGACACGCTTCCGGTCTATCTTGAAGAACGACGAGATCACGAGGGCGACACCGGAGCGCTCGCTCGTGGAGCCGGTCTCGAGCAAAGGGGGGCGCAACCATCACGGGCGCGTGACCACGAGGTGGCGCGGGGGCGGCCACAAGCGGCGCTACCGCAGGATCGACTTCAAGCGGGACAAACGCGGCGTTCCCGGCAAGGTGGCGCAGATCGAATACGATCCGAATCGCTCCGCCAACATCGCGCTCATCAACTACGCCGACGGCGAGAAGCGCTATATCGTCCATCCGAGCGGTCTGCGGGTGGGCGACGCGATCATGGCGGGCCCGGAGGCCGACATCAAGGTCGGCAACGCGCTTCCGCTCGCGAACATCCCGCTCGGTACGACCGTGCACAACGTGGAGCTCAAGCCGGGCAAGGGAGCCCAGATGGCTCGCTCTGCGGGCGCCGGCGTGCAGGTGATGGCCAAGGAGAACGACTACGTCACGCTGCGGCTGCCTTCCACCGAGGTGAGGCGCGTCCGCGCCGAGTGCTATGCCGTGATTGGCCAGGTGGGCAACGTGGATCACGAGTTGACCGTCGTCGGCAAGGCGGGCGCCAACCGCTGGCGCGGCCGTATGCCGCACGTTCGGGGCGTGGCGATGAACCCGGTCGACCACCCTCTCGGTGGCGGCGAGGGCAAGGCGTCCGGAGGCCGTCCGCCGACCTCCCCGTGGGGTAAGCCGGAGGGCGTGAAGACGCGGCGCCGCAAGAAGGCTTCGAACAGGGACATCGTGCGCGGCCGCAAGCGCGGCCGCTCTAGGAAGTAGGGGAGGCGGCCACCATGGCACGTAGCGTGAAGAAGGGTCCCTATATCGACGACAAGCTGCTGTTGAAGATCGAGATCATGAATTCGCGCAACGAGAAGAAGGTCCTGAAGACCTGGGCCCGGGCCTCCGTCATCTCCCCCGAATTCGTCGGCCACACGATCGCCGTGCACAACGGCAACAAGTTCATTCCCGTCTACATCACCGAGAACATGGTCGGCCACCGACTGGGCGAGTTCGCGCCCACGCGTCTGTTCCGGGGGCACGGCGGCAGGCTGGCGGACAAGCGGGCCAGGCCGTCAGGCGGCTGAGCCCGGAGGGATGGAGCATGCAAGCCAGAGCGATCGCCCGCTACGTACGGCAGAGCCCGAGGAAAGTGCGCCTCGTCGGGGACCTGATTCGCGGCAAGAGCGTGGGGGAGGCGTATTCGATCCTTCAGTTCACCCCGCGCAAGGCCGCCGTCGCGGTCGGCAAGACGCTTCGTTCCGCGGTGGCGAACGCGCAGAGCAAGGCCCAGGACGAGGGCGACGTGCTCGACGTCGACGAGCTCTTCGTGCGTGAGATTCGCGTCGACGAGGGTCCGAGCCTGCGTCGATACCGCCGTGCGGCGATGGGGCGGGCGTCGCCGATCCGTAAGCGCATGAGCCACATCACGTTGGTCGTCGACAAGAGGAGCGACTAGATGGGCCAGAAGACGCACCCGCACGGCTTCCGCCTCGGTGTGGTCAGGGACTGGCGTTCGCGCTGGTACGCCGAGAAGGACTTTCCGCGCCTTCTCAACGAGGACGAGACGATCCGCAAGTACCTGCACCGGCGGCTTGCCCACGCCGCCCTGTCGCAGGTCGAGATCGAGCGCAAGCCGAGCAAGATCGTGGTCACGCTGCATACGGCCCGCCCCGGCGTGGTCATCGGCAAGCGCGGTGCGGAGGTCGACAAGCTGCGCGATGAGCTGGCCATGCTGACGAACGCCGAGATCTCGGTCAACGTGGAGGAGATCAAGAGGCCGGAGATAGAGGCGCGCCTGGTGGCCGAGAACGTGGCCCATCAGCTGCGCCAAAGGATCAGTTTCCGCCGCGCCATGAAGCGGGCGGTCCAAGCGGCCATCCGAAGCGGGGCCGAGGGGATCAAGATCCAGACGTCCGGACGACTCGGGGGGGCCGAGATCGCGCGAACGGAGGGATACCATGAGGGCCGCGTGCCGCTGCACACCCTGCGCGCTGACATCGACTACGCGCAGATCCACACGTTCACGACCTACGGGACCATCGGCGTGAAGTGCTGGGTGTTCAGGGGCGAGGTGGTCGAAGATCGCCGGGGCCGCACGTACTCCACCGGCGCTTGACGAAAGGATAGCCCCAGATGCTGGCACCGAAGAGGGTCAAGTACCGCAGGATGCACAAGGGTCGCATGCGCGGGCAGGCGAGCCGAGGCAACCAGGTTTCCTTCGGCGAATACGGACTGCAGGCGGCTGCCCCGGGCTGGATTTCCAATCGCCAGATCGAGGCGGCTCGCGTCGCGATGACGCGGCACATCAAGCGCGGCGGCAAGGTCTGGATCCGGATCTTTCCCGACAAGCCGATCAGCAAGAAGCCGGCGGAGACACGCATGGGCAAGGGCAAGGGAAACCCGGAGGGCTGGGTCGCCGTCGTCAAGCCGGGGCGCGTGATGTTCGAGCTCGAAGGCATCGACGAGAAAACGGCCCGCAGGGCGATGGAGCTGGCTGCCGCGAAGCTCCCGATCAAGACGCGCTTCGTCGTGCGCGACCAAGAGCTCGCGACCTGAGGAGAAGGGGAAATGAAGGCGGAGGATATCCGCGAATGGGAGGACACCGAGATCGTGGCTCGGCTGGCGGAGCTCAAGGAGGAGCTGTTCCGGCTCAAGTTCCGGACCGGGACCATGCAGCTCGAGAATCCGCGCCTGATCCGCAGCGTCAGGCGCGATATCGCCCGGCTGAAGACCATCCTGCGCGAGCGCGAGCTCGCCGAGCAACGTAACTAGGGACTGGCATGCCTAAGGATACCAGCGCGAGCGCGGCCGAAGCTGTTCAGGCGGAGAGCGACGCCGCTTCGGCCGGCAGCCGGCGGAGTCACCGCAAGAGCAGGGTCGGCGTGGTCGTCAGTGACCGGTCCAGGAAGACGGTCACCGTGACGGTGGAACGGCGCGTGAGCCATTCCGTCTACGGCAAGCAGGTCTCACGAACGAAGAAGTACCACGCGCACGATGAGGAGAACGAATACAGGGTGGGCGACATCGTGCGCATCGTGGAAACGCGTCCCCTGTCCAAGACCAAGCGATGGCGTGTCGCCGAGCTGCTCGAGCGCCCAGAGTAGATCGAGAGACTTGAGATGATTCAGCAGGAGTCGATGTTGCGCATCGCCGACAATACGGGCGCCAAGAGCGGTCTCTGCATCCGGGTCTTGGGCGGCTCGAAGCGCCGTTACGCGAGGATCGGGGACGTGGTCGTGGTCACCGTGAAGGACGCAATGCCGAACGCTCCGGTGAAGAAGGGCGACATCGCAAAGGCGGTCGTTGTGCGCACGAGCAAGGAGATGCGGCGGCGCGATGGAACCTACATTCGATTCGATGACAACGCGGCAGTGCTGATCAACCCTAACGGCGAGCCCCGTGGAACGCGTATTTTCGGCCCGGTCGGGCGTGAGCTCCGCGAGAAGAAGTACATGAAGATCGTGTCGCTCGCGCCGGAGGTACTCTGACGATGGCCACGAGAGCGAAGCCACGGCGTCGCAACGTCAAGCACAAGGTCATGAAGGGCGACCGCGTGCGCGTGATCCGCGGCAACTTCCGTGACATGGAAGGCACGGTCCTGAGAGTGCTGAAGGACGAGGACCGGGTGGTGATCGAGGGCGTCAACATGCGCAAGCGGCACACGCGTCCGAGTCAGGCGAATCCGGAAGGCGGGATCATCACCTTCGAAGCACCGATCCACATCTCCAACGTCATGCTCATGGATGCGGCGGCGGGCGAGGCCAGCCGCGTACGTATGCGCATCGAGGAGGACGGCACCAAGGAGCGGATCGCGGTCAAGGGCGGAAACCCGATCCCGCGACCCCAATAGCGAGCGACGATGGCGAAGAAGAAGAGCGACGCGGGCAAGCAGAAGCCGCGACAGGCACCGAAGGCTCAGGCGGCCGGTAAGCCGGGCAAGGCCGACAGGCGCGGCAAGGGTACGAGCGAGGACCGGACGGTTCAGACCGGGCCGGTCCCCCGGTTCGAGCCGCGCTTCCAGCGGCACTATCGCGATCAGGCCGTGCCGAAGCTGGTGCAACAGTTCGGTTGGAAGAATCGGCACGAGGTTCCGCGAATCGAGAAGGTGACGGTCAACTGCGGCGTGGGCGAGGCCCCGAAGAACCAGAAGCTTCTCGACAGCGTGGTCGAGGAGATGCGCCAGATCACCGGGCAGACCCCGCTGGTCACGCGGGCTCGCAAGTCGATCTCCAATTTCGGCTTGCGCGAGGGGATGCCCGTCGGAGTCGCCGTGACCCTCCGCAGGCAGCGGATGTACCATTTCCTCGATCGCCTAGTAAGCGTGGCGATTCCGAGGGTTCGTGACTTCCGTGGGCTTTCTACTCGCTCCTTCGACGGGCGCGGCAACTACACGCTCGGAGTGAAGGAGCAAATCATCTTCCCGGAGGTCGACTACGATCGGGTGCAGGCGATCCACGGCATGGACATCACCGTGGTGACCAGCACCGTCAAGGACGACGAGGCGTTTGCGCTTCTCAAGGAGATGGGCTTTCCGTTCCGCGGCGAGATTCCCGTTGTCATCGGCCATTTGGCCGCGTAGCCACCCACGGCGACCCGTCTCAAGAGAGAGCAAGCCATGGCCAAGAAGGCGTTGATCGAGAAGGCGAAGCGCAAGCCCAAGTTCGAGGTGCGCCGCAACAGCAGGTGCGCGCGTTGCGGGCGCCCGCGTGGCTATATACGGAAGTTCGGGATCTGCCGGATCTGCTTCCGCGAGATGGCGCTACGGGGGGAGATCCCCGGCGTGCGCAAGTCCAGCTGGTGAGGGCCCAAATAAGATGATGACCGACCCGATCGCCGACATGCTGACCCGTATCCGAAACGCTGGTACCGCCGGCCATCGGTGGGTCGACATGCCGGTGTCGAAGCTGAAGGTCGAAGTCGCCGGCATCCTGAAGGAGAGCCACTTCGTCTTCGACTTCAAGATCCTGGAAGACGGACGGCACGGGCTGCTGCGCGTGTATCTCAAGTACCACGAGGGTGAGCCGGTCATTCGGCACCTCGAGCGGGTGTCGCGACCGGGGCGCCGCCGCTACGTGCGGGTAGGCGAGATACCGCGCGTGAGGAACGGCCTCGGCATGGCGATACTGTCCACTTCGCAAGGCCTCCTCTCCGACCGCGACGCCCGGCGAGCGGGAGTCGGCGGAGAGCTCATGGCCATGGTTTGGTAGGCGGACGACGATGTCTCGTATCGGCAAGCGACCGGTCCCGTTCCCGGAGGGGGTCGACGTGAGGGTGTCGGGGCGCCAGGTGCGGGTCAAGGGGCCCAAGGGAGACCTTGCGCTCGACGTGCATTCCGCCATCGACGTGAGGATCGAGGGCAGCGAAGTACGCGTCGAGCGCCCCTCCGACAGCGCGCAGCACAAGGCACTGCACGGTCTCACGCGCACGCTCATCTCGAACATGGTGGTGGGCGTGACCCAGGGGTACAAGAAGGACCTGGAGATCGTGGGCGTTGGCTACAAGGCGGAGAAGAGCGCGAAGGGCGTCAAGCTCACGGCGGGCTATTCGCATCCCGTTCAATACGACGCCCCGCCCGGAATCACCATCGACACGCCGACCCCGACGACGGTGACGATCTCGGGGCCCGACAAACAGATGGTTGGTCAGGTCGCGGCGGAGATCCGCTCGGTCAGGCCGCCGGAGCCCTACAAGGGCAAGGGGATCCGGTACCGGGGCGAGCAGGTCCGGCGCAAGGCCGGCAAGACCGCTGGAGCGTAGTCGATGGCGAAGACGGAGAACCGCAGGAGCGCCCGGCTCCGCCGACACCGCCGCATCCGGAAGAAGGTGTGGGGCACGCCCGAACGTCCTAGGCTCGTCGTCTACCGTTCGCTGCGAAACATCGAGGGGCAGCTCGTGGACGACGAGGCGTCACGGACATTGCTCGGTCTGTCCACCCTCGAGGAGAGCCTGCGCGACTTCAAGAGCGAGTCGGGGAAGAACAGGCAGGTGGAGCAGGCCCGGGCCGCTGGCAGGCTGCTGGCCGAACGTGCGTGTGAGCGTGGAATCAGCGCTGTGGTTTTCGATCGCGGCGGCTACAAGTATCACGGGCGCGTGAAGGCCTTCGCCGAGGGCGCCCGCGAGAGGGGGCTGAAGTTCTGATGGAACGAGAGCAGCGAGGGGACAAGAAATCCACGCGCGGCCGCGAGAGCGAGCTGGTCGAGAACGTCATCCACATCAACCGGGTGGCCAAGGTAGTGAAGGGCGGTCGCCGGTTCTCGTTCTCGGCGCTGGTGGCCGTGGGGGATCAGAGGGGCAACGTCGGTGTCGGACTTGCCAAGGCCAGCGAGGTCGCGGAGGCGATCCGGAAGGCTTTCGACCGCGCGCGGCGCCAGATGATCGTGGTGCCGCTCCGCAACGGCACGCTGCCGCACGAGATCCTCGGACGCTGCGGGGCGGGTCGCGTGCTGCTGCGGCCTGCCGCCCCCGGGACGGGCGTCATCGCGGGCGGGCCGGTGCGGGCCGTGCTCGAGGCGGTCGGCGTCACGGACGTTCTGACCAAGAGCATCGGGACCAACAATCCGATCAACGTGGTGCGCGCCACAGTGGACGCGCTGACGAGGCTGGTCACCGCCGAACAGGCGGCCGCGGAGCGCGGAGTGCCCGTAGAGGCGCTGGGAGTGGCGGACCGTGACTGAGCCGGAGCCGTCCACCAGCCGCAAGATCGCTGTCAAGCAGGTCCGGAGCCTGTCCGGCCGACCGGCCAAGCACCGTCGCACGATGGAAGCGCTGGGATTCAAGTACAACCAACAGACCGTGATTCACGACGACACGCCCGCCATCCGTGGCATGATCCGGCAGGTTGCCCACATGGTCAGCGTTCGCCCCGTGGAGTAGCGAGGAGTCCTCGATGGCCGAGCTGCACGATCTGAAACCCGCTCCGGGATCGCGCCGAAACCGCAAGCGCGTGGGCCGCGGGCCCGGGTCGGGAACCGGCAAGACTGCGGGCCGCGGGCAGAAAGGCGCGGGCGCGCGCTCCGGCACGACGGCCAAGCCCGGCTTCGAGGGTGGTCAGATGCCGCTCCAGCGGCGTATCCCCAAACGGGGATTCAAGAACTTCCGTCGCGTAGAATATCAGGTGGTCAACGTGCGCGACCTGGCCGGTCTGGAGGGTGAGGTCACGCCCGAGACGCTCAAGGCGGCGGGCCTGGTCGCAAGTCTCAGGCGGCCCGTCAAGGTGCTCGGCGATGGGGACCCGGGCAGTGCGTTGAGCGTCAGCGCGCACGCGTTCAGCAAGTCGGCGCGTGCCAAGATAGAGGCTGCCGGGGGAAGCGCGACCGTGCTGGGCGGCGGTCGCGAGAAGGCGGGCCGGAACGAGACCGCCGCCGCCCCAGAGAGCTGAGTCCGGCAACGATGAACCCACTAGCGAACCTGTTCAGGGTTCCGGAGCTCAAGAAGAAGATCGTCTTCACGGTCTTCATCCTGCTCATCTACCGGATCGGCGCGCACATCACCGTGCCGGGGATCGACGTCGGCGTCCTGCGACTCCAGTTCGGCACGCTGCAGAACACCTTCCTGGGCGTCTACGACATGTTCGTCGGCGGTGGCCTGTCGCGTGCGACCATCTTCGCTCTCGGCATCATGCCCTATATCTCCGCCAGCATCATGTTCCAGCTGCTGGCAGCCGTGATCCCCACGGTGGAGAAGATGCAGAAGGAGGGTGAGGACGGCCGCAAGAAGCTCACGCAGTGGACGCGATATACGACCGTGGTGCTGTCGATCATGCAGGGCTACGGGTATGCGGTCTTCCTGCAGAGCATTCCCGACGCCGTGCGCTTCCCGGGATTCGGCTTCGTGTTCACGACGGTGGTAGCCCTGACGACCGGTGCCGTCTTCATCATGTGGATGGGCGAGCAGATTACCGAGCACGGGATCGGCAACGGCATGAGCTTGATGATCTTCTTCAGCATCATCGAGAGCTTCCCCGCCGCGGTCGGGCGGACGTGGGAGTCGCTCATGGTCGGCGAGATCGGAATCCTCGCACTGGTCATGCTCGTGCTCGTCGTGATCGCGGTCTGCGCCGGCGTCGTCGCGATGACGATGTCGGCTCGCAAGATCCCCGTTCAGATTCCCCGCAAGGTGATCGGCCGCGGCCGCATCCAGGAGGGCCAAAAGAGCTTCATACCCCTGCGGGTGAACTCCGCCGGGGTGATGCCGATCATCTTCGCGCAGTCGTTCATCATCATTCCGGGTACGCTGGCGGCGTTCTCGACCTGGCCACCGCTCAGGTCGCTGGCCGATCTCTTCCAGCCCCAGACCTGGCCGTATTACGTGAGCTACTCCGTGCTCATCCTTTTCTTCACGTACTTCTACACGTCGATCATCTTCAACCCCGTCGACTTGGCCGAGAACCTGAAGAAGCAGGGAGCGTTCATCCCGGGCGTGAAGCCCGGGGCGCGCACCGCGGAGTACATCGACCGGGTGCTGACACGCATCACGCTGCCGGGATCGATCTACCTGACGCTGATCGCCCTGCTCCCGTTCTTCATCTTCGATATCTTCAACATCCAGGCGTTCTTCTTCGGCGGTACGAGCCTGCTGATCGTCGTAGGCGTGGGTCTGGACACCGTTCAGCAGGCCCAGCAGTTGCTCCTGCTGCGCCACTATGACGGTTTCATGAAGAAGGGTCGAGTGAAGATGCGCGGCCGCCAGAGGTACATGTGAGATGCGGCCCGGGTGGGGTCGCAGTTCGGGGAGACGGGAGTTGACGTCGCCGGCCCCGGGGCCCGGCCGGCGCTCCACGGCTCGAAGGCCCGCGCGAGCGCGCGCCTGAGCAGCTGCCGACGAGAACGGGGGCCTGCCGTCGTGGTCGTGATTCTTCTGGGACCGCCGGGCGTGGGGAAGGGGACGCAGGGCGCGTGGCTCGCCGAGAGGGCGGGCGCCCGCTACGTGGCTACCGGAGACCTGCTGCGTGCCGCGTGCCGTGAGGGCACCGAGCTGGGTCGCCGGGCCCAGGGCTACATGGACCGTGGGGAGCTCGTCCCCGACGGGCTGATCATCGAGCTTGTACGGCAAGTGCTGAGCGGCCTGTCTCCCGACACGGGAGTCGTGTTCGACGGCTTCCCTCGCACGGTCCCGCAGGCCGACATGCTGGCCTCGGTTCTCGGGGATGTCGATCGACAGGTCGACCGGGTGATCGTGCTCGAGGCGGACGACGAGGTGCTCTTGCGGCGAATGGCGGGCCGTCGTAGCTGCCGAGACTGCGGGGCCGTCTACAACATCCACTTCAATGCTCCACGGAAAGCTGGCGCATGCGATCGGTGCGGCGGTGAGCTCGCACGCCGTCGGGACGACGATCCGGCGACGGTTCGCAGACGGCTCAAGGTGTACCGAAAGGATACCATGCCTCTCATTCAGTTCTACCTGGGGACGTCGGCCCGGTTGGAGCAGGTCGCCGCGGATCGCCCCGTCGACAAGGTGCGGGACGCGCTGCAGGAGGTCACAGGTACGTGATCCGCCTCAAGTCGCCCGACGAGATCGACATCATCGCGCGCGGCGGGGCGATCATCGGCGCCCTCCTTCGCGAGATCGAGACGAGGATCGTTCCAGGGGTCTCGACGGGCGCGCTGGATTCCTTTTGCGACACCTTCATTCGTTCCCACGAAGGTGCGGTGCCGGCGTTCAAGGGCCTTTACGATTTCCCCGCCAGCGTATGCGTATCGGTGAACGAGGAGGTCGTGCACGGGATCCCGCGCCCGGACCGTGTGCTCGTGGAGGGCGATACCGTGTCGATCGACGTGGGAGTCAAGTTCGACGGGTGGTGCTCGGACTCCGCGTGGACCTTCCCTGTCGGCGAGGTGGACGAACGGACGCACGAGCTGTTGAGCATCACCGAAGAGGCGCTCGAGCGTGCCATCGCTGCGGCCAGGCCCGGATTCCACGTGGGTGACATCGGCGCCGCAGTGGTCGGGACGGTGAAGGACAAGGGGTTCGGGATCGTCCGCGAACTCGTCGGTCACGGTGTCGGGCGCGACGTACACGAGGAGCCTCAAGTACCCAACATCGGGCGCCCGGGACACGGACCGCGCCTTCGCGAGGGGATGGTGATCGCGATCGAACCCATGCTCTCGCGAGGGAGTGATCGGATCCGGACTCTGGACGACCATTGGACGGTCGTCACCGCCGACGGCTCGCGCTCGGCCCACTTCGAGCACACCGTGGCAGTGACGGCGACCGGCCCCAGGATCCTCACCCTGGCGCCTGTCACGACGGGCCAGCTGGGCCGCTCCGCGGCACCGTAACGCCTTGAGGGGCTAACCCCTTGCCGCTATAATGGCAAGCTTTACCGGAGACGAATCGGGAGGCCGGTGATGAAGGTTCGCAGCAGCGTCAAACCCATCTGCGAGCACTGCAAGGTGATCCGCCGACGCGGTGTCGTCCGGGTCATCTGTAAGCGCAATCCGCGCCACAAGCAGCGCCAAGGGTGAGCGCGGCGCGCTGACGTCTGCAGGGGAGCGAAGACCATGGCCCGTATCGCAGGTGTCGACCTTCCCCGGGGTAAGCCGATCGACATCGCGCTCACCTATATCTATGGCATCGGCCGCGCGCGCGCCCATCAGATCCTGGATAGCACGGGAGTAGACCCCACGACGCGAACTCAGGACCTGACCGACGAAGACGTGAACCGACTCCGGCACGAGATCGAGGGCAAGTACAAGGTGGAGGGGGCGTTGCGCACCGAGACATCCATGAACGTGAAACGCCTCATGGACATCGGCTGCTACCGGGGGCTGAGGCATCGCCGGGGCCTCCCGGTGCGTGGCCAGCGCACGCATACCAACGCGCGGACGCACAAAGGGGCGCGGCGTGCGATCGCAGGGAAGAAGAAGGCACCGAAGAAGTAGCGGGCGCGGCTGAGATCGCCTGGGCGCGAGGTCCGGACGGAGCCCCGCTGGGGCCTCCGGTTCGCCGCATCGGCTTGTCGATACCCTAGGGGTCCTAAGGAAGAACGAGCATGGCCACTCCCAAGTCCGGCAGATCAGGGGCACGCGGCAGGGGGCGCAAGCGTGTCGTCGAAGCCGATGGCGTCGCTCACATCAAGGCGACTTTCAACAACACGCTGATCACGATCACGGACAATCAGGGCAACGCGGTCGTGTGGTCCAGTGCGGGAAAGGCGGGCTTCAAGGGATCGAAGAAATCGACCCCCTTTGCCGCGACGGTAGCCGCCGAGCTGGCCGGTCGCGAGGCGTTGGCGGCCGGTGTGCGGCGTGTCGCCGTGCTCGTGCAGGGACCCGGTTCCGGCCGCGAGTCCGCGATCCAGGCTCTTGCCACCGCCGGCCTGCACATCAAGTCGATCCAGGACGTGACTCCTCTGCCCCACAACGGTTGTCGGCCGCCGAAGAAGCGGCGGGTCTGACGCCCGGGACGAACACGCATGTCGAGATACAACGGGCCGGTCTGCAAGCTGTGCCGCCGCGAGGGGCAGAAGCTGTTCCTCAAGGGCGCCAAGTGTTACACGGAGAAATGTCCCGTGGACCGGCGCACGTATCCGCCGGGCCAGCACGGACCGGCCCAGGCAAGACGCCGAAAGCAGTCCGAGTACGCGCTCCAGTTGCGCGAAAAACAAAAGGTGAAGCGGATCTACGGACTGCACGAGCAACAGTTCCGCAATCTGTTCGAGCGAGCCGCGACGCAGCCGGGCGTCACCGGCGCGAATCTTCTGCTCAACCTCGAGGTGCGCCTCGACAACATCGCCTTTAGGCTGGGTTTCGCGGCCAGTCGTGCCCAGGCTCGGCAGCTTGTCAGGCATCGCCACGTCGAAGTGAACGGGCGCATCGTCGACGTGCCGAGCTTCCGCGTGCGCGTGGGAGACGAGGTGGCCGTTCGGAGTCGCGACCGGGACATGGCCACGGTCCAGCAGTCGCTTGAGGCGCGCACCCGGGTCAGCGTGCCGGAGTGGCTTGCGCTGGACGAGAAGAATCGCGTAGGGCGAGTCGTTCGAATGCCGGAGAGGCAGGACATCGCGCTTGCCGTACAGGAGCAGCTCATCGTCGAGCTCTACTCGAAGTAGGCACTAGGAGGAGCATGCACGTGGAGATGGATCTGGCCGGTCTGGTTCTTCCCGAGCGCATCGACATCGCCGAGAGGTCCGGGGACGGCAAGAGGGCCCGCTTCGTCATCGAGCCGCTCGAGCGGGGCTTCGGGCACACGCTCGGCAACTCGGTGCGGCGCGTTCTGCTTTCGTCTCTCCGGGGAGGGGCCGTCTGGGCGTTCAGAATCGACGGCGTGGTCCACGAGCACCAGACGATCGCCGGGGTCGTCGAGGACGTGCACCAGATCATCCAGAACCTCAAGTCACTCGTGGTGACGTTGGACGACGACGTCGAGGAGGCGACGCTCAAGCTCACTACGTCCCAGGCCGGCGTGGTGACAGCCGCCGAGCTCCAGGCCTCTGCCGGGGTCGCCGTTCTCGATCCCGGCCATCACCTGCTCACGCTTCAGGAGGAGCGCGAACTCAATGTCGAGCTCCACGTCAACAAGGGCCGCGGGTTCGTGCTGGCCGATCAGCATCCGGTGCCCCGTGGCGCTCCCGTTGACCTGGTCCGCATCGACTCGATCTACAATCCGGTGCGGCGGGCGAACTTCACAGTCGAGGAGACTCGCGTCGGTCAGCGCACCGACTTCGACCGCCTGGCGCTGTTCGTCGAGACGGACGGGTCGGTTCACCCCGAAGACGCCGTGGCGTATGCCTCCGAGCTCGTCCGCAAGTACCTCGAATACATGCTGTACTTCGGTCAGGACAGGATCCCGCAGGCTACGCCGCCGGGCGCCGCGGTCGTGCCGGAGCGTCTGCGCGATCTGTTCGGCAAGCCTATCGAGGACCTGGCCGAGCTCTCCGTCAGGACCCGCAACTCCCTGCAAAAGGAGAACATCCAGACGCTGGGCGATCTTGTGCAGTGGAGCGAGGAAGAGATGCTCAAGATCGACAATTTCGGCAAGAAGTCGCTGGAGGAGATCGAAGGCTTCCTCGACGAACACGGACTGCGCTTCGGAATGAAGTTCGAGGAAGCCGACGACGGCCAGCTCTTCTTCGTCGAGATGGAGGCTGTCGCAGCGGAGGCCGAAGGGCACTGAGTCCTACGCGGCTCGCAGCCGCTCGGATCGAACACTTATGCGCCATCGAAAGAAGGGCAGGAAGCTCTCTCGTTCCGCATCGCACAAGCGTGCTACGATGCGCAATATGGCGACCGCGCTCTTTCGGCACGGTCGCATCGAGACCACGACGGCCAAGGCGAAGGAGTTGCGTCCGTACGCGGAGCGCCTGATCACGCTGGCCAAGCGTGGCGACCTGCATGCACGCCGCCTGGCGGCACGGCGTATCCAGGACCATGACGTGTTGGGGCGGCTGTTCGCCGACATCGGCCCGAGGTACACGAGCCGTCCGGGCGGATATACGCGGATCCTGAAGCTCGGACCGCGCCAGGGCGACGCCGCCGAGATGTCTCTCATCGAGCTCGTGGATTGAATTCCTTTTACCGGATGAGGATCATGACCGAAACGTACTGGAGACACGGACTCAGGCTGACGTCGTCGTGCCTCGTGGTGGCGCTGGTGGCGCTGACGGGATGCGGTGGCGGGGAGCCGGCCGCGGACGACATGGCTGAGGACACACCCGCTATGGAGGAGGCCGCGCCGGCGATGCCGGAAGCCGCGGTGGTCGACGCCGGGGCGCTCGGGGTCGATCCTGCGGCCTACGAAGGCCAGATGATACGGCTCAACGGGATGATGGCGGCCAGCGTGGTCGGCACGGGCGCCGTCTTCGTCGAGCTGCCCACGGACCCGGCGCCTACCGCTTTCCTCGTGCGCAGCGATTCGCCGCCCGCGTCTGGCGCGATGTTCGACGTCGTCGGTACGGTGACCGCCATCACGACGGCTGCCGTGGACGAGTGGGTGAGCGCTGGCGAGATCACGGAGAACGACCGGCTGGTGGTCGAGTTCAACACCCATTACCTCGAGGCCGAGGCCGTCGAGTCCTCCGACGGTATGTAGCGAGCTGACTGGGGTCGAGCGATGGCGCGGGTCTGTTACGTGTGTGGCAAACGCCCTTCAACGGGAAACAACGTGAGCCACGCCAACAACAAGACGAGACGGCGATGGCTACCCAATCTCCAGACGGTCAAGATTCTCGACCGTGACGGGGAGCGGCGCCGCGTGCGAGTGTGCACGTCGTGCATCTCAGCCAACAAGGTCACGAAGGTGCCGCGCGCTGGCGCGGCAAGGGACTGAGCGGCCAACGCGGTATTGTCGTCCGCTCGACTCAGACGCTTCCGCGTTCGCCCGCGGAAGCGTCTCGCGCATGAGGATCCGGGGTTGAGCATGCGAGCGGCAGGGGAGGGCGGCGTGCAGCCCCTCGCGGGCCTCACCGTGGGAGTGACCCGACCGCCCGCGAAGGGCGACCGGCTCGCGGCGGAGTTGAGACGCCTGGGCGCGCTGGTGGTCGATGCGCCTGCGTTGCGCCTCGTCCCGCCGCCCGACGCGACCGCGCTCGAGCGGGCGGCGGCGCGCGTGGACGAGTACGACTGGGTGATGCTCACCTCGGAGGCCGGCGTGCAAGCCTTGAGCGCGGCGGTCGCGGTTGCCGGGGGCGGTGCGCCGCGGCGACTCGCGGCGGTCGGTCCCCGCACCGCAGCGGCGGCGGCCGCCAGAGGCTGGCACGCCGGCCTGGTCCCCGAACGCTACGATGCCGAGGGTGTGCTCGAGCAGATCGATCGAACAGGGGTCCCCCTGGCCGGCTCCAGCGTGCTCCTGGCGGTCGCCGAGGACTCCCGGGACGTACTGCTGGAGGGACTGGAGGCGCGCGGCGCGACGGTGGAGCGCGTGACGGCATACGCCTCCGCACCGGCGGACGCCGGTGACCTCGCCGAGCTGGCTGCGGCTCTCCGCGCCGCACGCCTCGACCTGTTGACCGTTACGTCCGCTTCGGCTGCTCGAAACTTGCTCGCCGCTCTCGGCCCGCCCGTCCTCGCCGTTCCGGTCGCGGCGATCGGAACGGTGACGGCGGGCGCGGCACGGGACCTCGGATACTCCGTGGAGGCCGTGGCGGAGGAGCACACGATCGACGGTCTGGTCGAGGCGGTTCGACGCTGGTGGACCTAGGGCTAGGCGGTCGCGGGGGCGACGCGGTTGGTGGCGAAGCATCGGTGGCCGCGCCCGGTGCCGCGACCGTCGTAGCTCCCCGGGGCGAGCGGACAGACGAATGCCCTCGGCGAGCGGTCGGGCTCGACGGCACGGCCTCGTCGGGTGCCGCGGGCGCTTGATGCGGCAGGGCGCGCGACAGATGTTTCCTTGGCAGACCGCTGTCTGGATTCGCCCAGCGCCGCCTGCGGTCGGCTGACGATATGGTCAAGAACAGGCTCGAACACTTCCAGAATGCGGACCTGATCTTCGGGGTCATCGGGCTCGGGTACGTCGGGCTGCCCCTCGCCGTCGAAGCCGCCCGCACTGGCATCCGTGTCGTCGGTTTCGACGTCAAGGACGGGCTGGTCGAGGGGGTCAACGCGGGAAAGAGCCACATCCTGGACCTCTCCGACGAGGATGTGGCGGTGCACGTGGCGGCCGGGCGGCTCGAGGCGACGTGCGATCTGGCCCGCATCGCCGAGTGCGACGCGGTCTCGATCTGTGTGCCGACGCCCCTGTCGAAGACCCGCGATCCGGACGTCTCGTTCATCATGTCTGCGACCCGGGCGGTAGCCGAAGCGCTCCGGCCCGGGCACCTGATCGTGCTGGAGTCCACGACCTACCCCGGAACCACCCGCGAACTCGTATTGCCCGCGTGCCAGTCGACCGGACTCAAGGTCGGGGAGGACTTCTTCCTGTGCTTCTCGCCCGAGCGTGTCGATCCGGGCAACCCTGATTGGCAGACACGCAACACGCCGAAGGTCATCGGCGGAATCACGCCTCGATGCAGGGCCGTCGGGCAGGCCTTCTATGGGCGCTTCATCGAGACGACGGTCCCGGTCTCGTCCGTGGAGGCGGCCGAACTGACCAAGATTCTCGAGAATACATTCCGTTCGGTGAACATCGGACTCGTCAACGAGACCGCGATCATCGCGGACAGACTGGGCGTAGACGTCTGGGAGGTGGTGGACGCAGCGGCGACCAAGCCGTTCGGCTTCATGAAGTTCAACCCTGGCCCGGGCCTGGGCGGTCACTGCATTCCGGTCGATCCGCACTATCTGTCATGGAAGATGCGGACCCTCAACTACAAGACACGCTTCATCGATCTCGCGTCGGAGATCAACGCGGAGATGCCCATCTTTGTCGTGAACAAGGTACGCGAGGCGCTCAACGCCAGCCGCAAGTCCGTGAACGGCTCGACCGTACTGATGCTGGGCGTCGCCTACAAGCCGGACGTCGACGACGTGCGTGAGTCTCCAGCGCTGGACGTCATGCAGTTGCTCCAGGCCGACGGTGCCAAGGTCCTCTACAGCGATCCGTACGTGCCACGGGTAAACCGGAACGGAGACTGTCTCGAGTCGGTCGCGCTCACGCCCGAGTTGTTGAATTCGGTGGATGCGACCGTGATCGTGACGGATCACTCCGCGTTCGACTACGAGGCCGTCGTCGAGCATTCGCGCGCGCTCGTCGATGCGCGCAACGCAACGGCTCGCGTACGTGCGGTGCGGATGCGGGGTGAGCGACAGCGCTGGATCGTGAAGTCCGAGAACCCGTGACCGGGCGGCGCGGCCTCGGAGGCGACCTCTCCAGCATCTCGACCCTGATGCCTGTTCGGGTGCGATCCGCCGCCTCCGAAGTTCCGGCGACCCCCGTGGAGCGGGAGGCGGAGCCGTTCACGTCGGCCTGGGCGGCAGCGGCCGTGGCCCGCCCGCTCGTCGCTGGCGCCGTGTCGTTGCCGCGGCTCCGGGCTGGAGGTCCGTGAGCGCGGCAGCCGTGCGCGCCGCAGACCTGGCGCGCATCGCACGCGGCCTCGAGCGCGCGGCCGCCGTGCTCGGATCGTTCACCGCCGGGGCCATCGATCACGTGCTCAAGGAGCGGGGAGATCCGCTCACGGAGGCGGATCTGGCGGTGAACCGGGTGCTGCATCAGACGCTTCCCAATCGAGGAGAGGGGTGGCTCTCCGAAGAGACGGCCGACGATCCCGAACGTCTGGGGTGCTCGCGCGTGTGGATCGTGGATCCCATCGACGGAACGAGGGAGTTCGTCGAGGGCATTCCGGAGTGGTGCGTCTCGATCGGGCTGGTCGAGGACGGGGTGCCCGTCGCGGGGGGGATCATGAACCCGGCGAGCGGGCAAACCGTGATCGGCTCGGTCGAGACCGGGATCGAGATGAACGGAGTGCCCGTCCGCGTGTCTGCGCGGCCCTCCCTCGAGGGCGCGGTGGTCCTGGTCAGCCGAAACGAGGTCAGGCGTGGCGAATGGGAGCGTCTGAGGGACGCACCGTTTCGGGTGCGCCCGTGCGGGTCGGTCGCCTACAAGCTCGCCCTCGTGGCGGCCGGCGTGGCCGACCTCACCTGGACGCTCTTGCCCAAGAGCGAGTGGGACGTAGCGGCCGGCACCGCCCTCGTGAATGCCGGAGGGGGGCGCGTCGTCCATGCCGACGGTGCCGAACCCGCGTTCAATCGTCCGGATCCGCGTCTGGCCGCCCTCCTCGCCGGCCCCCCCGGGCTGCTGGACGGCTTGCGTCGGGACTGGCCGGCCCCCGGGAGCTCGTGAGGCATCGCCAGATACCCCGCCGCGGGCGCCCGACCGGAAGACCCTACGCCTGAGTCCGCGCTGGCGGCCGGGGGGCGTCGCCGGCCACCCCCCGCGGTCGAGCGTGTGCGAGGAAGTGCCCCCGGGCCGTCGGTGGCCTGCCCCTTGTCCGGGCTTCGCCGACTGGCCGTGCTCACCGCTGCCGTTGCGGTGCGTTGCGGACCGTGAGGCGCGCCCGGCGGCGCTCCCCCCGCGCTCTGGGGCTAGATCCGCGCCCCGACCACCCGATGCTGCACCATGGCCAGCGCCGGCACGATCATCATCAGCACGGCCGTCGCGAACAGGATGCCGAAGCCCAGCGAAGCCGCCATCGGGATCAGGAACTGCGCCTGGATGCTGGTCTCGAAAACGAGCGGCGCGACACCCAGGAAGGTTGTTATCGAGGTCAGGAAGATCGGGCGGAAGCGTGCCTTCGCGCCTTCGATGATCGCTTCCCGGCCGGGCATCCCCCGGCTTAGGCGCTCGTTGATGAAGTCGATCATGACGAGCGAGTCGTTCACGACGACGCCGCTCAGGCCGATGATCCCGAAGAGCGACATGATCGCCATCTGCAGGCCGAGTATCGCGTGGCCCACAACGGCGCCGATGATGCCGAAGGGGATTGCCGCCATGACGATCAGCGGCTTGGTGTAGGAACCGAAGGGGATCGCCAGGAGCGCGTAGATTGCCAGGAGCGCGAGGGTGAAACCGCCGCCGAGGGCGCCGAAGGACTCGGCCTGTTCCTGCTGTTCACCGCCGAACGAATAGGTGAGCCCCGGACTGCGGGCGGCGAGTTCGGGGAGGATGGTACTCTCCAGCAGCCTGGTCGCCTCGTCGCCGGTCACGACGGCGGTGTTCACGTCGGCCGTGACGGTGAGGACCCGCTGGCCGTCCTTGCGGCGGATGGTCGTTGGCGAGTGGCCGAAGCGCACCGACGCCACCCGGCCGAGCGGCACCTCGCCGCCGGTGGGTGTGCGGATCTGGTAGTTCTCCACGTCGGCGATGGCGTTGCGCTCCTCCTCGGGCAGCCGCACGTAGACGCGCATGTCCTCGCGGCCGCGCTGCACACGCAGGGCTTCGTTGCCGAAGAACGCGGACCGCACCTGCCGGGCGAGATCGTCGAGCGTCAGCCCGAGGGTCCGGGCCTCGGGCAGCAGATCGAGCTGGATCTCCCTTAGACCCTGATCCTGGTCCGCCTGCACGTCGAAGACGCCTGCCACTTGGCGGAGCCTCGCCATGACCGTGTCGCCGACGGCTGCGACGCGGTCGGGATCCGGATGGGAGAGTTCGACGTGGACCGGGGCGCCAAAGCCGATCAGCTCTGCCGTGATGCTGAGCGACTTGGCTTCGGACAGCGCGCCGACCGCTTCGCGCCACTCCTGTTGCAGGTCGGTCGCCGAGACGTCGCGTTCTTCGGGGCTCACGAGCTTGAACTCGACGGCCGCGATGTTGGCCCGCGGGTCGGTCACACCCGCCGCGATAGCGGGGCCCGCTCGCCTGGCCGGGAGGCCGATCGTCACGTTGACGCCGCTCAGCAACGCCTCGATGTCCTCGTCCTCGGCCGAGGCCAGCCGGTCGAGCGCCTCGTATCCGGCCGTCTCCAGCGACCGGGCCACCTCCGCCGTCCGTTGCACCGGCGTGCCCTCGGGCATCTGCAGGCTCGCCGTCACCAGGTCTGCTTCCACCGACGGCATGAAGTCGACCTTGATGATCCCCGCCGGGACCATCGCGACGGAGATGATGATCATGGCGACGCCCGTCGTGATCACGACTCCGGGCTGGGCGGTGGCAAAGCGCAGGCTCCGGTCGAGCGGTCCGTTGATGAAGCGCTTGAGCTCCGACTCCACCCGGGATCGGACGAGGCTGATCGCGCGCGGCCCGCGCGTGGACGAGCGGCTGCCGGGGTCGGGGAGGTGGGAGAGGTGGTTGGGCAGGACGAGCAGGGATTCGAGCAGGGAGAAGAGCAGGACCGAGATCACGATGATCGGGATCTGGCCGACGATCCTTCCGATCGAGCTGGGAACGAAGAAGAGCGGACAGAAGGCTACCACTGTGGTCAGGACCGCGAAGATCACCGGCCGGGTTATGCGGCGGGTGCCGCGGATCGAGGCGACGATCCCTGTCGAGCCCTGCTCGCGCTCGGCGTAGATGTTCTCGCCCACCACGATCGCGTCGTCGACCACGATCCCCACGGCGAGGATGAAGGCGAAGAGCGACATCAGGTTGATGGACACGCCGAGCACGGCCATCACGGCGAACGTGCCCACGAACGACACCGCGATCCCCACGGCGACCCAGAGGGCGAGCCGGATCTCCAGGAAGAGCGCCAGCGCGAGCAAAACCAGGGTAAGCCCGAGAAAACCGTTCTTGACGAGGAGGCCGAGGCGCGACTGGAGGATCTCGGCGTCGTTGTTCCATATCTCGAGGCCCACACCCGCGGGCAGCGAGGGGACCACCTCTTCCTCCAGGTGCCGCTCCACCGCGTCGACGATCTCCAGGACCTTCTCGTCGGCGGTGCGGAAGATCTCGACGTAGGCCGCGGGCTGCCCGCGGTAGCGGCCGATCAGATCCACGTCGCGAAAGCCGTCGCGCACATCGGCGATGTCGCCGAGCCGCACGACAGTGCCGTCGGCGCGGCTCAACACGATGATCTCCTCAAAATCCTGCTGCGTGTAGTTCTGCCCGGTGGTGCGGATCCGTACTTCTTCGTCGCGGGTGTCGATGCTGCCAGCCGACAGGTCCAGTGAGCCACCCCGGACCGCGTTGGCGATGTCCCCGAGGGTCAGGCCGAGGGCTTGGAGGCGCCGCAGGGGGACCTCGATCGAGATCTCGTATTCGCGCACGCCGGTCGTTTCCACGTAGGACACCACCGGAAGCGCGGAGAGCGCATCCTCGACGCGGTAGGCGAGCTCCTTCAGGGTGCGCTCCGGCACGTCGCCGTAGAGGACGAGCCGGATCACGCTCCGTCGGGTCGTGACTTCGCTGACCTCGGGCCGCTCGGCCCCCGTGGGGAAGGTCTCGATCCTGTCGATCTGGGCCTTGATGTCGTCCAGGGCTCGACTCAGGTCCTCGCCCAGCTTGAGTTCGGCCACGACCGAGCCCCGACCTTCGGCGGCCGTCGATCGGATCTGCTTGAGTCCCTCGACCCCCTCGATCTGCTCCTCGATCTTGAGGACGATCGACTCTTCGACCTCGTCCGGCGTGGCGCCGGGGTATGCCACCGAGATGTTGACCTGGTCCATCGAGATCTCGGGGAACACCTCCTGCACCAGCCCGCCCAGCGCGAAGAGCCCCGCGATGAGGATGAACAACATGAGCAGGTTGGCCGCGACCCCGTTGCGGGCCATGTAGGAGATGGGCCCGCGCGACTCCGGCGACTGGCCCGCCGTCGGTGCCGTCATCCGCTGTCGCCCCCGGTGGCTACGACCATCCCGTCGGTCGCGATCTGGATTCCGCTCACCACCACCTCCTGACCAGCCGCCAGCCCGCCCACGACGTAGACCGCCTCGTCGGCGCGCTGCAACACGCGCACGGGGATGATGGTTACGACGTTCCCCCCGCGCAGCGCCCAGACCTCGTTCCCCGTTCTGAGCGCGGCCCGCGGGATCCAGAAGTAGCGCTCGGGAGAGGCTCCCTCGATCTGGACGTCCACGAACTGGCCGACGAGCAGTGGAGGGGCTTCGGGCATCGAAGAGGCGTCATCACGGCCGGCCGGCGCTTCATCGCCGGCAGCCGGGATGCCTCCCGCCATGGGGCTGGGGATTCGTACCACGATGTCGATCGTCCGCGTCTGCTCGTCGAGCGTGGTCTCGGCGCGGTCCACATACCCTGTCCACGAGTAGACCATGTCGCCGTACTCGGCCGACACGCTGGCCGTCACCCGCCGGTCGCCGTCACCGGCTGCGAGCTCCCATAGCCCGGGGATCAGCGCAGCGTCGTCGTCCGAGAGGGGCACGACGACCTCGACGGCGTCGTCGGCATAGAGCCGTCCGACGCTCTGGCCGGCGCCGACGAACTGGCCCAGGTCGACGGACTCCGACCGAACGACGCCGCTGAAGGGAGCCGTCACCTCCGTTCGCGAGAGCGCCAGTTCGGCGTCGGCCAGCGCAGCGCTGTCGCGGGCGAGCCCGGCGCGCGCGGCCGCGAGCTGGGGTTCGCGCAGCGTGAGCGGGTTCGCCTGTTCCGGGGCGGTGTCCTGCATGCGGCGGCGCTGGAAGCTCTCGTACTCGGCGCGCGCGATGCGTGCCTCCTCCTCGGCCTGCAGGAGGGCGACCTGCTGTGCGGCCACGTTGGCCCGCGCCTGCCGCACCCGGTTCTGATAGTCCACGTCCTCGATGCGGAAGAGAACCGTGCCTGCGCCGACCCGTCCTCCGCTCTGGAACGCCGGCGCCACCCAGGAGACCTTGCCGTTGATCTGAGCCGTGACATCGATCTCGGCGCGCGGCCGCACGGTCCCCGCGCCATAGACCGGTATCGGCCCCTGGAGCGCCTCGGCGGCGGCGGTCGTGACGAAGGGCAGCCGGGAGGGCGGTTCCCGCAGGGCAGGCTCGGGACGGAGCCGAACCATGACGACCGCGATGACGACGGCGCCCAGCAGGATCCCTGGCAACAGCAGCCTGCCGCGAAGGTAGCTCATCTATTCGTTCCCTCCTCGCGGGTTTGCGTTCGGTCCATCGGTCCCGTTGCCGGGCACCATCCGGGGCCCGTCGAGCGCATCGGGCGGCTCGGTCCATTCGCCACCCAGGGCGCGGTGCACCGCGAGCCGCGCGAGGGCGAGGTCGCGCTGCGCTTCGGCCAGCGTCGACTCCACGTTCAACAGGGCGCGCAGCGCGTCCAAGTAATCGGTGTAGCCCCCCACGCCGGCCCGGTAGCGCTGCGACTGCAACGCCACCGAGGCCAGCGCCTCCTCGCGCTGCGACCGCAGGAATTCGTGGCGGCGTCCCTCGTTCCCGAGCGCGGCAAGCGCGGCCTCCACCTCATGCACGGCGCTCACCACGGTGCGGCCGTAGGCGGAGGCGACCTGATTGAAGCTCGCATGCGCGAGCGCGAGGTTGTTCCTGATCCGCCCTCCCTGGAAGATCGGGGCGGTCAGGTTGCCGACCAAGTTGCGGAACCACTGGTCCACGTTGAAGAGCCCGTCCACGTCGGACGACTGCAGACCGATCGTTCCGCTGAAGGACAGGGACGGGAGCAGCTGGGCCCGGCGCGCTCCGATCGAGTACCTCGCGGCTTCGAGGCGCTCGCCCGCCGCGCGCACGTCGGGGCGCTGGAAGAGGAGGTCGGCGGGCGCGCCCGCGGAGACCGCGTCGCCCGACGGCATCGGTGCCAGCGAGTCCGGGAGGATGGCGTCCAGCTTGGCGCGAAAGCCGCCCAGCAGAATCGCGAGCCGCCCCTCGGCGTTGACGAGCCGACTCTCCAGCTGCGGAAGTCCGGCCTGGGTGTTGCGCAGCTCCTGACGCACCTGGTACAGCTCGAACGAGGTCACGAGCCCACGATCGTAGCGGATTTCCGCCAGACGGACCCTCTCGAGAAGGACGTCCACCGTCTCGCGCGCGAGGGCTGTGCGACGGCGCAGGTCGACGATCTCGAAGTAGGTGGTGATCGTCTCGGCGAGAACGCCGATGCGGGCGGCGCGGTAGTCGGACTCCGACGCGAGGTACTCCATCGCGGCCGCCTTCGAATCGTTGCGCGCCCTGCCCCAGAAGTCGAGCTCGTACGCGAAGTCGAGGCCCAGGGAATAGGTCGTTACGCCGAACCGGTCGGAGAGCTGGAAGCCGCCCGGGAGGGGTCCGTCCTCGCCTCCGGCGAGTTCGCGGAACTGCTGCCCGAATCCCGCGTTGGTAGGGCTGTCCTGATCGGATGCCGATCCGCTGGCTTGCAGGGCAGGGAAGAGCGCCGCTCGAGCGATGCGGGCCTGGGCCCGGGCCTGCTGGACCCGCGCCACCGCCTCGGCCAGATCGAAGTTGGCGGCCAGAACCGAATCGACCACCGTGTTCAGGACCGGATCGCGGAAGGCGGCCCACCACTCGCGGGCGTCGTGGCCGCCCGCGCCAGGGCTCTCCGTGAAGGACTCGGGCAGAGCCGCGGCCGGTGCAGGCAGTGAAGGCGGCGGCGCGAAGGAGCAGGCTGTGAGGAGGAGCGCAGGGGCGAGCGAGAGCGCTCGGGCTAGGAGTGAGACCGGGGCGGGATGGGCGGCCAGGGTGAGGGTCGGGACGGGCACGGCGCTCCCGCCCGCTCGGGCCCTCGACGCCATGCGGGGCGCGGCATCCTTTGTCTCTTTCATCTTGGCTCCCGGAGTACCTTGGGGCGCAGGTCCACCCGGCGGGCGGGACCCGCGCAAGGCGTCAGCGCGCCGGCCTCGGCGGATTGGCGAAGAGCGGACGGAAAAGACACAATTGCCCAGGCATGTGCCGCCCCCGCTCACTACGTTCAGTGCTCACAGCCTCGGATCTCGCCATGACGGTGACAACTGTGATACCGTTAAATCACTGTAACATGACCACGGCTTTCCGCTGAACTATAGCGGCTGACCTTGAGAGCGTTGCGACTGTCGACCAGCCCGGTCGATCGCCGTCCGGGCCGCCTCGCAAGCCCCGGAGCGTGTCTCCCTCGGCGCCAGGAATTCGAAAGCTGCTCCGCGGTCGCGACGGTCGATCCCCGCCCGCTCGCGTCCCCGAGGGCGGGGGTCGACTCTGCCCGGCGCTTCTCCGACGGGGGTTCGGTACGCGCGCGCGCGGCCGTCCGTGCGTTCCGGGCAAGCCCTGGGGATCGACGGCCGGAGTGGGCGGGCAGGCCGTCGGCTGCCGCCCGGTCGCGCCAATCCGGGAGGGGGTGGCTTAGGTTCGTGGATTCGTGCGTCGAGTGTCACCGGTGAATGTCGCGGTCGTCGGCACCGGGTACGTCGGACTGGTGGTGGGCGCCTGTCTGGCCGAAACCGGACACGATGTGCTGTGCGCCGACGTCGTCGCCGAGAAGATCCAGAGGCTCAAGAGGGGAGAGTTGCCGATCTTCGAGCCCGGTCTGGATCCGCTGGTGAAAGAGAATCTCGCCGCAGGGCGGCTCGCCTTCACGACCGATGTGGAGGAAGCGGTCCGCGCCTCGGACGTCATATTCGTCGCCGTCGGCACGCCGCCCGGCGAAGACGGCTCGGCCGATCTCCAGCACGTGCTGGAGGTGGCGGAGACGATCGGCAAGGCCATGGACGGCGAACGGATCGTGATCACAAAGAGCACGGTTCCGGTCGGCACGGCAGCGCGGGTGCGTGCCGCTATCCGGGAGCACACGACCCACGTCGTCCACGTATGCTCGAACCCCGAGTTCTTGAAGGAGGGGGCCGCCGTCGAGGACTTCATGAAACCGGATCGCGTCGTACTCGGCGTGGACGATCCGGCGGCGGCCGAGGTGCTCAGGACCCTCTACGAGCCGTTTGTGCGCACCGGCCACGAGATCCTGTTCATGGACGTGACGTCCGCCGAGATCACCAAGTACGCGGCGAACGCGATGCTCGCGACCCGCATCAGCTTCATGAACACGATCGCCCAGCTCTGCGACGTCGCCGGGGCGGACGTCGATCAGGTGCGCCTGGGGATCGGATCGGACTCGCGGATCGGGCCGAGCTTCCTGTTTTCGGGCGTCGGCTATGGAGGGAGCTGCTTGCCCAAGGACGTGAAGGCGCTCGTGCGGACGATCGCCGACTTCGGCCTGGACGGATCGATTCTGGAGGCGGTAGAGGCCGTGAACGAGGCGCACAAGCGCCTGCTTCTCGACCTCGTCGTCGCGCGTTTCGGCGGCGATCTGTCCGGCCACACCTTCGCCGTCTGGGGCCTGGCGTTCAAACCGAACACCGACGACATGCGCGACGCGCCGAGCCTGGTGACCATCGAGGGGCTGCTGGATCGAGGCGCGCGGGTGGTCGCGCACGATCCCGTGGCGATGCCGGAAGCGCGGCGCCGCTTGGGCGATCTGCTCGAGTGCCGCGAGCGGAACTACGACGTGCTGGAGGGTGCGGACGCGCTCCTCATCCACACCGAATGGCACCCGTACCGGCGCCCAGCCTTCGATCGGATGCGGAAGATGCTGCGCCAGCCGATCATCTTCGACGGGCGCAACCTGTACAGGCGGGACGCGGTCGAGCGGCTCGGCTTCGAGTACTATTCTGTCGGCCGTCGGCCGGTAGCGCCCGGGAGCACTGCGTAGTGAGGGTCGCGATTACGGGAGCGGCCGGCTTTCTCGGCTCGCACCTGAGTGATCGTTTCCTCGCAGACGGCCATGAGGTCGTCGGCATCGACAACCTCCTCACCGGCACCCTGGACAACATCACGCACTTGACGCGGCAGCCGAACTTCGAGTTCGTGCACCTCGATGTCACGAACGCCGTCCATGTCGACGGACCGGTGGACGGCGTGCTTCACTTCGCCTCGCCCGCGAGCCCTGCCGACTACCTCGAGCTGCCTATTCCCACGCTCAAGGTCGGCAGCTACGGCACTCACAGGACACTCGGCCTCGCGAGGGCCAAGGGCGCCCGCTATCTCCTCGCCTCGACGTCCGAGGTGTACGGGGATCCGCTGGTCCATCCCCAGCCGGAGACGTACTGGGGCAACGTCAACCCGATCGGTCCTCGGGGTGTCTACGACGAGGCCAAGCGGTTCGCCGAGGCGCTCACGATGGCCTACCACCGCTGCCACGGCCTGGACACGCGGATCGTCCGTATCTTCAACACGTTCGGAACGCGCATGAGGCCTGCCGACGGCCGCGTGGTCTCGAACTTCATCGTCCAGGCGCTGTGCGGCCGGCCGATCACGGTGTACGGCGACGGCTCGCAGACCCGTTCGTTCTGCTACGTGGAGGACGAGATCGAGGGGATCTACCGTCTTTTCAACTCGGACTTCGTGGAGCCGACCAACATCGGCAACCCGGACGAGTTCACGATTCGGAAGTTGGCGCAGATGGTGCTCGAGGAGACAGGCAGCGCGTCCGAGATCGACTACCGCCCCTTGCCGACCGACGATCCCAGAGTGCGCAGGCCGGACATCGGCGTCGCGCGCACCGTCCTGGGATGGGAGCCGAGGGTGCCGCTGCGCGAGGGGCTGAGGCGCACGATTCCCTACTTCAGGCGGCTGATGGAAAGACGCGACGCGGGCGCGCGAACGCTCTGAGCATCCCTTCCACGACCCCCTGTGACGGTGCGGCATGAGCTCGCTCCCCGAGGCTTTCGAGCCTATTCCGCAGTTCGATCTCGAGGCCCAGCATCGAGCCATCGCCCGCGACCTCGAGCGTGCGCTCAGCGACGTGCTCGAGTCGGGCAGGTTCGTACTCGGGCCGCAGGTCGCGCAGCTGGAAGCGGCCTTGGCGGCCAGGGTCGGCGCCCGATACGGTGTCGGCTGCGCCAGCGGCACGGACGCGTTGCTCCTCCCGCTGCGTAACCTCGCGCGGCGTCACGACGTCCAGGGTCCGGCAGACGCGCGCCGGACGTACGACCTGCCCGAGGTCGTGGTCCCTGCCTTCACCTTCTTCGCAACGGCCGGAGCGGTCTGGAACGCGGGTCTGCGGCCCGCGTTCTGCGACGTGGAAGACAGCTCTTTCAACGTCAGCGCCCAGACCGTGTCCTCGGTCCGCTCGGCTCGGACGCTGGCGGCTGTCGCCGTCCACCTGTTCGGTCAGATGGCCGACGTGGAGGCGATCCGGCGGGCGCTCGGGCCGAACGTGTTCGTCCTGGAGGACGCGGCTCAGGCGATCGGGGCACGCCGCAGGGCGGACGGCGTCGATGCCAGTGCCGGGGGAGCGGGCGACGCCGGCGCATTCAGCTTCTTCCCGACCAAGAACCTGGGAGGCCTCGGAGACGGCGGCCTGATCACGACGAGCGACGAAGTCCTTGCCACACGGCTGCGCGAGCTGCGCGTCCACGGCGGAGGGGAGGCATACCACCACGACGTGGTGGGCACGAACAGTCGGCTCGACACCCTCCAGGCGGCGGTCCTGCTCGCCAAGCTGCCGCACCTCGACCGATGGCTCGAAGCTCGCCGGCGCAACGCGGCGCTGTACGACGAGCTGCTCGCCGATCTGAAAGCCGTCCGCACGCCGCGCGCGGGTGAAGGCAACTTCCACACGTACCACCAGTACACGATCCGGGCGGAGCGGCGCGACGGGCTCCGCGCGTTCCTGACGGAAGCGGGAATCGGGACCGGCGTCTACTATCCGCTTCCCCTGCACCTGCAGCCCTGTTTCCGCCCCCTGGGCTACGCGCCCGGCGACTTCCCGGTCGCGGAGCGGCTGTGCGGGGAGGTCCTGAGCCTGCCCGTCTTTCCTGAGCTCGGCGAGAAGCGCCTGCGGGCCGTAGCGGCGGCGATCCGCACGTTCTACAAGGCGTGACGATCGGAAACCCAATCCCCTCGTTGCGTGTACCTTCGGCGATGTCCATGCGTCTACTTCTGTCCGTGACGGGTGCCCTCTTCTCGGTTGCCTGCGCCTCTGCCCCCCCGTATCAGGGCGTGGCCGCTCCCGAACTGTTCGAGATCGCCCAGGGCGCGTTCGATGTCGGAGACTACGAGGAAGCCCAGGAGGCATTCGATCGCTTCCTCATCTCCTTCCCGAGCAACGACCGCGCCCCTGAGGCCCGCATGTTGCTCGCCGAGGCCTACTTCTCGGACGAGCAATACATCACCGCGCTCTCGGAGTATAGGCGCTTCCTGAATCGCTTCCCCGATCATGCGTCCGCTCCGGACGCGGCGCTCGGCATGTGCCGCTCGTCGGCCGCCTTGTCTCCCAACGTGCAGCGTGATCAGAGTTACACGGCGGAGGCGGAGAACGTGTGCAGCAACGTGGCCGTGGACTATCCGGGCACGCGAGCCGCGGACGAGGCCCGCGAAACCGCGGGGCAGATGCGTCACAAGCTCGCGCAGAAGCTGCACGAGATCGCGGACTACTACTTCCGACGCAAGTTCTACGACTCGGCGATCATCTATTGGGAGATGATCGAGGAGCAGTACGCCGACACCGAGCTGGCGCCGGCCGCGCTGCTCGGGATCATGCAGGCCTACGAAGAGATCGGCTACGACGATCTCGTCGAGGAGGCTCGGCAGAAGATCCTGGACGTCTATCCCGACTCCGAGGAAGCGCGCGGGCTCGGCAGCAATGCGTCCGCCCTCGCGGCGCCTTCGGGCGGGGTGCGGTGAGTGCCTCGCAGATCGGCGTCCTCGGAGGAACGTTCGATCCACCGCACGTCGGGCACCTGATCGTCGCCCGCGACGCGGTCGACGAGCTCGCGCTCGACCGCGTGCTGCTCGTGCTGTCGGCCCGCCCGCCGCATCGTTCCCACGCCGACGTGACGCCTGCCGCCGTTCGTTGGGCGATGCTCGAGGCCGCCGTGGCGGACGATCCGCTGCTCGAGGCCAGCGACCTCGAGACGCGCCGCCCCGGACCGTCCTACACGGCGGACACCCTGGCCGAGCTCCGCCGTCGAGACCCGGCAGCGCAACTCGTTCTCCTGATGGGCGTGGATCAGTGGCGTCAGCTCGAGAGCTGGCACGAGCCCGAGCGGATCGGCCATCTCGCGACCGTGGCCGTGATGGCACGGGCGGGGGAGGCGGCCAGGGGTCTCGGGTTGCGCGTTCCCTGGCGGCACTGCCCCGTGACCAGGGTGGAGATTTCCTCGACGGGGATCCGCGCGCGCGTGCGTGCGCGCCGCTCCATCCGGCACATGGTCCCCGATCCGGTGCGCTCGATCATCGAGCGTGAAGGACTCTACTCGACGCTCGAGCCGTCCGTCGCAGCGACGGGCATGGCGCGTCACGTCTCCTAGAGTGCGGCGATGCTCAAGACGCTGATGCAGAAGGTCGTGGGCTCCCGCCACGAGCGCGAGGCCAAGAAACTCCAGCCCACGGTCGACGAGATCAACCGTATCGTCGCCGGCCTGGAGTCGCTCTCCGACGACGAGCTCCGCGCCAAGACGGAGGAGTTCCGTGCCCGTATCGCGGAGCGCACGCGTCCCCTCCAGGACCAGGTCGAGGCGCTGCGCGAGGAGAAGCGCAATTCCGAGGACGCCTCCGACCGCGAGCGGATGTCCGTCGAGATCGGCGGTCTCGAGAAGGAAGTGCTGGACGCGCTGGAGGCGGCTCTCGACGAGCTTCTTCCCGAGGCCTACGCGGTCGTGAAGGAGGCGTGCCGGCGACTGGTGGGAACCGAGGTGGTGGTCACCGGGCACGCGCTGCGCTGGGACATGGTGCCCTATGACGTGCAGCTCGTCGGCGCCATCGCGCTCCACGACGGGAAGGTGGCGGAGATGGCCACCGGTGAAGGGAAGACCCTGGTCGCGACCATGCCGCTCTATCTGAACGCGCTCGCCGGGCGCGGGGCGCATCTAGTGACCGTCAACTCCTATCTCGCGCAGCGGGATGCGGAGTGGATGGGGGCGATCTATCGTTTTCTCGGCCTCGGCGTGGACGTCATCGACCTCCACGAGCCCGGCAGCCCGACCCGGCGCGAGGCCTATCGTGCCGACATCACGTACGGCACCAACAACGAGTTCGGCTTCGACTATCTGCGCGACAACATGGTGCACACGCTGGAGCAGCGGGTACAGCGTGGCCACCACTACGCGATCATCGACGAAGTGGACTCGATCCTGATCGACGAGGCGCGCACGCCGCTCATCATCTCGGGGCCGGTCGGGCGCGATACATCCACGCCCTTCAAGCAGTACAACCCGCTCGTGCGGAGCCTGTTCAACAAGCAGCTGCGCGTGACCAACCAGCTCGTGGCGGAGGCGGAAGACGGCTTAGAGGCGGGCGACGAAGACGAGGCGGGACGCAATCTCCTGGCGGTGCGACGCGGGACGCCCAAGCACAAGAAGCTGCTGAAGATGTACGCCGACGATCCGGGCGTGCAGAAGCTGGTGCAGCGCGTGGAGGCCGACCATATGCGCGAGAAGCGCCTCCACGAGATAGACGAGATGCTCTACTTCGCGATGGACGAGAAGGGCCACAACGTCCATCTGTCCGACAAGGGGCTCGATGAGCTCTCGCCGAGCGACGCCGAAGCCTTCGTCGTCCCGGACCTGTCCGAGGCGATCGAACGCGTCGAAAGGGACGAGGACATCTCCGCGGAGCAGCGCCGCGAGCGCGTCCGTGCGCTCGAGGCCGAGTATGCGGAGAAGAGTCAGAGGATCCACGTCATTCACCAGCTGCTCAAGGCGTACGCCCTCTTCCACAAGGATGAGAAGTACATCGTGGGCGAGGACGGACAGATCGTTATCGTCGACGAGTTCACGGGCCGCCAGATGCCGGGCCGTCGCTGGAGCGACGGACTGCACCAAGCGGTGGAGGCAAAGGAGGGCGTGGAGGTGAAGGGCGAGACGCAGACGCTCGCTACCATCACCATCCAGAACTACTTCCGCATGTACGACAAGCTGGCCGGGATGACCGGAACCGCCGAGACCGAGGAGAACGAGTTCCACCAGATCTACGGACTCGACGTGATGGTGATTCCGACCAATCGGCCGGTGGTCAGGGACGACCGGGACGATCTCATCTTCCGTACGAAGCGCGAGAAGTTCAACGCCATCATGGACGAGATCGAGCGGATCCACCGGATGGAGCTGCCGGTGCTCGTGGGCACGACGAACGTGGACGTGTCGGAGACGCTGTCGCGGATGCTCAAGCGGCGCGGCATCACGCACAACGTGCTGAACGCGAAACAGCACAAGAGGGAGTCGGAGGTCGTAGCCGAGGCCGGCCGGCCCGGGGCGGTGACGATCGCGACGAACATGGCCGGGCGCGGAACCGACATCAAGCTGGGCGGCGGGGTGAAGGACCCCCGCTCAATCTCGTGGATTCGAGAGAGGGGGCTGGAGCCCGAGGAGCTTCAGCCGGTCGATCCTACGACGTTCGACGAAAAGCTCGAGAGCCGGGACGAGGAGCACGTCATCGAGATCGGCGGTCTGCACATCCTGGGCTCCGAGCGCCACGAGTCCCGCAGGATCGACCGGCAGCTGCGCGGCCGGTCGGGCCGGCAGGGCGATCCCGGCGCCAGCCAGTTCTTCCTCTCGCTCGAAGACGACTTGATGCGGCTCTTCGGCTCCGAGCGGATCGCCTCGGCGATGGACAAGATGGGCGCGGAGGAGGGCGAGGTCATCACGCACGGGCTGGTCACGCGTTCGATCGAGCGCGCCCAGAAGCGGGTCGAGACGAACAACTTCGAAGCCCGCAAGCGGCTGCTGGACTACGACGACGTCATGAATCAGCAGCGCGAGGTCATCTACGACCTGCGCCTGTTCGCGCTCGAAGGCGGCGAGGACCTCAAGGGTGAGGTCTGGGAGATGATCGAGTACGCCCTGCGGGAGACGGTCGACGCTCTGACACCGGCGGATGTGCCCGCCGAGGAGTGGGACCTGGCGGGGCTTCGCCAACGGCTCCTGCTCGATTTCTTCATGGCGGCCGACGAGTTCCCCGAGAACATGGACCCGGACCAGGAGCTGGAGCCGGACGAGGTCGTCGAGCACGCTCTCAAGGCGGGCCGGGAGACCTTCCACCGCAAGCTCGAGGACTTCGGGGGCTTCAGCCCGGAGGCGGCGGAGCGGGTGATGAGCTTTGTCCTGCTTACGACGATCGACAGCAAGTGGAAGGACCACCTGTACGATCTCGACCATCTCAAGCAGTCCATCCACTTCCGGAGCTGGGGGCAGAAGGACCCGCTGGTGGAGTACAAGCAGGACGCCTATCAGATGTTCGTCGGACTGATGAGCGACATGCGAAAGACGGTCGCGCAGACGTTCTTCCGCGCCCAGATCGGCATGCCCCCCGAGGCGCGGGCGCGGCCTCGCCAGCGACTCGTGCTCTCGGGGCCGTCGGATGCCCCCGGCAGCGCGCTAGGCGGGCAGGGATTCCAGCAGCGGCACGAGGCCCCCGCGCCCGTGGACGCCGTGGGGGTGGCTCGCCAGGCCCGGACCCGGGTCGGGGCGGGCGCCGCCGTGAGCGCGACACCGACGGGCGTCGGCGCCGCGACCGGTCCCGACCCCCGTCAGCTCGCGACCAACAGGGGCGAGGGGCGGCGGGCGAAGGTGCCGGTCATGGCGGAGAAGGAGCCCGGGCGGAACGATCCGTGTCCGTGCGGGAGCGGCAAGAAGTACAAGAAGTGTCACGGGGGCGGCGCCGCCCAGGTGGCCGGGTCGGCGTGACCATGCCAGTGCCGCCGGACGAGGAGGCTCCGCCCGGGGTCGATCGATCGGGTTCCGGCTCCGCCGTCCCGCGCTCGAGGCTCGCGCGCCGTGCGGCTTTGCCCGGTCGAGCTTCGAGCCCGTGCTGCTCGCGCCGCCGCCGGCACGGGCGCTAGGCCCCTAGACCGGACCGGTCCCGCCTCAGGGGCAGCTCCCGTGCCACACCGTCGCCGTAGCCCGGCCGGCCTGCTGTCGGCGGCGACGTTGCCATAGATTCCCCCTATGCCCACGGCCACCCCCTCGAAGCCTGCCCCCACGATCCACGGCCTCCCGCGCGACTTGGCGAGGCAGCTTGAGCCGTACGCGGATCTGCTGGATCTGGACCCGATCCGTTCCGCGTACGAGCTGGCTACGGAAGCGCACTCCGGCCAACAGCGTGCGTCCGGGGAGCCCTATGTGAACCACGTCGTCGAGGTGGCCGCGATCCTGGCCTCGCTGCGGCTGGACACGGCCACGATCGTCGCGGGTCTCGTCCACGACTCCGTGGAGGACACGGCCATCTCGCTTTCCGATCTGCGCGCCAGGTTCGGCGACCAGGTGGCCAATCTGGTGGACGGGGTGACCAAGATCGGAAGGGTGCAATTCCGGTCGCGCACCGAGCAGCAGATGGAGAACTATCGCAAGCTGGTACTGTCCATGGCCACCGATGCGCGGGTCGTTCTGATCAAGCTTGCCGACCGGCTGCACAACATGCGCACGCTGCAGCACCTACCCCAGAGGAAGCAGGAGCGCATCGCCCTCGAGACGCGCGAGATCTACGTCCCGATCGCGCAGCGCCTCGGCATCGCGCAGGTCCGCTGGGAGCTCGAGGACCTCGCCTTCAAGTTCCTTGAGCCCGCCGAGTTCGAGACGCTGCGCAGGAAGATTCGGCAGCGGCGGCGCGAGCGGGAACGGCAGGTGCTCGAGATGAAGCGGCCGCTGGAGGAGGCCTTGGCCGCGGCCGGCATCTCTGCGGAGGTCACGGGACGCCCGAAGCATCTGTGGTCCATCTATCGCAAGATGGAGCGGCGCGCCAAGCCGTACGAGGAGATCTACGACCTGATGGCGATGCGCATCACGACCGACACGGTCCAGAACTGCTACGCCGCGCTCGGAGTGATTCACTCGCGGTGGACGCCGATCCAGGAGCGCTTCCACGACTACATCGCCACCCCGAAGTCCAACATGTACCGGTCGATCCACACGACCGTGGTCGGTCCGGCGGGACGCCGCTACGAGATCCAGATCCGAACCGAGGAGATGCACTGGACGGCCGAGTACGGCATCGCGTCGCACTGGCGCTACAAGGAGGGCGTCGGGGACAAGCCGAACGATGTCGATGATGCCCTCACTTGGTTCCGGCAGGTCCTCGAATGGCAGCAGGACACGAGAGAGCCGGAGGAGTTCATGGAGTTCCTCCGGATGGACCTGTTCCAGGGCGAGGTCTTTGTGTTCACGCCCCAGGGCGAGGTGCGGCAGCTGCCGGTCGGCGCGACCCCGATCGACTTTGCGTTCGCCGTCCACACGGAGGTCGGCATGCACTGCGCCGGAGCGCGCGTGAACGGCCGCATCGCGCCGCTTTCCCGAGAGCTCAAGAACGGAGACACGATCGAGATCCTGACCGACACGAAACGGTGGCCGAACCGGGACTGGCTCGCGTTCGTCAAGACCTCCCGGGCGCGCGGACGGATCCGGCAGTGGGTCCGCAGGCAGGAGCATGAGTCGGCGGTCGAGATCGGCCGGGAATTCCTGGAGCGCGAAGTGCGCAAGCTGAGGCAAGAACTTCCGGACGCGGCGACGTTGGCCAAGGCGGCCGCGGAGCTGGGCAGGCGCGACTTCGAGCACGTCTACGAAGCGCTTGGCCGTGGCGACCTCGGCGCGCACGCCGTGCTCAAGGCCCTCTTCCCTGATCACGATCCGGGCGCCGAGCCGCGTCCGCCCTCACCGCTTGAACGGCTGGCCGAGAAGCTTCGGATGTCGGGGCGCGGGGTCCGCATCCAGGGCCTGGAGAACTTGATGGTCCGCTACTCTCAGTGCTGCCAGCCCGTCCCCGGGGACAACGTGATCGGCTACATCACTCGGGGACGCGGAGTGTCGATCCACCGGGCGGACTGCCCCAACGTGCTGCACCTCGACCACGATCGCCGCATGGAGATCGAGTGGACGGCGGAGAAGGGGGACCGCTTCATGGTGAAGCTCTTGCTCCGGGGAAGCGACCGCCACGGGCTTCTCTCTCACGTGGCCAAGGCCATCTCGGACACGGGCACGAACATCCAGCGTGCCGAGATGGACGCTGTGGACGGCGGCATGAACGGGGCGTTCGTCGTCGAGGTTCAAGATCTCGCCCACTTGCGCAAGGTTGTCAGGGCCGTCTTGAGCGTGGACGGTGTGCTCAACGTGCAGCGCCGCGAGAGCTTCGAGGAAGCCGACCTGACAGAGCGCTGAAGGATCGCCCGACGGTCTCCGGAACCGCGATGGCCCGTTTCCAGCTCGAGTCTCCCCACCCGCCTTCCGGCGATCAGCCGAAGGCCATCGAGGAGCTCAGCGCGGGGCTGGACCGGGGCGACCGCTTCCAGACCCTGCTCGGTGCAACGGGAACGGGCAAGACCTTCACGGTCGCGCACGTGATCGCCGAGCACGGGCGCCCTACGCTGGTGATGAGCCACAACAAGACCCTCGCGGCTCAGTTGTACGGCGAGCTCAAGGCGCTCTTCCCCAGGAATGCGGTCGAGTACTTCATCAGCTACTACGACTACTATCAGCCGGAGGCCTACGTCCCCTCGACGGACACCTACATAGAGAAGGACGCCTCGATCAACGAGGACATCGAGCGCCTGCGCCTGCGCGCGACCTCGTCGCTCATGGAGCGCGACGACGTGATCATCGTCGCCTCGATCTCGTGCATTTACGGCCTCGGAAACCCGTCGGACTACCGCGGGCTGATGTTGCACGTAAAGATCGGCGAAGAGCGTCCTCGAAGGGCGATCCTCAAGGGGCTCGTCGACATCCAGTACAAACGCAACGACCACGCATTCGAACGCGGCACCTTCCGCGTGCGAGGCGACACGATCGAGGTGTTCCCCGCGTACGAGGAACAGGCGATCCGCATTGAGCTGTGGGGGGACGAGGTCGAACGGATCACGCGCTTCGACCCCCTCACGGGTGAGGCCATCGCGTCCCTCGAGCGAACGGCGATCTATCCGGCCAGCCACTACGTTACGCGGCGGCAGACGATCGAGCAGGTCGTGCCGGAGATCAGGGAGGAACTCGCCCGCCAGCTCACCGCGTTTCGAGCCGAAGGACGACTGCTTGAGGCGCAGCGCCTGGAGCAGCGCACGAACTTCGACCTAGAGATGATGCTCGAGATCGGGACCTGCCCCGGTATCGAGAACTACTCGCGCTACCTCGGCGGACGACAGCCGGGTGAGAGGCCGGCGTGCCTCTTCGACTACTTCCCGGAGGACATGCTCGTGATCGTGGACGAGTCGCATGTCACCGTGCCGCAGGTGAACGGGATGTTCAACGGTGACCGGTCGCGGAAACTCACGCTCGTGGAGCACGGCTTTCGCTTGCCGAGCGCGCTGGACAACCGCCCGCTTCGCTTCGAGGAATGGGAGGCGCTGACCGAGCAGGCGCTCTGCGTCTCCGCCACGCCGGGGGATTGGGAGCTCCAGGCGTCAGGAGGCGTCGTGGTCGAGCAGATCATCCGGCCCACCGGCCTGCTCGATCCGGACGTCGACGTGCGGCCCGTGCGCGGGCAGGTGGACGACCTGCTGGCCGAGATCCGCGAGCGCGAGCAGCGGCGTGAGCGCGTGCTGGTCACGACGCTGACCAAGCGGATGGCCGAAGACCTTTCGGAGTATCTGCAGTCGGTCGGCGTGCGGGTGCGCTACATGCACTCCGATATCGACGCGATCGAGCGCATGGACATCCTGCGTGCACTGCGGCTCGGGCGCATCGACGTGCTGGTCGGAATCAACCTGTTGCGTGAGGGGCTCGACCTCCCGGAGGTGTCGCTGGTGGCGATCCTCGATGCGGACAAGGAAGGCTTCCTGCGCGACAGCCGGAGCCTGATTCAGACGATCGGCCGTGCGGCGCGCAACGTCAACGGCCGGGCGATCCTCTACGCGGACGCGGTCACCGAGTCAATGCGGCGCTGTCTCGACGAGACCAATCGGCGGCGTGATGTCCAGATCGCGCACAACCGCGTGCACGCGATCACGCCGGAGACGATCCGCAAGAGCGTCGAGCAGATCGAGTTTTCGACCCGCGTGGCCGATGCCCGCCAGAAGCCGTCCGTCAAGACCGTCGAGGCGCTCCGGACCTATACGGACGAGGTGAACCGCGAAGAGCTGGCCAAGATCCTGGAGCGGGAGATGGCGGACGCGGCCGCCGCGATGGACTTTGAGCGCGCCGCCCTGATCCGTGACGAGCTGTTCGAGCTCCGAGCGCGGGCCTAGCGAGGCCGTGCGCCGGCCGGGCCACCTGGCCCGCGGCTGTTGGCAGCCGCCCCGGCCGCCACGAGGTTCGTGAATGATCCTGTCCGAGCCCGACTTGGTCCGCTGGGGCGAGCGCATCGGCCGCGAGGTGCTGCCGCCGCTCGTGGTCGCCCTGCGCGGGCCGCTTGGTGCCGGCAAGTCGGTGCTGGCACGCGCCGTCGCGCGGGGCGCAGGGGTTCGTGGCCCGCTCCCGTCACCCACCTTCAACCTGGTCTTCCGTTACCGGACCCCGACGTCGGAGGTCGTGCACCTGGATCTCTTTCGGATCCGTGACCCGGACGAGCTGCCGGAGCTGGGTTGGGACGAACTGGGGGCGCCCGGGGAGATCGTGCTGGTCGAATGGCCGGAGCGGGCGGGCGACCGGTTGCCGGAGCACCGCTGGGAGGTGGGTCTCAGTATGCCCAAGGGGGTCGCGCCGCTGCGCGGCGTGACAGTGCGCAAGGTGGGCGATCCGCCCGCGCTTCCTCCGCTCCCGGTAGAGCCGCCATGAGATCCATGCCTGCCGCGGCAGCGCCGTACCTGGCCGTGGACACCTCGGGTCCGCTGGGGTCCGTCGCGGTCGGGACCGACCGAGGGGTCCTCTCGCGGGCGTTCCTCGACCGCCAGGGCCGGCACGCGGCCGACATGATCCCGTGCATGACCCAGGCGCTTGCCGAAGCGCGCGTGGGCGCGCGCGACCTCGCAGGGGTCGTCGTCGGGGCAGGACCCGGATCGTTCACCGGCGTCCGGGTCGCCGCGGCGACCGCGAAGGGACTGGTTCACGCTCTCCGCGTTCCTCTCTGGGCGATCTCCAGCCTGGCCGCCGCAGCCGTGGCGGAACGGGTGGCCGCTTCGCTTCCCGGGCTGCCCGCGCAGCTCCCCGATCCCGGCCCGGACCGCTTGCGCTATGTTCTGTTCGACGCCCGCGGGGATCGCTTGTACGCGGCCTGCTACTGGGTGGCCGAAGACGCCGTGAAGGTGGTCGTGGCCCCGCACGCGACTCGGCTAGAGACGCTGCTCGAGGAGGGTCCGCCCGCCGGCGCATGGTTCGTCGGCGACGGGGCGTTGCGCCACGAAACGGCACTGCGGGCGGCCGGCCGTCGCGTCCTGCCTCCGCCGGCCGGAGTCCCGACCGCCGACGGTCTGCTGCACGCGCTCGGGCTCTGCGACAGCCATCCTCCCGTCGCCGACCCCGGCCGGTGGGAGCCGGAATACGTGAGAGCTTCCAGCGCCGAGCGGGTGCGCTCCGGGTGACGTTGCCGCCCAGCAAGGAGGGCCCGGTGCCGACGTCCGGGCGCGTGCCGGCGTTTCCCGAAGGGACGCGCGTGCGCAGGATGGAGGACTCGGACGTGGAAAAGGTCGGTGCGATCGAGTCGGCCTCCTTCACCACCCCCTGGCAACCCGCTACCTTCCGCGCGCTTCTCGGTCGGCCGGGCGCACACCTCAGGGTGCTCGAAGTGCCTCCGCTGACCGTGGCCGGGTACGCCGTACTTTGGTGCATCCAGGGTCAGGCGGAGTTGGCCAACATCGCGGTGGCCCGGCAGCTACGGGACTGCTGCTTCGGCGGTTACCTGCTGGACCGGGTGACCGAAGAGGCCCGCACGCTCGGCGTGCAGAGTCTATACCTTGAAGTGCGGGTCTCCAACGCGCGGGCACGCGCCATGTACCAGTCGCGCGGGTTCCGCGAGATCGGTGTCCTGCGCGACTACTACGAGAAGCCCCGTGAGGACGCGCGCTTGCTCATGAAAGAACTCCTGCCGTGAGTGCTTTTCCCGGATGGCGCGGGCGTCGGCTGCGCCGTACGCCCGCGCTGCGTGCGCTCGTGAGGGAGACGCGCCTCACCCCGGAGCGACTCATCCTTCCCCTGTTCGTCACGGAAGGAGAGGGTGTGCGTACCCCGGTGGGCTCGATGCCGGGCGTGTGGCGCACCTCGGTCGACGAAGCGCTAGTGGATGCGCGCGAGGCCGCCGAACTCGGCGTCGGGGGTGTGATCTTGTTCGGGATCCCGGAGCGCAAGGACGCCGAAGGCACGGGAGCGTGGGACGACCAGGGAGCCGTGCAGCGGGCCGTGCGGGCGATCAAGGACGCGGCCACGGAGCTTGCCGTCTTGACTGACGTCTGTCTGTGCGAGTACACCGACCACGGCCACTGCGGCGTGCTGAGGGACGGCGCAGTCGACAACGACCCCACACTTGACCTGCTCGCCCGCACCGCGACGAGCCACGCGCGTGCCGGCGCCGATCTGGTCGCGCCGTCGGACATGATGGACGGACGCGTGGGCGCGATCCGCGAGGCGCTCGACCACGAGGGGTTCGAGCAGGTCGGAATCCTCAGCTACGCGGCCAAGTACGCCTCTGCCTTCTACGGCCCCTTCCGAGAGGCCGCCGACTCCCGGCCCGCCTTCGGTGACCGGAGCGGATACCAGATGGACCCCGCGAACCAGGACGAGGCGCTGAGAGAGGTGTGGGCGGACATCGAGGAGGGGGCCGATGTGGTGATGGTGAAGCCGGCTCTGTCGCAGCTGGACGTGATTCAGCGTGTCAAGCGCGAGACCGGTTGGCCGCTCGCAGCCTACCACGTCTCCGGGGAGTACGCCGCCATCCTCGCGGCGGCGGAGCGGGGCTGGCTGGACGGTGAGCGAGCTATGCGGGAGGCGCTCGTGTCGATCGCTCGAGCGGGAGCGGACATCGTGATCACCTACTGGGCCCGCGAGTTCGCGCGTGTGCGCAGCTAGGCGGGAGCGCTGTCTCGCTAGCGATAGGGATCGTCGCTGGCGAGGTAGTCGCGGACGTAGCTCTCGATCCCCTCCTCCACACTCATGAACGGCCGGTCGTAGCCCCCCCTCCTCAGCGCGCTCATATCGGCTTCGGTGAAGTACTGGTATCGGTCGGCGATCTCCTCGGGCAGATCGATCCACTCCACGGCCATCTCTCGGTCGAGCGCCTTGTAGAGCGCACGCATGAGCTCCAGCCACGTCCGGGCCGAGCCCGTGCCGAGGTTGAACAACCCGCTGACGTCGCGGTGCTCCTTCAGCCACCTCATCACGGACACGCAGTCGCGCACATGGACGAAGTCGCGCTTCTGCCCGCCGTCCGGATAGTCGGGATGGCGCGAGCGGAACAGGAGCGCGGGCTTGCCGCCGGCCGCGCGCGGGTAGGCTTTACAGACGACGCTACGCATGTCGCCTTTGTGGTACTCGTTGGGCCCGTAGACGTTGAAGAACTTGAGCCCCGCCCATTGCGGCGGCGCGTTCAGGCCCGCATGGACTCGTCGTGCGACCCATCGATCGAACACGTGCTTGCTCCAGGCATAGGCGTTGAGCGGGCGGAGCCGTGCCAGGTAGCTTGGATCGGCGTCGTCCCGGAAGCCCGCCGATCCGTCACCGTACGTCGCCGCGGAGGATGCGTAGACGAACGGGACCGAGTGGTCGGCGCACCAGCTCCACAGTTCCTGGGGCAAGCGGATGTTGGTGGCCGTGATCCGGTCCGCGTCGCGTTCAGTCGTCGACGAGACCGCACCCATGTGGTAGACGTAGGCGACCTCTTGGTCATGGCGATGGAGAAAGGCCGAGAGGCCCTCGGGCGGGATCAGCGTCTCGACTTCATGTTTGGCGAGGTTGCGCCACTTGTCGTCCCCTCCCAGCCGGTCGACCACGACGATCGGTCCGTGGCCGGCCTCTATCAGGCCGGCCACCAGGTTGGAGCCGATGAAACCGGCGCCTCCGGTGACGAGGATCACGCGGACTCCGTGCTCGTGGGGATGTTCGCGAACCCAAAGGTAATCCTTCGAAGCCGGGCACGGCGCGCCGGCGCGTCCCGCCGCTCCGCGCGCGGTGCCTTGGGCTTCGCCCTCCGGGCGAGAGGCCGGCGCGCGGGCTGGCGCGGAGCATCGCCGAGGCGCGAGGGCGTCGCCCGCGTCCGATCGGGGCCGGGAAGGGCGCGGGGCGAGACGGATTCCTGAGGGCCGTCGCCGGAACCGGTCGACGCATGCTCCGGTATCTCGAACCATGATCTATCGAGTTCGGTCGCCGGGCGCCGCCGCGCTGACCTTGGCGGTCCTGTGCGCTTGTGGCCGCGGCTCCGAGGAGACCGCGGTCGTGAGGGGCGACGTGGCTCTCGCCACGGGCGATATCGAGAGGGCGATCGCCGAGTATCAGCTGGCGGTGAACCAGGGCGGCGACGCGGAGGCCTATGCACGGGTGGGCCACACCTACGCGCAGCTCGGCCGAGTGGACGAGGCCCGCGATTACTACAAGCTGGCGGTGGAGCGCGACACGCGCTGGACGGACCAGGCGGGGTCGGATCTGCTCCATCTGGCCCGCCAAGCCGAGTCGCGCTCCGACCGTTTTCTGATGGCGTCGGCGGTGGAGACCGCGTTGCTGTTCGTGCCCGGCCTGTTGGCTGAAGGGCTCGCGCTCCCGCTAGCGCGGCACTACTTCCAGAACGGTGAATTCGGGCGGGCGCTGCCGTACTACCAGCGAGCCCTCGCGGCGGTCGTCGACTCGACCCCTCCGGTGATCATGGAGGTCGCTACCGCCTTCGAAGAGGTGGGTGACTGCGCTCGCGCGCTGACGCTGTTCGAGCGCTACCGTGAGATGGTGCGTCCTTGGGAGCGGAGCGAGGTGGACTGGCATATCGGCAGTTGCTCGCTCATGCTCGGGCGCGGGTTGCGAGCCGAAGGTGAGGTCGAGGAGGCGCTTGCGTCGATCGATCGCACCCTCGAGGTGGGTGAGCCCAGAAACTTGATTCCCCAGGCGTGGTTCGAGCGCGGCGAGATTCTCTCCGGTCTGGGTGAATGTGACGCGGCCTTGGAGGCGTATCGGCGGGTGCGTGCGCTCGACCCCGCCGGCACCGGCGCGCTCGTGCGTCGCGCGGACGAGCGCATCGACGAGCTCCGCTTCGGTCAGCGGACGGACGACGACGGGGGCTGCTAGGCGTCACGTGGGTCCGGCTATGGCCCGCTGCCCGACCCTGTCGATACCGGTATGAACAGCCGATCGCGTTCAGCAGAGCACTTCCGGCGGACCCGTGCCGTGCGCGCCCGCCGCGCCAGGACGTCTGAACCCCCGCGACTACGGGATGCGGCCGGCTGGGGTGTTTTGGCCCCGCCCCCGTTTCGGTACGTTCTGCCGAGCCTCAGGTCCGGACTTCGCAACGGCGGCTTGCTCCAGCGGAGCCTCTTAGCCAAGTGATTCACCTATTTGCGCTCCTCCTCTACAACGCGGCCTTCCTTCTGTGGCTGCGCACGCTCCTCGGAGGTGGCCGCGGAAGGGACGCGCCGCCCGCGTGGGCCACCGCCGCCGGCGTCGCCGCGCATGTCGTTGCCTTCAGCGCATACGCGGCCGAGTTCCGCGAGCTGCCGCTGGTCGGCCTCGGGCCCTCCCTGTCCATGCTTGCGCTGCTCGTCACGATCGGCCTTCTGGGTGCCGTGGTGGTGAGGGAAGGCGAGCGGGTCGGGATCGTGCTTCTTCCGCTCGCGATCATCCTCCAGGCGATCGCCCTCGCGGTAGGGATTCGACCCTCCGGCACGGATCCGGATTTCCAGGGCGGCTGGTTCATTCTCCACGCCGGCCTCGGGCTGGCGGGCGTTGTGGGCATCGCGTTGGCGGGAGCCTCCGGAGGGCTCTATCTCGCCCAGTTCCGCGAGCTGAAGGCCAGGCGCATGGGCCGCCTCTTCTACTTCCTCCCTCCGCTGGCGACGCTCGACCGCCTGGGGCGTGTCGGCTCGCACGTCGGCTTCGTGTTCCTCACCGTCTCGCTCGCGCTCGGTTGGGCGTGGACGGTTCGCTTTCGCGGCACCTTCGGGCAGGAAGACGTCGAGATGTGGTGGGGACTGTTCAGTTGGTTGGCCGTCCTGACGGCGATCCTCACGCGCGCGGCTAGAGGCGGGACTCCCGAGCGGCGCGCCGCCCTGGCCAATTCGGTCGCCTTCCTGCTGGTCGTGGCCGGTTACGTCGTGCTCCGTGTAACCGCCCATCCGGAAGCGGGGTTCCTGTGACCCCCGCTCTCGTGGGCCTAAGCCATCGCACCGCTCCGGTGGAGGTACGCGAGCGCCTCGCCTTCCCGGGGGACGAGGCGGCGCACGCGCTGTCCGGACTGCACGACGCGGGTGTGGAGCAGGTCGTGCTGCTCACGACCTGCAACCGGACCGAGCTGTATTTCGAGAGCGGAGAGGAGGAGACATTCGCCCGGGCTGTGGACTTCCTCGAACGCGCGGCCGGGGCGCTGCCCGAACCGCTCCCCAACTATCTCTACCGTCACTCCGGCGACAGCGTGGCGCTGCACCTCTTCCGTGTCGTATCGGGGCTCGACTCCATGGTACCCGGCGAGGCCGAGGTCCAGGGCCAGGTCCGCGAGGCCTATCAGCGGGCTGCGGGCTCCGACCCGGCCATGACCGGCGCGGTCCTGAACCGCCTGTTCCAGACGGCTCTCTCCGTCGGCGGGCGCGTACGCTCCGAAACGGCGATCGGAGAGGGGAGCGCTTCAGTCGCCTCGGTCGCCGTCGAGCTGGCGCGCAAGATCTTCGGCGACTTGCGAGACCGTCGCGTGCTCGTTCTCGGTGCGGGTGAGACGGCCGAGCGCATGGTTGCGTCGCTCGGACGCGAGGGCGTCCAGGGCGTGATGGTCGCCAATCGCACATACGACCGAGCTGTCGATCTCGCCGAGCGCCTCCACGGAAGAGCCGTGCGCATGGAGGAGATCACGCGTGCGCTGGCCGACGCTGACATCGTGCTGACCTCGACCTCGGCACCGCACTTCCTGGTCACAGCCTCCAATCTCACGGCCGCCTATCCGGCGGGTGTGACGAGCCCGCTCCTGATGGTCGATATCGCGATCCCCCGCGACATCGACCCCGAACTGGGTGGTGTAGCGGACGTCTTCCTTTACAATGTCGACGATCTGCAGCGTATCCTCGACGAATCTCTCGACCGGCGCCGCGTGGCGGCCGTCGACGCCGAGTCGCTCATCGCGCGCGAGGTCGAAGGGTTCGCGCTCTGGCATCGCTCGCTCGCCGTGGTCCCCGCGATCCGCGCGCTGCGCGAACACGGCGAGCGCGTGCGCGCGCGCGAGGTGGCGCGTCTGATCGAGCGCATGCCTCACTTGAGCGGCGCGGACCGCGACGCCGTGGAGGCATTCTCGCGCCGCCTGCTCAATCAGCTGCTGCACGAGCCGACGGCGCGCCTGCGCAGGGCTGCCGAAGAGGGGCGCGGCGAGGAGGCCTTGGCCGCGGTACGCCATTGGGGTGAAGGACACGACCTCGCATGAACGTGTTGGTGACCGGAGGCGCCGGTTTCATCGGGAGCCACGTGGCCGACGCCTTCCTCTCTCGCGGAGACCGGGTGTGGGTCCTGGACGATCTGTCCGCCGGACGCGAGGAGAACGTGCCCAGGGGCGCGGAGCTGGTCGTGGCCGACCTCGCCGGTCCGGTGGTCTCGCAGCTATTGGCCAAGGCCGGTATCGAGCTCGTGAGCCACCACGCCGCCCAGGTCGACGTGCGGGCCTCCGTGGCCGATCCGGCGCGGGACGCGCGGACCAACGTGCGCGGGCTGCTCAATCTCGCGGAAGCGGCCGTGAGCGCGGGGACCCGGCGCGTGCTCTACGTCTCCAGCGGCGGCGTGGTCTACGGGGAGCCGGAGCGGCGGCCCACGCCGGAATCCGCACCCAAGCGTCCCCTCTCCCCCTACGGGGTGAGCAAGCTGGCCGGGGAGCACTATCTGCACTACTACCGACGTGTCCGCGGGCTCGAATACGTCGCGCTCCGGTACGCCAACGTGTACGGACCCCGCCAGGATCCGCACGGTGAGGCGGGTGTAGTGGCGATCTTCGCCGCCCGACTGCTCGCCGACGCGGCGCTGACGGTCTTCGGCGACGGCGAGCAGACCCGAGACTACGTGTTCGTAGACGATGTCGTGGCCGCCAACCTCTTGGCGGCGGACATGGAGCTCCTCGATTGCCCAGACGACCTGGACGCCGTCGCGTACAACGTGGGCACCGGAATCGGGACCAGCGTCAACCGCCTGGCCGAGATCCTGGAGCACGTCGCGAGTAGGACGCCCGGGCGCGAATATCGGGATTCGCGGCCCGGAGAGCTTCGGCACAGTGCGCTCGATGCCGGGCGTCTGCGGGCGCACGGGTGGGCAGCGGAGCGAACGCTCGAGCAGGGCCTCGAAGAGACCTTTGGCTACATTGCGCGCCGAGCGGAGGGCGGACTGACAACGCAGGCGGCGAGCATACGATGAACCCTCTGGCCCTGATCCTCCAGACCCTGCCCCGGTCCACGACGCTGCAACTGCTCCGGGAAGCCATGCTTCCCACCTGGATCGTCCTGTCGGTGCTGCTCCTGTTCTCGCTCGCCAGCTGGTGGCTCATCTTCTGGAAGGCATGGCAGTTCCGCGACGTGCGCCAGCAGGGCGATCGCTTCCAGGACGAGGTCGAAAGGGCGCACCGGCTCGAGGACGCCTACAAGGGGATCCTAGCACTGCCGGACTCCCCGTACGGGCGCGTCTTCCGGCAGGGCGTCAACTTCTTCAGCGAGCTGCGGCCCGGTTCCCTCCGCGAAGGCGCGCCGGTCGCGGAGGGTCTCTCACTCACGCAGCTGGAAGCCCTCCGCATGGTTCTCGAAAAAGAAGAAGCGGAGGAGCGCGACGAGCTGGGGCGCGGGCTGACATGGCTCGCCGTCATCGGCTCCGTGTCTCCCTTGCTCGGGCTGCTCGGGACCGTGATCGGCGTGATGGACGTGTTCCTTGGAATCGCCGCAACCGGCTCCTCAAGCCTGTCCTCCGTAGCGCCGGGCGTTGGGCAGGCGCTCGTCACGACCGTCGCGGGGCTCTTCGTCGCCATCCCGTCCGTTCTGGCTTACAACCATTTCGTGGGGCGTCTCAACCTGGTGGCGAGCGAGCTCGAGGGGTTCTCGAGCGAGTTCATCGGCATGCTGGCCCGGGAGGGCAGGGTCTAGCCGATGCGGCGCCGACGGCTGCGCGGCGACGACTTGCCCATTCGGGCGGACATCAACGTCACCAGCCTCGTGGACGTCGCTTTCGTCCTGCTCGTCATCTTCATCATCACCGCCCCGATCCTGCAGGGCGGTGTGGAGGTGAACCTGCCCAGGGGACAGGTGCAGTCGGCTACGTCGAACGAACGACCATTCATCGTCACGGTGCGTCCCGACGCCACGGTGTTCGTGGAGGAGACGCCTCTCACCGTCGGCGAATTCGAACAGGTCTTCCCGCAGCTCGCAGAGGCCGGCGCGTTCGAGCGCGTCTACATCCGAGGAGACTCGCTCGCGTACCACGGGACGATGATGCGCGTGATCACGACCGTGGCCGCCGCCGGGATGCCGCTGCAGCTCGTGGCCGAGCCGCGCGAGGGTCCATGAGTCATGAACGATCCGGCCCGGAGCGCCGTGCCTCCGCGGGCGGACGCAGCGCCGGGCGTCGACGCGCCCGTCCCGGCAGCCGCCACGCGCTCGGTTCGCTCGCGGTTCATGCGTTCGCCGGTTGGCTGGGTATGATGGCCGCCGCACCCCCGGTCCCCGAGTTCGTCTCCTACCAGATCGAGCTGGTCGCCCCGCCGGAGCCGGAGTCGGGCGCGGTCGTCGTGGAGGCGCCGCCCACGCCGCCCGAGGAGGCGCCGCCACCGCCGCCGGAACCCGAGCCCGAGCCGGAACCCGAGCCGGAACCCGAACCGGAGCCGGAACCCGAACCGGAGCCCGAGGAGGCCCGTCTGCAACCGCCCAGCCGGCCCGAGCCCGAACCGACGCCCACGGCCGCCGACGCCGTCAACGTCCGGATCGAGGGACTTCGCCGCGACTACCCGCGCTACTACGAGAACATCATCACGCAAATCCAGCGCTGCTTCCGGTGGACCGGCTCGGGCACCCCGCAGACCGAGGTCTACTTCGTGATAGAAGACGACGGCTCCGTGAGGGAATCGAGCTTCCTGCGCCGCTCCGGCAACCCGGCTTTCGACTACACGACGATGGAGGCGGTCGTCGAGTGCGCGGGGCAGGGGCGGTTCGGTCCGCTTCCCGAGGACTTGCCCTATGATCGCCTTCCGATCCGGTTCACGTTCAGGCCGGGATCGGCCAGCGGGATCTTCCGCTGATGCGGATCAGTATCATCGGAATGCGATCCCCAGCCGATTGGCCGATCACCGGGTGAAGAGACGCGGGATGCGTCACTGCGGCGTGTCGGTCGTCGTGCTTTGGGCGCTGCTCCTACCCGAAGGCGTCGCCGCCCAGGAGCGTGACTCCATTCCGGGCGTGACACTCGGGCTGGTCTACGAGACGACATACACCCCGGCGCTGGGGATTCGTCCGTTCACGCCTTCGCTCGGGGCCGACCAGGCGGCCGCGCAGGTCGAGGCAATCATCGCGCGCGACCTGCGCTATTCCGACCGATTCCGGATGATGGACTCGATCCCGGAGGCGCTCGTCGGCGAGGGCGTGGACTACAGCCTATGGGACCGCCTCGGCGCCGTCTGGCTGCTCACCGGCCGAATCGAGGCGGCGGGCGAGCGCTTCGTGCTCGACCTGGAGGTCCACGACGTCGTGTACGGGCGCATGAAGGACAGCGGGAGGTTCGATCTGCCGAACCCGCGCGAGGAAGGCTTTCGCATGGCCGTGCACCGGGTGTCGGACAGCGTGGTCGAGTGGGTGTTCGACGAGCCCGGCATGGCCGCGAGTCGGATCGCCTTCTCGATGATTCCTCTCGGCTCGGCGACCAAAGAGATGTACTTGGTCGACTCGGACGGCGAGAACCTGCGACGGATCACCAACCACGGCGCGACGGTGCTCTCGCCGACCTGGTCGCCCGACGGGAGCAAGCTGGCGTTCACTTCCTTCAAGAGTGGCGTAGCCCGTACCTGGATCCAGGAGCTGGAGCTGCGCAGCGAGCGCATGATCGAGCCGCTGCGCACCGGCGACCACATCACGCCCGTGTTTTCCCCGGACGGCGAGACCATGTCGTTCGCCGTGACGTCGGGCGCACGCTCGGGGATCTTCTCATACAACATCGAGCGCAACTGCTGCCTCACGCACCTGAGCGGCGGGCGGTGGAACGACATATCGCCGACCTACTCGGCGGACGGGGACTGGTTGGTGTTCAACTCGAATCGGTTGGGCACCGCGAATCCGCAGATCTACATGATGCCCGGGCGCGGCGGCGAGGCGGACGTCATCTCGCCTTACAGTTTTGATCGGCCCGGCTACTTCACCGCACCCGACTGGTCGCCTACCGACGCGGTGGTGGCGTTCCATGGCGCGATCCGCCGGGGGACCTATCACATCCTTGTAGCTCGGGTGGAGGAGCGGGGCCAGCGCGTCCGTCAGCTGACATGGGAGGGCAACAACGAGGACCCGTCCTGGGCACCGGACGGGCGGCACCTTGTCTTCAAAGGGGAGCGGCGCTGGGGAAAGGGGCTGTTCGTGGTGGACGTCGCCACCGGCAATACCAGGGTGATTCTCCCCGGCGTGGACGTGACCGTGCCGGAGTGGTCCCCCGCTCTATCCGGGGGTTGACCTTACTTGCGCCACCTCCGTCGTCGCCCTATATGTGGGCCCAGAAGCGCCCGCCGACCACTAGCGACTGTCCCTTCCTTTTCCCAGGAGCAGGAATGACCGCACATCGCCTTTCCGTCGCCGCCTTGGTCCTCGTCATGACCGTGGCCGCTTGCAGGCCGGAACCGCCGCCGCCGCCGCCCGCGCCGACGGGGCCCACTGAAGAGGAGCTGGCGCAGATGCGCGCTGACTCGATCGCGCGTGCCCGCGCCGACTCGATCGCAGCGGCTGAGGCGGCAGCTGAACGCGCTCGTGCGGAGGCGGAGCGCCTCGCGGCCGAGCAACGCGCAATGCGCATGACGCTCGAGCAGATGGTCAACTTCGACTACGACGAGTCCGCCATCAGGCCCGACGCCGAGAGCGTCCTGCGCGAGAAGGTGGATATCCTCCGCGCGAATCCGTCCGTGAGCCTTGCGATCGAGGGCCATGCCGACGAGCGCGGCTCCACGGAGTACAACCTCGCGCTCGGCTCAAGGCGCGCCGAGTCCGTGAGGACCTTCCTCACGGGATTCGGATTGGACGAGGGCCGTTTCGCTACGAGCTCTCGCGGAGAGGAGGAGCCGCTAGTGGCGGAGAGCAACGAAGAAGCGTGGGCCCAGAACCGGCGCGCGCAGTTCACAATCAGCGGTGACGAGGATCTGGTCTCGCCACGCTGAAGATCCTCATGAACAGAAGTTCTTGTTCTTCCAGGGCGGCGGCGTTAGCCGCCGCCCTGCTCGTCTCCGTCGGTTGTGCAACCAAGGGCGACTTGCGCAGGGTCGAGGCCGAGATGGCCGGGCTGGCCGAGCGCCAGGACAGCCTGTTGGCGCTCATGGCGCGCGAGGCTGCCAGCACGCAGGACACGCTCCGAAGTCAGAACGATCAGTTGTTCGAGATTCGGGGCGACGTGTCGCGCCGGCTGCAGCGCATCCTGGACGAGCTGGTGACCCTTCGAGAGCTGACCGGGCAGAACCAGAGGACCATCGCGAGTGTGCGTGACCAGCTGGAGGGGCTCAGACGGGGGGGGCTGTCTGCGGCGCCGGGTCTGGGTACGGGCACGCAGGCGTCTGGACCCGACCAGCTCGGGGGCGCGGTAGCTGCGTCGGGATTGGCAGAGCAGACGTACAACACCGCCGTCCAACTTCATCAGCGTGGCTCGCTCGGCACCGCACAACAGGCGTTCGAGGACTTTCTGGGCCGCTACGGGGCTCACGTGCTGGCGCCCGAGGCTCGCTTCTATCTCGGCGACATCCTTGAGCGGCAAGACCGGCTGCAGGAAGCGATCGAGACGTTCGGACAGATCCCGGAACTCCACCCTACCGCGGCACGCGTACCCGACGCCCTGTACCGGATCGGGCTCCTGAACCTCGGACTCGAGAACCGCCAGGAAGGCGTTCGCTTCCTCGAGCGAGTGGCCAACAGCTATCCGGACAGCGACGCCGCCGAGCTAGCCCGGGAGGCGCTCCGGGAGCTCCCGTAGCCGGAGCTTCCTCCCCATGCGTTGTCCCAACTGCGACGCCCTCGACAATCGAGTGGTGGACACCCGCACCAGCAAGGGCGGAAGAGCCGTGCGCCGCCGCCGCGAGTGCGGCGTCTGCCAGCAGCGCTTCACGACGTACGAGTACGTGGAGCAACGACCCATTCAGGTGATCAAACGCGGCCAGGTCACTGAAGATTTCGACCGTGGCAAGCTGATCGACAGCGTACAGGCGGCGTGCGCAAAGCGGCCGGTCTTGGCGTCGGCGATCGAAGCCGTCGTCGAGGCGATCGAGGAGGACCTTTCGCGGGAGGCGGGGATAGAGGTTGAGAGTGCCTGGATCGGTGAGCGCGTGATGGGGGCACTGCAGAAGCTCGACCGCGTGGCGTACGTTCGTTACGCGTCGGTGTACCGCAACTTCCAGGATGCCGGGGAGTTCAGAGACGCCGTGGACGAATTGGAGTCGCACGGCGAGCGTGAGGCGCTGGCACGTCACCAGGTCGAGTTGCCGCTCCCGTAGCCGAGCGCCAGGAGAACTTGCGGTGTACGTAAATCCACGGGGTGAGATGCCCTTCCTCGATCACCTCGAAGAGCTGCGCTGGCGCATCTTCAAGGCAGGCGGCTCGCTCATAGCCGCCTGCGTCGTGGGCTTCGTCATCGTCCACTACTACGGGGTCATGGAGTTGTTGATCAACCCCATCCGACCCTATCTGCCCAACGGTCAGCTCAACGTCTTCAGCCCGGCCACGCCTTTCTTCATCGAGTTGAAGCTGGCGCTGATCGTCGGGGTCATTCTCTCGTTCCCGATCATCATCTATCAGGTGTGGGCGTTCATGTCTCCGGCGCTGGAGAGACGCGAGCGGCGTATCATCATTCCCGCCCTGTACACGGGCTTGGGCCTCTTCATTCTCGGTGTGGCTCTGGCCTACTTCGTGGCCCTGCCGCTCACGCTCCGCTTCTTCGACGGATTCCAGGAGGAATACCTGGCGTGGACGATCGGGGTCGACCAACACCTCGCGTACACGGTTCGGCTGCTGTTGGCATTCGGGATCGTGTTCGAGTTGCCGGTCGTCGTCATGATCCTGGCGGCGCTCGGACTGGTGACGCCGGCGTACCTCAGGTCGAAGCGCCGCCACGCGATCGTGATCATCACGGTCACGGCCGCGTTCCTGAGCCCCGGCGACGTCATCGCGGTCACGGCGTTGCTGATGTTCCCGCTGATCATCCTCTACGAAGTCAGCATCCTGTTGGCGGCCTTCGTTCGTAGGAAGGCGCCAGAGGAGAACGCGATCGAGCCGCCCGAGCTGGAGGCGTCGGCGGGCGTGGTCGAGGCCGATCGAGAGCAACAGGACCCGCAGTGACGATTGCCTCGCTCCGGCGACCGCACGTCCTACCACTCATGGCTACGCTCTTTCTTGTCTTGGGCACGGTCCCGGCACCGCTGAAGGCCCAGGCCCAGGACTCGGTCGAGCTCCGTATCCGTGCCGCGCTGGAGCGGCTCGGACGCGAGCCCGCGCCCGACACCGTCACGCTGCCGCTCGACACCGCGGGCGAGCGTCCCAGCGCGCGGCGCGCAGGCGGCTCGGCTGGCGACTCGGTCGTGGCGGCGCTCCTCGGGCTCGGCGGCTACGAAGCGACCGGGTACGAAGGCTTGGCCGCCGACTTCGACGCGACCGATCGGGTGCTGGTGCTGCACGGGGACAGCGTGCAGAGGGCTGCGATCACGGCACGGGGCTCGGAGCTGACGGCCGACTCCGTCATCCGCTACCACGAGAGGACACGTCGCCTGGACGCGATCGGACGGCCCGTCTACACGCCGGCCGCCGGCGACGAGGTGCAAAGCGAGCATGTGATCTTGGACTTCGAGCAGCAGCGGGGAACAGCGCTCGGTGCCCGCACGCACTACAGAGAGGGAGCGGACTGGTACATGACGGGCGATCTGCCCTCGGTGTCTGCCGACGCCGTGTACGGCGCGGAGACGCATTTCACCTCCTGCGACCTCGACGTGCCGCACTACCACTTCAGGGCCAAGGAGGTGAAGATCGTGGCCGGCCGGATCCTCGTCGCCCGGCCGGTCAAGCTCTATTTCGGCGACGTGCCAGTGGCATGGCTGCCCTTCATCGCCCAGGGCCTGGGCAGCGGACGGGCCAGCGGCCTGCTGATGCCCAGCTTCAGCGTGAACGACATCGTTCGGACCTCCGGCGGATACCGGCGTCGAGTCAGCAACATCGGCTTCTACTGGGCCATGAGCGACTACGCCGACGCGACCGTGGCGCTCGACTGGTTCAGCGACAACTTTACGGCGCTCACCGGCCGTCTCCGCTATGCCTGGGCTCGCCAGTTCCTAGAGGGCAGCGTCAACGTGCGTCGCTACTGGGAACACGACGGCAGCCGGCAATTCGCTTTTGACACCGAACACTCCTGGCAGATGGATGAGCGCACGAGTCTCAGGTTGGCGGCCAGATACAGCTCGTCCAACGAATTTCTCCGCCGCAACAGCTTCGACCCTCGCGAGGTCACCCAGTCGATCAACTCCACGGGCGGCTTCGATCGACGCTTCGATTGGGGCAATGTCTCGCTCTCGGGCAATCGAGATCAGTATCTGTCCGATGACCGGGTGCGGATGACTCTGCCCCAGGTGCAGCTCAACCTCTCGACGATCACGCTGTTCCGTGCTCCTCCCGCGCGAGCGAGCTGGTGGAACAACCTGACCTGGTCCGGCGGGGCGAGCGGCTCGCGCAGGACCATCGACCGCGCCCGGGAAGTGGGCGGGCCCGTCACGGCGGCCAACGCGGACACCGAGGACATCGACAGCCGCATACGCTCGAGCTTCAACGTGGGCAACCTGTCGTGGTCGCAGCGCCTGTCCATCCAGCGATCGTCCGTGTTCCAGATTCCGGTACGCCCCGCCGAGTCGGAGGCGCTGGGCATCTCTCCGTCGGGTCGCCTGCTCGTGCCTTCGGCTCACTCCCCGACCGGAGCGGCGACGACGTTGGGCGACGTGGCACGGACGGATCTCGACTGGCAGACCTCGATCGGATACCAGCAGCAGCTGATCGGTTCGACCACGCTGACGCCGTCGCTGTCCCTTCAGGGAACGGCGCGACAGTCCGACACGCTCGACATCGCCCGCGACCGGTTCGTGAGCAGCCCGACGCGTGTCACCGTCGGCGCGAATCTCAAGTCCGACCTGTTCGGCTTCTTCCCGGGAGCGGGTCCATTCGAGGCGATACGGCACAAGCTCTCGCCCTCTTTTCAGTTCTCCTACGCGCCCGCGGTCACCTCCACCGACCTACAGCAGCAGGTATTCGGCCGGCGAGAGATCCGCCCCCGCAAGGAGCTCTCCCTCACTCTGACCCAGACGTTCGAGGCCAAGCGCAGGGCCCCGACGGCCGACACCGCGGATGCGGAACAGGACGGGCCCGCGGCTGAGGACACGACTGTCGATCCCGACGCTCCGCGGCCCATGCCGCCCAGGCCGGACATCGTGACCCTGCTGGCGCTGCGCACGTCGGCCGTGCAGTACGATTTCGTCGAGGCCGACGAGCGAGGCGATCCGCTGTTCGGCTTTCAGACCACTCGCATCAACAGCCAGGTAAGCTCGGATTTCCTGCGAGGGTTGTCGATTTCGATGAGCCACGATCTGTTCGCAGACACGGTCGTTCAGCTCGCAAACGGAGAGACCCACAGGGAGCGCCGATTCGATTTCCGTCTCGCCGACCTGAACCTCGGCTTCTCGCTCGATAACGACTCCGGGCTGTGGCGTGCCTTGGGCCTCGCCGGTGGCGAAGAAGCCGACACGGCCGAACCCGCCGACACCGCCCAAGTGGAGGCCGACGAGCTGGAAGAAAATCCGTTCCTGTTGGACGACATGCTCGCCAGCGAGAGCATGATCATCCCCGGCCAGGACCGCGGCGCCTTCGGCGGCGCCCGCCTGCGGCGCGGCGACCAGCCGGTCGGGACATGGAGAGCCAACCTCAACTATTCGCTCGCGCGTCCGCGCGACTCGCGACGCGCGGCGAGTCAGATGCTCAGCGGCACGGTCGAGCTCACGCCCACGGAGCGCTGGCAAGTCAGCTGGCGCACGTCCTACGACCTGGAGCGACGTGGCTTCAACGACCACATGATTCGAGTAACGCGTGATATCCACGACTGGGAGGCCAACTTCGATTTCTCCCAGACCGCCGTGGGGAACTGGGCGTTCCGCTTCGAGGTCGCCCTCAAGGCCAACCAGGACCTCCACTTCAACTACAAACAGCAGAACAACGCGCGACGACCCGGCCTCCGCTGAGTGCCCGCGCCGAGGGCGCAGTCCGTCGACAGGCGGGGAACGGGACTGCGCTGGGGGCGACGGGCTCGGCGAGGCGGGTTCCGGTCGCGGCCGGCCGGCCGCCGCTCCCGCTGTACCTCGGGCTCTGGTTCCCCTATACCTTGCTCCATGCTTCCCGTATTGCAGGCCGTGCCCAACTTCAGCGAGGGGCGCGACGTGCGTCGCCTCCGAGAGCTGCTGGACGTCATCGAGGACGGGGGCGTCGAGGTGCTCGACTGGTCCTCCGATCGGGACCACAACCGTAGCGTCGTCACCTACGTAGGAGATCCCGCCAGCGTCGAGGCGACCTCGCTCGAGGCTGCCCGCTTCGCCTGCGAACACTTCGACCTGCGGGTCCATCGCGGGGTCCACCCGAGGGTTGGCGCGCTCGATGTGCTCCCTTTCGTGCCGCTCCAGGGGCTGACGCTCGCCGACGCGGCGGCGAGCGCGCACCGCGTCGGTCGGACGCTGGCCGACCGGCTCGGTATCCCGATCTACTTCTACGGGGAGGCCTCGAAGGGGCCGACGGCCCGGCTCTCCGAGCTGCGCAGCGGCGGATTCGAGGCCCTCGCGGCCGGGTTTCCCGAAGGCCGCGAGCCGGACCTTTCGGCCGGCCGCAGCGCCGCGCACCCCAGCGCCGGCGCGACGTGCGTGGGTGCCCGGCGGGTGCTGCTGGCTTGGAACCTCTATCTTGAGGGCGTGGATCTGGAGGCGGCGCGCGCACTGGCTCGCGAGCTGCGCGAGGGCAGGGGGACCTCAAGAGGTGCTAGGGGGTTCGCCGCGCTCAGGGTGCTCGCCTTCAGGCTCGAGTCCCAGGACCGGCTACAGCTGTCGATGAATCTCGAGGACATGGACCGCACGTCGCCGTTCGACGTCTACCGTTATGTCGAGCGACGGCTGGAGGCGTCGGGTGGGCGGATCACCGAGACCGAGGTGATCGGCATGATTCCGGACGCCCTTGTGCTCCCGGCGGCCGCCGACAGATTGCGTGTCCTCGACTGTCCCCCCGCCCGGTTGCTCTCGCCGCGACTGGCCCGGCATGTCGCGGAGCGCGCGGCCGTACGCGCGGACGCTGTCCTCCAGGCCGTTCGGGGCGAGGGTGAGGCAGTGCCCGCGCGGGTCCGGGAGAGCGCCCTTCGACTTTCCGGATCGCTGACCCGGCCGCCCAGCCGAGACCAAGAGCCATGAGCCCGGAAGCTCTGAGCACACCAGCGCCCGCCTGCGAACGGCTCGGGGCTCTCCGCTTGACGCGGTCTCCCCGGGCCTAGGCTCGCAATGTCCGTGCACCGTTCCGGATCAGGCCCACTCACGCTCCCGGCAGGGCCTGACCTCGCTTCGATCCAGGCCCCGGTCATGGAGCGATTGAATCAGGTCGTGGACCAGATTGAAGGGATCGTGGTGAGTGATTTCTCGCCGATCGAGCAGGTGAACGACTATCTGCTGCTGGTGCGAGGCAAGCTGTTCCGCCCGACATTGCTGCTGCTCGCCAGCGACGTAGGCGGTGCCGAACTCTCCTCGGAGGAAGTGTCCGCTCGCTCGGTGACCCTCGGTGCGGTCGTCGAACTGGTCCACCTCGCCACGCTCGTGCACGACGACGCGGTCGATCACTCGGTACTCCGCCGGGGCCTGCCTACGGTGAACGCGCTCTGGACGCACCAGATCGCGATCATAATGGGAGACTACCTGTACAGCCGGGCCGTAACGGAGCTCGCCGGCCTGGGCGACCTCGAAGCCGTGCGGGTGCTCGCGCGTGCCGCCAACGAGATGAGCGTGGGTGAGATGCGGCAGTTGACGTCCTACGACACGCTCGATTTCTCGGAGGAAGCCTATATGCGGCTGATCGCGGCCAAGACGGCCTCGCTCATGTCCGCTGCCTGCGAGATGGGTGCCCTCGCAGGTCCGTCGCGAGCGCGAGCGCGCCTCGCACGCTTCGGACACCACTTGGGAATGGCTTTCCAGATCGTCGACGATCTGTTGGATTACACGGGCAGCGAGGCGGTCACGGGCAAGCCCACGGGGCACGACCTGCGCGAGCGCAAGGTCACACTGCCGCTCGTGGGCGCCTTGACGCGCGCCCAGGCCGCTGAGATCAGGGAGATCCGCCGCTTCTTCACGCTGGTGGACCCGTCCGAGGAGGACATTGCGCGCATCGTCGGGATCGTGGCGGAACGGGGCGGGTTGGATTACGCGCGGCATCGTGCCAGCGAGTACGCGGAGCGCGCCGAAACCGAGCTCTCGGGCGTCGGTTCCGGGCCGGCGGCGGTCGAGGCGCTGTCGGATGCCGTGGTCTACACGGTAGGACGTAGCCGATGAGGGGACGCGGTCCCGGAACGAAGAAGCCACGGGGATGGTATGTTAACTGACAACCGGCGGCGTGGTGCCGTGCGGATGGCGTGGGCCCTGGTACTGGGCTTCTTCCTGGGCGGGCTTCTGACCCGGCTCTCGGAGATGTTCCTACCGGACAGTGCGGCGAGGACGTTCCTCACGACTTCGGTGAGCTTGTCGGTGGGCCCGTTCTCGCTGGACCTGTTGGCGCTGGCGCTCACCGTCGGTCCGCTGGCGGTCAACCTGAACGTTCTCACCGCGGCCGGGGTCTTCTTGGTCGCGCTGGTCGTGCGTTCCTGGATCTAGGCGGCGGTAGCGAACCAAAGCGGGGCGCAGCGAGGCGCCCGGGAGGATCAGAAGATGCCATTCGGTGGCCTCGGCATGGGGGAGATGATCCTCATCTTCCTGGTGGTGCTGCTGCTCTTTGGCGCCAAACGTCTGCCGGAGATCGGATCGTCGCTGGGGAAGGGGCTCAAGGAATTCAAGAGTTCGGTGCGGGAGGTCGAGAAGGAGCTCAAGGCCGACGAAGTGAGGCAGGCTCGTTATACGCCTCCTCCGCGCGAGGCCGAGCCCAGGCGTCTGACGGACGCCACCAACCAGCAGGCCCCCGTAGCGGAGACCAAGGCCGAGCCGACCGAATCCACCACCGGCTAGCCGGCTGCGGAAGGCTGGAATTCAAGAAGCGGTCCGGCGCCTCGGCGCCCGGACCGCTTCCGCATTCCGGCGGGTCGCGGGGGGGGGGGGGTGGGGGGGGCCGGGCCGGGGGCCGGCGGGGGGGGGGGGGGGGGGGGGGGGGGGGGGGGGGGGGGGGGGG
>JAPPGF010000042.1 GCA_028875075.1 Gemmatimonadota bacterium | reverse complement strand
AAATTGACCGGCTACGTTGAGTGAAATTCAGGTGGTACGTTGGTGAAATTCGGCAAACACCTTGACAATAGAAAATCGATGGCTAATCAAGGGGGCGAGTAGGTACATTTTTGCGAATATTAGGAACACACCAATGAGAAAATTCATCGGGGCCATCGTATTGGTATTTGCAATTTCTGTGGGTGATTTCGCATTCTCACAAAGAGATACGATCCTCGATGTCGATGCCCTTCTCGAAGAGAACGCTGAATTGACCCGTGACGATTTTCGAACAATCATTGCTTACAAATTAGCGGAATGTCTAATTGAAAACGGGATATTTCCGTCTGTTCCAGGAATTGAAAAACGCGTATTTTCATATGTGGTTCAGCGAAAGGTAAGCGATCCCGCTACGACCTTTGTAATAGATAGGTATGGAGCCTTATTGAGTGAGTATTATTCACTATCGCCTTATGAAGCATATAATTTTGCTGAGCGTTTTTGCGATGAATTCCATATATACTCGCAGTGGAGATCTCCAGCCTTCTGGCATCAATAACGCTCCAGCGTTATAGCAAAACCCTATTTTGAATTTACATCACTTTCGCCAAGTCAATGAGGAACAAAATGGGGAATGATACTCACGACGAAAGGACGATTGCATGCCTGGGGTGGGGGTCGCTGATCTGGAATCCGGAATTGTTGCCAATACGAGGAACCTGGCAGACAGACGGACCGATGGTGAAAGTCGAGTTTGTTCGTCAATCAATGGACAGCCGAATGACGCTAGTACTCCATGAGGAAGCAACGCCAGTCCGGGCTTTGTGGATATTGATGGATTGCGCGAATAAAACCGCAGCCAAGCAGGAACTATACAAGCGTGAATTCCGCAAGCGCAAAATTGATGACATGAGAAAGGTCAATAAAAATATTGGCGCCTGGAAAAAGGGCGAGAATGGCTCTGCCGGATTTCCTGACACGATTTTGGATCTCGAGAAATGGGCGTCTTCTCGTGGAATTGATGCCGTTGTGTGGACGAATCTCAAGCACCAATTCAATGGCAAAAAAGACAGAATTCCTACTGTCGACGAGGTAATCTACCACCTTTCCTGCCTAGATAAAGCAGCGCGAAAGCTGGCGGAAGAATACGTTCGGAAAACCCCGCCCCAGATCGACACGATGTATCGACGAAAAATTGAACGTTGTCTGGGTTGGTATCCCACCAAAAGCATAGAATGAGTTCGCCGACACGTCGCGGTATAGTTGCCACAAGCTGCAGGGAGGATGGTTGCGACCGCAAAACCGGCCATGGTAAAGTCCATTACCGCAACGACTGCTCCACATGCGAAGGGAATATATCAAGTCTGCAGCCGAGCTGGCCCGCGAGCATGGAGTCCCGCCGAAGACGTTCCGCGACGCCCTTCGAAAGGCGAAACGAAGCGGCAGGCTGCCTTGGCGCGAAGCCATTGACGGAAGCCGTTACCGGGTGCCACGCGGCAGCGATGCCCACGAGGACATGCTCGACATTCTTCGGACTCTGGCTGACCAGGCCCGGGCATGACGAAATCCCCTGCCCCTCCGGTCCCGGCCCTCTTCCCTGCCGCCCGCCTCCCCGCCGACCGGAACCCGGTCCGCGTCTACCTCGCGAGCCTCGCCTCGGGTGACGGCCGCCGCTTGATGGCCGCGGCGGCCTTCGGGCTGATGTTTGGCTGCGGTCTCCGGAGATCCGAAGCAGTCGCGGTGCGCATTGCGAACAAACCCGAATTGTTTGCAGGTTGCTACAGCTACAAATAACCTCATTGATATTTTGACCATACAAGCTCTGTGTGTTTCTCGACGAATCTTGAGTCGCTGGACCAACGGAACCCCAATTTTTTCGCAAGGCTGAAGAAGGGCGGACTCGGAAGAGAGTCATGCTTCCGGACAACTAGGACGGACAACATGATCCTACTCTCGTCATGAGTGGCCTTTGAGATTCGCCCAAGGATCTTTCCGATCTTGTCTCGGTCGGGAGGTCTCTGCGAGGACATTTCCACGCTCCCCATGAGTTTGCCGTAAGTTATTGTTCGACCGTCACCGGCGAGGTCTTCGAGAATCTTCCGAATTCTTTCGGTCAACCTTCGCTCATTTTCAAGAGAATTGGCTACTCCTCTGGCGAGGAGATAGCGGCGTCCGCTGACCCCCACTTCCGCCAACTTCCCTGTTTCGACCTGCTTAGTGATGCCAGCTCTCGACAATCCAAGGGCCTTTCCGGCAAGGGACTTTGGAATAATTGCGTATTTTCTCGGTTTTTTGCGCAGGGCTGTGATGTACTCATCAGCAGATTCGAAGTGCTTCATTGAATTTCTCCTTTAATCAGTAAGCATTTTGCTTACTGAGCCTTAACGGCCATCGTGTCAAGGGGCGTTTTCCGCCTCCCGGCAGCGATCTAAGGTCTCTTTCGTGCCGTTCGTGGGCAATTGCCCGTGCGTTCGCGCCGAAGGCGGCAAGAGAGGGGTCCGTTCCGGATGAGTGCAAGATAGTACGTTAAGCGCCGAGAACGCGCTTTCCGTACTCTTGCAAATTCCCCCAGTCCCGAGGGCATTGTTTTCGTTCTGTGTCACACCCACCGCGATTTCAGCCCGTATCGCCGATGATCGCACCCCGAAAGAAGCTCTCAGAGCGCGTTCGTACTCGATTGCGTGTACAATTTGCCCACCATCAGGAAATCTCGCACGCTGGGCGACATCCCAATCGGGCTTGGCCGGGGCCTTCTCAGCCAAGGGAACATAGACGAATGGTTAGGAGCCTGTGGCATTCCCGGATTTCCGCCATCTGTATTCGCCTGTGAGAAGGAAATGAGCCCACCCGAGCGGTGAGATGTGCGCCAGCAGATCCTTTGGCGCGCTGAATCCGGCCCGCCTGCGCCGCACGACAGCATTTCCGAGGTGGTCGGTGTTCCAGTAGATGATGATCGCCGCGAGATGATTGCGCCCGGCGATCCGGAAATGCTGGCCCTCGGGCGTCCGGTCGCGGATCTCGCCCTGGCGACCGATCCGCAGGGCGCTCTTCAGGGCATGATGCGCCTCGCCCTTGTTCAGGCCGATTTGCACCCGGCGCTGCATGTTGGTATCGAGCAGCCAGTCGATGATAGAGAGTATCCGTTCAACCCGTCCGACTTCACGAAGGGCAACGGCAAGGTCGTGCCGGCGCGGATAGGCTGCGAATTTTCGCAGCAGTTGGCTGGGCCGTATGACACCGGCGGCCATGGTGGCCGCGCTGCGCAGGATGTCCGGCCAGTTGGCAATGTTCGGTGGCGCCCTCACGGGCACGCTCAACTTGGGCCTCGGGCTCTCGGACACGGCGCGGGAGTTCCGCCTCGGTTGACATCTCATCCTGGGGGGCACGGGGCGCGACGGGTTTCGAGCTCAGCCTCGACGCGACGCGAGAGCGCCGACGGCGACGGGACCGAGCACGGGTTGATGCTCGGGAGCCGGTTCAGATGGTAGGACGCTCCGATTAACGGCGCGCCGCCGCTTTACCGGGCGCTCTGCCGTCGGGGCCGCGGCGTGCGGCCCGGCGGATCATCCTCCCCTGATCAGTGCGTCGATGCTCTCAGCGAACTCCCGGGGGTCCGTTCCGGATGAGTGCCAACAGGGGTCCGTTCAGGCCCAATCCGTGTTTTTCAGTGCGCGAGATTTGCTGTTCGTGGGTGATTACACGTGCAATCGGACACGAGCGCGGTCTGAGGGCCAGTTTCGGGGCAAGAATGCCGGCGATTTGGCCCGAAATCAGCCGTTTTTCGGGGTGTTGAGCCCCCCAACGAAAACAATGCCTTCACCGAGGTGGAACGCACCGGCCCCGTATGGGTTCGATTCAGGCAGGGGTATCGTACGCCGAAGGTGTTCCTGGATCACGGGGCATCATTCGCCTTTCCCGCATCTGCGATCACCTCGGGCCAGAGGGCATCGAGCGGAAAGGTGATGGCGTCAAAGGGGGATGCGAGACCGGTGCGTCATCGGTAAGAGTGGCCAGCAGCAGCCAACGCCCCTTGTGCAACTCGAAGGCCTCAAGCGTCCGTGCATCGGGATCCACGAACCAGAGATGGCGGACATCCTCGCGGGCGTAGAGATCCCGTTTTTTGCCCTGGTCCAGCCGCTGCGTAGAAGGAGAAAGCACCTCGCAAGTCCAGTCGGGCGCAATCGTGAAATACGCCGCGTCCGGATATTCGGGCATCGTCTCGCGCCGCCAGCCGGCAAGATCCGGCACCACGATGTCCTCGCCCAGGTGAAGTTCCGGCTCGAAGACAATCCACCAGCCGCCGGGACCGCCGCTGCCCCGGCTGAACGGGTTGACAAGGCTTCCCCGAGGATCGAACTCCCCCAGGCATGCCGGGCCGCAGGCCTGGGATGGGTATGGAGCGTGCCGGAAATCACCTCGGCAACCTTGTGGGGCGGTGCGTCGAGCACGTCCTGGTAGGTGGCCCGGCGGATCTCCTTGCGTCCAGGCTGTGCCGTCATGGTCCTTGTTTTTCCCGTTGTGTCCGGCCAGGGACAGGCCCTTCGCTCATATCCCGATCCTCTCGATCTCGTCGAGAGAGATACGATCGTCGCGACGGTCATAGAGCTTCGTTGTCTTCGGGTCCGCATGGCCGGCCAGGTACTGGGCAACTTCGACCCGGGCCTCCGGGTTTTCAAGATACGCCGTGATGCCCGTCGCCCGAAACGAATGATTGCAGACGTCGGTCGAGATCCCTGCGGCCCGGGCCCGGCGCCGGATCATGTCCCGGGCTCGCCGCCGGTTGAGCCGGCGGTCCGATAGCGACCCGTCACCGTTGAGCGCGCGGAACAGGGGACCGTCACGGTCAATGCCGATTCCGGCGGTCACAGTGTAGTCCCGGAGAAAGGCTTCGAGATTGTGATGGCAGGGCACCTCCAGAACCTTGCCGCCCTTCTCGTGCAGGCGCAACCAGAGACGGCTATCTGTGAGGAAGACATCCTTCACGTTCATGGCCAGCGCCGCGGAAACCCGCGCAAAGCTGTACGTCATGGTCGCGATCAAGGCGCGGTCACGAAGACCTCCGACGGTCTCCACAGGGATGGACCGCAGGAAGCGGCGGCATTCGGCGGCGGAAAGGACCGGCGTCGTCCCGCGGCGAACTGTGTGCTTCGGACCGCGGACGGCGGCGGCCGGCGACGACGAAACCACCTGACGAACCGTCAGCCAGTCGAAGAGTCGCCGGACCCCGGCCAGTTCCTGCTTGACCGTCGGACGCGAGGCTTCGCGCATTCGTGCCTCCACCCACACCGCGATGTGGACTGGCTCGATGTCGACGACGTCGTGGATTCCGTGTTCCGCGAGCCAATCAAACAGTCGATGCGCGGCGCGTGCGTAAGCCTGGCGGGTGTTCCGGTTCCGGATCTGGGCGGCGAAGAAATCCAGCCAGGCCCGGTGGCCGGCTTCGCCTGCGTTCGCGACGGCGGCAGGAACGACACCCACCGCGACTGGAGAGAACCTGGCCACGTCCTGGGCGTCGGCCTTTCGTATGATTGTCATCGTCCTGGTGCTTGCCGCTGGCGGGTCAAAGACCGTCGCAATGGCAGCGGACATCGTTCCAACCGCAGTGCGGGCAGTATGGGTCTTTTGCGGCTCTGGAGTTGCTGCTCTCGGCCGCCCGCGAGGGGGTGCCCGCGCTGCATCGACCGGAGACCCACAGGAAGTAGTGCGCCGAGTTCGGGACGATGAACAGATTGTCCCAAGGATCCGATTCCACGCGGGGGATGATGAGTTTGTGCCGGACGCGTGCCTCCGCGCCACATTGATCGCATCTCATGCTCTTTGACCTTTCCGGCTCACGCAGTGCATAAACGCCGTTATGCACTACATAAGCCCGGCCGGCAAGCATGGAACGGAAGCCGCGGATTGCCCAAGGTCCAAGATTGGCCGCTCGTGGGCAATTGTGCGGACAAACGGCCACGAGCGTGGTCCGAGAGTCTGTTTCGGAACGAGAATGTCAGCGAAATCAGCCGAATTTCGGGGCGGTGCGCTTCCGAACAAAAACAATGGCAGCACTGAGTGAGAACGAGCTGACCCCGTCTTCAGCGAGGGCGGAAATGACTATAGTCGCCGACGTCGCGAACGAACGACGTCGAACCCAAACAGGCAACCGCCGCGCAACAAGTTCACAAGCGGCATCAGCCCTATGCGCCTACTCGGTGACGGCCGAAGACGACGAAAGCAAAAAATCCCGATGCTCCTCAACGGTTGATCGGGAAAGGTAGTGGTAGCAGGCTGTATCTTCAGAGGGGGGGGAAGCACCATCATCGAGTCGGCAATGGCCCCGAAATTCGGCTAGTTGCTTTGCAAACGGCAGGGCCGCCGTCGTGTAGACGAATTGCACACCATTACTGATCATCCTGTCGACGGCAGCGCCATGCGGAATCATATGAATCTCTCCGTTTGAACTCTTCAGGACTTCCCAGAACAGTTGTCCTGCGATCATCGCCGCCGCCGGGACGGCGACCGCTTTGTAGTCAGCGACAACCGGCATTTCCGCTAATTCCGCGATGTCCGGCATGGGCGGCTCTATTTTCAGCAACGGGTAGAGAGCAGTTGAATCGGCCACCGATGGACTACAGGCGCTGTCCAACTGATTGAACCATTCTCCCTTGATAGCCTTTTCGTTCGTGCCATCGTAAGTGAGGACGAGCGCACCATAATTATTGGCCATTCGGCGCCAAAGCGCCACACTCTCGCATGCCTCGGAAGGGGCGTAGGCGTGAATCGCGACACTCTCGAACTGAAACCCGGGGTCACTGAGGACATTGCGGAATTCTTGCTGCGCGACCGCCTGGTCAGAAAGGTTGATGATTGCTTCGAAGTTGTCCAACTCGGCAAGGGAGCCCCGCCAAGGCAACTTTTGTTGACCCAATACCGGGAGGCCACACGTCAACAGGACGACGACGGCCGCGCAAAGCACCCGAACCGCAATCATCCGCTCGAACCCGGAGACGAAAAAACAAAGATGGTAGAAATACCAGCCACACCGACTACCAGCGCGGGCAGGGCAATGCCCTGGATGAAAAGGCGCAAAGGCCCCCCGCCCCGGTCCTGCAGACCAAGGATCAGTGCAAAAAAGATCGATGCGGCCGCGATGGTCTGACCTTTCCACCCGAGCAATTCGATGACAAGCAATGGGTCGAAGTTACCTACCCGATAGTTAACCCACAACAACACCCCAACGCAATATGTCAGGCTCCCGGCGAAGGCGAACAACCACCTCCAAAAGAAATGTTCCAGACTCCGGCTCCACCAGCATTGTTTACTATCTTCGCGGTCCAGGGAGTGTGATCGTTTGGACAGGAATAGCTCTGCAAGGAATCCGCCCAGGGTCATGTTCTCGCGTCCGGCCTGTTTCTCCATCGTGAACTCTTGTGTTTTCTGTCCAAACCTAAGCAGGACAGATGGCTCCCGCAAGTCCGCCACCCGATGGTCACACGATCGTCACCGACTGTGACAACCCGTCAACCCCCGGATCAAGAGATCATCGCATAAGCAGAGGCGGCTGTCCGGTTCCTCATCTCGGTCGGCCAGGCCATTGGAGCCCTGTGGACACCGCCCGATTCGCCGCCTGTCCCGGCTCTCCACCCGACTGCCCGATCCCCGCCGACCGCAACCCGGTCCTCGCCTACCTCGCCAGCCTGACCTTGGGCAAAGGCCATCGTTCGATGGCGGCGATCCTCGCACAATTCGCTGCCCACCTCGGCTACGCGGATCCAGAGGCTACCCCTAGCACGAACTCCGGCATTAGCATGTCGCCGCTCTCCGCCTCCACCTCGCCGATCGCGCCGCACCGGCGTCCGCCAATAAGGCGCTCTCCGGGATTCGAGCATTGTCCGCTCCACCTAGCGCCTCGGTCAAGTCCCAACGGAGGACTTCCAGCGGACGATCGACGTCCCGGCGGCGCGCAGATCCCGGCTTCCGGCCGGGCGCTCGCCACTAGCGAACTCGCCGCCCTCTTCCGCGTCTGCGCGGACGACACCGGCGGCGGTGCCCTGAACGTAACGTCCTTCGGGCTGATGTTCAGCTTGGCAAGGGCAGCCGCGAGCGGTCCGTCTATGCCCCACAGGGCACCCAGGCGGAGCTCGACGCTTGGCTCACACTTTGCGAGATGCCCATGACCGCCCAGTCACTGATGGTCTGCCTCCGGAAACCCACCCGGAACACGCAGATCGCGCCATTACTCGCCGCACGATCTCAGCCACTCTACGCCAGCCACACGGTTATAAACGGCATGCCAGTACCAGCGGTCTCTCGTCTCCTCAATCAGCGCGGCATCAAGATGACCTTGGGCAAAAAAGCCAGACATTTCTATTTGTCCCCGACGGCCCAATCCGTCATGACACGGAAGCGCGAGCACGATCACATCTTGCGTTTTCGGCACGTTCCTAGACATCGGCGGCATAAACGGTGTGCATGGCAAGCGCCGCTGGCGCCTGGCCTAAGCACGACGGGCCAGAAACTCCAATTCCTCGCGAAGTCGTGTGCTCAGTCGTGACCGGACGGCGTCCTCAGCTGTTAGCGTGAGGCGGGCGGCGAATGGTTCGCCATCGAGTTCGCGACAGAGCAATTCTTCGATGGGTGGTGCAGTCGTCGCAGGTGAATGCAACAGAAAGCGCTGGGTTCGGAGGATACGTTCCCAATGCGCCGTTAGCCAAGGCTTGAGGTGCGCGATCAGGACCGACTTGAAGGACGACTGAGAGATCCAAGTCAACAGGCGTAGGCCTGCTGCGAAGATGACGTCCGGAGACGGATATTCGGTCATTAGGCAACGCCGCATTATTGACACTACTTCGCCTTCGAGATCGTTGCCATCGGCACTTCCGGCATCCAAGTTGTCGAACAACGGGCGCCCAGGGTGGGATTCGCCAAACTGTTGCCTTAGACTGTCGCGAAGCTGATTGATGGGGTCACCTCTTTCAACGAGAAATGATCGGACTCCGTAAGCAAGGATCGCATGCTGCGCCGAGTGCTCTGTAACCAAATCATAAGGACCGTTTGGGGGTAAGGCAGGGATGACTACTCGCACGGGATCAAGGATGTTGAATGAGTGTTGGATGGCCTCGCGGTTGACAATGCAGTAGGTGGCAGATGCTAGATAGTCCGAGAAGTGCAACAAGAAACCCAACGGGTCCTGCGCGGAGATGGTAGCCCCGAGGACCTGAGTTCGGAACGCGTGCTCGGTAAGCGGGATGTAGCCTTGAGTGCCGAATTGCTTAACAACTTCCCGAACGCCGACATTGAGGCGACTGGCCAACTCAATCTCCGCGAGCATGTACCAAGCGAAGTCAATGTGACCAAGGGGGTGCTGCTCAATCGCGGGAACCGGCTCAGGGTTGCTGCAAGCTCCAGGGAGCATCACTATTGGTTTGCCCGCTATCCTAGTGTCTCGCCCCTCAACTTTCGCCTGCAGCCACAGGATCGCGTGACGGATCATTCGGTGGCAATGGGCTGCCTGTAGGTTCGAGTCAGGTTCAAGCTTCGCGAGGGACAGAAGTGTGCCCTTAAAACGCGAAAGCGCGTCTCGAAGGTCTCCTGCCTGAAAGCTCGCCACGGCTGCGTCCGCCTGTAGACCGATGCCGATGGCACCCAAGCCTATTTTGTCCAGTGAATCGGAGGCAGCATAGGCGCGGAGAAACCATGTGTGCGCTGTCTCCCACTCGCCACACCCCGCCGCACAAATGGCCGCTTCGCGCAAGGTGTAGACAGCATCGACGGGGCCGAACATGGACATATCGGATACAACGTCCCGGAAATATCCCAATGCTTCCGAATCTTGCCCAATCCGACGATGGAGTTTCCCGAATGCGCGCGCTAGTAAAGCTTGTGGCCCAAACCTAGCTGCGGCATCGTCTAAAACGTTTAGACCTCGCGCAGTATCTCCAAGTTGTTCGTCGAGAATCAGGGCGACGGCGATATAACATTGGACACTGAGGGTGCGCAGGCCCCATGAGTCGGCTTGTACGCCCATCTTCATGTAGCTGTCGACAGCCTCCTTTGCGTCGAAGCCGGGTCGGCGTGACCGTGCAGTCCAGGGATGATGAATCAAGAGGGAGTAGTCTTGGACACTGGCATCAATTGGCGTCAGCAATTCGCGCCGTTCGTCGTCGTCCACCCGAGACAAAGCGTCAAATATGGCTTCGAGCTTCTTCACAGAGTCTAAGCCAGCGATCCCAATGCTGAACAAAACCGCCGCGGGCGGCATCTCTGGATCGCTTGGTACCACATCTTCATGGCCTGAGAGGTCGAGGCAACGGAAGCGAGACAGGAGATTGACCCAGTTGCTAAGATCACGTGCAATTCCGAGATTGTTGAGAACAGAACCGAGGATAGCGCCCTTCAAATGGGGAATTACTTCACTATCTGGGATGGCGTCGGACTCGGATAGCAGGGCTTCGACGATGTCATCTACTCCGCAGCGCTTGTCCGTGGCCATTACAAGCCGCAGCTGAGCCAGACGTAGCATTATCGAGGTATAAAAGTCCTTAGGATAGATCGGCTTGGATGTGTCAAGAGCCGGGAACACGGCGAGATGTCTGGCAATGGCGTGGCGAGTTTCGTCATTAGCCAAGTTGATTGCAGCGGTTACTTTGAGAAGGCTGCCCTGAGACGCGCCTGAGAGACCATGGAGGAGGATAGCGTCGATGTCACCAGCGTCAATGGGGCTGCGGTTGGTCATTTCCGTAGCGATCTTGTCATGCACGCGGCACTGTTGGGCTGCCGTCAGCATCTCCGGGCCAATCCCACGCACGAGGGGTGAGGGGCGATACCGATCTTCCATCGTAGGCTCCAACCAACGGTCGACCAATTCATCGAAACACTCACTTGCGCGTTCAATGGTGGGTTTGAGTGTTCCAATCGAAATAGCGAGAGATCGCTCGAATGGATTAGTTGTGATGCTCAGGCGATACAGAAGGTCACGTGCAGATTCAGATAGACTATCGATCAGGACAGCCCTAGCTGCTTTTTGCTCGTCTTCGATGTCGGCGTTTGTCAATCCCCGGTCAACGATCTCTGCAATCTCACGCTTCGGCCAGCTCCTTGCGGCTATGCCGGCGGCGAATGCGTAGGTCAATTGGGGATGGCCAGCACCGCCAGCAAGATGTGCGACCGTGCCCCAAACTTCCGGGTCTCCACCCAGCGTACTAACCAGCTCACAAGCTTCGTCCAGATCGAAGTGGGGTGACGACACAACGCTCTTTGAGTTGGCACTGAGCGCGTTCAGAAGGGTTGCTGAGGGACGCCCATAGCTGGTGACGATGATCCGCATGTCGCGTCGTCGGGCAGCCCCAACAACTTCGCCTAGTGAGATCTGTACGGACGGTACCGCCAGACAATTCAGATCTTCCAATATGAGCGTCGCCGAGCCCATTTCGGCAAGGAGTATGAAGACCTGTTTGAGACGGTTTCGAGCCTCCGAGGATTGGGCATCGCGTAGGTCGATCCAGTAGCAGGGGCCGGAGAACGCTCCAGCTGTGCACCTAGCAAGTATCGATTTGCCTGTTCCGGTAGGGCCCACCACGAAACTGAGGCCCGTAGCCCTCATGGCGGAACGAACGAGAGACTCGGGTACTTCCCGGCGGATAAGCACCTTAGGCGGAACTTCAATGAGAACAAAACGGAATCGACTTGACGCAAGTCCTTG
>JAPPGF010000020.1 GCA_028875075.1 Gemmatimonadota bacterium | reverse complement strand
TTTCCCGTCATGTCTCGAACCTCCGAATCGACCGTCGTTATCCGCTACGACGTTCCCGCGGGAACGTTTTCTCCCGTTCGTCATGTCTCCGGGCGCCCCGGGGTGACCTTCAATCCCACATGACGCGGTGGATGCGCCAGCCGGTCTCGAGCCGCTTCCACACTTCGAGGAACTTCCCGCTCCGGAGTGATAAGTAAGTTATCACTCCGAAGAAGATTGGCCGGCACTGTGGCCGCGTTAAGGCGGAAGAGGTCGCGGCGATCTGCGACGGTCTTCTCTTCCCGCAGGGATGGACACCTTCTTCGCACGGGACGGGGGAGCAAGCCGGGCTCTGCTCGGCGCTCGGCGTCACTCTCGCACAGTTCTTCGAGCCGTTCGATAGACCACTCGACGTCAGAGGCCCGAGACGGCGCCCTTCGTGACCAGCTCAATAGATCGCAGTGGAGACTATCTCAGGAGGACCTGGGCCAAGCCTTCTCTTTGGGATTGTTAGGATCCCGGCTGTGCGGCACGTCAACTACCTGGGCGAGATCCTGATGGCGACCGGCCTGGCGCTAGTTCTGGGCTGGCCCCTGACCGTCGGACCCTGACTGTACCCGCCCTACCACGTGACGCTGCCCGTCCCGCGCGAACGCGACGACGACCGGCGCTGCGCGGCGAAATACGGCCCGCTGTGGGAGCAGTACCGCGAGAGAGTGCCGCGGCGTATCGTGCCGCGAGTCTACTGAAGGAGCCGACACACCACTCATCATGAGAAAGCTCGTTGTCCGATTGTTGGCGCTCTTTCGCCGGGTAGCCCTGCTGATGCTGCGGCTCCGGGGGAGGACGCCGACCGACGCTGCCGCGGAGCGCGTGGTCAGCGGCAAGACCTGGGACGAGTTCTGCGACACGTTGAAGGCCGCCGGGGCCGCGCTCAACTTCCCGGGCGCGCCCCGCGACTCGTTCAGCCAGGCGGAGGGCTACCGCTATCTCAGCCGCCTTGCGCGCGGCGGACTGATGGCGTTCGTCGAGTACGCGGACCCGAGGGCGCCGGTCCTGCACCGGGTGGTCCACGAGACGGTCAAGCTCGGGAGCGACAATCCCGACAACTACTACCAGACGGCCGCCATCCGCGGTGACTACGACTACCGGATCACGGGCCAGCGCAACACGGTCGCCTACCTGGGTTTCGGAACCCAGGCCGGGCACTACGGGCAGGGCGGAGGAATGCCGCCGACCGGCTACGTCGAGGACGCCGAGCTCGACATCGGGCCGGACGGCAGCTTCGAGCTGATCGTGAGCAGCCGAACACACGCAGGGAACTGGCTCCCCATGACGACCGAAAGCGGAACTCTGATTGTGCGCCAGACCTTCCTCGACCGCGAGACCGAGGTGCCCGCCGAGCTCGCCATCGAGCGCATCAACTGTTCCGAGGACGAGAAGCGGTCCCGTCCCCTGACGCCGGAGCAGATCGACGAGGGGCTCAAGTCGGCCGGCACGCTGGTGGCGGGCGCGGCCATGCTCTTCGCAAACTGGGCGCGCGGCTTCCAGAAGCACACCAACACCCTGCCCATGTTCGACCCCGAGGTTTCGCTCGCGGCGGGCGGCGACCCGAACATCGTCTACTATCACAGCCACTGGGCTCTCGCCGAGGACGAAGCCCTGGTGATCGAAGCGATGCCGCCCGAGTGCGAACACTGGAACTTCCAGTTGAACAACTACTGGATGGAGTCGCTGGACTACCGACATCACACGATCCACACCAACAAGCACCTGGCCCACTACGAGGAGGACGGATCCGTGCGCATCGTGGTGGCGCACACCGATCCCGGCTTGCCGAACTGGCTCGAGACCGCCGGGCATGCGTCGGGCACCATGTGTTTCCGCTGGATCAGGGCGACGGAACATCCCCAGCCGCGCACCCGCGTGGTGAAGCTCTCCGAACTGCGCGCGCTGAGCGACCGCGCCTAATCCGGCGCTTCGTAGGCGGCGGATGACCCCGGAAGGGATGAAGACCTCGACCGACTACCGCCGCCCGTACCGTCCACTCCCGGTCTCGCTCTTCGACCGGGCTGGCCGGCTCGGCCGAAGGCTCGGCCTGGGCGACCACCTCGACGTGGGCAGGATGATCGGTGCCGCAAGACGCAGGACCGGGCTCTCCGACTTCGGCGATGAGTGGTTTCTGGGACCCCTGGGAGTGCTGGTCCGGTCGATCAACAATGAAGCGCGGCTGACACCGCTGGGAATGAGGATTCAGCGCTCGCGCATCGTATCGGCCCTGTCGAACCGGCTGCGCGTGGAACATCTGCTGCGCCAACACCCCGGCATCCTCGACGTGCACCTGGGGCGGATCATCGTAATCGCCGGCCTGCAGCGGACCGCGACGACGACGGTGCACCGCCTGATCGCCGCCGATTCCCGGGTTCGCGCGCTCAGGTCATGGGAGGCGCTGAATCCCGTCCCGATGCCCGGCGAGAGATCGGGCGATCCCCGTGGTCGCCTTCGACGCGCGAAGCTGGCGGCCCGAACCATCGGATACATCGCGCCTGACTTCCGCGCCGTTCATCCCGTCGAATTCGACGCCCCCGAGGAGGATGTCCTACTGCTCGACCTGTCGTTCATGAGCCAGTCGCCGGAAGCGACCATGCACGTTCCCGGTTACGCGCGCTGGCTCGAGAAGCAGGACCACACCCGGTGTTACGAGTACCTGCGCACCGTGTTGAAGCTGCTGCACTGGCAGCGTCCGGGAGACTTCTGGGTGCTGAAGACCCCTCATCACATGGAGTACCTCGATGTCGTGCTCGGCGTGATGCCCGACGCCTGCGTGGTCCAGACGCACCGCGATCCGAAGAAGTCCGTCGCTTCGTTCTGCAGCATGGTGGCCCATGCGCGGGGGATGCTGAGCGATCACGTGGATCCCGGAGAGATCGGGAGGCACTGGATGCGCAAGACGCGCCGGATGATCGAGCGTTCGATGGAGGTGCGGAGGGCCGCGGGCTCCGGCGTGTTCGTCGACGTATCGTACTACGATCTGGTCGCGGATCCGATGCGCGAACTGCGCAGGATCTACCGGGCCGCGGGGATCGACTTCGGCGAGGAAGCCGAGGCTGCCGCGAAGGCTGTCTCGCAACGCAACGTGAAGAATCGTTACGGCAGACACGTCTATTCCCTGTCCAGCTTCGGTCTCGACGACGAAACCGTCGACCGCCACTGCGATTGCTACCGGCGGGAATATCGGATACCCGATGAGACGGCCCTGGCGCGGACGGATTCATGACCAGCCGCCACGCGCACCGGTGAGAATGAGCGCTGCGCAACCCGACGGCATTCCCGGCGCGCTGGTGAAGGCGGTCGTGGATCGCCTCACGCAACGGAAACAACTGAGTCCCGTGCCGGCGGGCGTCCGCATCGATGGCCGGGTCTGCCTGGTCACCGGCGCCAACAGCGGGCTCGGCAAGGCCGTGGCGACCGACCTGGCCCGGCGCGGAGGGCACGTGCTGATGGCGTGTCGCAGCGGCCATCCGGAGGCCGGCGAAGACGTCAGGCGGGCGTCCGGGTCGGATGCGGTGGAGATGCTCCACGTGGATCTGGCCGATCTCGATTCCGTGCACGCGCTCGCGGATGAAGTCAGGCGCGGCAGCGGCCGGGTGGACTTCGCGGTTTTCAACGCCGGCGTGATGCCGCGGACTGTGCGCAAGTCGTCCCAGGGCTACGAGTTGATGTTCGCGGTGCACTTTCTGGCCAATCGGCTGCTGATCGATCGAATGTTTGCCGACGGGACGATCCGCCCCTCCGGCCGTCCCGGGGAGACGCCCAGGATCGTGTTCGTCTCCTCGGAGATGCATCGAACCGCGGGCCCCATCGACTTCGACGATTTCGGCGCCTTCACCGACTACGGGCTGAGAGACGGCCTCAAGTACTACGGGTCGAGCAAACTGCACCTGTGCACATATGCGCAGGAACTGTCCCGCCGCCTCAATCCGAGGGGCGAGGTTCGGGCCTCGGTCACCTCGCTCTGCCCCGGATCGATCAACTCCAATCTCGTACGGGATGCGCCGGCGTTCCTGAAGCCCCTCATCCGTGCCTTCACCGGGCTTTTCTTCGCCTCACCGGACAAGGCCGCGGCACCGGTCACCTATGCGTGCTGTGCGGAGGACATGGGGCGCCGCAGCGGTGTGTATCTCCACATCATGCAGGAGAAAGAGGTTTCTGAGCTGGCCATGGACGAGGCTGCGGGCGCAAGGCTGTGGGAGGAGAGCGAGGCGCTGCTGGCGAAGCACGGGCCGCCGCGGGTAGCGGACGGCGGAGACGCGGGTGCGGGCAGTCCGGCACCGACATCGAACGAGGCACGACCATCTTCAAACACGTGATCAGTTCGGATGCCGTCGAAATCGACGCGCCGGTCGAGCGGGTGTGGGAGATCCTCGTGGACGTGGGCCGTTACGGAGAGTGGAATCCCTTCACCACCCGGGTCGAAACGGATCTGAACGTCGGCTCGCCGGTCGATCTGCACGTCACGTTGGGACCGCTGAAGGTCGTGCAACCGGAAAGAATCGAGGCCGTCGAGGGGCCCCATCTCCTGGCCTGGAGTACGAAGATCGGCAACTCCCTCCTGCTCTCCGCCCGGCGGGACCAGCATCTGCAGGCGCTGGGCGATACGCGCTGCCGCTACCGTACGAGCGATGCGTTCAGGGGTCTCCTCACGCCCTTGGTGGTGCTGCTGTTCGGCCGGCTCATCCGCCGCGGTTTCAACGACATGTCGCTGGCGCTCAAGGTGCGCGCCGAAGGCGTCTCCGGAAGCTCGTCCCCATCACCCCATGGCCGACCGCCGGGCCAAACTCCGTAACCGCGTGCGGCAAGTACACGTGTGGTGGTACGTGGCCAGCGTTTGAAGTTGGCCCTACTACATGTTCTAGTGCATGTTGAGAGTTGCAACCCTAAGGCAAGCGAAGTAGGAAGTTCGCCGCTTCAGCGAAGAATGCTCCAGGGCTTCGCTGCTTCTGCGGAAAGCGGTACGACAGACGTAGAGTTTGCAACCAGGACGTCGTCGGTTCGAATCCGGCTGGCTCCACTGATGTAATTTGCTGAAAGACAAAGAGTTACACGGATGCCCCGGTCGAATCCGGTTGAGGCCGTCCAGCCGGCGTTCGAGTTCTGACGCTTACGAGTCCGAGGTTCGTCACGATGTCGTTTCCTCTGTGACTCCACCGCCCGCGACCTTGGCGAGATTCAGCCGATACGAGGACGCGTGCTGCCGCAGCAGCAACGGGGCGTACCGGGCAATCAGACGGACGGGCAGCGGCAGCCGATCCATGAGGTCGCGGTCAGCGTCAAGGAAAGTCTTCGACGCAGCGAGCCGCAGGTTCGCATCCCACGACTCGATTTCGCGCGGGTCGTTGCACTTCCAACGGAACCAGCTCGCCTGCGGGAGATGCCTCATCGCATCGTGCCGGTCCTGTGTCTCGACCACCCGGGCCGTCGTGGTGTCGAAGGCGATCCTGGCACCGGGGAAGCGCTGTGCGATTTCGACGATGGCGCGCTGGGCGTCCGGCGCGTCAAGGTAGATTAGGACCCCCTCGGCCACGAACATCCACGGGCCGCCGGTTGCCTCCACCGCCTCCATCCACGCGGTGTCGAGGACCGATGCAGCGACCATGGTCCGACGCAGCTTGTCGTCGAAGAAGCGCCGCCGGAGGCAGATGGCGTCCGGCAGATCCAGATCGAACCAGCGCACCCGGCCGTTGTCGACTCGCTCGAAGCGATCGTCGAGACCGCACCCGATCTCGACGACAGTGCCCCCGGGATGGGTGTCCAGAAAGTCCTCGACGTAGCGGTCGAACATGCGCGCGCGGAGCATCGCGGCTCTCAGGCTGAACCCGCCCTGCCACTTCACGAAGTCGTAGTCCAGACTGCGCACGATCTCGACCGACCGCCGGTCACAGAGCAGACCGCGCCGTCTCGCTGTCTCCTGGGCGCGGGCGAACAGCGTGAGGAGCAGGGTCTCCTGCACGGGGCCGAGTTCCGGTTTGGCGGACTTCGTCATTCCCTATGGAGTGCCCTTGCCGGACCCTAGCCCTGCGATCTCCAGCAGCAGCAGGGCGTTCCGGGAGGTCGCTGGTCCCGGCCTCAAGAGATAGTCGAACTGTAACGTTCGCCCACCACCCGCGCCGACCACCTGTTCGCGGAAGTGAACGTCCACGACGCGATCCTTGAGCTCTGGTGTTGCACTCAACTCGAGGTCGTGAGTCGTGACACCCCCTATCGCGGCTGTTTCCAGGAGTCGGGAAAGCACGATCCGTGCTGCAGTGCGGCGTTCAGCCGAGTTCGTTCCCTGTAGCATCTCGTCGAGAAGGAACAGAACGGGACCAGCGTTGGCCGCATCGACGACCTGCTTCAGACGTTGAAGCTCGGCCAAGAAATACGAGACACCGCCTTCGAGGCTGTCCCTCACCCGCATCGCACACCAGGGAAGCAGCGCCCTGGTCTTCATACGGACCGCCGCAACGGGTCCACCCGCTAGGGCAAGGATTTGGTTGACGCCGATAGCCCTCAAGAGAGTCGTCTTCCCGGCCATATTGGATCCGGTTACCAGCAGCAGTCGGCCCGCTACGGGAAGCTCCACGTCGTTCCGGACGCATCTTGCTGGCTGTAGTAGCGGGTGTCCCAACCCAGTCGCAGAAAAAGCTGCCGGGGACTCGTCGAGGAACTCCGCAAATCCCCAGTCGGGATGGTCGTGCAGCAACCCGCCGAACGCGGCCAGGACCTCGAGCTCGCCTACGGTCTTGATCCATCCGGCAACAGCCGTTGCATGTCTTGCGTGCCACCGTTCCAGCCAGTTGAGCACATGCACGTCCCAGGAAAAGAAAAGTACGAGTGGAAGGTGGGTCATCGTTGAGCGCCTCGCGCCCGCGGTATCCGTAATCTGGATCAGGCGTTCGATCGCCCGCGAAGCCCCGGGCACTGGCTCCCGCACCCTCTTTCGGAGACGGTCGAGGAGCACACTTCCTTCGGGCAGCTGCGCCGCCAGGGCCAAGAGGGACGACCAGGTCTTGAGATCCCCTTCACCCGCTTCGGCGGCAGAGAACCGACGCGTTGCGAGGGGGCCGATCGCCCGGTGAAGTGCATACGCCCCGAGGGCCCCAAGCACAGGAAGCACACCTGGCGTCAAACCGAGCAGCCAGGTCACTGAAGTAACCGGGGTGAAGATCGCGAGAACCCGTCCCGCATAGAGGTGGAGGCGGTGTTCGGGCAGCCATAGCGGCTCGGCCAACCATTCAAGGAACCGCCGCGTATCGTGGGCGGCCCCTCCTTTCGGGGCTTCCCTCGCGGAAAGCTCAATATCCTCGCGAAGCGCTGGCGCCTGCGCGAGCACCTTGACGGCCTCCTGCCGTTCGCGAAGGGCCTCCGGCCAGGTAGACCCTGGAGTGGGGATTGGACGTGGCGGCTCCGGTCGGATCCGGAGGAGCGAGTCTGCCTCATTTGCGGGAAGGGGTGCAAAAGGGTCGAGAAGCAGCTGCTGGAGCACGGATCTCCCTGGGGCGGTTGTGACCCGACCTATCAGATGGGAGAGTGATGCTCGTCCTGCGAGGTCCAGATCGTCAGCAAAAGGATGATCCTGGGGAACAGCCAGCACCGGGGCCGGAGGAAGCGCGTCCCAGTTCCGATCCAGGCGCGCGAGTCCCTCTGCGTTCAGAGTCTGCCGCAGTCGTGCACTCCGGAGCTCTCTCTGAATACGGCGGTAGTGAGCTACCAGAGCGAAGAACGACAAGCCGGCCGCCGATCCACCGCCGATGAGCGCCGGCCACGCGTCGCGAGGTACGGTCTCCAGAAGGAGGAACGGAATCGCTGCCGCTAGGAAGGCAACGATCCGGAAGCGGCTTAGCCGGAGCAGCTTCTGTTCAAGCCGCACGGCATCCTTCCGCGCCAGCGCCTCACGTGCCCGGTAGTAGTCTCGCGGGGCAGCCGCATCGCGGGGATTCAATTGGTAGTTCGTTGAGTAGTGGGTCTTCGTTCCGTACGAGGCCATCGCGCGACTGCAAACAACGGACCGAAAGGTCTTCGAAACGGCCTCGGATCGCTACCACCCGGTTGCGGATCGACTGCGCCGAGGGCACGCCGGCCCCGCTCTTCCCATGTTGAACTCCTCTCTCCTAAGAGACTAGGCGTCCACCGTAGCGAGGGGATGCCTTTGCGCTGCGCTCGGAGGTGCATCGTCCAGGGCCACATCAACGGCTGAAGCCCCTCTTTCTGTACGTTTACGCTGAACCGGAGTTTTGGCCGGGAAACAAGCGCCGCATTGGAGAAGAGGAAGGGGCCAAACATCGCGAGGAGATCGACCGCTTCGCCGACCTCGTCGAAGGAGATGAAGTGGCCTTCAAGTCGTGCTGCTACCGAACCCTGCTCGAAGGATGGCAGAGCGCTCCGGGCGAGGAGACTCAGCGTCATGCAAGAGCCGTGATAGCGGTCAACAGACGGCCGAAGTCACGGTAAGAAATCACGTAAGTTCAGTCAGGGCTGCACGATCTGCGACTGCGCAGGCTGTTCCGGACACCACGGTTCCACAGTTGGCGGATCTGCCCTCCCGACTGTACTCTTTGACGGGGATGCACCCACCGGCCCTAGCGAAGTACAAATCACGACCGTATAGTTCAGCGTGACCCAGCGGCAGATTCTGTGCCATTGATTCGTGGCATTTGACAAAAACGGCAGATACGTTTGCTCTTCTCTTCGTTGAGCGGTATTGGCCATCCTATTGTATATGAGTCTCCGCGAAGGAGTGCCGCTGGGTCACTCTTTTCCCTCAGCCGCCTCCTATCTCTACCGTGTCCCTCCATAGCCTCAAGTCCGCATCGACTCTCGCCGACGTGGCGCAGATTCTCCAGTTAAAGCCCGCCAATCTTTCCTACATTTTGTATCGACTCAATCCCGCGCGCAAGTATCGGACGTTTACGATTCCAAAAGCCGGCGGCGGCGTGCGTAAGATCACTGCACCTTCTGAACCCCTCAAGATCGCCCAAGCACGGCTGTCTGTTCTCTTACAAGATTGTCTTGATGAGATAAATCGACACTATAACCGCAAGGACAAGATTGCCCACGGTTTCAAGCGCCAGCGATCTATCGTCACCAACGCACGACAGCACCGTCATCGGCGATATGTCTTCAATGTTGACATTTCGGATTTCTTTCCTTCGATCAACTTCGGCCGTGTACGCGGTTATTTCATTCACAACAACCACTTCGAATTACATGACAAGGTGGCGACGACCATCGCCCGGATCGCTTGCCACCATAATGTTCTTCCACAAGGTAGTCCATGTTCACCGGTTATTTCTAATCTAATCGCGCATATAATGGATATGCATTTGGTGCGCTTGTCATCACGTGTTGGATGCACGTATTCTCGCTATGCTGACGACCTAACCTTTTCCACGAATAAACAAGAATTTCCTATAGAGATCGCTGCTGCCATACCTAACGATCCTCATATTTGGACACCAGGCGCGGAACTAGACCAAATCGTTGTACGCTCTGGATTCAAGATTAATTCTGCCAAGACTCGCATGCAATATCGAAACAATCGTCAGGTTGTCACAGGCCTTGTAGTCAATAAAAGGATCAATGTCTACCGTGAATATCGCAAGACCGTACGTGCGATGGTCCATAGTTTAGTCACGAAGGGGTCATACGAAATATACGGAATGGATCGCTCAACGGGCGAAATAACAACCCGGCTAGGTACATTGAACGAACTCCAGGGAAGGTTGGGCTTCATCTACCGTATTGATTACGACAACCTTCGAGCTTCTTTTCCCGATGATTCTGTCAAAGCGTTACGTGGCAAGCTCCTTAAACGGCACGCTGTCTACCGTAGCTTCTTGATTCATCGCAATTTCTTGTCAACAGATAAACCCGTTATACTGTGTGAAGGTAAGACAGATATTGTCCACTTACGTTGTGCGATACGGGCACTTGCTGTCAGTTTTCCGAGACTCGCTAGAGTTGATCAGAATGGTGATGTAGAACTAAAAGTGCGACTGTATCGACATCGAGCAAGTGGTAAGCATCGGCCGTTCAGCACGTCGAGCGTTATTGGTATCGATGATGGCGGGAGCAGTAAACTTGGGAACTTGATTGATGTCTACAAAAAGGAGATCGACAAGTTTTCGCCTCCGACCCAGCCGCATCCAGTTGTTATACTATACGATACCGATTCCGGAGCGACGAGTATTCACAAAGAGGTCCGGAAGGTGTCGGGAAGAAGTCCGACAGGGAATTACTGGCACGTGGTGGGAAACTTGTATACCGTTCCCCTTTCTCCGCTAAACGGTGGAAGAAGACGTACGATCGAGGACCTCTATGACGCATCCACAAAGCATGCACTGATACCTGGAAAAACTTTCAGTCCCAGAGAGAAATGGGATCCGAAAAAGGAATACGGTAAACACCAATTTGCCGATGCGGTCGGTAGGAAAGCGGCATCGATCAATTTTGACGGATTCAAGTCTCTTCTGGAAGTGTTAGAAGAGGTAGTAGAGGTCCACAAAAAAGGGGTCCCGGCGGCGACGTAGTCGGTGGCGCAGGCAACGGGTCCCGGTGGTTTCCGCCACATCCCTAAGGACAGACCGGCGACTTGTGCTTCGTAGTGGCTACGCCGCCCACCTCGAGCGATAGCGTTTCCAGTAGGCGATATTCGGTGGCCGTGAGCTGCATTGCCTGTCCAGCCAGTGTCACCCGGCGCTTCGTGCGGTCGAGCGCAAGCTCGTCCACGCGGAACGGTGCCAGCGTCGCGCGCCGGCGCAGCGCCAGCGCCACCCGTGCGGCCAGCTCCGCTGGCGAGAACGGCCTGACGATGTAGTCCGCCGCTCCCGCCTCTAGCGCGCGGGCGAACATGTTTCCCTCGCCATCGCCCTCGTAGTACGGCGCCTCGGAGCGGAACAACTCCTCTTCCTCTCCCGTCTGGAGGTTCCGCTTTCGGAGGAAGGGGCGGTTGCCTTCGGGCGAGGCACCCTGTCCCGCCAGATAGATCGAAGACCCGCCATCGGAGGTCATCAGCACGCTGTGGCCGCGTTCGTTCGTCGTGAACATCGGGAAGCCGGGATCGTTGTACCGGTCCTCCGTCTGGAGGTCGAAGATCAGGTCCATGTCGCCGGGCGCGTCAGGATCGATGCGGTACGTGCGCTGCTGGCGGGTCGAGAACCAGTTCTCGCTCACGAGGGCGAAGCCCGCCTCCGCCCACATCACACCTCCGTAGCGGAGGGGAAGCGTCGCGATCTCGACGGGTTCTCCGGAGAAGGGCGCCGCGTGCATATACACGCGGTCGCGGATGTCGGCTTCGGCGAGGGCGTCACCCCCGTCCTGTGCCTCCGTCCAGTACAGGGTCGCGTCCGCGTCGGCGCGCCACGTGACCGACCGCACGCCCGTCGGCACCGACCCGAACGAGGTGGGGACGCCGTCCTGGAGCGGGAGTTCCGCGACCTGATGAACCACGTTCCCCTGCGCATCCCACACCTCGATCGTGCTCGGGAAGCGGGAAGCCGGGACCTGGTACGAATACGGCCGGTGGGTCGTCTGCACGAGCAGGTGCCCGCCAGCCGGCGATGGCGTCGCGGTGGCAAAGATCGCCGGCTCGCCGAGCATGGCCACCGACCCGTCGAGGCCGATCCGGGCTACCTGCGCCGTCAAGTAGTATTCGTAGAGCGCCTCGTCGTGCCTGTCCTGCAACAGGTCCTGGTACGTTCGGGCCGGGGCCGCCTCTCCCGACGTTTCCTCGATCATCGGCGCCGTCGGAACCATGGGCTCGGTGGGTGCCGGGCCCCGGCCGGGTGGTACGGCCCTGACGTAGAGGAAATCCCCTTTCGGCGACCAGTTGAACGGGGCCCCGAAACCCACGTTCACCAGGTCGAGGTCGGACAGCCGCCGCGCTTGCGCCGACGCGAGGTCCAGCACCCAGAGCTGTACGGCCGAATCCGTGTCGTGCGTGAACGCCACCGTGCTCCCGTTCGGCGACCAGCGCGTGTTGCGGA
>JAPPGF010000032.1 GCA_028875075.1 Gemmatimonadota bacterium | reverse complement strand
TCCGCCGGAAATCTTAACATCGGAAATTTGGCAGAGGGGAGGATCCCTGAGACTGGCTCGTCACCTTGGGACAGCACAGGTCGGTAGAGCTCCGGATTGGACTGCCACTCCAGCACATGTACTTTGACCTCTAACGTTCGGTCTTGGTTCTCGTCAGAAACCTGAACGTTGATCAAATTGTAGCCGGGTTTCCATCCGGTCTCATAGCGGTCCGGATTCACCGCACCGGCACTACAACGAATGAAACCGTCGCCTTTGTCTATTCGGGCTCGGTGCTCGTGCCCAAAAAGCTGGATCGCCGTTCGATCACGTATAGCATCGTCCACCTCGTCATGGTCCAACAACCAACTCGGGGGATGATGGCAAAGTACAACGTTTATTACGTCATCTAATGGATCGAGCACTGTCTGTAGAGGGCTTAGGTAAAGCGTTCCTCGCGTATCGTCCTCTCCATTCGAACCGGATAGAAAAGTTGAAGTCAGGCCGTGAATGTGCAATTGGACGCCCATTTCAAGAGGCAATATCTGCTTCCAATAGAGACGTTCAGGGGGGAAGATTTGGCAATCGAAAAACTTCGCGAACTCATTGTATGCCTCGAGTGGCGCGACTAATGCGCGACCCGAGTCGGTGTCGCTGAATTGCGTTCGCAACTCCTGCTCTCTCTGGCGATCGTCCGATCTCATGATTGCTGCTTGGGCGTTCCGGACCGCCGTAGAATTCGCAATGACCGCTCGGTCTACATCATGATTCCCAGGAACCACAAACACTCGCTCCATGGGGCACCCGCAAGCTGATGCAAATTCCTCAAGCCACGCTCGCGCCGTCACATACTCTTCTGGATTTCCCTTGAATGCGATGTCACCGCCAACTAAGAGGGCGTCGACTGACCCTAGTCCGGCACTCCGGTTTCGAATATCCTGGATCATCCGAGTCCGGAACGGGCGGTCTGGGTCAATAGCTGGATTCAAACAGTGTGGAGTACGAAAATGGATGTCGGCGATATGGGCCAATAACATCTGCCACTCACGTCTCTCAAGGATTCAGAAGAGATTGAAATCCCCAGTTGGTCCGCCGGCCTATGCCGAGTCACTCGGCGATGTGCCGCCCCCGAGGAGGTTATACCGATAGACAGCGCCCGTTGGCAAACCACGCAGCCCAACGACATTACGTATCTTCGCACACTCTACAGGGACTGGGCTGAAACCGTCGAACTCTCGCTATGGCTCGACGGTGTGGGAATGGCAGCAGCAGCGCGAATCGTCAGGCCGCTGGCGGATCGTGCGCAACGGCTTCGAAGCCCAGCGAAGTCGCTGCGACGGCGATGCCTGCAAAGCCCTGGCGTTCGAAGTAGGATTCATTTGCGACTTCGCCGCAGTCGACGTAGCCCTGTCGTAGCGCAGCCTCCGGTAGGCCGGAACCGCCAGCCTCCGCGTAAGGCAGAACGTGGCCACCAAACAGGCTTTGCGCCGGGCAGCGCGCCGAAACGCAGCGCCCAGGGTGCTGTGCGAGCGCTGCATCGCGAGACGAAACCCACGTGCGGCGCCGCCACGATTCGGTTCGCCGCAGCTCCGTTGGCATTCTTCTTCGGCAGCGCCTTACCGCCCGAGATGGCCGTGCGCAGCGAGAGGCAGAGCGAGGTGACGAAGTGCTTCTCGGTACGAGAGGCCGACGGGTCCACCTGACCTCGGCGAGGGTCGTCTGTCCCGCGCCAACACTGATCCCAGCGATGCGCGTGGGGCTACCTCCACGACGCCCCACCGATCTTGAGCCCCCACTGTGGCCGATGGAATGTTGCAAAGGCCTCGCTGTATCGAGGTCACGGCTTCCCGCCTGAGATCATCTGTGACCGGTGTGGCTGTACCCGCGGTCTACCTTGAGCTTCCACGATTTCGAGAACTTGCTCGCCGGGCGTCGCATCACCGTGTCCTGCGAGGCGGTCCGGCGGTGGTCTCGCAAGTTCGGTCCGCCGCTTGCTCGCAGCCGCTCATCTACCACGCCGACAAGTACACAGCGAGTCAGCACCTGGGGAGAACTCTGCGCAAGCCGGGGCCGACGGCATCGCCTATCAGAGAGGCCACCGGATCGAGGGTGAGTGCGCCGCCGTCTTCTGGCCGGCATTTCTATTGCAAGTCCGGTAGTAGCGGCATATCTGCTACATCTGGGATAGTTGGGATGGCTGGCAAATCGCGACCGTCTACGAAATGCGCGAATTCGACAATGACGGGTTGTCCTGAGGTCCCGATATCGAACTTGCCGGCAAACCGCTCGAACGAATCAACTGGGGCGTCATGTGCCGCTTATGCGGTCGCAAGACAAGAAGGGCCGGCCCGTCATCTCGGGGAATCCGGTGGAGGAGTAGAAATACCCGGTGGGCAAAGCGGATCCCGTGCGGCAGTAAGCGGGTGATGACAGGATGGCGAAAGCAGCAAACAATAGCGGCGCTAACCTCGGTTTCGAGGCACAGCTCTGGGCGGCTGCGGACAAGCTGCGCCGCAACATGGAACCCTCCGACTACAAGCACGTCGCGCTCGGTCTGATCTTCCTCAAGTACATCTCGGACGCTTTCGAGGCGAAGCGGACCGAGCTGCTCAAGGAGGAGTTGGCCGACGCGGAGGATCCGGAGGAGTACCTCGCCGAAAACGTTTTCTGGGTTCCGAAGGCGGCCCGGTGGTCACGTCTCCAGGCCAGGGCAAAGCAATCTTCTATTGGCAAGAACATCGACGACGCCATGCTCGCGATCGAGGCTACCAATGCCTCGCTCAAAGGTGTCCTGCCCAAGGACTACGCTCGCCCGGCGCTCAACAAGGTCATGCTCGGTGAGCTGATCGACCTCGTGAGCGGCATCGGTATGGCCGAGGAGGCTGATCGCTCCAAGGACATCCTCGGGCGGGTCTATGAGTATTTTCTTGGCGGCTTTGCCGGGGCTGAGGGCAAGCGCGGCGGGGAGTTCTACACGCCGCGCTCTGTTGTCCGGCTGCTGGTCGAGATGCTGGAGCCCTATAGGGGACGCGTCTATGACCCCTGCTGCGGCTCTGGCGGCATGTTCGTCCAGTCCGAGAAGTTCGTCGAAGAACACGGCGGGCGCATCGGCGACATCGCCATATACGGGCAGGAGAGCAACTACACGACCTGGCGGCTCGCTAAGATGAACCTCGCGGTGCGCGGCATCGACGCCGACATCCGCTGGAACAACGAGGGCAGCTTCCACAAGGACGAGCTGCCGGACCTCAGGGCCGACTTCATTCTCGCCAATCCACCGTTCAATACCTCCGATTGGGGCGGCGATCGGCTGAGGGAGGATGCTCGCTGGAAGTTTGGTGTGCCGCCGGTGGTCAACGCCAACTATGCCTGGCTTCAGCACATCTACCATCACCTCGCTCCGAACGGCGCGGCGGGCGTGGTGCTCGCCAACGGCTCCATGTCGTCGGAGCAGTCCGGCGAGGGAGGAATCCGCCACGACATGGTCGAGGGCGACGCCGTGGACTGTATGATCGCCCTGCCAGGGCAACTCTTTTATTCGACCCAGATCCCCGCCTGCCTGTGGTTCCTCGCCCGCAGCAAGAAGTCCAGCAATGGCCGGCGCGACCGGCGCGGCGAGATCCTGTTCATCGATGCGCGCAAGCTCGGGCACATGATTGATCGGACCCGCAAGGAGTTCTCCGACGAGGACATCGCCAGAATCTCCAGAACTTACCACGCCTGGCGAAGGGAGCCTGACGCGGATGCCTACGAGGATGAACCGGGCTTCTGCAAGACGGCGACGCTGGAGGAGGTCACGGGTCACGACTACATCCTCACGCCGGGTCGCTACGTCGGCGCGTCGGCAGCAGCGGCCGACGACGTAGCGTTCGAAGAGCGGTTCGAGGAGTTGAAGGAGAAGCTGGCGGAGCAGTTCGCTGAGGCTGACAAGCTGACCGGCCTCATCCAGAAGAAGCTGGAGGAGGTCACGCCAAATGTATGAGTACGTTGGCGCTGATCATTGGGAGCGGACGACGGTCTTCGACCTTGCGCGGTGGAAAAATGGCCTTGCGTTCCAAAAGATAGATTTCTCCGAGACAGGCCGGCCTGTGATCAAGATCGCTGAGTTGAAGTCTGGCATTACAAATCAGACCAAGTTCACCGACGGTGACTACGACAAGAGTGTGTTTGTGAAGAGTGGTGACATGCTCTTCTCTTGGTCGGGCAATCCAGACACATCGATTGACGTTTCCCGTTGGGAAGGTCCCGAAGGATGGCTCAATCAGCACATCTACAAGGTGACGCCGCACAAAGGAGTGGACGAAGATTTTCTATTCTTTCTTCTGCGCTGGCTCCGCCCGCGATTTGCGGAGATTGCGCGCAATAAACAGACCACAGGGCTTGGCCACGTAACCCTAAAAGACTTCAAGAAGATGGCCGTTGGCCTGCCAAACGAGTCCGAGCAAATGGCGATCGTCTCATCAGTTGGCCCAGTCCAAGACAAGATCGATCTGAACCGGCGGATGAACGGGGCCCTAGAAGCGATGGCGCGGGCGATCTTCAAGGACTGGTTCGTCGATTTCGGGCCCACCCGCGCCAAGGCGGAGGGCCGCGCCCCCTACCTGAGTTCTGAACTCTGGGACCTGTTTCCCGACGCTCTCGACGACGGGGACACGCCTGAAGGGTGGTCAGTCGACACACTTGAAAGACTGGCGGCCACGAATTCCGAGAGCTGGACCGCACGGCATCATCCGCCAACTGTCGAGTACGTTGACCTTTCCAGCACGAAGTGGGGCAACATTGAAGCCACGACTCTGTTGGATTGGGAAGCCGCGCCGAGCCGTGCTCGAAGAATCGCCAAGGTGGGTGACACGATCGTGGGAACTACCCGACCCGGAAACGGATCATTCGCCTACGTATCGAGAGATGGCTTGACCGTGAGCACCGGGTTCGCGGTCCTTTCACCTCGAAGCACGATGTATCGCGACACTGTATACATCGCTGTTACAAGCCTTGAGAACATCGAGCGACTCGCAAACCTCGCTGATGGGCATGGCGGTGCATATCCAGCCGTAAAGCCGAACGAAGTTACGGATACGGTCATCGTGTTTCCCGGAGACGAGGTTCTGGCTTCATTTGCCGATCTTGTGTCGCCGATCCGCGAGAGAATCGAGCACGCCAAAGCGGAATCTCGCACACTGGCCCAGACTCGCGACCTCTTACTTCCAAGACTCATGTCCGGCGAGATCCGCATTCGCGAGGCCGAAAAGGTTGTGGAGGCCGTGGCATGACACGCGTCCCCGTCAATCCCAAGCTTCTCCAGTGGGCGTGTGAGCGTTCCGGTATCGCGCAGGAATACCTCGTGGCGAAATTCAAGAAGCTGCCGGAATGGGAGAGCGGCGCGAGGCAGCCCACCCTGAAACAAGTGGAGGCGTTCGCCCACGCCGTCCATGTGCCGGTCGGCTACCTGTTCCTCACGAAACCCCCGGAGGAACCCGTTCCGATCCCTGATTTCCGGACCTTCGCCGGGCAGGCCGTGACGCGCCCAAGCCCGAACCTCTTGGACACGGTCTACACCTGTCAGGAGCGGCAGAGCTGGTATCGGGATTTTGTCCGGGTCGGCGGCGCACCGGAGCTGGCCTTTGTCGGCAGCGCAACGGTCGAGACGCCGCCCGAAACCGTCGCGGTCGAAATGCGCGAGACGCTCGGCTTCGATCTCGCCGCCCGCCGGAACTGCCCGACCTGGACCGATGCCCTGCGGCTATTCATCCAACAGGCCGATAAGGCCGGGGTCCTCGTCATGGTGAGCGGGGTTGTTATGAGCAACAACCGCCGCCGTCTCGACCCGGAAGAGTTTCGCGGCTTCGCGCTGTCCGATTCTCTCGCACCGCTGATCTTCGTCAACGGCGCAGATACAAAGGCCGCGCAGATGTTCACGCTCGCCCACGAGCTTGCGCATCTCTGGCTTGGGGCCTCGGCTCTATCCAACATCGGAACCGCGCCTCAGCCGGGATTCCGGCGAGAGGAAGTGTGGTGCAACGCCGTGGCAGCGGAGCTTCTCGTGCCGCTCGCAGCACTTCACGTAGACGAGCTGCGCAACGACGATCTGCCCCGGCTGGCGAGGACCTTCAAGGTCAGCACCTTGGTCATCCTGCGTCGTCTTCTGGATGCGGGCAGGATAGACCGCCCCAGCTTTGACGTCGCATGGGCGGAGGAGGTCAAGCGCCTGCGGCACCTCGCACGGGGCGGAAGCGGCGGCGATTTCTATCGCACGACCCTTTCCCGCGTTAGCCGCCGGTTCGCCCGTGCGGTCGTCGCCAGCACGCTTGAAGGGCAGACGCTCTATCGGGACGCCTATCGGATGCTCGGCGTCTCCAAGACCGAGACCTTCAACAATCTCAGGCGCGAAGTCGGAATGATAGGATGACCGACTATCTCCTCGATGCAAACGTCTTCATTCAGGCGAAGAACCTGCATTACGGCTTCGATTTCTGCCCCGCCTTCTGGGATTGGCTGGTCGAGCAGAATCTCGCGGGCAAAGTGGCGAGCATCGAGAAGGTCGCCGACGAGCTGCACGCGGGCGCGGATGAGCTTACGACCTGGGCCCAGGCTCGGGGCGATGGGTTCTTTCTCAGGCCGGATAGCGCGGTTGTGCCTGCGCTGCGCACCGTCAGCGATTGGGCGAGTGGCAACGGGTATCAGCCCGCCGCCGTCGCCACCTTCCTGCAGGTTGCCGACTACTGGCTTGTCGCGCACGCGCTGGCCCACGGCTGCACCGTTGTAACGCATGAAGTACCCGCCGACACAATCAGGAAGATCAAGCTTCCGAATGCCTGCCTCGGTCTGAGCTTGCATTGCATCAGTCCCTACGAGATGCTCCGCCGCGAGCGGGCGAGGTTCGTCTTGGGGCCGGCCAAGGAGGTCGCCTGATGGCCGGTCTATCGGAAAGCCATGTCGAGGAAGCCGCGCTCGAATGGCTGGCGGGACTCGGGTACGCGGTGTTGCACGGGCCGGACATTTCCCCGGATGGTCCAACGCCCGAGCGCGTCAGCCACGACCAGGTGTTGCTGAACGTTCGACTCCGCGAGGCGCTCGGACGCCTCAACCCGAACCTGCCCGCCGAGACGCTGGAGGAGGTACTGCGCAAGGTCCAGCAGACCGAGACCCCCTCGCTTATCGAGGAGAACCGCCGCCTCCACCGCTATCTCCTCGAGGGCGTGCCGGTCGAGGTTGCCCGTGAGGACGGCAGCATCGGAGGAGACGTCGCCCGGCTGATCGACTTCGACGACGTAGACATGAACGACTGGCTGGCGGTGAACCAGTTCACAGTGATCGAGCACGAACACAACAGGCGCCCGGACGTGGTGCTGTTCGTTAACGGCCTGCCCCTGGCCGTAATCGAGCTGAAGAACCCCGGCGATGTGAATGCCACCCTCGATGGCGCCTTCAACCAGCTCCAGACGTACAAGGATCAGATCCCGTCCCTGTTCCTCACGAACGCCGCGCTCGTGACCTCGGACGGGCTCCAAGCGCGCCTCGGCTCGCTGACTGCCAATTTCGAACGCTTCATGCCCTGGCGCACCGCGGACGGGTCCGCCGTGGCGCCAAAGGGTGCGCCGGAACTCGACACCCTCATCGAGGGCGTATTCGAGAAGACCCGGTTTCTGGCCTTGATCCGGGATTTCACCGTCTTCGGTGAAACGGGCTCCGGTCTCGTCAAGATCGTGGCCGGGTATCACCAGTTCCACGCCGTGCGCCATGCGGTCGGAAGCACGATCGGCGCCGCAAGCCCCGAAGGCGATCGCCGGATCGGTGTCATCTGGCACACGCAGGGCTCCGGCAAGAGCCTCCTCATGGCCTTCTACGCCGGGCAGATTATTGCGCATCCGGCCATGGAGAATCCGACCATCGTCGTCATCACCGACCGCAACGACCTCGACGATCAGCTATTCGGCACCTTCTCCATGTGCCGCGATCTGCTCCGCCAGACCCCGCAGCAGGCCGACAGCCGCGAGGATTTGCAGAGGGTCCTAACCCGCCCGTCTGGCGGCGTAGTGTTCACGACCATCCAGAAGTTCTCGCCGGAGCGTGGCGAGACCAACTATCCGGTGCTGACCGATCGGCGGAACATCGTCGTGATCGCCGACGAAGCACATCGCAGCCAGTACGGGTTCCGGGCCAAGGTGGAGCGCAAGACCGGTGGGATTTCCTATGGCTTCGCCAAGTACCTCCGCGACGCCCTGCCGAACGCCTCCTTCATTGGATTCACCGGTACGCCCGTCGAGAAGGAGGACATGAACACGCCCGCCGTGTTCGGCGAATACATCGACGTCTACGACATCAACCGAGGCGTCGAGGACGGCGCGACGGTGCCCATCTATTACGAGAGCCGCGTCGCCCGTATTGAACTCGATGACGCCGAGAAGCCGAAGCTCGACAAGGAGATCGCCGAGTTGACTGAAGACGAGGCCGAGGGCGAGCAGGAAAGGCTCAAGCGCAAGTGGGCAAACGTCGAGGCCGTCGTCGGAACAAAGAAGCGCCTCGGCCTGGTCGCCGGCGATATCGTCGAACATTTCGAGAACCGGGTAGTCGGTATGGACGGCAAGGCAATGGCGGTTGGCATGAGCCGCCGGATTTGCATCGCGCTCTACGACGAGATCGTCAAGCTGCGCCCGGAGTGGCACAGTGACGACGACGGGAGCGGCGTCATCAAGGTCGTCATGACCGGGGCGGCTGCGGACCCGAAAGAATGGCAACGACATATCGGCGGCAAAGCGCGCCGGGAACTGCTGGCCAAGCGGGCCAAGGATCCCGACGACCCGCTGAAGCTGGTGATCGTGCGCGACATGTGGCTGACCGGCTTCGATGCACCAAGCATGCACACGATGTACATCGATAAACCCATGCGGGGGCATGGACTCATGCAGGCGATCGCGCGGGTCAATCGGGTGTTCCGCGACAAGCCCGCCGGGCTGATCGTGGACTACATCGGCATCGCGCAGAACCTGAAATCCGCGCTCGGCCAGTATTCGCGTGAGGACCGGAAACGTGCCGGTGTCGACGAGGCCGAGGCCGTCGCGGTGATGTTGGAGAAGTACGAGATCGTGACCGACATGTTCCACGGTTTCGACTATCGAACGGGGCTAACCGGATCCCCCCAAGAACGGCTCGTGGCACTTGCCGGTGCGATCGAGTGGGTCCTCGAAATGCAGCAGCGCGACGCGGCCAACGAGTCGACCGAGGAAGGCAAGAAGCGAGCGCACCGTCGCTTCAGCGATGCCATGCTGGCACTCTCCAAGGCGTTTGCCCTTGCGGCAGCGAGCGACGAGGGTCACCAAATTCGCGATGAGGTGGGGTTCTTCCAAACCGTCAGAGCAGCCCTTGCCAAGAGCACCTCCGGGCCAGGTAGGTCTTCCGCCGAGCGTGACCTTGCCGTGCAGCAGATCGTCAGCCGCGCCGTCGTCTCAACCGAAATTGTCGATATTCTCCAGGCTGCCGGCTTGGAGACGCCGGACATCTCCATCCTCTCCGACGAATTCCTCGCCGAGGTCCAAGGGATGGAGAAGAAGAATCTCGCCCTTGAGGCGTTGCGTAAGCTCATTAACGGCGAGATACACTCCCGGAGCCGCGTCAACGTCGTGCAGAGTCGGGCGTTCTCCGATCGCCTGGAGGATGCGATCGCGCGCTACCACACGAATGCCATCACGACTGCGGAGGTTCTTCAGGAACTGATCGAGCTCGCCAAGGACATCCGTGCCGCGCACCAACGCGGCGAGGAGGAAGGACTAAGCCAAGAAGAGATCTCCTTCTACGATGCGCTGGCCCAGAACGAGAGCGCGGTCGAGGTAATGGGCAACGACCATCTTCGTGTCATTGCTCACGAGCTGTTGAACGGCTTGAGAAGCAATGTGTCCGTGGATTGGCAACACCGCGAGTCGGCGCGGGCGAGAATGCGGGTTTTGGTAAAACACATTTTGCGAAAACACGGCTATCCGCCCGACCTTCAGGACGCCGCCGTGCAGACCGTCCTGCAACAGGCCGAGGTGCTCTCGGCAAGGTGGGCCGTTTGACAGGCAAGGCGTTTTAGATGCAGGTTCAGGATGCACATCTCGCAGCACTCGGAGATGGCGGAATCGGCCACCAAGCAGCTGGAGTGCGACCCTGGCGACGCGGAACAGGCGGAGCTGGAGCGCATCCGTAGCGCGATCGGGGCTTACACGTGGGAATCGCTCGAGTCGGTCGGCGGCCTTTTGGGGACCCCCAAGACCGTGTGCAGGATCTTCGTGCGACGGGGCAGTGGGCCTGCCCGCGCGCCGGTCCCATTAACGACGGAGGCCCGCGATGAAGCCGCCCGCCGTCTCGCCGCAACAGCTCAAGGCGATGCTCAAGCGCCTCCATCTAGCGTCCGCCGGGCCTATCGAACTAGGAGACTGCCTCACGAAACGCCTTCCCAGCCGTTCTCCGAACTGCTCTCTTGGTGTGCCAGAATCTCCAGACAAGACCTGCCAGAATAGCTGGAAACCGCAGGAGAGAATACCAAAATGCCAGAAGGAAGCAAAAAGCGCTCACCGTTGTTCATGACAGATGCTGAGTTGCGAGAGTGTTGCGAACGAACAGCCCACACGACCCACTTCTGGCACCGAGATTGCTACGAAGAGATCCAGCGAAGATCCCAAGACAGGCATGCAACAGCGATAAGGAGGCTGACCTACGTAACCGTATTTCTGGCTGGCATCACGGCACTAACGAATATCGTTCCATTAGTCCTGGAGTACATTACCGCGACGTCTCCAGCCGCAGTACCCTAGGCCGCCACTTCAGAGTCCAGGCGAGCACTCGATTTGACGTAGACCGAGGAGCGATCTCGCTTCCTCTGCGGCACAATCTCACTGGTGAGGAATACCGCCGTGCCTACAGTGCCCGGTTGTGCCATCGGAGCAATCGTGAACATCGAACTCCGGCGAGATCTCACTCCGAGCCTTGACGAAGAGGACATGGCGGACCCAGAGAGCGGTGCCAGAGGGCCTTGTGGCGGAGGCGAACGTCTCCGCGACCCCTTTCGCGTGCTCCGCCTTCCTGCAAGGAAAGATCTCTGGAGCAACCTTTCCGAATGGCCCGACTGCGCAAGTGAGGGCCGTCTTCGGGGGGATCCCGCCTCGCCGGTGTTTCGGCCTCTCGGCTCCGGTCATCCCGGCCGGACTCTGAACTCCCTGATGAACAAGGACTCTTGCAACGGCGAGTGTTTCGGCAGAGCGCCGACGGTGAGTCCCAAGTGCCCCGGAAGTGTTTCGCAGAGGCAATTTCCCCGAAACGGCGGCAGGTGGTTGTTTCGGGGGCTTGATCGCGACCCGCTTCTGGCTTTGCGCCCATTCGACAACACGGAGACCCGGCCGCTTACGAGCAGCCGGAGGAGGACGATACAACCCTTGAGAATCAGCGCTAGGCTCACCGTCGCCATTGCCGAAACTACCGCCCTTCTGCAACGCTAGCATTGCCTACGTCGCACCTCGAAATTGCCGGCACCGTCAGGAACATCGGCCAGATTGAATCAGGGAAACACGTTAGCGTTACCGGGCCGAGACAACAGGAGGTGTTCGAGAGCAGTTTCCTTGACGATCTGGCAGACGATGCAGACGTCAATGGAACTCACGAGAATTGCCGCTGTCAGTTGTTGGCCCCTGAACCTGTTTCGTACGCAGACATGCACGTCGTGGACTGTCGCCGACGCCGCCTCGGCAATGAGGATGTCTACCGTGGACGGCTCATCCCTGACGAAGTAGTGCCCCGTTGCACAGACCAGTGCCACAAGTTGCCACGCCCTAACCGACGTGCCCGTCCGTTCCGTCATGGTTGGGGAACGCCATCTTGAGCCTCTCGACTGTGCTCCGCCATTTCGCCGTCCGCGGCCGACAAACCGTGTTTTGGTTTCCGAATAGGCCCACCCCGTCGACCGCATTCTCGATCGGCACATGGTCGAGCCAGCGGATCGGCACGAAATACTCCATTCGGTCGAGATCGTCGGTGCACTCCCGGTGGTAATGTCCTTCTTCAAGCACCTCGAGCGCTGGCTTGTTGTCGATCATGAATTCGAGCGCTGATTGCCGCGGTCCGGTCACCAGCCCGACGCCGACGAACCCGTAGGTTGGCGCCTTCACCCATACTCGCGAGCCCTTTGCCAGGAGACTCAGCGTTCCGCTGTACCATCCACCTCCACCCGCGCTGAGGAACCCATACTGCACCGCTTCACCCCAAGAACGCGTCTCGTCGTGCCCGAAGCACGCGTAGAACTCTCCATTCCAAGGCTCCCGTTCCGCGCGCGTTCCCTCCGATGCATTCGCCTGCGCTTCCATCGGGTCTAAGAACCACACGCGACTCAGGAACTGCGTCTCGCCGTGCTCGAAAACGTCGAACGAGAGCAAGTTTATCGGCACATCGAGATCGGTGAGGTAGCGCACGATCCGCTCAGTACGGGAGTCGACTATGGAAGACACGACCACCAGTTGGTGGGTCTCATTAATCGCATCCTCGTCCAATTCGGCAGCGAACTTGCTTCGGAAGTCATTCCCCAGCGAGCGACCGGGCCGAAACCGCTCGTACATGGCCGCGACGTCCTCGGCACTGATTCCGCTCAGCCAGCTCGCGTAGTCCAAAGTCTGCGCAATGACGTCTCGTGGAGTCTTGTCGCGCTTGAGTTCGATGAGGATCAACGAGGCGTCTGGCGCGATGGCGACCAAATCCGCCCGACCACCGCCGTCCGTCGCCTCCTGCCGTCCGATCAGCATCCACTCGTCCGACAGGATCTCTGGCGCGGCCACGATCATGTCCTCCAACGCCCTCTCGTCCACGAGGGTCGTGGACGCAACCTGCGTCGGCTTATCCTCGACGGTCCATAGACGATGCTTCACAGGCATAGTCCTCTCTCCTCTTGGTTCCAGTCGGCACTTGCCAACACTCCTCGATACAGGCGACCCAAACCTGCAACGCTTCGGCTGAGCGCCTCAGTGTACTGTAAGCTGAATCTTCCGTCATCCATACCAACGACTCCGGCATTAGCACTGGGAGCTACGCTGATGACCTTTAAGTCACGTCAACGTGGTCCGAAATCTGGCTTCCTCAAACTTCTTGGGTCGTGCCGAACGCGGCTGGCCCGCTCGGAAACAGCGGCCTCAAGCGGCCGCAGCGGACCTCGGCGTCCGGACAGACATGGGCAGGGCGCGGGGAGAAGGGCTGGGAGAGACTAGCCGCCAACGGCGGGGCGTCCACCGATTAGGGTCGGGAAATCCGCTGGTAAGGCAGGCAAGGCTGCAAGATTTGTGAAGGAGCAAGCGAATGAAGAATGCAGAGCTATCGTCGCAAGGGGCCTCCCGGGCTTCACTGACAAGCGCCGATGCGGACAGGATCGTAAACGCGGTGTTCAACGATTTACAAGCCGCGCTGGCTAATGGCGACATGGGTAGAGTCGAGGAGAAGCGCACCTGCCTTAGCGTAAGGGAGTAGCTGTTGACCG
>JAPPGF010000026.1 GCA_028875075.1 Gemmatimonadota bacterium | reverse complement strand
ATAATGAAGCGGTATCGTTCTGCTCTAATGGCCGGGCTTCTGGCGCTGGCGGTGGCCGTCTGCGACGACGACGGCACGGTCGTGCAGCCGCCTCCTGTCGTCAACGTGTCGCCTCCCGACGTTACGGTGACCGTGCCACCGGCTCCGCCGGCCGTGGCACCGCTCCAGGCGATGATCACTCCGCCGGCTGCGGAAGTCGGGGTCGACGGGATGGTGGACTTCGCCGTCGGTACGAGCGGCGGCAGCGGAGACGCGAGCTGGACCTGCACGTCGTCCGACGTAGCCGTGGCGACGGTCGAGAAGACCGATACCGGCTGCCGGGCCACCGCAGTTGCCGGAGGCGGCGCAACGATCACAGCGGCCGTCACCAAGGGTAGCGAGAGCACGAACGTCGCGGCCCAGCTCACGGTGAGCACGACTACGGACGCGTTCGTCCTCGTGACCGATATCAGCGGTGACAACGATTCTGACGCCAGCGGGCTGATGGGCACCGTGACTGTCACGGTCAGTGTCGAGCGCGGCAGTCAGACGTTCGAGAAGCTGTCCCTGAACGTGGACGGGATGGAGGTGGACGCGCAGGACTTCGGCACGGCGGCCGCCGACGACGCGGAGCAGACCGTCCATGAATTCAAGCTGTCGTTCGAGTCGGCCGAATACGATGAGATGGGCATGCCGGACTACATGAACGGCGACCACTCGATCCAGGCGCTGCTCAAGATCGCGGGCCGGGACGATGCGCTCATGTCGAACGTCTTGGACGTGGTATTCGACAACGACGACGGGTACGTGGTAACGGCTGACCTGGGCGACTACAGCATGCTCGACGACGAGGGGCGGCGCTGGTACGGGGGTCCGGCCAACGGGGATATCATGATTTCCGCGATGGCGGTGATCTACAGCGGCGATGAGACCGGGGCCGTTGCCATAAGCTTGGCCGGCTGCGAGGCCGAGGCGGCTGGCGACGCGTCGTTCGAATTCGACTGCGACGGTGAGGATGCCGACCGAATGATCACCGTTACCGAGGGCGGCAACGACGTCATGGTCCTGAACGATCTGCCCACGGCCAACATCGACATGGAAGGCCCGGCGATGGCCCCCTACTTCTCACCGAACCCGAACAATCGTCAGAATGGCTGGGTCAATGCGACGGTCGATTTCGGTGGCGAGCAGAAGTCCGACAACAAAGACGGCTGGCTCATGTACAATAAAGCTGATCCCGAGCCGGGCGTGGGCGGATATATGCCTGTGCTGAGATATGCCAAGGCCGACGGTAACTCGGTCGAGGATGCGATCGCAGCGGCGCCTCTGTCGCTCATGAACTTCCCCGGGGAGTCGGACATGGACTACTACTGCGGCGTAGTCTCCGCGGTTGACGCCCTCGGTAACGAGTCCGATCTGCCGGATGAAGACGACGGCACGTGCGTGACGGCCGGTATGCCGGATGCCGACGCTGGCACCGATACCGACAACAACACCAACGACGCCACCGGTTACGAGATGTTGCTCGAGGCCCTCGCCATGGCCAACCGCATGCCCGCCGATGTGGCCCCCGCGACCGCAAAGGCCGACGCTATCGAAGCGGCCCAAATGGCACTCGCAAACGCGGGAATCCTGGCCGGCGTCGACCTCACGCCTCCGGGGATCGAGATCGACGAGGAGATGCGGCTAACCGCTATACCCGCTGACGGTTTCAGCTTCGACATCTATGACGACGAGAATGACGAGGCGAACTCCGGTCTCCATTCGTTGGCGCCGCTGCTGGTGCGTATCCAGAGGCGCACTACCGACAAGACCGAGTGTCTGGCTATCGACGACTTAGCTTCCGCTACTGCCACCCCCGCCGGCACGCCCGGCGAGGTGGACAATGGTGACGACGTGTCCTGCACCGCCGACCCCTCTGCTTTGGCGGACGGTACGGCGATCACGTTTAGCACGACTCCGGCTACGTCTCACGCGTACTACACGCTGACGGGGTCCGCTGTTGATCAGGCTGGTAACTTCGCCATGCCGGTGAGCCACACGTTGGTGTTCGATAACAGTGTCGCGACCGCGACAGCTCCGGCCGCTCCGGCGATAGAGGCAGGAGAGACCTTCCAGATTGCCTCCTTCCTGAACGACGATCTGTCGATTCGGGAGTACTATGTGACGGCCGACTTCGGCGCCGACATACTCGGCGTCACCGGGCCGATTAGTTTGGGAGTTGTGCATCCCACGATGGTGGATGAGTTCAATGCCCCGATGCTGACGCACCGGAATTACTCGGTGACTGCCGACATCGAGACCTACGCGGGCCTGCAGGAGAACGTTGCTGCCACCGACGTCACGGAACTCGCTACCGTCTCAGTGGTCGTTCGTGACCAGGCGGACAGTGACGGGACGAATAACGCAACCCCCAGCGCGGCCCTGACGGTGGAAGCTGCCGACGACCCATTCGAGGGTACTGGTACTGATCCTGATAACTTCACCGTTGCGTTCACAGCGGACGAAGCCGCCATCTGCGCAGCTGAGGATACGGGCGACTGTGAGCCCGAGGCGGTTCGAGACGAAACCTCGACGGAGCTCGAGGTCGTGGTCACCGCGGGTGGCGACGGGGCCTTCAGCGACCCGTTCGAGCGGGTGGACTTCTGGATGCGGGACGTGAACGGCCACTCTTGGATGCTTGGGTCGGATACATCCGGCGAGAGCGGCCGCGTGGACGGTGCCCGCACGCGGACGTGGACGTACTCGATGGAATTCTCTGCCGCTATGCTGTATATGATGACTAGGGAGGCGGCATTCCCGCCGACCGCGGACAGCGACAGCCACACGGTGCTCGCATTCGGCGTGAACGATGACGGTATCGCGATAGTGATGTCGGTGGCGATAGACATCGACGATGGTGAGGATGATCAATAACCTTTAGACCGCCGAGCTTTCAGTTCGCGGCGAACCGGGAGGGTCCGGCCGAAAGGCCGGGCCCTTTCGGTTTTTTGTGTCAGACACTTCCCTGCGTTCGGCTGGGAGTCTCTGGAAGACGGAGATAGCGCCGAGCCGGAGGGCCCGCGGGCAAAGTGCCCGTTGCATGAGCCTCCAACCCGGGATTCACGGCCACCCTGTCAACTCGGCAATTCCGCGAGAAACTCCTCCAGGGGGACCGCCTCCACGCCGTCGACCAGCTGACACCTCGCGCCGAGAAAGACCACGATCCGGCAGGTGCACCGGCCAGAGCGGCGGGAGAGCGACGACAGGCCGCTCAGCATCCGCCCGTCCACCCGTCGGCTCGCCGTGATCTCGATCCCCTAAACCTCACGCCCGACCTCGAGCACGAAATCCACTTCGGCGCCGCTTCGGGTGCAGTGGTGAGAGAGCGCCGCTTCAGGCCAGAGTTCTCCCAGTCTGCGGCGTCGAGCAGAACGGGCACCCGCTGGACCTGTTTGCTTCGAGACGTACGCCGTCCGTGGCCTCACCATCAAGCAGGGTCTAGGTGCCAGACGGTAGGTTGGCGCGTCGGCTGGATTTTGGAGTTCGCCGTGATGTCACTGGTGACGAGCATGTGTTCCACGGCCCTGCGGCACGGCAGTAACTTCTGGCTCACTGAGCCTTCGGTTCGCGTGGCGAAGGGAGAGTGCAGCCGCTAGGCTGCCTCCCCCCTGATGTGGACTCATCGCGCGAGTCCGACCGCGTGAAGAAGTGTGTTCGACAGGCCATCGAGTCGGGAGGAGTGTACGCGACACCTAATGCTGCGCCTGACCCGACAACTAAACCTGTTAGCCGCGGTGTCTCTGCCGCCGCTCCTTCTCGCATGCGGGGACAGCGGATCCCCCACGCCCACTGGCCCACCCGTCCCCCAGAACCGGTCGCCAGCCGTCTCCGCCCAGGTCTCGGACCAGATCGTGGAAGAGGGCACCGAGGTGCAGGTGGACATCTCAGCGGCGTTCTCCGATCCCGACGGGGACATCCTTGCCCACGGGGTTGCTTCTAACGCACCGAGCGTCGCTCAAGTAACCGTGTCGGGAAGCGACGTCACGGTGAGTGGCATCGCCCCGGGAACTGCGACTGTCACCCTGGCCGCGACCGACCCCGGCGGTCTCAGCGCCGCGCTGACCTTCGTGGTCACTGTCACGGCCGCCAACCGCGCGCCTACGGTGTCGGCCCAGATAACGGACCAGATCGTGGAAGAGGGCGCCGAAGTGCGGGTGGACATCTCAGAGGCGTTCACCGACCCCGACGGAGACGACTTGACCTACGACGCCATCTCGGACGCTCAGGACATCGCCGTAGCGAGTGTGTCGGGGAGTGAAGTCACGGTGAGCGGTGTGACACCCGAAACCACAGCTGTCACGGTCACCGCGACCGATCCCGGCGGACTCGGCGCCACCCAAGCGTTCACGGTTACTGTCACGGCTGCCAACCGCGCGCCTACGGTGTCGGCCCAGATGACGGACCAGAGCGTAGAAGAGGGTGCCGAAGTGCAGGTGGACATCTCAGAGGCGTTCTCGGACCCCGACGGGGACGACTTGACCTACGACGCCATCTCGGACGCTCAGGACATCGCCGTAGCGAGTGTGTCCGGGAGCGAGGTCACGGTGAGTGGGGTGGCTCCGGGAACCACGACCATCACTCTGATCGCGACCGACCCAGGGCGGCTCACCGCTAGTCAGACCTTCTCGGTCACCGTGAAGGAGGCCGAACCGGATCTCGACGCCCTGTTCTCCGCGCCCACGCCCGCCGAAATCGCGCAGGTGGAGGTCGAGTGGGCGACGCGCACGCCCGAGGTGAGCGGGGTTCGCCTCGAGCTGGATACGCTGGCGACCCTACCACTCGCTGGTACATTGAGAGTCCGGGTATTTTCCCACACCGTGGGCGGGATACGCCACTACGGCGTGGTCGTGACACCTGCGGGTGCCCGACCCGGATCTCTCCCCGTGGTCCTCTACACCCACGGCGGAGACACGGGCGTGGCGCTGGCGGAGATATTCCTGATCAATACGGTCCTTCAGCCCAGGGGACTGAGCGCGGCCATCGTGGCGCCATCCTATCGCGCGGAGCCTGTCGAGTTCACGGACCGGAAGTTCCTGTCCGAGGGCCCGCCGAGCCCATGGGACCGGGACGTGGACGACGCTCTGTCTCTGCTCTCCGTGGCGCTGGAGGAGGCGGTGGAGCTCGACGGGGAGAGGATCGCCGTGCTCGGGATCAGCCGGGGCGGCGGCGTGGGTCTGCTCGCGGCCGCGCGCGACCCCAGGATCGATGCCGTCGTCGAGTTCTTCGGCCCGACGGACTTCTTCGGCGAGTACGCGCGCGAGATCTTCGAGGAGGCCCTCGCCGGCGAGCTCCGCCCGGTCGCGGGTCTCAAGTACCTGAACGAGGCGCTGATCCAGCCCTGGATCCGAGGGGAGCTCTCCGATGCTGCGGGCCGACTCGAGTTGGTGCGCAGGTCGGCGGCGTACTTCGTAGGTCACATGCCGCCGGTCCAACTGCACCACGGGGAGGCGGACGAGGTCGTGGCCGTGAGCCAGGCCGAGCGGCTGATCGAGGCGATGCGGGAGGCAGGCAAGACCGAAGGGGAGTTCGAGGCGCACGTCTATCCGGGCGGTGTCCACGACCCCTTCGCTCTCCCGGGTGCGCCCGACCGCGCGGCCGAGTTCCTTGAGAGCGTCCTCGGGGAATCTTGGTAGGAAGGCAGACACGCAGCGTCTCCTTACCCGGCCGCAGCACGCACGGTTCGACCTGGGAGTGGCACGCGCCCGTTCTCGCCCGTCGTGACGGTTCCCCCAACAGAGGCTCGTGCCCGAGGAACTGCGTGGCCATCTGGCTCCCCGATCGCTTCTGCACCGATACCGGCCGATCGGGCAGGTCCAAGGAGTGACGGGGCCCGATCCGGCGCTCCGGGGCTTTCCCGAAACGGGCTGGTCGGTTGGCCGAGCAAACCGGGGCACGGACGGCCACGGAATCCCTGGCCAACCTTGTACGGCGGGTCCAGGGAAGGCCGAGGCGAACTTCGGCCGGGGCAGGCACGAGCTCCGGTCGCGCTCGAGCTCGAGTGCGACGGCCCGTCTTCCTGCGAGGGAGTGAGGCCGAGCGTTGTTCAGGCGGTTGCACGAGCCCAACGGAGCGGGGGAGTACGGGAACGGCCCTCAGCGCGGGGACTTGGAGCGTTGGCGGCAGGCGCGGCCGATCGCGCGAACGGCTTGTCCGAGTGTCGTCGGTTTCCCGACCCTTACCGCGCTGCGGGGGTATTGTGCGTATAGCATCCGGCCCACGGTCGGCCGGGGTAGCGGTTAGGAGCCGGGACTTGTTGGTGGTGAAGGACAAAGTGATTTGGCCTGAGCCGGCTCCGAACGAATGGCCGGGGACAGCCCGGGAGAATGCGCTCCCGGTCCGGGAATGGACGAGCAATGAGGAGGTCTCCGATGGGCCGCATTCCAGCAGGGCTGCTTCTGGGCATCGCACTAGCCACGGCTTCCTGCGGCGAGAGCACTACGGAACTCGGCGGCGACGCGCTGACCCGGGAGGAGGCGCTCGCGTTGATCGAGGTCGCGATGGGCCAGGGCTTCACGGTGGCAGGCGATGTGACGGGCGGAGATGAGGTGCTGACCCCCGAGGGTGCCACGTTGCAGTTCATGGCCCCGTGCACGAGAGGCGGCATGGTGGCGGTGGACGCGGAGGCCAGCTTCGTTGGTGGGCCGGGCGCGCAGAACCCCGAAGGCGGGGGCGTGCGACTAGAGGCGACCCTGGTTCATTCGGACTGCACGGAAACGCACGCAGGGACCGGGTTCGTCTTCACACTGGACGGTGCGCCGGATCTCGACGTGACGATCGAGCTGTTGTATTCGGAGAACTTCGCGCCAACGATCAGCGGTAGCCTCGCCGGAACGGTCCGCTGGGCCACGGAGGACGGACGTAGCGGGTCGTGCTCGGTGGATATCCGGATAGAGCCGTTGGACGATCCCGGGGCGTTGTTGGGCCTGGCCATTTCCGGGCAAGCGTGCAGCGCCCAGATCATGGAGTCGTTCTCGGCGACCGGGTTGTTCTGAGTCGAGCCGGCCCGAGGCGCCGTACGGGTCAGGCGGGCGAGGCATCGAACGTTAAGTAGTCCGCGAGGGCGGAACCCGTGTCCGCTCGGTCGGCACGGAAGTGATGCGCGAGCGCCTCGTGCGAAGCCTTCGAAGCCGTCTCCTGGCAGGGAGCCCGCGGCCGCGTCTGGCGAGCGCGTGCTCGGACGACGCGACAGCCCCGTCCCCTTCCCGCCCCGCCTCGCTCCAGGTCGAGCCGGCCTCGCTCGACTCCTCGTCGGTCGGCCAGTCGCAGCAGCTCGCGGCGGAGGCGCTCGACCAGGCCGGGAGGGCCGTGGAGGGGCAGACGGTGTCGTGGTCGTCCAGCGATCCCTCCGTTGTCACCGTCTCGCCCGCGCTAGCCATCTACCGGGTCCTGCTGGCGCACGAGATCGCCCATCTGGTCCAGGCGAACGCCTACGTGTTCGGCGGCTCAGCAGAGAAGACGATTTGGGAGATCGAAGGGGGGGCGACGCTCGCGTAGCAGCTCTTGGCGTACGATCGCTTCGGGCATGGGCCGGGTCTGAACCTCGGCCACGCCCAGGTCGAACAGTCCGAGGAGAGCCGGGCCTGATACTGGGGCGGCTGGATCGTTGACATAGGGTCGTTCTTCGGGTGGGACGGTCTCCGGAGCGGAGACAGCCGGGTGAGCGGTGCGCCGGAGCAGTGCACACGGATCGGCAGGGAGGAGGAGGGCAACGACGGGCCATGCGCAGGCCGCCAGGTCTACAGCGTGCCCGCCATGCTGTTGCGCTTCGTGATGGACCGCTGGGGAGCAGCCGATCCTGGCGGTAAAGACGCGCTCATGCGCCAGCTCACGAGCTCGTCCGCCTCCGGTTTTTCCTCACTCGAGGAAGTGAGCGGGAGCCCGATCGAGCGGGTCCTCGCCGAGTTCTACATCGCGCTCTGGGGTGACGGGCGCCCCGCCTCCGACGGCGGTTTCTGGACTGGATGTCCTAGTCGCATCTCCACGACGTCTTGAGCCGCTTTCCCGACGACTACCGGCTGTAGCCTAGGACCTCGTCGTCCCGGAGCCCGCGCGCCGCCGGCAGCGTCCGCGGAGGCTCGAACCTCTACCTGCACTGGACTCCGAGCGGAGGCGTGGCCCCGACCAACATCAGGGTCACGACTCCATCCGGTGCTCCGGCGCCCGGGCCCGTCTCGGGATGAGCGTGGAGGATCCGCTGAGGACCCGCGCCGCGGCTGTCGCCGTCTCGCCAGGCCTACCGGGCCTCCAAGAGGAATGGGCGGGCGAACCGAACCGCAGACACGCCGGCCACGAAGACGAGGTCGTTGAAGCCGTGGCTGTCACCGTCATAGAGATTGTGCTCGAACTCCGCTTCGGTCTTGCCTGCCTTATCCATCGCGTCGATCAACCGCTCCGCTTGGCTGACTGCCACGACCATGTCCCCAGTCGCGTGGTGCAGCTGGACCGGCGGCATGCGATCCACGAAGTACACCGGGGAACGGCGCACCAGCTCGAGTCGGGCCTCTGCGTCGGAGAGTTCCCCGCGGTTCCACGGCTGTATCACGGCCTCGTTCAGGTCCTCGAGGCCAGCGAGATCGCGAAGCTCTCCGGCGAGGGCCTCCTCGAAGACCTCGCGCGCGTACTCGCCGAAGAAGTCCGTTGGGCCGGAGATCTCGACGACGACGTCGATCCTGTCGTCGCGCGCGGCCGCCAGAAGCCCGACGGCCCCTCCCCCCTTGTCGCCCAGGACCGCGATCCTCTCCCCGTCCAACTCCTCCACTTCCTCCAGTGCCACGGAAAGCAGGGAGAGAACGTCGTCAACGGCTAGGTCCCAAGGACTCGCTGGGCCTTCGGACAGGAATTCCCGCCCTACGATCCGGAGGGGTTCCGACCGATAGGATGGGATCACGAGCGCTGCAGTGAGGCCCTGAAGCCCGAGGAGCGCGTTCAGCTGTAGTGCTCTATTACCGTCCGCACCGGCCGTCTCGCCGTGAGCAACGATAACAACGGGAAGCGAGCCGGCCTCCGTCTGTTCCGACGGCGTAGCGACCGCCCCGTAGTGCCGTATCCCGCCTACAGTGTGGGAGAAGACCCGGACTCGGGGACCCGTGGCGCTCACCAGCATGTCGAGCTCGAGGTTCACCTCGCTGACCTCGGGCTCGCGGGTCGCCCAATCCGCCTCCACATGTGCGATCTCGGCGGCCGTGGGCGGGGCGAAGAGAACGTCCAGATCGGGCGCGCCGCCGGCCTCCACCGTGACGTCGAAGGTCTGGCTGGCGCTGAGCCCGCCCGGATCGGTCGCAGTGACCGTGATGGTCGCGGTGCCGGCGGCCACGCCGCTCACGGTGACCTCGCTGCCGGAGACGCTTGCAGTCGCGACTTCCGGAGCGTCCGAAGTGGCCTCGTAGGTCAGGTCGTCGCCGTCGGGATCGGAGAAGGCGGCGGAGACGTTGACCGTCACCTCCGCTCCCGCTTCCACTGTCTGGTCCTGGATCGCGGCGGCCGTGGCGGGCGCCTGGTTCGTGTCGCTGGCAGCCTCCACGGTGACGTCGAAGGTCTGACTGGCGCTGAGCCCACCGGGATCGGTCGCCGTGACCGTGACGGTCGCGGTCCCGGCCGCCACGCCGCTCACGGTGACGTCGCTGCCGGAGACGCTTGCAGTCGCGACTTCCGGAGCGTCCGAAGTGGCCTCGTAGGTCAGGTCGTCGCCGTCGGGATCGGAGAAGGCGGCGGAGACGTTGACCGTCACCTCCGCTCCCGCTTCCACTGTCTGGTCCTGGATCGCGGCGGCCGTGGCGGGCGCCTGGTTCGTGTCGCTGGCAGCCTCCACGGTGACGTCGAAGGTCTGACTGGCGCTGAGCCCACCGGGATCGGTCGCGGTGACCGTGACGGTCGCGGTCCCGGCCGCCACGCCGCTCACCGTGACGTCGCTTCCGGAGACGCTTACAGTCGCGACTTCCGGAGTGTCCGAAGTGGCCTCGTAGGTCAAGCCGTCGCCGTCGGGATCGGAGAAGGCGGCGGCGACGTCGACCGTCACCTCCGCTCCCGCTTCCACTGTCTGGTCCTCAATCGTGTCGGCCGCCGCAGGCGCTTGGTTGGCGACGGTGACGTCGAAGGTCTGGCTGGCGCTGAGCCCACCGGGATCGGTCGCAGTGACCGTGATGGTCGCGGTCCCGGCAGCCACGCCGTTCACGGTGACGTCGCTCCCGGAGACGCTCACCGTCGCCACGTCCAAGTTCCCCGAGCTGGCCGTGTAGGTCAGTGCGTCACCGTCGGGATCGGAGAAGGCCCCGGAGACGTCCACCGTCACTTCCACTCCCGCTTCCTGCTCCTGATTCCCGATCGTCCCCGACGCCGTGGGCGCGCGGTTGGCGGGAGGCGGGGGCGGGGGGGTCGGTGGGCTGGGTGGCGCCGTGGGCGTGGGCGGACTGGTCGGGGTGGTTGTTCCGCCGTCGCCGCACGCGGCGACGAGCACTAGGAGCACAAGAAGAACGGGCGAGTTCAGGCGGCGCATGAGGCATTTCCGATTTGTAGGGCGGCTGGGCGCGCGGCACTTGATCCTACAGCCTGGCCCGCGGACCGTCCATCGGTGCAGCTCGCAGGCGACCACCTGCTCAAGCAGGATGCCCCGTTCGTCAGGGAGCGGCATCCGGAGCCTCCCAACCGGCTGACCGGGCCGTTCGCGGTTCCGCGTGCGTAGCCTCCTCGCCATTGAACGAGACGCTCCCATCAGCCTGACAACTGGTGCGACTCGCCCACGCTTACCCGCCAAGAAGCCCCGGATCGAACGAGGAGGTCTACGTAGCTGCGGATGAGGAAACTCGCTTCAGCGACTTGGTTGCTTCGGTGTTTTCGCCGGACCAGGACTCCCGGCCTTCTACGGTTCGCGGCGGTCCTACCAGTCGGGCGCGTCCTCGTCGTGGATGGTGCTCGGCAGTCTGTAGGAGATTTCGGTCGCGCCCAGGTCCACAAAGTCCATCATGGCCGTGAACCTCTCCTTGTTCTTTTTCGCGCGCCAACGGGGAACCAGCCTGCCGACCTTGCGTTGGACCCGATTACGTAGCCTGAGGAACGGAACCGTCGTGTGTCCGACCTTCGGGAAATGGAACTTCTCCGCGAGGTCTTCACCGATCAGTCCCTTCGAGACTCGGTAGGCATACTTTGCGAGTTTGCGCCGGGCCTTAGGCTCGGTGATTCCGATGACCATAGGCGCGCTGTTGATGATGGCGTTCGCCATGATTATCGCGTCCTCATCCGGGGGTGGCTCGCACAGCCTAGCGACCTCGAACGCTCGCACGGCGGAAGCCTCATCGCGGAAGAGGACCTCCTCAGGAATGCCCATAAGGAATCCCGTGTAGCGCCAGACATGCACATACGCTTCGCGCTCTTCCCGGCTGAAGTCACCCCCCAGAGTTGCCACATGCTGCATGAGCCGACCCGAGAAGGCCGACCCGGCCAACAGTATGGTGGCGGCACTGATCGGTTGGCCGTAGTCCTCCTCGTTCCATTCATCCGATTTCTTAATGAGCAATCTCGATTGGGCGTGGACCAGTCGTACCCTCAGGGTCAGCCGCCACCCGTCGCCCATCGGACTCATGCCACCGGGCAAGTACTGTTCGACGAGTTGCAAGCCGTTCTGTTTAAGGCGTCGGACCCCCGAGTTCAGGACTCGGCCCCTGATCCGGAACGACTTGCTGATCAACGTGGCGAATCCCTCCACGATGCTCCCGCCCACCAAGGCCGAGAGCACGGTGTCCCAATTGCGCAGGAATGCCCGCGACGCAACCATCGCGATGTCCTCGTCGAACCAGTCCGGAACGTCAACGGCTGCGGCCATGAACCGCCGAAGCGAGTCCGGGGCTTCCGGAGGGAGGTCATGAGGATTCCCCAGGGCTTTGGCCAACAATGGGTGGACCAGCTTTGGCGGAAGCAACGCGAGGTCCTCAGCCACGGGGTCCGCGAGCTGATCACCCACGGTAGCTTGACGGACGTAGGCGGTCGCTAGCTCGGGATCCTGTCTCGCCGCCCGCCCGTATCCGGCCGCGTATGCCTTGGGGACTAGCATGAGTCGGTCGGACAGATGCCTTTGCCGCAGGGTTAGTTGGCGAAACGCAAATTACGAGATCGGACGGCCTTGCAACGCCCTTGTCGGCGGGACCGTCTTCCGCAGCTGGCCCCGGCTAGGGTCGACTCCCGGCTGTCCCCGAGCCCGGCGGGTGCGGGCGCGGATGTCAGGGGGGCGATCCTCGCACGGTCTGCCAGGCTGATCTGCCCGGGCCTCATCGAAGCCCGATCGGCCACAGAACTGCGTTCTGAGAGCGGGCATGGCCGTGGGCGCGAAGGAGGCGTACTTGACGGCGTCACGGAGCGAAGCTCCGACCGACATGCACATCGACGCGGTCCTAGAATCCCCGGACAGACGATCTGGGCGGGGCTCGAACCCGACCGCAATGTCCGAACGGCTGTAGCGAAGGCCCCGCAGAATACTGTCGGCGGGCCGCCGGTCACGCTTTAGCCGGGGAGGTTAGGCGAACGGAAACCATCGAAGAAACGGGAGAAACAGGGCTCAGAGCAGACCCACAGGCCCCTGGAGCAGATGCCGCTCCGGTGTCCCAGAGAAACCCGTCACGTTGGAGACGCCACAGTTGGCGAGGAGCGCTCGAGCGTCGAACTTTCCGCTGTCCGAGGGTGCGAGGACGTCTTCCCCCTGTTCTGGATCGTCGCTCAGGGCCGCGAGCAGGCCCGTATCCTGATCGGCTATGCGCGTTGCCACAACCCTCAAGTTGGTCTCTCCCGTGGCGGGATTGTCAAAGACGCTCGCGGTGAGCACGTCGTGGTAGGTGTTCCCTGTGAAGATCTGGGTCCCCAAGCCCGATGTCTGCTTGCGGCCCCGGACGAAACCGGCGTCGCTGTTTCCGTCCTCGATCGTGTAACCCATGATGTTCAGTTGGGCGACCGCGCACTGATAGGCCGTCTCCCTTCCGGGTGGAGCCACGCCATAGTAGGAGACCGGGGCCGAGGAACACGCGGACATCGCCAAAACCGCGAACACGACCGACTTCTTCATTCCGTCATCCTCCTCAGGTGGATGGGGCGTGGTCAGGCCACGCAAGTCCCAGCTGGCCATCCCTTGAAAACACTACTGATCGCTTCCCGCCGAGGTTTACCTCGACAGCCGTGCCGAGTTGCGGTGCGCGGACCAGGGGCGAGAACCAGAAAGGAATCTCCGCATGAACCCGCGATCACAGCCACGCACCGGCTGTCACGGTCTTATGACCCACGCCTGTCCATCTCGGCCAACCAACGGTCACAAGGGGTGGACGCCCAGACGGCGCCGCTTGGTGCGCGGCGCACCAGCGGACCGATCCAGCCCTCCGAGTCTCGCCTCGTCGGCAAGACACGCGACCGCGAGGTACGCCGCCATGTCCGTGACACGCCCTTGCTTAGGCCTCGATCTTCGCCTTCCGTCCAGGCGTAGCGACCGTCCTGGCTTGGCCATGTCCCATGCCACAAAGGGTCCAGACCATGCCTCAGCCTCGCTTACACCCCGACGCTCGTTTCCGGTCCCAAATGGACCACGGGGACAAGCTCCTGGAGTGACTACTTCTACTCGGACGCCGACCCACACGCTCTTCGCCGCATTGATACAGACAGCCTCGATCGCAACGCAATCGTCAGATAGGCCTGTTCCAGACATAGAGGTGTGACAATGGTAAGCATCACGGTCCGGAATCTAGACAACGAAGTAAAGATCCGTCTCCGGGTTCGCGCGTCCGCCAAAGGCCGGTCGATGGAACAGGAAGCACGGCTGATCTTGGCCGAGGCGGCTGATCGGGAGCTCGCTCCGCAGGACGGGCTCGGGACGGTGATCGAGGGGAATCGGGTACGGACGCTGGTCTGATACATCGATCGAATCAATAGATTGCAGATGAATTTTCGATTTTCATGATAGTGGAACAGTCGCTATCGTGCGTGGGAGGAGCATGGCGGACCGCTCCGAGCGACAACGGAAGCCGGAGGAATGACATGACGGCCGACAACCTGTCAGTGAACGGCACCGACTACCGCTGGCCGGAGCACCCGGTGGTGGTGGTGTGCATCGACGGCGGAGACTTGGCGTACATCGAGCACGGCGTGGCCGCCGGGATTATCCCCAACATCGAGCGGTACATGACCGAGGGCTTCTACACGGTGGCGCACGGCACCATGCCGAGCTTCACCTGCCCGAACAACATGTCCATCGCGACCGGGAGCCCGGCGTCGGTGCACGGCATCTCCGGCAACTTCTACCTCGACCGGGCGACGAACGAGCCGGTGGTGATGACCGGACCCGAGTTGCTCAATGTCAACTCGGTGATGAGCGAGTTCTCCCGCCGGGGAGCGCGGGTGGTGTCGGTGACGGCCAAGGACAAGCTCCGCCGGCAGCTCCAGAAGGGGATGGACCTCTCCAACGGCTCGGTCAGCTTCTCCTCGCAGTACGCGGACCGCTGCACGATGGAGGAGAACGGGATCGAGGACGCGCTCGACTTCGTCGGACAACCGCAGCCCGACGTGTACTCCGCGGAGCTCTCCCTCTTCGTGCTCGACGCGGGTCTCCGGCTCCTGGAAGAGCGCCGCCCCGACATCCTTTACCTCTCGCTCACCGACTTCATCCAACACGCCTACGCGCCGGGGCATCCCGAGGCGGACCGGTTCTACGCGGAGATGGACGCGCGGTTCGGCCGGTTCGAGGCGCTGGGCGCGACCGTGGCGCTCACCGCCGACCACGGCATGAACGATAAGACCAACGAGGACGGCACGCCCTGCGTTGTGTGGCTGCAGGACATCCTCGACGCGGAGTTCGGCCAAGGGTCGAGTACGGTCATCTGCCCCATCACCGACGCCTTCGTGGGCCACCACGGGGCGCTCGGGGGTTTCGTGCGCGTGTACTGCCACGAGGGGCTCGCGGGCGAGCGGGTGATCGACGCGGTCCGGGAGGTGCCGGGCCTGGAGCGGGTGCTTTCACGCGCCGACGTGGCGCGGGAGTTCGACCTGCCGGTCGGGCCGGAGGGCGACGTGGCGGTGCTCGGAGACGTGCGGACCGTCATCGGCGCCCGCGAGGTGGACCACGATCTCAGCGGACTCAAGGGTCAACGGCTGCGCACCCACGGCAGCGTCCACGAAGCGGACGTACCGATCTTCCTCAGCCGCCCGGTCAGCGACGAGTACGCGCGCCGCGCCGAGGATGCGCGGCCGCACAGCTACCAGGCGCTCGACTACGCTTTCAACGGCGTCGCCCGACGCTGCGGAGCGATCTCATGAACAGAACCGGCCGCGCCGTGGTCTATCCGGCGCCCAACGCGCCGTTCGAGGTGCGCGAGCTTCCGGTACGCGACGCCCGCGCCGGCGAGGTGCTGGTGCGGATCTCGATGTCCACCATCTGCCGCTCGGACATCCACTCCTACCAGGGCCACCGCCCCAATCCGTGCCCCGGCATCCTGGGCCACGAGATCATCGGCGTCATCGAGCAGTTGGGCGACGGGGTCGGCGAGGACCTGCGCGGCGACCCCCTCGCGGTCGGCGATCGCATCACCTGGACCGAGTACTTCGCCGACGGCCCGTCGTACTACCGCGACGTGCACGACATGCCGCAGAAAGCGCCGGGGCTTCGCAAGTACGGCCATGACCACGTCGACGACGACCCCCACTTCCTGGGGGGCTTCGCCGACTACTGCTACATCCTCCCCGGCACCGGCATCCTCAAGCTGCCGGACGCGCTCTCCGACGAGGAGGCGACGCCGCTCAACTGCGGAGTGGCCACGATGATTTCGGTCGCCGAGGCGGCCGCCGTTTCGGTGGGAGAGACGGTGGTGGTGCAGGGCCTGGGGCTGCTGGGGATCTACGGTTGCGCCATCGCGAAGGCCCGTGGCGCAGCCCGGGTCATCGGGCTCGATGCAGTCGATGCCCGGCGACGGATGGCCGAGCGGTTCGGAGCCGATATCACCATCGACGTGGGTGCCACGAGCGAGGACGAGCTGGTGGCGGCGGTGCGCGACGCATCGCCGCCGGACGGGCCGGACGCGGTGCTGGAAGTGTGCGGCGTGCCCTCGGTGGTACCGGGCGGCGTACGAATGCTGCGCATCGGTGGGCGCTACGTGCTGGGCGGGTTGGTCAATCCGGATTCCGACTTCACCCTGGACGGCCACGATCTGCTCCGAAAGTGGATCACCCTGAAGGGCATCCACAATTACCATCCGCGTCATCTCGTCCAGGCGCTCGACTTCGTGATGGCCAACCGCAGCCGGTTTCCGTTTGCGGAGATCGTGGATTCACGCTTCGGACTCGATCAGCTCGACGAGGCTTTCGAAAAGGTCGCCAACCATCGCGTGATGCGCGCCGCCATCGTTCCCTGACGGACCGGCGCAGCGCGAATGTGTTGCCCGCCTCCCGCATGGCGTCGATGAGCCGCTGGGCTTGGTTGAGTGCTACGACCATAGCGCCCGACGCTTGCGTGACGAGTTCCGGCTCCTCGTGAACCTCGTCGTCCAGGGGCCCACGTGCCGCCTCCTTCCAGCCGAGGTCGTCGAAGGGTTCGAAGCGCAGCTTCGAGTTCTGGGAGAATGAGGGGGATACCGGCTACGATCGCCTATAAACAGGGCGGCATCGTTCTCCTCGCCTTCCCCTTCGCCGATCTCACTTCATCACAAAGACACCCCGCGCTGGTCGTTTCCCCGGACTCCTTCAATGCCGCCGGAACGGTGGTGGTGATGCCCTTCGCGCGGCATTGCGATGCCGAGTGCGTAGTCGGATCTCGGGTTCAGCGCCACCTCATCGCTCGATCGCCGGTGACGAGCGGACTGTCGAGCCGACTTGCGAGAGGGGCCCAGAGATGGTCGTCGCCCGCGTCGGGAGCGGCGGCGGCCGCAGCGGGTCGCCGCCATGCGGCGTTCGCGGCCGGGGCTGTGAGTATCTGGTCGATCTCGCCTTCAGTTCGCCCGAGCAGACGTACGATACGGGACGGCACAGAATCCTCGAGTACTCATCGAAGAGGAGGTCGGACATGACGTAGTGAAGGCATCCGCTACTTGATGTAATCGCTCCATGCCTGGAGAACCTCGGCGCGGCGCTCCAGCAAGTCGGACCGCTGATACGCCTGAACGACCCTGCTTCTCGGGACGTGGGCAAGACAGGCCTCCGCGATCTCCGCCGGGACACAGGATTCGGCCATCCAAGACCGCGCGCTCGACCGGAACCCATGTACTGTCGAGGCAACCCCGGCGCGGCGAAGCACGCGCCCGGGGGCGTTCCGCGACAACGGCCCGCCGGTTCTTGAGGGAAACACTAGCGACGACTCGGGAGACAGCGCCCGCGCGCGTTCGAGCACGGTGAGCGCGCCCGTGCTCAACGGGACGCAGAATTCGCGCCCGGCCTTCATCCTCGACGCCGGGATCGTCCACGTCGCAGCTTCGATGCTCATCTCGTCCCAGTGCGCTCCGCACGCCTCTCCGGCGCGGACCGCCGTCAGCGCGATCATCTCTACACACAACACCGCCGAGGGGTGGACGTACCTGACCCGGCGGATCGCCGCGAGTGCGGCCATAACCTCCTGGTGCGGAAGCGCGCGATAATGACTCGGCGAGTTGCCGTTCACTCTCGGCAGCGCCAAGACCGCGCGGTCCACCGGGTTGTCCGAGCGGTGGTTCTGTCCGATGCACCAGCGGAAGACCGCTGAGATCCGGTTCCGGGCCTTCCGAGAGGCGGCCGGCTTCGATGTCCAGATCGGAGCGAGGCACCCAAGCACGTCCGCGCTCTCGATCCGGTCCACCGGCTTGTCCAGGAGGGGCGTAGCGTGGAGGCGGAATGTGGCGGCCCATTGCTCGGCAAGCGGGCTCCTGGCTTTCCACCCGCCCCGGTGAAGCTCGATCGTCCGCTTGGCAGCCTCGGCGAAGGTAGGCACGCCACGCGCGCGCAGGTCGTCCCCGTGGCGGACTGCCCGGCTGTTGTCCAGCGCCTTTCGGCGGGCCTCGGCGAGCGTGATTTCGGGATACGGCCCGAGTCCGATCGAGGTTAGCCGTCCGTCGACCCTGACGCGCTGACGCCAAGTCTTCGTGATTCGGCCGCTGACCGTGCGGTGCACCCGGAGGCTCAGCCCTCGTCCCCCGTGCCCGTCCCCGTAGACGCCCGTCTGGCTGACCGTGCGCACGAACGCGGCGGAGAGCGTTCTCGGTCGCTTAGCCAAAGTGTTCCTTCCCCGGTCGTGTACCACTTATTGCAACACTACACAGGGAAGAGTACACGAGATACCAATGAACTGCAAGGTACGGAGAGATCCCTATAATAAGCAGTAAACCATTGTTATACAGGACGTTATCGGACAAGTAGTGGACTTCTATAGATGTCTGGAACGTGATAGTAGAGTCCAACCAGGACTGCACGATCCGCGCTTCTTGCCGTTGGGCGATGTCGGACCCCGCAGGTTCGAAATAACGAGCGATCGGCATCAATTGGTGAGCATGAAATCGAGCGTGAATGAGGTTTTCCGTCGGGCTCGGGGCATCCTGGGCTTGACGGCGCAGGGCGGCCGTTGGGGCCGAACGTTCACGGGACGTCCAAAAGGGAC
>JAPPGF010000010.1:12286-18785 GCA_028875075.1 Gemmatimonadota bacterium | reverse complement strand
TAGAGGCGCTGTCGACGACTGAGCAACTGCTGGTCGGGGTGGGCGTGACGACGGCTGCCAGTGAACTTCAATCGGCTCGTGCGCGGACCTGTTATCGAGGCCCTGAATGCACTAGACTTACAGGACGTGGATATCCGTATCATCCGCGGGACTGTTGACCAGATCGATACGGGATGGAGGAAGGGCCATGTCACCAGTGAGGAGTTGCCGGGAGTACACGGCGGACGAGGTCAAGTCGGGGAAGGTGCCCTACGTGATCTCGATGGGGCGGCTGAACGCATTCACGCTCGATTCCGCCAGCTCATCGAAGCCGAAGGAGGAGGCGTCGCCGCCCAGAGCGCCCAGCTCGAGACAGCCCCCGAGGTCGGAGGAGCAGTAGCGGGAGCTGCTGTCGGCGCAGCCGCAGACGAAGAGGACCGCGCCCGCGGTGCCCTGGTTGGGGGCGCTGCGGGCGCTGGCGTTGGGCACCTAGCCCGATGGGCTGGCAAGCGCACCCCCGAGCCTGAGCAGGCTGCCGGCGATCGCAGAGCCCCGGGGGTGCCGCCCAAGAAGGGCGAGGGCGCACCCGCTGGCGACATCGATCCCGATGACTACGTCTCGATCAACCGCACCACCCACACGGACCCGGCGAACAAGTTCGTCCTGGATCCGACGGGCCGGAGGCGGCTGTCCGATGAGACGACCAGGATGGTGCGGGAAGAGGGCCGGGACCCGAAGGCGAGGGTCACCCACGAGGAGCTCCGGGCGATAGCCAAGGACCTCGGGCGTGATCCTGACGACTTCCTCTCGCACGTCCACAAGAACATCGAGACCGGCCGCATGTCCGGGGCCGAAGTGCTCGCCACCCGAAACATCCTGAAGCAGAACATCGAGGCTGAGGAGAAGCTCGCCAAGATGCTCGACAGCGGCACGCTCGGGAGGGACGAGGCCGAGAAGCTCTCGCAGACCTACGAGCTGCTCCAGTCCCAGAACCGGGCGATGCTCTCGAGGCTGACGGATGAGAGGTCCCAGGCCGGGCGCAACCTCAACTCGCTGAAGATCCTGGCCGAGCAGACGCACGACCCAGTGACCTGGCTGATGCGTGCACAGCGGATGGCTGGCGGGCCGCTCGATGACCTGACGCGTGCGAGGATCTCCGAGCTCGTGAAGGGCGGGGACATGAACGCGGCCGCCCGCGAGGTCGCGAAGCTGCACGAGACGACCGGCATCGAGAAGGCCATGGCTGCGTGGAAGGCTGGGCTGCTGACGGGCCCGCCCACGCACTTCCTGAACCTGATCGGGACGACGACGAACTTGCTTGCTCGGGGGGCGAGTGACTACCCCGCCGCGGCGTACGATCGCGTCTTCAGTGCGATCTTCAACACGGCCAGGACCAAGAGCGCACCCGGCGGCCGCCAGCTGGCGATGGTCGCAAGGCGTGGCGCGAAGCGCGGCGCCGAAGAGGCCCGCGAGGCCTGGAAGGGAGTGCAGGCGTCCGACGGCAAGTATGACTACAAGCGGGTGAACTACAAGAACCCGCTGCTGGATCTGGCCGTCAACAGCGTGTTCAACTCTCTGACGGCGATGGACCGCTTCCTCCGTGGGTTCATGCTCGAGGCCTCGCTGACTGAGCAACTGAACCTGGTCGCGAAGGCCGAGGGCCTGAAGGGCAAGGCCGCCCGGGCGCGGGTGAAGGAGCTCCTCGAGTCCGAGGACATCTCTGACGCCGTCGCGTTGAACGCGCTCGAGGCCGCGATGGGTGCCACCTTCACGAACAAGGGGATCCTGGGCGGTGCGGTCGGCTCGGCGAAGCAGAGCCTGAAACAGCAGGGCAAGATCGGCGAGCTGCTGTGGGCCGGCTCCGAGGCCGTGATGCCGTTCACGTCGACCCCCACGAACGTCGCGACGTCGCTGATCAAGGCCACCCCTCTCGGGGCCGCGGCCGAGACCAAGAAGCTCGTGCGGGCGATGTTCAATGATCTGCCGAAGGAACAGCGCAAGGCGATGGAGGCCTTGGGCTTCAGCTCTGTCGGGCTCGCCCCGATCGCGATCGGGGCCTACCTCCAGACGAAGGGCAAGATCACGCTCGGCTACGACCCGGAGCAGCGGGCCCGCCGCGAGATCACCGGCGAACAGCCGAACTCCGTGAAGATCGGGGACCGGTGGGTCAACCTTGGGCGGCTGCAGCCCATCGGCGGCCTCATGCTCCTGGGTGCGTACGCGACGGACAAGTTCACGGACCCGGAGCTCACGACGACCGAGAAGGTCGCCGGCACGGCGATGGGTACCGCCCGGAGCTTCACTGAGCAGACGTTCCTGGCCGGGCTCAAGTCCGCGCTGGACGCGCTGGGCGAGGGTCCGCAGGCCTCGAGTGCGGCCGGCAGCTGGGCGAGGAACTTCGCCCGGAGCTGGGTGCCGGCCATCGTCGGGCGGGCCGCGAAGCAGCTCGACAAGACGCCCCGCCAGGTCGACACCATGGCGGACGCGTTCCAGTCGGTGATCCCCGGGCAATCGAAGAAGCTCCCGGAGCGGCTGACCCAGCTCGGGGACCCGCAGCGCCTCGAGCCGGTCGGGGGCCCGTTCCTGGATCCGTTCGGCTCGGCCAAGTCCCGGACCAAGGGTGACCCCGTCGCTGCGGAGCTCGACCGCGTGAAGGCGAACCTCAGCAGCCGCGGCCGCCGCACCGAGGACGGCAAGCGCGAGAGCTCGAGGGAGTACCGGAACCGGATCTCGATCGAGGGGCGGATGATGCGTAATGCGATCCAGGCGCTGATCAGCTCGGAGGAGTACCGGGCGATCCCGCAGCTGGTCGAGGAGCGCGGCTATGGCCCGGAGGTCGCTGTCCAGGTCCAGAGGCAGATGATCGAAGAGGTGCCGCGCGAGGTGCGCGGCAAGCTCAGCCGAGGATATCGCGGCAACCCCGGACTGGCCGATATATTCCAGGATCGAGGCATCGAGGGCCTACAACAGAGGACGGCGAACTGATGATCCGGCACACCTTCTCGAACACCGACTCGGTTGGAGACGTCAGCGCCATCGAAGAGGGCGCGGTCCTCCTGGCCGACAACCCGAATGCCTCGCTCGTGCTGCTCACGCCGTCGGATGCGGCCGCGACGTGGGGCATCCAGCTCCAGGGCAGCGTCGACGGCGTGACCTGGGAGACGCTCGATACCTACGACAACGATGACGACGCCGCGATCCAGATCAGGGTTGCGCGTGGCCTCGATTACCGCTTCCGGCTCAGTGCCGTGGTCTCGGCCGGCACGGTCCGGGTGACCCTGATCTCATGAGCATCCGACTCGGGGGAGGCGGGGGCAAGTCCCTAACAAGGCTCTGGGCCGGTTCTGTCACCAGGAGTAGCACGAGTCGTGGGTATCGGGGCACCGGCGGGATGGCTCGCGGTGACGCTCGTGACGCCGCCGGCCGACGCCAGGACGGTCGGAGCGGCCACCGTCTGCGCGGCGGCGGGCGCGCTACCGAACAGGGCCAGTTCACCTCCCGGCTCTCAGTCCTGTCGGACGAAGCGCAGCGGGTCGCAGGCCTCGACGGTTCCGGGCCGCATGTAGAGTTCGACGAGTGTAGCGACCTCCACAAGCGAGAGTGACATCTTCGCCGAAGTAGTTCTCCAGATAGTCGATTATCTCGCCGATCCGCTGCGTCATCGCCTGGTAGAAGGCACGGGTCTCTTCGATCGGGGCCGTCACCTTCTTCTCGATTTTCGCACGTTCCGGCTCCAGCGCCCGGCACGTTCCACAATATGAGCGTTAAGCACATGGACCGCTATCCCAAAAAACCGGAGTGGCGGTTCAACAAACCGCAACGACCCCTACATTTTCCGCGACAGGCTCGCCCGGATCATGAACACCGACCCCATGCAGTGAAAGACGCTAGTAGCGTAGGCGCCGGGGGCGCTCTATGTTTGACACTCGCGAGGGGGGACGGCACGCCCTCCCGACTGCCTTGCAAGAGGCTGTGCCGCTCGTGCCAGCACCCGGACGGCCGATAAAGCCGCCCGGGCGTTTTTGCCTCGTACAGCGATCCCTCCCCCCACTCTGAACAGGTGAACAAGCGCAGAGGCCCCATGTCGGGCTTCCTGCCGAATGTAAGAGCTCGCTTCAAGGCGAGGGGTAGCTCCCCGATTTTGGCGAATAAGCAGGAGCTCTCCGCATACCTCTGCGTGCTGGTCACAAGGGCTCGGCGCCCGTGGGCCGATCCTCCAACGTCAGGGGCAAACCCATGCGCGGTCTTGTGCTTGCCCTGGGCCCACGGTGGTGCCGTGCGGATGCGGCGGAGCGACCGGGGTAGGGTATGCCGGTACCTGCCGGGACCGACTTACGCGCCAAGCAGGTATTTCAGGGCGAGTATCGCCGACCACAGACGGATACCACTGATCTCGTTTGTGTTCGTTCCCGGTAGCGGATGCAGGTCGTAGCGGCTCGTGGCCTCGAGGTCCTGGATCCAGCCGTAGGCCGCCTTCAGGCCGACGAGAAGCCGGTCGGCCACGCGGTATTCGGCGCCAGCGAAGAGGAGCGCGGCGAGCCCGTGGTCGGAGAGGTCGACGTCCTGCCGGCTGTTATACTCCGCCTTAGGACGGCCGCCGCAGGGCTCATTGATGCAAGAGTACTCGCTGCTGAAATAGAGCCCGGAAAGCTCGGTTGAGGACAGGCCGAGTCCGGCGCCGAGATAGGGTACGAACCGGCTTTCCCCGAGGTGGAAGTCGCGATAGGCGTTTAGCGACAGCGTGCGGAGTGTCAGGGCGTCGACGCTCGTCGTGTTGCTGGACGTGTAACGACTCTCCGCGTTGGGAAGGACGGGAGTCCGGTCTAGGAAGGTGAGGCCGGTGAACGCTTCCTTTATGCCGTTCGACCGCTGCGCGACCGACACATCGAGGCGCAACCAACCGAGGTTGCGGCCTACGGCGACTTCGAGAGCCGTGCCGGATTCGGGGGCGAGGTCGTAGGACCAGCGGTAACCTGCGGGCGCGGCGGGGCATAGGAAGGTCGGGTAGCAGATCGTATCCCGGTTATGGCCCGCCTGCTTCATGACGGGACCTGAGTTGGTCCCGCCGGCTGCGCTCACGTACCAGCGGTAGGACGGCGGTTCCTGACCCGCGACATGCTCCACGCCCCCGAGGACAGCGCAGATCGCGAGCGCGGACCCGAGGGCGCGTGCGTCCCTCGACAGATGCATCCAGTCACCTCCCGTCGGTTGCGGTCGTCCTGCGGTAGCACCCCCTCGGAATCGTTACCAACTCAATCTTGTCAGACATCCGTACCTTCCCGCCTGTACGATCCGGGGCCTTCAGTCATATGATCCTTATCCTCGATTCGAGAAGTCTTTACGGCCAACAGCCGCACCCGCAGCCACACTGGACACCGGCACCGAGTACGATCTCATGGAACGTCTCGTGGAGTGCGTCCATGATCCCGGATATCAGACCTCCCGCGTCTGGCCGTCCACGCGGCGATCTCGCCGATACGCTCAATCCGCTCGTGCAACTCCTCCAGCTTTGTCCTGAGCGCGATGTTCTCCGCCCACAGGTCGGCGTTGGTGCGCTCCGATTGCTCCCACTGCGCGCGCGGGACGATCTCACCACCGAGCACATGCCGCTCGTAGTCCTGGAGCAGCGCCACCGCCCGTGGGCTTGCCACTCCCTCGGGGATCTCATTCCCGGCCCGACCTCCCAGCGCGTAGACGATGGCCTGCACCACGTCGATACCGAGCGCGGCGACGCTTCCCACGGAACCGGGTGTACCGTCCAAGTTCTTCAACTTGTGCGCCTTCACAATTGCTGTAATCGGCGTCCGGACCATCTTTGTTCGATCGGTCATGGACGAATAGTATACAGTCACAACCAGCCCATCAAGATATACAAGTATACAGGACAGAGGCGGCGCGCCTGATGACGATCTCGGGCATCGAGCCTGGTCACCGCGATGGCGCTTAAGGCCTTCGCCCTGCCAGTGGAAGAACTTCCGGCACGGGCGTGACTTCTTGGCCTGGGTGGCCCTCGTGCCCCGTCAGCGCGCGACCCGCGGCAAGCCGCGACTGGGCAGAGTATCGACGATGGGGCCAGAGAGACCATAGACGGCTCCTGGTCACAGGAGCCACGGCGGTTGTCCGGCACGCGGCTCGGTGCGGCGAGATCGCGGATCCGTGGCTGGCCGGGATGTTGACACGCAAGCCGAAGGCGGACCGGGGTCGAAGGCTGGTGAGCGGACGTTTACACCGTTGGTTGCATCGCCTACCCAAGGATGCCCGGCTATGGAGCCGATCGCGTGACTCAAACCCAAGAAGGTAGGGCCTGAAGCTGCGCAGACGGGCTTGCCATCAAGCGCTGTTGGGGAGGCATATTGTTGTGAGTGTGTGACTTGGGAGTTTCGGTGGTTCGACTCCCGCCGATTGATTCCCGCCCATTGGAACTTATCGGGCGCGAACCCTCCGCCGGCTTTCCAGAGCCGTCCCCTGTTCGCCTGCTGGTAGCAGGTCAGGACCGTCTGGGGGTTCTTCCACCCGCCGA
>JAPPGF010000010.1:0-12229 GCA_028875075.1 Gemmatimonadota bacterium | reverse complement strand
GCCCGTCTTCTCGTGCTTGGCCCTCCACCGGATGGTCCTGCCCTCGAAGTCGATATCAGGCCACCGAAGCTGCCGGATGGCCCCGATCCGGTGCCCCGTCTCGTGCGCGAGCACGAGCGCAACATGGAACCGCCAGCCGACCTGCCGGGAAACCCCCAGCAGTGCCATGTACTCCTCGTCGGAGAGGACCACGCGGGTCGGATTCTTCTCTTTGGGTGTCTTGAACCCCTTCAGCGGATTCGAGTCTAGAAGGAGCTTCCCTTTCTCGTCCCGCGACTTCGCAGCCTACTCCGGTGGCAAGCTGGCGTTCGAGTTCATGGTCCTGACGGCGGCACGCTCGAACGAGGTCCGGGGCGCGAGGTCGGACGAGATCGAGCGGGATGTTTGGACCATTCCCGCCAGCCGCATGAAGGGGAACCGCGAGCACCGGGTTCCCCTGTCGCCGCGCGCGTTGGAGATCCTCGGCACGCCATCTGTGGAGGCGCCTGTGGGCTCCGGGCGGCGTGTTGGCGATGCTCATCACCCTGCTAGTAGATGGCGGCTCTGCGGCGACCAAGGTTGCTGGACTGATCCCAATAGCACGGTCGGTCATTGAGGCACTGCTGCCCTTGTTGTTGGCGTTTGGCATAGCTGCGACGGGTATATGGATTATCGGGACTATTGCCGAGACGATAGCAAATAGCAGAAGGGCGAAGGCTCAGGCAATCAGGGCTATAGTCGAAGGCGGATATCGAAAGCTGCGGGCGGCCTGCGAGCCCGAAACATTGAACCCAGATCGCCCCGGCAACACCGCTTGGATAAGGGCTGAGGCGAGGGATCATGTGAACCAAGTGATTCCCTTGTTGAGCGGGGACAAACCCGAAGCATGTACGACGGAAGATGAATCGTTGAGGGAGTGGTTCGGTGTGTTTTCCAAGCTGCGAATGCAACGCGGTCTGGCATTGCTCGCAGCGGAAGAGATGCAACTTGACCCGGAGGAAGGGTGGCTACAATAAAGCGTAACGTGACAGGGTTGTCGGTGGCCCTTCTGGTGGCCGCCCTTCCTGTCGAGGGGCAGGAGGTTTCTCGCCTTGACCGGTTCCAGCTTCTTTCGTGGAGTTCGGACGTAAACGAGCCATGTCCATCTGTGTCCATTGACGTACAAGTCATCGGCGATTATATAGGGCTTACTTAGGCCCGCATAAATACGCTGGCCGCATCCCGTCTACGGGCAGCCCGTATATATGCGTCGTCTTGGTTCGCGGCTGGGTCTGGGAGCTTGGAGGTGACTGTGCTCGGGGAAGGGCCAGCCGCCCTGATACTAGTACGTTACAGAAAGATGCTACACGACCAGCCCTCGGGAGAAACCTCGCGGGCCGTTACATGGGAACGGGTTGGCTTGTTTCCGGTCGGGGGCTCGTCTGGAATCATGCAGTCTTTGAGTGAGGCGTTGGATGCCTTTATCGGTGACTACCTGCGCGTCAACGAGGAATCGTGTTAAGCTACGAGCCGCTTGTACTGGAGCGGATCGGTGTGCATGATCCGGCAGAGTTGTGTCGCGGAAGATGTGCGGGTTGTCCCGGTTGTTGATGCGCCACTCCAGCTCTTCGAGATATCGGTCCCGGAGGGTACGGCTAGGGTGGCGGCCAGGGCGGCGAGAGGCCGAAGAGCTTGCGTGCGACGGCTCGGTGGGCGCTGTTCCGGGCGGTGCCCGGAGACGTGTTTCGGAGGCGTCCCAGGACTGGCTCCCGACTCGTTAGTGGCCGTGAGCCAGCCTATGACGAACTGGGAACAGAACCTCCGGGCGGACTTGGCGCGGAACGCCGAGCGATTCGCGGATGCTCACGGCCTGACCGCCTACAGGAGCCGCGGCAAGACGATCTTGTTTCCCTCCCATGGCCTGCGCCACGGCAACTTCATCGATGCCAGCTACCGAGCGATCCTAGGGAACCGGAGTTGGGCCAGACGGTTGGAGAAGCGGCACAACAGGCCCGATGCACTGCCGGAAGATCGGCGGCACGACGCAATGGAACTCGATTCCAGCAACAGTTCGGACGCGCTCCTGATGAACTGCTTCTGCTATCCGGGATCATGCACGCGGATCTTCTCAAGCCTTCTGCCGGGGCTGACGAACGGTCCAGTGGAATTTGGCGTCCCTGGGAGAGTCCCGCTTTCCGACGGCCAACCCGATAGGACTGAGCTGGACATGCGAGCGGGCACGGTCATCTTCGAGAGCAAGCTGACCGAGGACGGCTTCGGCTCCACGGAGAAGAAGTCCATGGAGAGGTATCGCGACCTGAACTCCGTGTTCGACGTGAGGCTCCTTCCGACCGAAGACCGGAGACTTCTACACTACCAGCTTCTGCGCAATGTCCTGGCTGCCGCCGCGCACGGATACCATTTCGTACTGCTCTGCGACGCTCGCCGGCCTGACCTCCTTCACTCTTGGTGGGATGTCCACGGGGCCATTCGGTCAGCTGATCTTCGATCGCGAAGTCGCTTCCTGCTCTGGCAGGAGGTCACGGACGCCTGTCCGGGCCCGTTGCGGGACTTCCTGCATGAGAAATACGGCTTTGGGGGACCAGCGACGGCGTCCTTCGATCCGGACCCGTGAGGGGCGTGCAGCTTAGCTCCTCGAAGAAGATGCGGCACCGCTGTGCGTTTCGGATCTGAGCCCTCCCGGCGTCACCCCTCGGACTTGGGCGGGCGGGGGCCGGGGGCGCGACGCTCTGTCCGGCACCGACCTCCGCGCGGGGGCGTCGAGGTGCGCACGACTGACCGGGAGTACCAGCCTACTTCGCTTCCTCCGCAACGGCCTCGGGCCGAAACGCCAAGCACCGGAAGTAGTCGTTGATGCGCGTGTAGTCCGAATCCTCCGCGTCCAGGAATCCCGACGGCCAGGGAAGGCTTGCAGCTTCACGACGACGCTGCGTAGCGTGAACTGGACGACCCAATAGATGTGCCCGCCAGTCCCGCCAAGCCCAAGCCCCTGAGCATCTTGCAGTTCCCAGCTCAGCCACCACCAAACTCTCCCTTTGCTGGCGGTGATCGTCGTCTTTATTCCCCGACTCGACAGCAGATCTCGAACTGCCGCCCGCAACCTCTCCGGCTCCTGGCCAAAGTCCTTCACCAACCGCACCACGGTGTCCTGGTAGTGTGCGTGACGCTCCGGCACCATCGCCCGCATCTCTTGCTCTCCCCCCTCTTCGCCAAGCACGCCGAACATGTACTTCAGCAGCGAATGGTGGTTGTCCAGCAGCTTCCTGAAGTAGCCCGCGTCACTCTCCTCCGGGCCAATCAGCCGACCGACCGCCACGAGGTATTGCCGAATGAAGGCGGCCACTTCCCCCTGCCCGAAGGAGCCCGCGTCGTGCATAGTCTCGATCTGCCTGTGCACATCCCGCCAACTCACATGCGCAATCTCGTCCTCGCCCTCGATTCCCTCGCGCGACGAGGAGAGCAGCACGTTGTGGATCTCGCGACCCTGATACCTCTCTCGCAACACCGCAGCGTAGCCGCGCACCTGGTCGTAGTGCTCCGGGGAAGCCCACCCCGGTTTGTTCTCGATCGCGACAATGTGCCGACCCTGATCGCTCTCCAGAAAGATCGTCACGTCCACATTGTGCAGCTCCCGCTCCACCCACACCGTCTGCCCGCCGTCCCCGCGAACGATCTTTGCGGGCAACTTCCCGGGTAACCTTGCCCGGTCCAGAAACCACTCCAGAAAACCCCGGCCAATCCCGTGGGTCTCGCCGGGACCTAGCAGCCAGGCCATCACATCGCTGTGGCGAATCTCGTACTCCGCATAGCGCAACACATCGAAGGCGTTGAACTCGCGGCGCTTCGCATACTCCGCGTGATACCGCAGGAATCCCGTATCTCCGACCAGCTTGTCGAACTCCTCGTCCCGTGTCATCTCGCCAGTTACCTTCCGGTCCATCGTCGCTCCATAGTCGCGGTTTCTGATGTGATCGCCCTTCGGCTCGTTCCAACAGTCAGTCACGATACGCCAGAGGCCAGCCCCCTCGCATCTTCGGCGTGGCGAAACGGAAGGCTGGACAGTCCTCCGCATGTGGCCGAGTGGTTGCCGCCGGGATGGGATGGGAGACGGCCTCTGACCGCGAACACCGTCATAACGCGGACATCAGGGGGGTTCCAGGGGCACAGCCCCCTTGCCTGACCTTCCCGCAGGGATTGATGGACCGGGAGCGACCCCAGGGGAGGGTGGGATGGGCGTGCACATCCCCACCCTCCGCGATGCCCGCACTGGGCATCGAAAGTGAGGGGTCGCTCCGGCAGCGCGAGGACTCCAACCCGTGCAAGGGACTGCGGCGGCGCAAGTCCGGCTTCGAGGCGCACTACCTGACGGACGACGAGTTCGCCGCGCTCGGTCGGGCGCTCGACGGCGCGGAGGCGGAATGGCCGGTCGCCGTCGCCGCGCTCCGCTTCCTGCTCTACACCGGCGCGCGCAAGTCCGAGGCGCTGCGGCTCAAGTGGGAATACGTCCACGGCGACCGCGCTGTGTTGCCGGATAGCAAGACCGGGCCGCGCACACTCTGGCTCGCGTCTCCGGCCCGCGCGGTGCTCGCGGCGCAGTCCTGCCGGACCAATTGCCCCTGGGTGTTCCCGTCGCCCTGCGGCGGGCCTGCGACGGTGGACAAGGCATGGAATGCGATCCGCGCGAGGGCGGGGCTGCCGACGCTGCGAATTCACGATCTCCGTCACTCCCATGCAGCGGTCGCGGTCGGCGGCGGCGAGGGCCTGCGCGTCGTCGCCGGGCTGCTCGGCCATGCCGACATCAAGACCACCTTCGGCTATGCGCATCTTGCCGAGGACTCCGTGTTCGAAGCCGCGAACCGGGTCTCGCGCGGTCTTGCCGACATGCTCGACGGCGGGGAGGCGGGCCGATGACCGAACGCGCCCGCCTGACCGATGCGCTGGCGCTGGCAGCGCGCCCGCGCGAACGCGAATACGCCGTCCACGATACCGCCCTGCAAGGCTTCATGCTGCGCGTCCAGCCGAACGGCGCGCGATCCTGGGTGTTCCGCTTCCGGCGCGACGGCACGCCGCGCCGGGTGACGCTCGGTAAGTCCGACGCGGTGAAGGCCGACCAGGCGCGCGCCGCCGCACTCGCCTTCCTCGCCCAAGAGAAGGGCGGCGGGAGTCCCGTGCCTCTTCCCGCTTCCGGCCCGACGCTGGCGAAGTTCGCCGCCGAATACGTCGAGCGGCGCTCGCCGTCGTGGAAGCCGTCCACCATCAACGCCACCATGAGCTACCTCAACAGCGCGATCCTGCCCGCTCTCGGCCATCTGCGCGTCGGCTCGATCCGTGCGTGCCGACATTGCCCGCTTTTTCCACGAATACGGGCGCAGGAAGCCGGGCGGGGCGAATCGAAGCCATGACATACTGCGCAACATGTTCGACTGCGCCATCGCGTGGGGCCATCGGCCCGAAGCCGCCGGGAACCCGTGCAAGGGGATCGTGCGCTACCGCCGTCCGCCGCGCGGGCGGCTGCTCGGCGCGGACGATCTGGCGAAGCTCGGCGCGGTCCTGCGCCAGCGGGAAGCGGATAACACGGTCTGCGTCGCGGCGGTGCGCCTGCTCCTGCTGACGGGATGCAGGCCGGGCGAGATACGCCGCCTGCGCTGGTCGGAAGTCAAGCCCGACCGCTTGACCCTGATTGACGCGAAGACCGGGCCGAGGCACGTTCTGCTTGGCGATTTGGCGCGGGAGCTGCTGGCAAGCATTGCCGAAGGGGCATCCGGGGAGTGGGTGTTTCCGGCAAGCAGGCGAGACGGGCCTTCGAGCAGGCATGACCTTCACTATTTCTGGACCACCACGCGCGATGCGACCGGTATCGTGGCGGATGCGCGGCTTCACGACCTGCGTCACTCGCACGCCTCGCACGCGGTCATGAACGGCGAAAACCTGTATGTCGCCGGACGCCTGCTCGGACACCGCCGGGCCACCACGACGAACCGCTACGTTCATCTCGATGACGCGACTCTGAGCCAAGCCGCAGAGCGTGTGGCAGTGGCCATCAGACAAAGGCTCCAAGTAGTCTCGATGCGACAGCGTGGTTGTCGACCGGTAACGTACAAGCGATCATGAGCCGATGCGGATGTTCGAGAGAGCAACATACGAGAAGTAGATGGATTGGGTACGACCATGAAGCTTTACTATGCGCCCGGCACTTGCGCTTGGGCCGTTCACGTCGCGCTGATCTGGTCGGGCGAGCCCTACGAACTGGAGGAGGTCGATTTCGGGCGGTTTCGCGACGAACCGGGTGTGGTGCCCGCCGAGGAGGAGCAGGGGATTCGGGCGTGAAACAGATCGCGCCCGACCTGTGGCAGAGCTCGCTCTACAGCAGCGGCATACTGAACACACACGCCTATTTCCTGGAGCGCCCGTCGGGCAACGTGCTGTTCTACAACACCGGCGACGAGGGCGACCTCCAGCATATGTCCGACCACGGCGGCGTTGTTTACCAGTTGCTGACGCACCGGGACGAGGCCGGCCCGTCCCAGGCGCGGATCCGGGAGCGCTTCGGCTGCAAGCTCGGCTGCAGCGCGATCGAGGCGCCGTTCGTGGCGAAGCACGGCAAGCCCGATCTGGAATTCGGCGCGGACGACGACCGGATCGAGGACATCGACATCATCCACACGCCGGGGCACACCGACGGCAGCGTCTGCTTCTTCTACCGCTCCCCGCACGGGCGATCCTATCTGTTCAGCGGCGACACGATCTTCCAGTGGAACGGAGAATGGTCGACCTTCGTGCTCTCGAGTTCCGGGGGCAGCGAGGCCGCGCTGGCGGAGAGCCTGGAGGCGCTGCGCGCCTACAGCCCGGATATCGTGCTGAGTAGCGGCTTCGTCGGCGAGGTGGCGTACCGGGAAGTCACGCGCGAGGAATGGGCGGCGGCGCTCTACGAGCGCATTGCCCACCTCGGCGGATCGTCGTGAGCCGAAGCGGAACCCGAAGTCGCCTCTGCGACCGGCGCGTCGCGACGGTGCGGCCACCCGCCCTGTCTGTTGGAGGAAATCGACGATGACCGAGGGGAGGCCCGCCTATCTGATTGCGAGCTCGTTCATGCCGGAGGGTCATGGCGCGCTCGACGACTATGCCCATGCCTCGCATCCGCTGATCGAGGCGGCCGGGGGCGAGGTTCTGGTCGCGGGGCATGTCGGCCAGTTCATGGATCATTACGAGGGGAGCTGGGCCAAGGACGCGCGCGTCACCATCTTCCGGTTCCCGTCGATGGCGGCGCTGCAGGGGTTCTGGCACTCGCCGGAGTACCAGGCGATAAAGCATCTGCGCACCGACGTCATCCCGCCCAACTTCACCTTCGCGGTGGAGGGCTTCGAACTGAAGGACCTGCTGACGCAGAATCCAGAGCTCACCCCGCCGGGGGAGTGACGATATCGGCGGTGTCGGTGAGGCAGAAGGCGTCGTAGAGTTCGTCAAAGGGAGGCCCGGCAGACACTCAAACCGAGACCGTCACTTTGTGTCGGTCTCGGTTATCGCGTGTCCTGAGTATGAATTGGGTTCGTAGTGAGGAGGAGGAAGAGGTAGCTCGCAGATGTCCAATAACCCATTGTAAAACAACTGGGTTATGGCACCTAAGACCGTCGTTAGTTCTGAAATCGACGGCACTATCAGTGCGTGGGGTGTGCGAAGGTCGTAAGTCGTGTTAGCTGCTGGATTTACGACAGAAACGGTGACGTCTAGAGGCCCGCCCGTTGAGTCATGGGGCAGTGCCGGTCATGCGACTACCAGTTCAGCGTGACGGCTGGAACGATCATGCACGATTCCCACCTGCCGCTCAGGACGTGGCTCCTCGCCATCTTCCTGATGTGCGAGAGCAAGAAGCGCATGAGCGCTCACCAGCTTTAGCGGATCCTCGGGATCGGCTCCTACAAGACGGCTTGGTATCTCTGTCATCGCATCCGCGAAGCGATGGGCAACGACCCGCTCACGGGGCCGACGCTCGTCGGGATCGTGGAAGTCGATGAGACGCTCATCGGCGGCAAGACCAAGGGCAAGGAAGCACTACAGCGCAGAGGAATGGGTTGTCGGAGACGTACACACGAACTCGATTGAGAGCGTCTGGAGCCTGTTCAAGCGGTCGATCATGGGAGCCTTCCACAAGATCAGTCGGAAGCACCCGGACAGGTACATGGAAGAACTCGAATGGCGCTTCAACAACCGCGACAACCCACACCTTTTTCGTGACACGCTGGCGCGGATCATGCACACCGACCCGCTCCAGTACAAGCGGCCGGTGGCCTAGTCGCATGACTCCCCGTTCACCCGCAGGTACTCGAGAATGAAGGTGTCCATAAGCTCGGACGCCGCTTGCTCTGCGCTCCCTATGGCTCCGTACCGCAACGCGGCCCATGTGCCGAAAAAGCCCGCGCCGCCCGGAAAATCCGGGTGCCGGACCCACTTCCTAAACTCCAGAACGAAAATCCACTCCCGCAGGTCGGTTGCTGTTTCAACGCTGGAATCAGGGCCTTCGGGAGCCGCGAAAACATCTAGGTCCGGCGTCCAGCTGCGTAAGGCAGAGCTCAGCCTCAGGTCTTGCGTAGGGCGTCTGTCCGCTGGCGACAAAAGATCCAGCGGCCCATACAAGCGGGCGGCCCGTAGGCGGGTTTCCGCCATCGCCTGAATGCGCTCCTCCACCTCATCGCCGACCATGTAGAGATCCCCGCGCAGATCCACTGGCGCACATTCGTTGAACAGCCGGAAGCGGTCGAAGCCTTGCCCCTTCACCGGTAAGGCGATCAGCAAGAGAAGGGCCAGCAGCAGGCGGCTAGGCATCATAGCCGACAGTGTGCCCTAGATAGCGGCCAGCATGATCAACATTGATCCCAAAGCGCTTTACTACTTTCGATTCGACTGTCTGGTCCGATGCACGCTTGCCATATTCGAGCGAACAATGAACCTCCGCCACGTAGCTTGTCTGACCCGTCTGAAGACCCACATCTATTGCTAGATCATCGAAAAAACACCGTGCGTTCGGCTCCACTACCAGATCCCTATTTTCCCCCGGATCGTGGGCTGCTAACAACTTCTTCCCCGACATATCGTGGATTACAGTAAACAACCGGTTAACCCTGACAGTTATCGGAAAGATTGCTCTATTGAGGTACTCGCTCCCCAACCGAAACGCCACCACCCTATCGCTGGCGTCCGTGATGGGGCGTACTCTCACATTGCCGAAGGCCAGTTTGTAATCTACCCGTTTGATCTCTCTCCACGTTGTGACTTTTACCGCAAGATGCACGGCCATTGCGGCAGCGAAGGTCGTGCCTATAAGGATGTAGAAGACGGGGAACCCCTCGATGACCCCGAACACAGCTACCGCCACTGGTGACCAGTACGGCCACCCGTCGAACACCACAATCCGGAGTCCTTCTCGGCGGAGCCAGTCTTTGACCATACTCCTACCTTACAGCGGCCCCTTACCTGCGTAAAGGCGATTATCTCGTGCGGGTCGTGTAACGGATTCTATCGATTCACAGATCGAGCTCACGTATAATCTCCTCGATGCTCATCTCATGGTGCCGGGCAACACTCTTCAGGATGCTCGACAACGTCTTGACCTTGATCGGATTGTGCAGAGGGATCACTTCGTGATGTTCACCGTTGACCTGCGTCGTGATCCGCACATGAGAGCCCCGTTGCCGTTTACACTCATAACCCAGTCGTTGAAGCGATGCTTGCAGCTTCGCGCCGCTGACGTTGCGCGGCAATTTCACGCGGTGAGCACCTCATCGCGCACGAAGTGCAGCCTAATCAGCTTCGGTCTCGGCATGGTATCGTCGAAGTAGCAACTTACAGCATCCTTGACGTTGCTCCGAATTTGTTCGAGCGAATCGCCCTGAGTATGGATTCCGTATCCCAGCGCACTGGCCGAATATCCACCGTCCAATTCGTCTTCAGTGACCTCGAAGATGATTTCTGTCATCGCGTACCCTCCGCGTGCTCAGTGATCTAGTGTTTCCGCCAACAATTCGTCCATCTCGTTCTCCAACGCCAATATGCCTGCTCGGATCTCCGCGAGCGTCCGCATCGGTGCCGGTCGTGCCGTACTCGTGCAGCGGAATCTTCTCGGTGTCGCGCAAGTCCTGTGTCCAGCTCGTCGGCCTCGCCCGGGCGAGGCATCTGCGTTCTTAACAGCGGCCTATGCGTTCCGCACCGTTACGAGCATTCATAAGTGGTCGTCTATGCCACCCCGAAAAACGAGGACTAGCCGAACGATGGCCGCAACCGAGAGCCGCCTTATGGCACTGATCGACGAACACTTGGACCTTGGCCGCGCGCCGGACCTCGAGCGGGAGTTCGCCGATTCAGGCATCTCGTCGATGGATGCCGTGGCCTTCATAAAGGTCGTCTCGCGGGAGTTCGACGTTACGATCCCGCCGGAGGACTGCGACAAGATCGGAACCCTCGGGAAGCTCCTCGCCTATCTCGATTCTAAGCTTGGCTGAAGCCAACCGAGATGGTCGTCCCATCACCTTCGCGACACCTATGCGAGCCTCGGGGCGGTGAGCCTGCGGAGCCGTCATCCGTTCGACAGCGACTTCCTCGTCGCCAGAGAGCAGCAGGATCGTCGGGCGCGGCCCAGATGGGTCCTTGGAACTCGTTGGCGGAACGAGGATCACTCAACCTGCCCTGATTCTTAGCATCCGCTCCACATCGTCCAGCGTCAGGACGAACATGGAGATCTCACCACGGTCGTGCACAGGCAACCCGTTGTCCAAGTCCAACAAGGCGTACTTCCCCACATCTCCAAACCAAAGATGTCCTTTTCGGTTCGGAGCCGCTCTCAACACCAACCCCAGACGCTTGGCATGCTGCCGAGCACGTCGTTCGCGCACCCAGTGAAGCACCCGCAAGCTCCTTTTGCCCCTCCGGGCTCCCGAGGAAATCAGACCGAATCTCCACTGGCTCCAGCTCTTACTCGCGGCCCATTCTAACCCCTCTAGGGCCCGCCGTGGGATGGGACGGCGGATCCACGTTGTTCTGGCCCTCGGTGGGAGCGGGCAGGGGCGACGCCCGGAACGCGCGCGCGGCCGGAAGTGACGGGCAAGAGCCCGGTCGACCTCCGGCTGGGACCCTTCGAACTTGAACGGCGGCTCGGAGCGCCGGGCCGGCTCGACCTCGCCATCTCGGGCGACGCCGCCTTGGCGAGGCCCCGCACCGGGGAGGGCGAGGAGACGATCGACCGGCAGGACATCGACGTGGGCTAGGTACGGATCGGTCTCGACCTGTCGCTGCCCGCCCGGATCGGCGACCTTGGAACTGACGCCGTCCGGAACAGTGTACGCGCGCCGCGGGCCACGCCGGCGACGGCATCGGGGTCGCTCTGCGGCAACGGGCCGGACTCGGAGCGCTGGACCCTCGACGCGCGCGCAAGCTACGGGGTCGGGAAGGCTCAGGCTGGACGTGCAGGGCAGCTACAGTGACGCATTCGGCGTACTCAGCCTCGGCCTGAGCGTCGGCATCCGAGGGGTCCACGGGGAGGCGGAGTCGCACTCCCCGAGCCGCAAACGGTAGACGTTGCTGGCCTACGCATCCGCCGCAGCACCCTTTTCTCGGTCACAATGGCAGGCGCAGCTCCCAGGGGATTCTGGAGACCCGTCCCTACCTCGGACCCTGTCATTAGATTAAAATAAGACCTCGGACGATCCCAGATCAAAGGAGATGGAACATGGAGCTCCAGGAAGCCGCGTGGAACGTGAATCCGGCTATCCACGTCGCTCGTCAGTCCGGCCGTCGGGGCCCGGGCTACAAGGTGGCGGTGTTCGTGTTGGCCATGATGGCCGCGGGACTCTCCTGGGTGGCACCGGTGTCGGCTCAGCAGACGGGTACTATCACGGGCACGGTGGAAGACGCGGAGACGGGCGAGCCGTTGGCCAGTGCGCAGATTAGTGTGCCGATGCTCAGGATCGGGGTACTCTCCAGCGGCAGCGGGCGGTTCGTCCTGCCACACGTTCCCGTCGGCACGCACGAGCTGCGTGCCGAACGGCTGGGCTATGCGACCGCATCGGTGAGCGTCACCGTTACGGTGGACGCGGCCGCGACCGTCGAACTCGGGCTCACACCAACCGTTCTCGGTCTTGCGGAACTGGTCGTGACGGGCACCGCCTTCTCGGAGTCACTCGTGCAGCTGCCCTACGCGGTGACCGTGTCGAGCCGGAGGACGCTGGCGGAGCAGGGGTCTCCGCAGGCCGTGGACTTCTTC
>JAPPGF010000023.1 GCA_028875075.1 Gemmatimonadota bacterium | reverse complement strand
CCGGAGGAAGCTCCTGTTATCAGTATGACCTTGCCCAAGGCGCTGCTCCTTCTGTCGGTGTTGGCTGAAGACGTTGCGTAATAGAAACGGCGCTCTATGGTTCTAGGTCGGAGACCTGCACCCGTGCAGACGCTGAACCTGTTCGGTTACCCGCGTGTCCATTCTGGCAGGGTTCCACACCTTCATGCCGTTCCAATTCGTCACAGTAATGCTATCGGGGAGCAAGAGCGAAGCCCAGTGGCGTGCCTCGCTCCGGGACTACGCGCTGCCGCGCCTAGGAAGCAAACCGGTCGATCAGATCACGACGAGCGACGTGCTGGCCGTCCTGGTCCCGATTCAACTGCACGCCCGGGGGTTACCGAAGGTCAAGAAGGAGGTCGATACCCGATGAGAGCCAGACAGTTCGTATCACCGGTGCTGGTCCGCAACGGCACCGCGACGGTGCTTCGTCACATTCCATTAGATCGGCCAACGTTCAGGGAGGCTAATCTGCAGTCTTTGCTGTTTGAACACCCGGAGATGATCCCGGTCGGGGAAATCGAGCCGATCTTCGATGGACTGCTCCCGCTGGCGCGTGAGTTGCGGGTCGGAAGCGGGTTCATCGATCGGTCGCAGGGCTAGAGGGCTTCGAACTCGTATGTTTCTTGCTCATGGTGTCCTCTTCGGCTGTAGCATTACGCTAGTCGCTTTTTTCAGGGCAGACAACTCGCTGCCTGGCTCCATGGATGGCAGAGGTTGGCCAGAAGCCGAGGTGGGCTGATTCTGGGGGCTCGTGGCCGACCGGCTTGCCCCCGGAGGGGCCGACGTGGACACGCAAGCTTTGTCGGCTTCGACAACCAATCGTGAGTGCGGGGCAGGGGCAACACGGGAGATCTTGAGGCTGCGCAGCAGGAAGGGAAAATCCTGTGCTCCGAGTTCGCCGCGCTGGTCCTCGACCGCCGATACGTCGCCTCGATCCCCCTCGCCGAATTCTCGCCGAAATGGCCCATTTGCGCGGCCACACCTCGGATTATAGGCTGTTATAATGAAAGTTCTATGCCTAGACCTATACGGCCAGATCGGTCCTACCGAGCAATTGAACTCGGGCCACGGAGAGCCGCACCGATGGAGCAAAGCGAATGTCACGGTTCGGCGGAGTTTCCTTGGGTGGTGAACGGACCTGGATCAACGGCATCGGGACCCGTCTGCACATCTGCCGACGCCCGTAAGCCGCCTCTCGTCCTGGCAGACAGAGCTACCCCCCCCCCCGCATTCCTATATAGCGTTGTAGGGCAACGATTTAGAGGGATTAAGGCGTTCTTCCCGTCGCAGCTGCGACGGATCGGCCCGCCGGCCTATCGTCGGGACGGTCACCTGGGAGTGTGATACGATGCGCCGACCCCGAATCATCATGCCCGTCCTTGCGCTGCTGGGGTTGGCCTTATGGGCGGTCGCATGCGGCGACGGGGTGACGGAACCGCCTCCCCCGCGCCGCCGCCCGCGAACCGGGCGCCCGAGCCGGCGGGCGCGATCCCGGACCTGACGGTCCACATGGGCGAGACGGCGACGATCGACGCGTGGGCCCGCTTCACGGACCCCGACGGGGACGCGCCCGGTTCTCTCGAGGTGCTCTTCAGCCGCGGGATCCCCGATGCCGCGGCCTGGCGGCCGTGAGCGGCATCACGACGGTGATCGCGCCGAACCTGGCGGTCGGTCGCCAACAAGGATGTACAGGCGGCATGAACCAACCCGAACAAGGAAGAAAATCCATGTCCATATCGGTCAACCTGAGAAGCGCGTTGTTGGCCAGACTTGCTTCAGGACTGGTGCTGATTTTTGCGGTCTCGTGTGGTGACGGCGGTTCGGGAGGGCCCACTGCCCCTCCTCCGGAACCTCCGCCTACCAACCGCGCGCCGGTGGCCGCCAGCCCGGTTCCGGCCCAGGCGCTGACGGCGGGCGAGTCGGCCACGATCAACTTGGCCCCCGCCTTCACTGATCCGGACGGCGACGCACTGAGCTACGCGGCGACGAGCTCGAACACCGCCGTGGCCACCGTGTCCGTCTCGGGAAGCGTGCTGACGATCTCGGCGGTTGGGGCCGGCGAGACGACGGTGAACGTGACCGCCACCGATGCGGGCGGACTGTCGGCTTCGCTGCAGGTGGCCGCGACGGTCACGCCTGCCAACCGCGTGCCGGTGGCCGCCAGCCCGGTTCCGGCCCAGGCGCTGACGGTGGGCGAGTCGGCCACGGTCAACCTGGCCCCCGCCTTCACCGATCCGGACGGCGACGCGCTGAGCTACGCGGCGACGAGCTCGAACACCGCCGTGGCCACCGTGTCCGTCTCGGGAAGCGTGCTGACGATCTCGGCCGTCGCCTCGGGTACTGCCATGGTAACCGCGACCGCTACGGATCCGGGTGGACTCTCCGCCAGTCATACGGTCGCCGTCACTGTCACGGGTGGTGGCACCTCCGGCACCGTCTTGCGCGACGACTTCGACAGCTCGGCGAGCCTGTCCGACTGGGAGCTTGCCAATGCCCGAGCGTCCGTGTCCGCAGGTGTTCTCAGACTGACCGATACTTCTACGGAGAGATCTGGAAGGGCGCGACGGAGCTTGGGTTCGGTCATCACCGAATGGGAAGTCGGCGTGCGGATGGGCAGGGTGCAAACAGGCCAGGGCCACGGTGCCTCCGTGGTACTGCGCACGGGTCACTCCAGGTACCCGGCCATCAGTTTCGATATCGGCTCGTTCTCGTACGGCAACTTTGGCTTGTGGTTCTTCGACCGGAACGAATCCAGATGGATCACGGAAGAAGACCTTGTCGGAACGTCCAGCGCCATCAGCACGGGCTCCGGCGAATTCACAGACATCGTGGCCGAGTTCAAGAACGGGGAAGTACGCGCTGTCGCCGGGGGAGTAACGCTCTTCGAAACCCGCTTGGGAAGCACCATCCCGACCGAGGTCATGGAGGTGGAGCTGTGGGTGCTCAGTCCCACGGGCGAATCGGGCGGCACTGCCCTCTTTGACCGGATTGCGGTTGACGGGGAGAGCGGGGGGGGTGGTGGAAGCACTCCTGCCACCTACCAGACGGGCGAGACGGTCTCGACGCTGCCGACGGGCTTCTGGACGCCGGACGTGACGTCCAGGGCGAGCTTCCAGTTCTCGAGCGGGCAGATCACGATCACGTTCAACAACGGCGGCTACATCGAGGAGGCGGGCATACGCTACACGTGCCGGGCGAGCGGGGGCTGCCATATCGAAGGGCGCGTCGTCGTCCAGGGCACCATCGAAGCCTCGGGCGGTGGTGGTGGCGGGAGCAACCGGTCGCCCGAGACCGTCGGGTCGATCTCCGACCGGACGATGACGGCGGGTGAGATGTCCACGGTGGATGCTTCCTCCTACTTCAGCGATCCGGACGGGGACCAGCTGACGTACACGGCTCGTTCGTCGAGGACGAGCGCGGCGACCGTGAGCGTGTCCGGATCTGAGGTCACGGTCGCGGCAGTGGCCCAGGGCAGCGCGACGATCCGCGTCACGGCGACGGATCCGGGCGGGCTCTCCGCCGAGCAGTCGTTCACGGTGACGGTCGAGACGGGTGGCGGGAGCAACCGGTCGCCCGAGACCGTCGGATCGATCTCCGACCGGACGATGACGGCGGGTGAGATGTCCACGGTGGATGCTTCCTCCTACTTCAGCGATCCGGACGGGGACCAGCTGACGTACACGGCTCGTTCGTCGAGGACGAGCGCGGCGACCGTGAGCGCGTCCGGATCTGAGGTCACGGTCGCGGCAGTGGTCCAGGGCAGTGCGACGATCCGGATCACCGCCACCGATCCGGGCGGCCTCTCGGCCGAGCAGTCGTTCAGCGTCACGGTTGAGGCGGGAGGCGGCGGCGACTTCGAGGCGTTCAGCGGACTCAGGATCAACAACAACGGTTCCGTGACGCTGCGGGTGGGAGGCATCAACCTGAGCGTCGGCAACACGGGCTGCATCCGCGGCGGTGGCACCTTCAACGGCAGGCTGTACGACTACCATTGGTCGGCATGGCAACGGAACACGGGGTCAGGCTGGAGCGAGGTGGCGGGCTCGAGACGGACCGGCGGGCTGTGCGGCTACGATCTGACGTCGGCCCCGTCCGGCAGATACCGGCTGGTGGGCGACATGACGATCGCGGGAGTGCGAGGCAACTACAGGAGCGAGAACGAAGTCACGAGATGAGGTGAGAAGGCCCGTGCTCGCCGCCTTCCCGTTGTTCGCCCGGGTCGATGCGGGAACCGGGCCGGTGCCCGGCCGAACGCCCCGTCGCACCGCCAACGGTGTCGGCGAGCGTGATGGCTGCGGTGTCGGCGTCGACCGTGGACATGCCGATGAGATTCGGCTCGATCCGGGCATCGGACAGGTGAGAGGCGTCCTGCGCGACCCGCTGGGGCTGGCGACAAAGGCGGCGGCCGAGGGAGCGGCACCCGCCCCGGATCTCGAAGTGCTCTTCAGCCGCAGGATCCCCGATGCCGGGGCCCGGTGGTCGTGAGCACCATCACTACGGCCGTAGGGCCGGGGGCCGAACTTGGTGGTCGATCGGCAACAGGGATGCAGGCCGCATGAACCAACGACGAGCGATGTCAAACAAGGAGGAGCATCCATGTGGTTCAAACTGAGAAGCGTGCTGTTCGCACTCTGTGCCGTCGTGGCGTGCGAAAGCATGACGGCGAGCGAGGCGTGGACGTGCGGCGTGATGCTGACGCTCGTGCCCTCGACCTTCGGATCGATGTCCTCCCCGTCCGGCTCGGGAAGCGGCACGGGCACAGGTGCGTCGGAGCAAGAGGCGTTGCAGGAGGCGCTGGCCACCGCCTGCGCGCAACTCAGCCTCGACGGATCGACGCTGGCCCAGTGCCAGGCGGGCCAGGACTTCAACGTGGAGGGTGGAGGGCAGGGCAACATCCGCCTCTTGAGCGCCGTGGAGCGCTCCGTGCAGTGCCAGGGATCCTCGTGACAGCCGATCGGGGGTCTTTCTCGCTCTGCTGCTGCCCGTCTCCGAGATCGACGCGACCACGCACGGCCCGGTCGTGACATCCACGAACATCGGCAGCTGGTGGCTGAATCTCAGCGGGAACGAACTTTCGGGCCCGATCCCGCAAGGCTGAAGACGAAGCACTTGTTCGGCGCATCCTTCCTCAACCCGCGCCAAGACTACGTGGTCGTGTATGAAGAGGCGGACATGGTCGCCATGCTCCCGGTTTCCGGCCCGCCGGGAAGCTCTCCCCGGAGGACCTAGTGGGCGCGGCGCTCCCGCGCGTCGGACGGCTGATCGCCTGGACGAAATGGTTTCCCGAGTCGAAGACGAGAGTCGGCTTCGGGGGACTTCGCCGAAGAGGCTGGCGGGGACCTCGGACTCCCGCCATTCAAACCCGTTTTTCCCGCTCTCGCGGCACGGTTCAGCAAGGTCCAGTACAACGGCAGGAAGCGTAGATCGTGCGGCCCTGTAAGTAGTTAGCCGATTTCCTTCCAGGATTCTGGCTACCTCCAGTCCGCTGGTCCGGTTCCCGCCAACCGGTAGCGTCCTGCCTCCTGCAGTCCGGGCACCCGAAGTCGAACCGGGTGCCGGAGTACTCACCACAGCCGGTCCACCAGCCGCGTGAAGTCGATCAACGCCGCGACCACGAACAGCCACGAGAACACGCCGACGATACGTCCTTGGCGAGCCACCGGCGACGTCGCCAACGCTCGCGCCGGTCGTGCTTTAGCATCATCGGTAGTCGTCGGTCGGGGTGGCCCGGCCGCGACAGCCAACTGACGACTGGACCCGGCTCAGTTCCCCCGGGCCTATCTCAGCGTTATCCGGCTCCTTACTTGTTTCATGCAACGAGAGGTCATCGGGCACCGCCTGCCCCTCCTCGCGCTCGCTTACTTCGCTCGCCAACCGCAACACCTTTCTCTCGACCGAGGTGGCCGGCCAAGCCGCAGCCATAGGCGCACTCGGCATCTCGTAACGGGGACCTCCACCTTCGACACGTCGGCGACCTATGTGAACGATGTCGGCCGCCGGGGAGACCGCCACGACGAGGTACCGGACGACTCGTGGGCGTCTCATATTGATAAGCGACAGACGAAAACAGGCATGTGACCAGAAACGGGGAACAGCGACAGATGCCCACGATCAGCAGGCGCGGGTTCCTGGCGACGAGCGGCCCGCTGGCCGCCGCGTCGGCGATGACGGGAGCGGTGGCGTCGGGGACCACCGTGTTTCGGCCGGACGTGCAGGCCCTGCCGCGCGTGCGGCAACAACTGGTAGACCCGCCGTTCGTTCCGGATCACGCGCAGGTCGCTGAACGCGGCCCGAAGGTCGTCGAGGTCGAGCTGGTCGTTCGCGAAGACAGGCGCGTCATCGACAATGACGGCACCGAGATCCACGCGCTCACGTTCAACGGCTCGATCCCGGGGCCGCTGATCGTCTGCCACGAAGGCGACTACGTCGAACTCACGCTCAAGAATCCCGCGGGCAACCGCCTGTTGCACAACATCGACTTCCACGCGTCGACGGGCGCACTCGGCGGGGGCGCCCTGACGGCCGTTCGGCCGGGCGAGCAGGTCGTGTTGCGATGGAAGGCCATCAAGCCGGGCACCTTCATCTATCACTGCGCGCCGGGCGGCTCCATGATCCCGTATCATGTGGTCTCGGGCATGAACGGGGCCGTGATGGTGCTGCCCCGGAACGGGCTCGAGGACCGAGACGGCAGCCCCATCCGCTACGACCGGGCCTACTACGTCGGCGAGCAGGACTACTACGTGCCGCGGGACGCCGACGGCAACTTTGCGACCTTCGATGCGCCCCCGGTCGCCGAGACGCTGGACGCCATGCGCACGCTCACGCCCTCCCACGTCGTGTTCAACGGCCGTGCAGGCGCATTGACCGGGGACAACGCCATGACGTCACGCGTCGGCGAGAGCGTCCTCTTCATCCACTCGCAGGCCAACCGGGACTCGAGGCCGCACCTGATCGGCGGACACGGGGATTTCGTCTGGGAGCAGGGCTCTTTTTCCGATCCCCCCGCCCACGGGCTCGAAACCTGGTTCATCCGCGGAGGCTCGGCCGGCGCTGCGATCTACACGTTCCGGCAGCCGGGCCTGTACGTGTATCTCAACCACAACCTGATCGAGGCGGTCGAACTAGGGGCGCTGGCCCATGTCACGGTCGAGGGCGAATGGGACGACGATCTCATGACGCAGGTGACGGCCCCCGGTCCAATCGCCGGCGGATAGGGTCCGAGGCCCGCTCGCCCACCCTCAACCAGGTTATGGTTGCTGCCCCGTAGCCATGACCGCACCCTCGGCGCAGGAGCGGGAGGCACGCGCACGAATCCCCCGGAAGGCCAGCGCATCGGCTGGGCCGCGACTGGCGGAAGACCCCGGCCACGCGAATTTTCAACCGCACAGTTCGTGGAGAGAAGGCTTCTCCGCCAGATTGGCGGCCGCGTCCGGGCCGCTTCGAGCCATCGGCCCGTCGCGCCGAAGTCTCCGGATTCCCGGTTCCGAACTGTCGTGCGGGGGTGCAAGCCCTCTCGCCTGACGCAAACTCCGTATCCGAGCCATGATCGATACCGCAGTCCGTCAGCCGCTCGCCGAGCGGCACATGGCCCGATGGCGGTCGGCGGTCGCGGCGCTCCTGCTCGCGGTGGGATGCGACGGCGCCTCCCCGCCGGCCCCGGATCTGGCGGCCCCGGATCTGGCGGCGCGGACCGGGCGGGACCTCCCGCCCGACCAGCTCGGACAGTCGGTGGCTGAGCACCTTGTATCGGGGGACTTCGACGAGCCGGTCGGCGAAGGGTTGGTCATGGAGGTGCGGGGCGACCTCCTCTTCGCCAAGGGAGTCGTCAGCGGCAACAGCCGAAGGGAGGCGGTCGCGCTCCTGAACGGATCGCCAAGCGTGCGGACGCTCGTGCTCACGTCGGTGCCCGGGTCCGTGGACGACGAGACCAACTTGGCCCTGGCGCGCGCGCTGAGGAACGCCCGGATGACGACATATGTTCCCCGCAAGGCGTTTGTGGCCTCCGGCGGGACCGACCTTCTGCTCGCTGGAGTACGGCGCCTCGTCGAGTGTGGCGCGCACGTTGGAGTCCACAGTTGGGCCTTCGGCCCGTTCAACGGCAACGAACTCCCGCACGACGATCCGCGGCACCGATTCTACCTGGACTACTACCGGGATATAGGCATTCCCGAAACGTTCTACTGGTTCACGCTGGAGGCCGCCCCGACCGATTCGATCCACTGGATGACCGAGGACGAAATGGTGTTCTACGGGGTCTACACGCATTTCCGCGGCCCTTGTGGCGAGGTATCCTCCGCGACCGGGAACTGGGCGGCGGATCAAGCTCGGCACCTTAAGCGCGAGCTTCAGCAGTACGTCTTCCCCTTGATCAGTACGAAGCTGGTGGGGGAACTCGCCGCGCCCGACCTCTTGTCCGTGGTCCGCCGCGTCGAGGAGGGCGGCCGCCTGGAGATAGCGGACGGCGTTCTCCACTGAGACCAGCACGTCGTCGAGTGCGGACGTCTGTGGGCGGGATGTGCCTTGAAAGAGACCGTCATCCGTTACGCCAATCATGAGTCGACCGCCATACGAGTTGGCAAGCGCGATCATCTCGGCGGCAAGATCATCGAGACTGGGGCTCGTGGGACGGCTACCTGCGAACTCTACTTGTCCGCTGTCGGATGTCTTCGTCACCCATTGTCACGCCGCTCCGTCAGTTACTATCGGCGCCCGACCCAAGCCGTCGGTTGAGGGATGCGCGCTACGAGGTGAGCAACGTCGCAGCGATACGCTCGTGCGCCCATCACAGGCATGCTCCGGGGCGCTGGCGTGCGAATCACATCCGTACCCTCAGGCCGGGTATTGATGGCTTCTCTCGCCATCAGCGTCCGTCAGCCAACAAATGCCGTCTTCCTCGGAGCGTTTAACCAATGCCAGGTATGGGAGCTGACCGGGCGCCCTACAGCCTTCTGGAGACCCAGACAGCACGACCGACGATGCGGATTTCCTCGGCCACGCGTTCGTAGCTGTCGTATTGCGGGTTGAGGGATTTGAGGACCACGCGGGGTGGATCCGAGTGGGGCACGTGCTCGATCCGTTTCGCGAGGAGCCCGAGTCCGTCCCAGATGACGAAGATGCCGGGCGGTGACGGCATGTTCTGGCTGACGTCGATCATGATGCGGTCGCCGCTCGAGAGCAGCGGCTCCATGGAGTCGCCGTCGACGGTGATCATCCGCAGGTCGTCGGGCTTGGCCCGGAACTCGTGGCGGATGAGGGGATCGGCGAACAGCCACGCCTCCTTGATCTCCTCCAGCTCTTCATTCCACGCCCCGGCGCCAGCCGCCGCTCGTACATCGATCTCCGGCACGACGCTGTAGCCCTTGGGCGCGGAGTAGGGGCCGGGCGGCAGCGGACTGGGACGCGCAGCGCGCCGTGCGCTCCGTTCGTGCCGCAGCAGGTCGGAGCTGCAACCAAGGTACTCGGCCAAGGCCTCGCGGTCGTCCTCCGCGAGAACGCGGGGCGAGCTGCGGTGGATGAACTGGTGCAGGTACGTGGGGTTGCGCTCGATGGCGAGCGAGGCCGTGCGCAGGTTCGTGCGGCTATTGGCGACTAGCCTTAGCAGCCGTCGGCGGACCGGATCCAGCTCCGCATCGCTCTTCACCCTTCGCCAACTCATGGAGTGGGAAACTACCCATGATCCGGCCCTACAGCAAGCCCGGCTTCCCACCAGTTTGTAGGGCTCCTTTTCACACCCCTCTAAACCCACTGGCGGAGAGCGGCGAAACCACGACTTCCGTATCTCGTTGTCCGCCAACGAAAAGGGATTTATCCCTCACTCTGTCCTATTGCGCGATTTGCCGACTCGATGTTTTGGTCAACGCGCAATGGAGAACCTGACGAAGCAGTTCGAGCGGCAAGTGGCGGTGTTCCTGCGGCGCTCGCGCCTGACGCCATCGCAGTTGGGGGTGCGGTCAGTCGGTGACACGAAGTTCCTGGGCGACATGCGCCGGGGCCGGTCGCCGAGGCTGGCGACGGCGGACCGGGTGCTGGAGTTCATGGACGCCTACAGCCGGGCGCACGGGTTGGATCGTTCGGGGGATCCGTCGACCGAGCCGGGGCAAGGACGCCCGGGCGACACGCACACGTCGGAGAACCGAGGAGAGGAAGAGGCATGAGAATGTTGCTGAGAACGATGCGGGCGGCCGCGTGGACGGCGGTGTGGCTCTTGACGCCTGCCGCGCTCTGGGCGCAGACGAGTCCCTGGGTGGACGCGGTCAACGAGTTGCAGGCTCAGTTCACGGGACCGATTGCGCGGGGGCTCTCGCTGATCGCGATCGTGGTGGGCGGGCTGATGTTCGCGTTCGGCGAAGGGGGCAGCAAGCGGACGCTGGCCGGGATCATCTTCGGTCTCGGGATGGCGATGGGCGCGGCCAACTTCCTGGCTTGGCTCTTCTAATGCGAGGCCTGAGGCGTTGGCCGGGCTACGCGGCGCTCAACCGTCCGCTCACGGTGTTGGGCGTCGAGCGGCGGTTGTTCCTGCTGGGTGCGATGCTCTCGGTCGCGGTGTGGAACGCGACGACCTCGCTCGCGTCTGGCGGCGCGGTGTTCGCCATCAGCTACGGCGCGGGCTGGTTCGCTGGCAGGAAGGACCCGGCGATGCTCGCGGTGCTTCGGGCCGGGACGCGTCATCCGGCGCGGTTCGATCCGGGCAAGTGGTCAGCGGAGCCGTGGCATCTGGTGATCCGGAGCGGCCGGTGAGGGTCGCCGAGGAACTGCGGACCCACGAGGCGGCGGGCTCCCTGGCGGAAGAGCTGCCGTATTGGGGCTGGCTCGATGACGGCCACACCTGCCTGACCCGTTCGGGCGAGCTGATGGCGGCGGGCCGGATCAGGCCAGCCGTGACCGACGGACGCACGCCCGAAGAGATCGACCGCGTGTTGGGCCTTTGGCAGCGGTTGCTCTCGGGGCTCGGCTCCGACACGCGACTGTACTTCTATCTTCTCCGCCGTCCCGTGCCTGCCACGGGCAGGGCACTGGGACACGGCTCCGATATCGCGTCGGTCTCGGTCCGGAAGCGTCAAGCGTTCCTGGCCGAGCGCGTCCAGCGTCTTGAGTGCTACGTGGTTTGGTCGCACGACGCCGGCTTGCGTTCGGCACCCCAGGGCTCTCGACCGGGACTGGTTTCTCGGCTGACCGAGTGGAGGAAGCGCCAGCAGAGCGCGCCGACCTACCTGGCCTCGGTGATCGAAGCTGCGGCGGGCCGGTTCGGTGCGATGATCGACGCGGGCCGCTCGCTCGTCGCCGAGCACACGCCGATCGAGCTGCTCGGAGCACGCGAGGCGTCCGGGCTTCTCTCCGGGTTGATCAACCGCCCCGGAACCGTCTGGGACGGTGCGACCGGCAGCGGCATGAACTGGCGGCTCGCGCTCTCGGAGCTCGAGGCGGAGCGCTCGCACCTGAGGCTCGACGGCGAGCCGGTGATCCTCTACTCGCTCCTGTCGCCGCCCGGGCAAGCGCACGCGAACCTGCTCAAGGATCTCTACTGCCTCGATGCGGTGATGACGGTCTCGCTCGAGTGGCGGCCGTGGACGGTCGAGGCAGCGCGGAGGCGGATCCGTAGCGCGCAGCGGCACTACTTCTCACGCCGCTACTCGATGATGTCGCACGTGCAGGAGACGCAAGGCACGACGGCGGCGATGGTGGATTCGGCCGCGGCGGCCGAGTCGGACCGGCTGGGCGGCGCGCTGGTCGAGCTCGAAGCCGACGGCGTGGCCTACGGAGAGGCGTCGCTCACCGTGGCGCTCCACGGCGACCTCGCCGAGACCGAGCGCCTGGACGGTGACGTCCGGCGTCTTTTCGCGGCGCACGACGCGAAGGCGATCCGTGAGGGCTACGGCCAGCTTCCCGCGTGGTTCGCACGGCTCCCGGCCCAGCCGCGCAAGCGGCAGGTGCGGAGTGTGTTCGTCTCGGCCGGGGTTGCGGCCTGCCTCGCGCCGGTGTTCGGGCCGCCGAGGGGCCCCTCCCGGAGCAAGCATCTCGGCCGCGAGTCGCTCGCGGTGTTCGAGACGCCGTGGCGGACGGGCTACCACTACGACCTGTTCAGTGGCGACGTCGGCCATACGCTGATCCTGGGCGCAACGGGATCGGGCAAGAGTTTCGCTTTGAATTTCCTGCTTGTCGAGGCGCTCAAGTATGGCCCCCGCGTCTTGATCCTGGACTTGGGCGGTTCCTACCGCTGGCTGACCCGATTCGTCGGAGGCCGTCACCTCGAGCTCGCCCCCGGCGAGGCGGGGCCCACGCTCCGGCTTCAGCCGTTCGCCCTGCCTGCCACGACGCGGTCGTTCCAGTTCCTGACCGGCTGGGTGCTCCGGCTGCTGAAGCTGGGCGGCTTCGAGCCCGGCGGAGCGGACACGAGCGAGGTCCGCGCGCGGATCGAGGACCTGTACGCGCTGGGGCCGGGGCGGCGCAGGCTGAGCGCGCTCGCCGGCTCGCTCCCGGCCGCGATGTGGCCGGCCTTCAGCCGCTGGACGGAGGGCGGTGCCTGGGGCGCGTTTTTCGACAACGCCCCAGCCGACGCCCCGGACCTTGAGTTCCAGGACTGGCAGGTGATCGACTTGGCCGGCGCTGCAGAGCACGCGGACCTTTGCGAGGCGGCGCTCTCGTATCTGCTGGAGCGCATGCGCCTCGAGATCGAGGATCCGGCGGAGACGGCACGTCTGAAACTGATGGTCGTGGACGAGGCGTGGCGGTACATGCGCGACCCCGCCGTGCTTGCCTACCTGGCCGAGGCCGCCAAGACGTGGCGGAAGAAGAACGCCGCGCTCGTGCTCGCGACTCAGTCCGCGGTGGACGTGACGGGCACGCCCGGGGCGTCCGCGCTGCTCGAGTCGATCCCGACGAAACTCTTCCTTGCGAACCCCGAACTCCCCGACGAGGCCGGGGCGCTCTTCCGCTTGAACGAGGCGGAAGTCGCCCGCATCCGGACACTCGCGCCGAAGCGCGAGCTCTATCTCCGCCGCGTGGACGAGGCGGCCGTCCTCCGCTTGGAGGTCGATCCCGAGAGCTACTGGCTCTACACGTCCTCGGCGCTCGACGCCGAGAAGCGTGCCGAGGCCGTCGCGAGGCACGGACTGACCCAGGGCCTCGCCGTCCTGACGGGCCGACCCGCACCCCACCTCAACCCCAAGGACATGCAGCCATGAGAATCCTCTTCATACCTATCCTATTGATACTCCTGCTTGCGGGGCTCCCGGCCGGGGCTGCTTCCCAGCACAAGGAGGCCGCCACCGTACTTCGGGTGCCGATCGCCGAGGAGGGCGAGGAACGAATCCACCGCCTGCTGACGCGCGTGCGGCACACGACGGTCATCGTGCTCCCTGCCGACGAGCGGATCCTCGATTTCGTGGTGGGCGACTCGGAGTATTGGCATCTGACGGGTGCCGCGAACGTCGCGTTCCTGAAACCCTTGGCCGAAGACGCGGCGACCAACATTGCGCTCGTCTGCGAGTCGGGCCGTATCTATTCGTTCCTGGTTTCCGAGGACGGCGAGAAGCCCCCGCATCTCGTGGTCCGCGTCGAAGCGGGCGCGGAGGCGGGGCGCCTGTCCGCTGACGGCGCGCCCGGCCCCGCGTTCGTGGCCCGGAGCGAGGTCGCCGCGTACCGGGAGATGGCGGCCCAGTCTGCCGACGCCGCGCGGGAGGCCCGCGAGCGGGCCGAGGCACAAGTCTTGGACGTGCGGGCCGAGGCGGAAGCCGCCATCGAAACGTTCCGGGCCGAGTACCCAGGTCGGCTCGCGTTCGAGTACCGCCTGGACGGGAGCGCCTCGAAGCGGCCGTTCCTGGTCGAGGCGATGTGGCACGACGGCCGGTTCACTTACGTCCGCTCGCACGCCCAGGAGTCGCCGGCGCTCTACGAACTCAAGGACGGCGAGCCTGCGCTCGTGGCGTTCGATCTGATCGACGACGGCCTCTACATCGCGCGCCACGTGCTGGGTGACGGCTGGTTGCAGATCGGCGACAAGCGGATGCGCTGGCGGTTCGAGCCCAGGGACGGTGACCGATGAGCCGCTGGAAACAGTGGGCGCGTCCACCCGGGGGCGCACTCCCCGGTGGCATCGTCACGAAGGCGGGGATCGCACTGATGGGTGTGCTCGTCGCCGGGCTCCTCTTCTCCTGGTCCGTCGCCGGGCCCGAGGAGGCGGCCGTGGGGGCTGCCCCGCCGGAGCCGCAGGCCGTGGATGAAGGGATGGGCCGTGCGCTCGAGGGCCGCATCCGCGCGGAGACCGAGCGCCAGACCCAGCAGGCGGCGGCCACCGAGGCCCGTGAAGAGTTCGCGCGGCTACAGGACGCGGCCGAAGAGGCTGCGCTCGCCGACGCGGAATCGGAGGCGTCCGGCGCGGTAGTAACCGGTGAGGCGGAGGCGGAGCTTCGCGAGGCGCTTAGGCTCGAGGAGATCGAGCGGCGCATGCGCTCGCTACGCTCGCAGCCCGTCGTGTCCTCGTACCGGAGTCCCAGCGAGGCCCGGAATGGTGGGGCATTGCCGAGCGGCGATTCCGGGGAGCCGGAGTTCTTCGAAGACGCTCTCGAGGGGACGCTCACCTCGCTAGAGCGGTCGCTCGCAGCATTCGAGAACGAGATCGAAGCCGGGCTGGCGACCACAGGGCTCCCGCCGGGGACCATGGAAGCACTTCCGTCGGGCATGCGATCCCCTGCATCCGGCACTCCGGAGCCGGGCCGGATGGTCCGCCCGGACGATCCGCCGGGCTGGGAGCGCGTGCACGAGGGCTCGTTCCTCGAGGCGGTGCTGTTGACGCAGCTCTCGGGCGACTTCCCCGGCCCGGTGCTCGCCATGGTGTCGGTGCCGCTCTATTCGGCAGACCGCCAACGCGTCCTGATCCCGCGCGGTGCGCGCGTCGTCGGCACCGCCCAAGCGGTCGAGGACAGGGACCAGAGCGGGCTCGCCGTCGCGTTCCACCGGCTGCTCCTGCCCGGCGGCAGTTGGATCGACCTCGAGTTCCGTGGCCTCAACCAGGCGGGCGAAAGCGCGCTCAAGGACGAAGTCGACCGTCACTACGTCTCAATGTTCGCCGCCGCCGGAGCGGTCGGCGTCCTGAGCGGTTTCACGCTCGCCGGCGCCCCGGCGTACGGCCTCCAAGCGGGCGTCGGCCAAGGGCTCGGCCAGAGCGCGACCTCGGTCCTGGGCCGGTTCCTGAACCGGATGCCCACCCTCACGGTCCGCGCCGGCCACCGGCTCCGGATCTGGCTTACCTCCGACGTCCTGGTCCCCACCTCCGCCACGTCCCGATGACACGAGAGGATTTTGCCCCCATGCCCTACCGCATCCTCGTCCCCGCCCTCTTCGCAACGTTCCTGACGTTCGCGGCCCCCGTGCCCGCAAGCGCCCAGCTGTTCGACGTCGGAGGCGCAGTCCAGCGCGCCCAGATGATCGCGAACCAGATCGTGCAGATCGCCAACCAAGTCCGCCAGGTCCAGTCGATGGCCCGCCAGCTCTCCGAGCTCGAGGACCAGCTCGACCACATGGAACGCGCCGCCCGGGGCCAGATCGACGCGCTCGTCGAGCCGTTCGCGGACCTCGCCGCCGAGCCCGTGGGCCTGGTGCGGGACGGGCTCGCGTGGAGTTCCGACTTCGCCGGCACGGCGGACGACGTGACGGGCGCCGTCCGCGATTTCGGAAGGGGCGGCTCGTTCACCCGGATCTGGCGCACGGCCCTCGGCACGGCCGACCGGGTCGGCGAGGCCGACATCCTGGATCTCTACCGTGACCTCCCGCCCCAGGCGGCGACGCGCGCGGCGGAAGACTTCCGGCGCGCGCGCGAGGCGGCCGGACGGCAGGGCGCGCTCGACTACGCGACGCTCGACGCGGCGGCCGCGCTCGCGGCCACCGTCGAGAGTTCACAGGCCTCGTTCGCGGACCTGACCGCGAACAACAACCTCTCCGCAACAGCGCTGCAACAGGCGAGTGTCGCGGCCGCGCTTAGCCGGGGCCGGATCAGCGCGGCCATGAGCCAAGTGCTCGCCTACGAGGCCGTGCAGGAGGCCAACCGGAGGAGGCAGGCCGAACTCGCGCGCCTCGAGCAGCTCGCCAAGTGGCACGAGAGCCGGCAGCGGGCGGGTGCGATGGCGGAGACGATGCGGGACGCCGCGACACAGAGTCGTGCCGACCTCCGGGACGGGCTCCTCTTGCAGGTCCCGTCGTTCTACGGCGGCAACTAGGCGGGGGGAGCCACACGCCATGCAACTCCCGCCGCAGTCGATCGACCCGAACGTCCCGACGCAGATCCCGGCCGACCGGCTCCAGGACTTCAAGAACTTCCTGGACGTCGTGCTCGACACCGTGATCGGAGGGGCCGCGGCCGACGTGCACACGGCCGGACTCCAGCTCTGGGGTGGACTAGCCGCCGTCATGATCGCCTGGACGGGGCTCAGGATCGCGTTCAGCGGCACGTTCGACCCCTGGACGATCGTCAAGCTCGTGCTCGGGATCGCGATCCCCCGCACGCTGCTCCACTACTACACGGTCCCGATCCCGGGCGTCGGGTTCACGTTCCCGGCCATGATCGCCGGCGGGGGGATCTGGCTTCAGAACCTGTTCCTCTCCGACGTGGTTTCGGCCGGCTACACCGAGATGGCCGCGCTCGTCCAAGCCTACGGCGCACACCTCGGCAGCGCGTGGTCGACCGGGAACCTGCTCTCGATCGTGACCGCAGGGCTCAGCGTTCTCTTCTCGTCGCTCCTTTCGCTCGCGATCGGCGCCTCGCTCGTGTTCTCGCTCGTCGCGCTCTTCTGCGTGACCTACGCGCAGGTCATCTGGGCACAGGTCGCGGTCGCCATCGCGATGCTCCTCGGGCCCGTGTTCATCCCGTTCCTGCTGCTGGATCCGCTCGCGTTCCTGTTCTGGGGATGGTTCCGAACGCTGATGGTCTACACGCTCTACGGGGTCGTGGCCGGGGCGATCCTCAGGGTCTTCATGGGAGTCGGGCTCGGCTACATCACGACCTACGCCGATGCGCTGATGGGCACCGGCACCGCCGACCCGGCTGAGCTCTGGCTCTGGGCCGTCGTGCTCCTCCCGCTCGTCGTATCCGGCCTCATGGCCGGCCTCAAGGTCGGCGACCTCGCCGCCATGCTCGTCTCCGGTTCCGGCTCCGTCGGATCCGGATTCATCGCCGTCGCCGGACGGGGTGCCGGCATGGCGGCCCCCGCCAAGACACCCGCTCCGGGCGCCTGAGGCCCAAAGGAATTCCCACCATGAAGCCAGACAAGGACGCCGGCCGCGAGTACGCCGAGATCTGGGGCGAGGCGGTCGCCGCGAACAGGAAACTGCGGACGATCCTGATCTTCCTCTCCGCCAGCATCGCTCTCGGCGTCGTGGTCCTGCTCCGGATCGCGGGCGCGGAGCCGCCGCGCCCGATCGTCGTCCGGGTCGACGAGGTCGGCCGCGCCGAGGCGCTGGCCTACGAGGCAGCGACCGCGCAGGCCGACCCGCTCGATCCGACAACGAAGTACTTCCTCAACCGGTTCGTCCACGACTTCCACTCGCGGCGCCGCGCGACTGTCGAGGAGCAGTGGACCCGCAGCCTGCGCTTCCTGTCGACCGCACTCGCCAACGCCGCGTTCCGGCGTGACGCCGGCGAGGTCGCCGCCATGGCGGCCGGGACCGCCGAGACCGAGCTCGAGGTCGAGCAGGTCGTCCTCCGTATCCACCCGGCGCCCGAGCCACCGCACGGCGCCACCGCCGACTTCGACCTCGTGCACCTCCGGGGCGAGCAGGAGATCCGGCGAGAGCGGTGGTCGCTCACGCTGCGCTTCGAGTTCCTTGAGAGCATCCCGCCGGAGGCGGTGGTCCACAACCCGATGGGGCTCCTCATCACCTACCTCCAGGCCGACCGCGCGCTGGTCACCGAGCAGGAGCGATGACGCTCCATCTCAACGGACGCGAGAAGGCGCTCGAGACGTTCGGCTGGACGGGCCGGAAGGCCAAATGGATCGCGCTCGTGTGCCTGCACAGCGGGGTCTTCACGCGGGCCCAGGCGACCCGGTTCCTGGATACGCACCATGAACGGGCGCGGCGCATGGCCCACGCGCTGGTCGCCCAAGGCCTGGCCTCCGAGGAGACCGTGCCGGGCATCCGGGGGATCGGCCGCGTGTGCCGGATCTACGCACGGAGCCTCTATCGCGCGCTCGGGGCCGAACATATACGCCACCGCCGCATGGCATCCCCTGACGTGCTGCTGCGCCGCCTGCTCTCGCTCGACTACGTGATCGAGCATACGGACCTGCCCTGGCTCCCGACAGAGCGGGAGAAGGTTCGGGCGTTCGAGGCGCTCGGGATCGGGCGCGAGCTCCTGCCGTCACGCCTCTACCGCGGCGTGGCGGGGGACACCCGCCGCTACTTCCCGCTCAAGATGCCCGTCGCCCTGGACTCGACCCGCGCCGTCTTCGTCTACGCCGAGCCCGGCCACGAAACCGCGACAGCGCTCCGGTCGTGGGGCGCGACGCACCGGGGGCTCTGGCACGCGCTCACGCGGTTGGGTCGGTCCGTCGAGGCCGTGGCCGTCGGACGCACGAAGGACGAGACGGCGCGCGCGCGTAGCGTCCTCCGCGGTTGGGCCGAGGCGGCCGGCACCGGTGAGTCCGACCCCGCCATCCGGAACGAACTCGCCCGGATCGAGCGCGCGATCCTTCAGGGCGCGGTCCAGATCCTCGAGGAGTTCGGCGGTCTGCAGGCCGCGCTCAAGCGGAGCGTGGCGCTCGAGGACGAGGTCCGCCGGCAGGCCGAGCGCGGGGCGGTACGCCGCGGCCGTGCCTGGCGCACCACGCGCCTCGCGGGAGCCCTCTACCGATGAGTCGCCCCCGCCTCATGGCCGCACTCGAGCGCGCAAACGACGCGGGGTGCCGATGCGCACTTCAGCGCCCCGGCGATGCGCACCGACACCGCTCCGCAAGCTACCGCACGCCAACGTCTTGCGCCTCCGCACCCCGACCGGCCAGTGCCGATCGGGGCGCGGGGGCGGTGCTGGGAGCGACCCCGCAGTCCGAGGGCCTGCTGCGGGTTCGGAGACAGGTGTGTTTGCGCACCCCTGTCTCCTCCCCCTCGGGTCGCTCCCAGCCAGCGATCCCTCCGGGAAGGGACGTGCTCCGATGAAGTCCGGTACCCTCGCCATCATCGGGGGCGCCGTCGGAGCCGCTGGCGCGCAAGCGCTCAAAGCGCCGTTCCCGGGCACCGGCGACAGCCCGGCGCTCGACCTGATCGCCTACCACGATCCACGCCTGCACGCCGCGATCCGGGCATGGTACTACGCGTGGCCAGCGGTTGCCGTAGTGCTCGCCGGATTGTTCACGCTCTCGGTCTGGCGGGTCTGGTTCCAGCCGCTCGTGAGGCCCCGGCGGCGGGGCAGGCTACCCAAGTGGCCGGCCTCGCCGAACGACGACACGCCCTCGCTCGTAATCGGCGAGCTGCATCATCCGACCGCTCCGAAGGAGAGCGAGCGGCCCTCCTGGCTCGTGATCCCCGAGATGGGGCTCTACACCGGAATCCTCATCGTCGGCGCCGTCGGGACCGGCAAGACCACCTCGTGCATGTACCCGTTCGCGCGCCAGCTCCTCCACTGGCAGGCCGACGATCTCCGCCACCGGGCGGGCGCGCTCGTGCTCGAGGTCAAGGGCGATTTCTGCCATCAGGTGCGGGGCATCCTCGACGACGCCGGGCGCGGCGAAGACTACCTCGAGCTCGGGCTCGGCGGCTCCTGGCAGTGGAACCCGCTCGACGATCCTCTCCTCGACTCCTACTCGCTCGCCTACAGCGTCGCGTCCCTCATCAACCAGCTCTTCGGCAAGAGCCGGGAGCCGTTCTGGCAACAGGCGTACACGAACCTCGTGCGGTGGATCGTCGAGCTGCACCGGCTCCTGCCGGGGGGTTGGGTCACGCTCCGGGACGTCTACCGCTGCACCGTCGACGCCGCGTTGTTCGCCGACAAGATCGGGGAGGCGAAGGCGCAGGCCCTGCGGCTTTGCCCCATGCGGGCCGTCATCGCCGCCAAGGATCTGAACGCGCACAAGCAGGCGCTGGAGGAGTGGGGCTGGGAAATGGCGCCCGCCGCCGGCATGGTGGCGTGCCTTCTCGATCCGGACCGCGCCGCGCGGCTCGAGGAGTTGAAGGTCGAGTACCGGACGGAGCCGGTCTCCGGCGCCACCGGCAGCGAGTACGCCGAGCAGGTGGACGCCGTCGAGCGGTGGTACGTCCACGACTGGTCGGTGCTCGACGCCAAGCTCCGCACCTCGATCGTCGAAGGCATCAGCGTCTTCCTCTCGCTGTTCGACCAGCCCGACGTCGCGGGAGTGTTCTGTCCGCCTCCGCCTGGGGAGGACCCCAAACCTGCGGAGACGGAGGACTCCGCACTGGCCCGAGACGTCGCCGACGTCGAGCCCATGCCGGGACTCCGGCGACGGCTGCCGCCGCTCGCGCAGCTGATCGACGAGGGCAAGGTCCTCGCGCTCAACATGCCCGCGGGCGCGAACCCGGCCCTCGCCCGCGCCATCGGCGTGCTGCTCAAGAACGCGTGGATGCAGGCATTGCTCCGACGGCCCGTCGAGGCGGCGCGCCGGCCCGGCCGTAAGCTCCGGCCAGCCGTGTTCATGTGCGACGAGTACCAGGCGTTCGCGACCGTGGGCCAGGACGATCCGGCGGGCGACGAGAAGGCATTCGCGCTGACCCGGCAGTGCCGCTGCATCCCGATCGTCGCAACTCAGTCGATCTCCTCGCTCCGCTCCGTGCTCCCCTCGGGAGAGGCCTGGCGCACGCTCGTCCAGACGCTCAGGACCCGGATCTTCCTCTCGCTCTCCGACGAGTCCTCCGCACGGATCGCGTCCGAGATGTGCGGCAGCGTCATGAAGACGCTGCCCTCGTACACGTTCACCGAGACCACCGGCAGGCCCGAGTTCTCGCTCCTGTCGGGACGCGCCGGAGGAGGACGCGGCACCATCGGCGCGAGCAAGTCGTTCCGGCAACAACGGGAGCCGGTGTTCACACCGCGCGAGTTCACGCTCCTCGCCAACTACCAGGCCGTCTGCCTGCCCTACGACGGGGCCAAGTCGCTCCCGGCCCGGCGCGTCTACCTGAAGCCCCACTACCTCCCGAGGCACAAGGGCTACTGGCGGCTCCGCGAGGAGGGACGGATATGACGCGCGCCAGCGGGACCCGTCATCTCACGCCGTTCCTTCCGGGCCTCGGAGCGCTGCTCGAGGACCCGGACATCTCCGAGATCATGATCAACGGGCCGGGGAACGTGTGGGTCGAGCGGGCGGGGAAGCTTGAGCCCCACGAAGCGCCCGAGCTCACCGCCGCCTGGCTTCACCGCGCGGCGATCCACATCGCGCGGCCGCTCGGACTCGACCCGGCCGCAAGGCCTGTCCTGGACGCTCGGCTCGCCGACGGATCGCGGGTCGCCATCTGCACGCCGCCCGCGAGCCCCGAGGTCGCCATCACCATCCGCCGGTTCGGAGGCCGGGCATTCTCGGCCGAAGACCTCGTGCGCTTGGGCGCGCTGCCCGATCCGGTCCTGCAGGCTGCCCGGGCCACGCTCGAGTCCCGGAGGAACATCCTCGTCTCCGGGGGCACAGGGTCGGGCAAGACCACGCTCCTGAACGCGCTGATCGAATTGCTGCCCGAGGACGAGCGGGTCGTCGCGATCGAAGACACGCTCGAACTCAGGATCGAGCGCGCCAACTGCCTCCGGTTCGAGGCCGGAGGCGCCCAGTCGGAGATATCCGTATCGATCCGCGACCTGGTCCGCCACGCGCTCCGGCACCGCCCCGATCACATCGTCGTCGGCGAAGTCAGGGGCGCCGAGGCAGCCGATCTCCTACAGGCCCTGAACACCGGCCATGGCGGTTCGCTCACCACCGTGCACGCCAACAACGCGCATTCCGCGCTCTCCCGCCTCGCGAGCTGCGCCATGCAGGCCGGGGACGCGCTCCCGTGGGAGGTCACCTGCCGGGGCGTCGTCGACGGGATAGCGCTCGTGCTCCACATGACCCGCCTCAAGGGCCGGCGGTTCGTCGAGGAGGCCATCCGCGTCCGGGGCTACGACGCGGGCACAGGCCGGTGGATCACCGAGACCGTTTGGGGCCGTGCGACGGAGCCCCGCGAGAAAGCAACAACCCACTCACCGAAGGAGGTGAACGCATGACGGGCAACGACACGACCATCCGGGTCGAGACGTTCGAGGACTTCGACCGCGAGCTCGCGCGCGACAGCGGCGACACGCTCGAGGTCGCGGCCTATCTGGCCGAGGAGTACGGCCTCTTCCCCGAGGACGTCGGGAGCGAGGACGAGATCGTGGACGCCGGAAGCGACCCGCACGGCGAGCGGGAGGACGACCGATGAAACACGACGAGTATCACCGCAAGTTCGCCGACGCGATCGTCGAGCAGATCCGGCAAGGCACCGCGCCGTGGCAGAAACCGTGGGGGCCGGGCGAGCGCGTGCTCCCCATGAACGTCGACACTGGCCAGTCCTACAGGGGTGGCAACAGCCTGCATCTCGCCGCCGTCCAGCAGAAGCAAGGCTACGGCGACGTCCGTTGGGGCACCTACCGCCAGATCCAGGCGCGCGGCGGACAGGTCCGGAAGGGCGAGCACGGCACCCGCATCCTCTCCTTCCAGGACAAGAAGCGGATAGCCGTCACCGACGAGCGTGGACGGCCCAAGCGGGACGCTGAGGACAAGCGCGTCTACCGCTACGAGAAGCTCGAGACCCCATACATCCGCCAGTACACCGTCTTCAACGCCGAGCAGGCAGACGGACTCCCAGCCCGCACCGCTGCCTTACCCGAGCCGCTCTGGAAAGCCCACCAACAGGCCGAGCGGGTCCTCGAAGACAGCGGCGTGCCGATCCGCCACGTCGCGGGCGACCGCGCCTTCTACCACATGAACCAGGACGAGATTGTGTTGCCGGCACGGGCTCAGTTCCCCTCCGCCAACCACTACTACCAGACGGCGCTCCACGAGCTAGGCCACAGCACCGGCCACCCCGAGCGCATGAACCGCGAGACGCTCGTCAAGGGGATCGAGAGCGGGTTCGGCTCGGCCGAGTACGCGAGGGAGGAGCTCCGGGCCGAGATCAGCGCCATGATGACCGGCGAACGCGTCGGCGTCGGGCACGACCCGAGCCGGGGAGCCGCCTACGTCGAGGGCTGGATCGCCGCGCTCGAGGAGGACCCGCGCGAGATCCGGCGCGCAGCCGCAGACGCGCAGAAGATCTCCGACTTCGTGCTCACGCGGCACCGCGAGCGCGAGGCCGTGCGGGAACCCGTGGCCGCGGCGGCAACCCGAGCGCCCGGTCCTGAACGGGTCGTCGTGCCCGTGCTGAAGCTCCCGGTCTCCGAACGCAGCTTCGGGCCGAGCCGCTGAGCAGTGAGAGGCAAGGAGATGTTCGACCGCAGCGTCGAACGCGACCCGCGTCCCGCCGCGCCACCCAGCCGCGACAACTACCGCATGCGGAACGGCCATCGCCGAGAATACGCCGCCGAGCGGGAGCGCGGGTCCGTCTCCTTCCTCGAACGATGCTCCGCAGGGCTCACCGACATCGGAGTCCACGGCACCGTCTCGTACCGTGACCTCGCCGAGGCCCGATTCGGCGGCCACCCCTACACCACCCGGAGGGCCGTCAATGCCTGGATACGCGACGGGATCGTCTCCGAGACCTGCGCCACCGGACCCAGAGGCAACCCGTTCAAGGTCCTGAGCCTCACACGCAAGGGCGTGGCCGAGGTGCGGCAGCTCGCCACCGAGCGCGGGATGGATCCCGGGCAGGAGATCCGTTTCTCACGCGCCAGGCCCGGCGAGGCCGCCCACGACACCGCCATCTACCGCGCCTGCAGGAAGGAGCGCGAACAGCTAGAGGCGCAGGGCGCCACCGTCCGACGCATCCGCCTCGACACGGAACTCAAGAGCACAGTCGCGCGTGCAAGCGAGGCCGCCCGGAGGAAAGAAGGGAAGCGGGCCGCCGATGCAGAACGGCACCGCATCGCCCATGAGCTGGGACTCCCGGTCGATGCCGCGGGACGCGTGCTCTACCCCGATGCGCAAATCGAGTACGCGGACTCCGAAGGCCGGAGCGGCCGCGTCAACATCGAGGCCGTCTCCGGCAACTACCGCGAACGCTCCGTCCGCGCCAAGGCCGCCGCCGGGTTCCGGCTCCACGCCAACGGACCGGCCGCGGCAAAACTCATCCGGAGGCTCGGCCTGGGAAGCGGGGACCGGTCCTGGCTCAAGGGTCCTGCCGACCGCGACCCCGCCGCGGTCGAACTCTGACCACACGGACAACCACGATGCAGCCCTGGAAGATCAGCGCGGGACTCACGGCCGCCGTCGCGGGAGCGGCTTTGCTCCTCGGTGGTTCCCGCCTCGACTACCTCGGCCCCTTCTGGCCGGCCATCCTCGCCGAGCACGGCATTGCCCTCGCGCTGCACACCGCGCTCGCGCTCACGGCCATCGCCGCCACCGTCTACGCCGTCGCACGCACGACCGGGCTCGCCGACCTCGGACGCCGCGTCGATCTCGCCGAACGGTCCGTACGGCGGGGCGAAGGGGACCCGGACCTGAACGACGCACTGAGTAGGGACGCCGAAGGAGATTGGGAATGAGAACGAAGACCGGGCCGCGCGCAGACCAACCCTCCGTGGAAGCGCTGCCGGTCGCCTGGCGTAAGCAGGCCAAGACGCTCCGCCGCTACGGGGGAGAGACCCCGGCCGTGGTCTTGGATCGTTGCGCCGACGACCTCGATGCCACCCTCCAGGAGCTGGACGAGACCACCCTGTCGCTCGTCGAGGCGGCTAGGGAGAGCGGCTACTCCGCCGACCATCTCGGACGGCTCGTTCGGGATGGAAAGATCCCCAACGCCGGAAGACCCGGCGCGCCCAGGATCGCCCGCAACCACCTGCCCCGGAAGGCCACGATTGATAAGTCATGTCTGGCGTCGAGGCAGCCTCTGCGCGAGGTTTCGAGTCGGCAGATCGTGGAGTCCGTCATCCAGAGAGGTATCGAATGATGGGCAACACGAAACATGGCCAGCGCACCTATAGCGCTGGCGAATGGGGCCGGAACCGGGTACGGGTCTTCCCCGATCCCAGAACCGGCATCATCCAGGTCGAGTGGCGCGAGAACGGACGCAGGCTCACCCGGTCGCTGGGACACCGTGACTGGGACCGAGCCAAGAGGCAGGCGGACGAGATGGCCGCCGGACTCGCCGAACCGGCTAGCGCGGGCGCGGCGGAAGTCAAGCCCCAGACGCTCACCCTGGAGGAGTTGTTTGACATCTACGGTGAAGAGGTGACACCGACCAAGAGCAGGAGGTCGCGTAACCACGACCGGGCCACAATGAGAACGTTCCTTCGATTCTTCGGAAGGCATCGCAAGGCCGGGACGCTCTCGCAGCGTGACTGGGATCGCTTCATCCGGGCGCGGCGTGCGGGAGAGGCCGGCGGCAGCCGCAGGTCCGTGTCTGATCGAACGATCGAGTCCGATCTGAGGTTCCTGCTCGCGGTGCTCAACTGGGCCGCGAAATCCCGGGACGAGGAAGGAAGACTCCTCGTCCAGTCCAACCCTCTCAGGGGCCTCAAGCTGCCGAAGGAGAAGAACCCGAGACGAGTGGTGCTCACCCATGCGGAGTACGAAGCGCTGCTCCGGGTGGCAGGAGAGGTGGACTGGCGGTTCCGCGTGGCCTTGGTGCTAGCCCACGAGACCGGGCACCGCATCGGGGCCATCCGCAAGCTCCAGTGGTCTGATATCGACCTCGATGACAGGACCATCCGGTGGCGGGGCGAGAATGAAAAGACCGGCTACGAGCATCGGACACCGGTCACCGCCAAGGCACGGACAACTCTGGAGCAAGCACGGAGGCACAACCCCGGGATCGGGGACGCGCCCCTGCTGCCCGCCCCGAAGGACCCGTCAGCGTGCATGAGCCGCTCGCTTGCTCGGGACTGGTGGAGAAAGGCCGAGACGCTTGCGGAGCTGGAGCCCAAGCGTCTCCGGGGCTGGCACTCCTTGAGGCGGAAGTTCGCGTCCGACCTCATGGATCTGCCACTCAAGGTCCTATGCGAACTCGGAGGCTGGAAGACCGCTCAGACGGTTCTCCAGTGTTATCAGAGGGCGGACGAGGACCGGCTCAGGAAGGCCCTCGAGGAGTACCGGGAGGTCGGTTCGGGTTCCAATTAGCGGACACAATTAGCGGACATGAGACCCCCCGGATCCCGTAAGTTCAATGGGCGCTGCAGGATTCGAACCTGCGACCTCCTGCGTGTAAAGCAGGCGCTCTCGACCGGCTGAGCTAAGCGCCCAAGCATCTCACCAAGTTGCCACCATTGAACCAAGAGTGTCATGGGCTAGGGGTGGCACGTCCATCGCATCACTCACAGGCCAGACCGCACGGTGCCCGACCGGAACTTCACTCCATCGTCCGAAGTCTGCGCGCAGACAGGGGGCGCGTTCAACACTTCAAGCCCTGGTCAGGAGTGCCAGTGTTCCTCCGGTATTTGCAGGCGCCGCTAGCTCGTCCTTCGACTCTTGTGTAGACAAGGTAGCGGCTTCGGGCATGCCCGAAGCAACCGAGCGCGTCGCGTCCGATTCGGGAATGACACGCCCCCAGGATTCGGAGTCCGAAGGTCATCGACCGCGGCGCCTCCTGTGACTTGCTGAAACAGCGAGGTGCAGGGCACCGACGGTAACTTCGCCACCGAGCGTGCCCTGAGCTTGAAGGTCACTCACCTGATCGGGTTCTGAGAAGGTCGGGTCACAAGGATCCCCGCTGAGGCCTGCAGTACGAACCGTCGCACGTTGCCGCGGGTCGGCGGCGGCATACCACGGTGAGCTCTACGTGCGCAGGACGGGTCGCCCCCGGGAGCCTGGTCCGGACAAACCGCAATTCTTTCCGGACCGGGAATTGAAGTTTGTTCTTGGCAGCGGAGGATCTCGCGCAGGCAAGGCCCTACTGGCATGAAGATCAGAGCAGACATCACGCTTCTGTTGGCCGCCCTCGGCAGTGCCTCGGTCGCTACCGTGGCGGCGTCGGCTCAGGAGCAGCCTGAGATCATCTATGACCTCGAGGGGATCGAGGTTGTGGTAGGCTCTCGGGCCGGTGTGTCCGACCCGGCGACGCTTCCGGTTCCGGTGGATATCTACGGATCGGAAGAAATCGCGCGGCTGGGGGAAGTCGATCTGGCCGAGGTGCTCGGCCAGGTCGCGCCGTCCTTCAATTCGACCCGGTTTTCTGCGGGTGACGGGGCCGCTCTTCACGCGGCGACTCTTCGGGGCATGAACCCGGACCAGGTCCTTGTGTTAGTGAACGGCAAGCGGCGCCACGGCGTTGCGTTCGCGAAGCTGCTCGCGGTGTCTGGGTATGGGACGACTGGCACCGATCTGCGTGCGATCCCCGTACACGCCATCAAGCGCATCGAAGTCTTGCGGGAAGGCGCAGCCTCGCAGTACGGCTCCGATGCGATTGCCGGGGTCATCAACATCGTGCTGAAGGACGATGCGGGCGGTGTGAATGCCGCTACCTATCTGGGTCGCACTTCACGCGGTGACGGGCTGAGGTTGCTCACGTCCGCGAATGCGGGGGTTCCCCTGGGCCGCGGGTTCCTGAACATGACGATCGAGGCGGCTAGACAAGACGTGACGAACCGAGCTGGGGACGCACCGACCTGCTTCGGACCCAGTGCTTCCTACGGCCCGTGCACGGACGGGGGGAAGGTCATTCAACTCCAGCGCAACGGCGAGCCGGACTACACGGGCGCCGGCTTCATGGCCAATACGGTCTTGCCGGTCGGCGAATCGGCGGAGCTCTACGCCTTCGGTGGCTACTCCGAGCGGGATGCGGTTTCCGACGGCCTGTATCGAAAGGCCGACTGGGTGCCTCGCACGGTCAGTTACGTCTATCCGGATGGATTCTTCCCTCTTGAGGAGTCAGACCTCAACGACAGGTCCGCGGTGATGGGCCTGCGCGGCGATATGGGCGAATGGGCCGGAGACCTGAGCGTTGGTTACGGGGAAGGACGCTTCGCCTTCGGCGCCGCCAATTCGATCAACCCATCCTATGCGGCGGAGTACCTGGCGAACAACCCGGGAGCTGACGGGGCATCGATCGCTGCCAACGCCGGACCGACGAATGTCTTCAGCGGGGGGCTGAACGTGCGGCAGTGGACGCTCAACGCTGATGCCGCGCGGGAGATCGACGTGGGCTCTACGTCCGCGTTCCTAGCTTTCGGAGGCGCGTTCCGGCGCGATTCGGACTGGATGGAGTCCGGTGAACTTGCGTCGTGGGCCTGCGGGCCGAGCGATGCCCAGGGAAGCTTCCCGGCGGCGCATCACTTGAATGCCGACGGGTCGGTGATTGCCAGTTGCGGATTCCAGGGATACCCCGGTTACAGCCCGACGTCGGCATCGCTGAGCGAAAGGGATCGCAGCAGCTTCGGGGCCTATGCGGACGTGGAGTTGCGTCCGTCGGACGAGACGACGCTCAGTGGGGCTCTCCGATTCGAGCACTACTCGGACGCAGGCAGCTCGCTGACAGGCAAGATGGCGGGACGAGTGGGGCTGGGAGAGTCGGGGGCTGCACTTCGCGCCGCTGTGTCCACGGGCTTTCGCGCGCCGCGCCTTCCCCAGTGTGGATTCAACACGATCGGTTTTGTGGGTAGCGGCGAAGGACTGCAGAGCACCGGCTTCCTGCCCGAAGGCGATCCGGTCGCCTGCACCGACTTCGGCGCCTGCTCGTTGAGCCACGAGACGTCTTTCAGCATCACGGGCGGTTTCGTGTATTCCAGCGACAGCGGCTTCCTCTTCACGGCCGACTACTATCGAGTCGCCGTATCCGACGCGATCGCCCTCACCCAGAACCTGAGCCAGGGCCAGGGACTGCGCACCGGAGCCCAGTTCCAAGGGCGCCCAGTGGACGCTGTGGCATTCTGGACCAACGCCATCGACACTCGGACCCGCGGGCTTGACGTCGTCGCGAGCTGGCGTTTGCGGGGAATGGATTGGGGTGCGGCGGATCTGTCGGCCAGCCTGCACCAGAACAGCACGGAGATCACCGCAAACCGCAACGAGAACTTCATCGGCGAGACGCAGAGGATCTTGATCGAAGAGGCGCAGCCAGGGCGAAGGATCGAGGCCGGTGTTGACGTCCGCTCGGCCAGCGGAATCGGTGCTCGATTCAGCGTCAATCACATCGGTGCCGTGACGACTCCGTTCAATTTCGAGGAGCCCACTGCGATCGAGGCGGCCGCGATCGCGGACATGGAACTGGCCCTTCAAGTGGGTGATCGGATCCTCGTGGGATTGGGGGCCAACAACTTGTTCGACAAACTACCCAACCAGTTGCCGGGAGAGGCCGTCGCACAGCTCTGGTCGATGGACTATCCCAGCGAGTCGCCGTACGGCGTAGCGGGTCGCATCTGGTACATGCGGGTCAACCTCGTGGGGAACTGAGGCCCGAACGACACATCAGACATCAGTTGCGACGGCAACTGGGCGATCTTCGGTCGTCGTGAGTCAGTGGAGACGGTCGCGGCAACAGTTTGATCACTTCAGGGGCTTGGCATAGGCGCTGGGTTCAACCGTGAGCACGTGACGTCGCGCCTGCGTGTGCTCCACGTCAGCGGTAGCTGTCGGCCCCGTTCCGTCTGGGCCAGTGCGTCAGCGGCTCAAGGTGAGCTCTATCTCGCGGCATTCGCTCTCGAGCAGTTCCATCAGTCTACGGATGTGCCCGTCCGTCGTTCGATAGTTCACTGCGCAGGCCCGAAACCAAGTACGGCCCTTGAGCCGTGTCGTCCCGATCCAGAACTCGCCGCCCTGTTCGATTCTTTGAAAGGCCTGGTAGTGAAGTGCATCCAACTGCTCCTGAGAGAGTTCCCGTTCGGGGAGATAGCGGATGCAGGCAGCGCTCATCGGTGGCTTCACCGCCGATGTGAAGCGAGGGCTTGATTCGGCGATCTCATGAATCCTTCGGGCGTGCCCGACGTTGGCGTCCACCCAACGACCAATCTGATCGGCCCCGTAGCGCTTGAAGCTCATCCACACTTTCAGCGCCCGGAAGCGGCGACTCTGTTCGAGGCCGTGCACGTAGTACTGATATCGGTCCTCCGAAGAGTCGGAGTCATCCGTGAGGTACGGTGGCCGGAGGCCGAAGGACCGGCACAGCGCGGCCTCGTCGCGAACGAGTACGGCGCCGACATCCACCGGTGCGTAGAACCATTTGTGGGGATCGACCGTCACGGAGTCGGCGCGCTCTAGTCCGTTGAGAAGGTGCGACCAGGCATGTGAGACGAGGAGCCCGCCGCCGTAGGCCGCGTCCGCGTGAAGCCACATGCCGTGGCGATCTGCAAGGGTGCGAAGTGCGGCTAGATCATCGATGGCTCCAGTGTTCGTGGAACCGGCCATCGCGACGATGCAAGCCGGCCGCACCCCCGACCTAAGATCGGACTCGATCGACCGTTCTAGCGAGTCGAGGCGGATGCGGAACTCGTCGTCTGTCTCCACGTTGCGGACGCTGGAGCGGCCCAGCCCGACCACATCGGCCGCCTTGTCGACGGAAACGTGCCGTTCTTCACTGGTATATACGCCCCATTCTCCGCTCGGTCCTTTCTCCTGCGCCTGCTGCCCACTCGCGTGGTCCCGCGCCAGCTTGAGCCCAATGAGATTCGCCAGCATTCCTCCGCTCGTAAGGTTGCCTCCGGACTTCGGACCGTATCCGACCAGGTCGCAGAGCCAGCGTATCGTTCGACGTTCGATCGAGACGGCTCCGGGCCCGATGGAGTAGGTTCCCAAGTTCTGGTTGATGGCGGAGGCGATCAGGTCGCCGATAACGCCGATCGGGAGTGGACTGGAGGTGATTAGCCCGAGGTAGCCGCCATGGCCGGTGTGCACGCAGTTGGGCAAGAGTTTCTCGCGGATTTCCCGCAAGATCTCCCCACCCGAGGATGGAGCCTCCGGCAGACATTCGTCGAAGATGGCTTCGAGGTGTCTGGAGTCCACGTCCGGGAAGACCCGCCGGTCCTCGATCGTGTCGAGGTAGTCGGCAAGGCGTCGATCACCTGATGCCCTAGACTACGAAATTCTTGAGGATCCATTTTGCTCAGTTTGCCCTGAGGGAGTGAAACTGACCCGCTGTCCGGACCCGTGCCGCCGGTCGCAGTGCGATGTCTCGTGTCGGACACGCGGCCCGTGGGTCAGTGGAGCCGAGGCATCCGAAGACGCCGGGCATGATGGCTCGCCTGCGGCGTCGGAGGCAATCATACGACCGCCTCCGCCTGCTCCACGAGGACCGCAGCATCGTACATTGTCCAGCAGTCGCGTCACCGCTAGCGCTTGGTCCACGGGGAGATGCAGAGACACTACGGCCTGCTGGCTGACGCACGGCTCAGGGTTGCCGGCGGACACGGCACTTGAGATGCGCACGCACGAGGGCGGCACGAAGCGCGGGGCACATCCAAGGATACTTCGGCGTAAGTCAAGCGGACGATGGTCTCACCGACTTAGCGGCGTGCGAAAATCGAGAATAGTGCTCGATACTTGGAGAGCCTGCCTAGTGGCGCTGTCCGTAGTCCTGGGGACGGCCTGCGGCGGTGGCGAAGGCGGCGGCGGTGAGCGTGATGGCGGCGACCTGATAAGCGGACCAGATCCGGGCTCCCAGCCCACGACGTCGGGCGGCGAACTCACGGACGCTCAGGTCAGCATGTTGTCACGGGCGCCGTCGGGATGGACGTACTACCGGAATCGACGCGACACTCTGAGCCGCTCATCCGGGTCGGGGCACTCCGAGTCGCACCTCCGCACACGATACAACGAGGTCGCAGCTGCCCAGCTGGGCGCGGACGGAAAGGTGCGCGGCAATGCCGTGTTCGCCGATTCCTCATTGATCGTAAAGGAGCTTATTGCCGAAGGGACGCTCAACCGCTACGCGATCATGATGAAGATGCGTGCGTCCGACAATGCGGGCGACGGCTGGCTGTGGGCCTACTACCGGCCCGACGGAAGCACTCTGATCTCGATAACGAGTCGGGGCGCGGCATGTACCGGATGCCATTCGACGGGAATCGACTACACCCGCATGAACGACAGCTACCCCTGAAGGAACGCGTCGTCGGCGGTCCGGCAGATTCTCGCTGACGGTAGGAGGGCGAAAGGGGGATTATCACAGGTCGCACGTTTGTGCGGTGGCAGGTCGCCTACGATCGATAGGCCTTGATCGCTTCGAGCATGGCTTGTTCCTCTTCGTCCCACGCTGCCTGAATCGTCCGAAGCGCATCCGGAGCACTGGGAGCCTGTCGGGCAAGCGCACGGTTCTGCGGCAGCAGGAGCCCCCGTGCGGTCGCGTGGTCGAGGAAGGCGAACAGGTGGTCGTAGTAGCCGTCGATGTTGGCGAAGCAGCACGGTTTTTCATGCAGTTCCAGCGGCTTTTGCGACCAGCACAAGGCTTCTACGATCTCCTCCAGCGTACCGAACCCGCCGGGTAGGGCGATACAGCCCTGTGACAGCCGCTGCATCAGATGCTTGCGCTCATGCATCGTGGCGACTTCGATGAGCCGGCTGAGTCCCTCGTGGGCGAGCTCTTGGTACGAAAGCTGCTTGGGCACCACGCCGGTCACGAAGCCGCCATGGTCCAGGACAGCGCTGGCCAGCACACCCATTAGACCGACCCGAGCGCCACCGTATACCAGCCCGATACTTTCGGCCGCCATCAAGCGCCCTAGGGCATTAGCCTCGGCTATGTAGCGCTGCTCTCGTCCTAGGTTGCCGCCTAAGTAGACGCAGATGTTCTTTCCGCTGGGCGGTCCCTCGGGTTCTGCACGGCTCTCGCCCGCTTCCGACGTTCCGGCGTTCGGCATCCCGTGCGGCTTCCTGGTTGAGTCCCGGCATCAGCGTCACTGCCGAGCAATTGAGGTGGAGGCCCTAGCTTTCAGGCCCAGGGCTAGACTGAAGGCAGAATACGGCACCGTCGCGGCTAGGCAAGTGCCCGAAGGCACTGGCCGCAGACGCGCGGCCGTATCCTCAGCCTCCCGCGCCCGTGAGCGTGAGTCGAACCGGGTGGTGGCGACAGGGTAGATCCAGGGGGCCCGTGAGCGTCGAAAACCCTCCAATAATTCGGTAACACGGCAAACCGTGCATCGCTTTCCTGCCGTCCTGTTCTTGTTCGGGCTAGCAGCCCCCGCGGGGGCGCAGAACGTGGTTCTCGACGAGGGCGAATTCCACGTTACACAGGCCGAGGGAGGTGTGGGCACCGAGACGTTCGCGATCCGCCGGCTGGGCCAGGGCGTGGACGCATACGTCATAGCGAATGCTGTCATCGAGCTCGACCTGCCAGCCGGTCACGAACAGGTGAAGCCACTTCTGCAGACGGGCCCCGATCTCAGTTTTTCGAGGTATCAGGTCGAGGTCGCGGGTGCGGATCCGGTGGAAATCGCGGTTACGTCAGGCGACCGGCGGCTGCTCGCGCGCACGCGTTCGAGCCGAGGTGAACAGGAACGGGAGTTCCGGGCTGCAACGGGTACGGTGCTTCTCGAACATGGCGTCGCGCACTTGTACTGGTTCCTTTCTCGGATGTCGGAAGGCGACGCAACGACGGTGCTCGTGCCGCGGACGGGCGCGCAGGGCCGGATCGTGCTGATATCGGTACGGCCGGGGCCAGTCCGAGTCGCGGGCGCTCAGCATCAGGCGCGCCATGTGACCTTCGAGATGAACGGCGCGCTACACGAAGTGTGGTACGACAGTGAGGATCGGGTGCTCCGCGTGGAGGTCCCGGAATCTGGATTCCTGGCGGAGCGAACGATCCGCTAGGCGTCACGCCTGTCTTTTTTTCGCGCCGCTGGCCGGATCCATACCCACCCAGGCGACGGCGGCAGCCATCCTGTACGTCGCGTGTCTGATGATGCGTCCGCTGGCGGAACTGGACTGGCGCGACATCACCGAGGCCGTACCAGCGATCATGACCGGGATCACGATCCCGTTGACGTTCTCCATTGCCGACGGCATCGGCCTCGGCTTTCTCACTTACGTCTTGGTCAAGGTTATGGTGGGACGCGGGAGAGAGTGCTCGCCGATGCTTGTCCCGGTCGCACTGCTCTTTGCCCTGAAGTCCGCTTGGCGGTAACGATGCCTCGAGGTCGATCAGTTCGCGCCAATTGCCCGGAAGGAAACGGCCGGAGGCTATCGTCGCCACCGAACTCGTCTGCAGGGCGGCTTGGCATGGCGAAGTAGCGCTGCTCCGGAGCTTGAGCGTGTCGGCATGGCGCACGGGGTCAGGCACTACCCGAGCCAGCTCTCGGGTGACCAGCAACAGCGGGTCGCGGTGGCACGCGCGATCGTGGGCGAGCCCCTGACCCTGCTTGCGGACAAGCCGACTGGCAACCTGGACTCGAACAACGGAGGTCGAGTCATGGCGGGCTTCGACACGGATTGACGGCCGGATACCGCCTTTGGACTCCTTCGTACGAGACGCCCGTCTCGCAATCAGAGACCTAGCTTGCGAGCGAGCGTTCGCAGCCATTGTGGTGCTGACGCTGGGCGTCTGCATTGGCGCGAATGTCGCCGCGTTCAGCGCGCTGAACGCAATCGTCCTGCAGCCTCTTCCGTATGCGGATGCCGACCGCATCGTAACCATCTACAACAGCTATCCCGGTGCAGGGGTCGCACGCGGCTCCAACTCCTGCTCACCGTAGTCGCGGCCCTGGCCTGTGCCGTTCCGGCCTGGTATGCGACGCGCCTCGATCCCGTCGGATCACTACGAGGGGGCTGAGCTTGGGGTACGGAGGTCCCGGGGCGCACGTCGATCACCTCGAACTCCACTCGGTGCTTCTCGGACGGCCACCATAACGTCACACGACTGTTCCCATGGTTCACACGAGAGTCTTTATTTAGGCGGCATGCCCTTCTATTATGGAGTGTCTTCACTTGGGAGAGTCATGGTGAATTCTGCAGTACGTTGTTGGCTAGGCACTAGCCACATGGGACTCGCATCGGTTACGTTCCCTTGTGCACGGCCAACAGCCCGGAGCAGCCTGACTTCCGTCGGACACCGACCGATATCGCTGTAACAACCGCCGTGCAACGACTAGACATGACCAACGGAGGCCTCAAGGTGATACTGCGAGCGGTACTACTCGTCACTAGTTTCGCATTCGTGCGCGCCGGGTCGGCGGATCGCCCGAGGCTTAGTACCCGTCAAGAAATCGTCTAGAGCAACTTGGACTGCACGATCTGCGTTTCCTACGGTCCGATGGACCCTACTGAGTCGTGCCGTTAAAGCGGGAAGAACGGGCTTGAATGGCGGGACTCCCGCACGCGCCCCCTTCGCCGCAGGAGGTGACGGAGGCGACCTTGCGAAGGCCGAATCGAGACCTTGGCGTTGCTCACAGGGTCGCGCGTGCGGCCACGTCTTCAGCGGCCTGCGAAGACTGCCCCGCGTCACCTCGTCCCGATCCCAGCCGAGCGGCGGCGGTCACACCCGTGTGTACTTTCTTGCGTGGAGGAGCTTTACCATGAGATGCGTCCTCGCTATCACCCCACGATGGCTACTTGGCTTGTCAATGGCGATGGTTTTGCCCTCCTTCGCGGCTGCACAGGATGGCACCATCACGGGCACTGTCCGCGACGATGCCACCAACCAGGCCCTCGCGGGCGCCCAAGTCTTCATCCCCGCCCTTGCCGTCGGAACGCTGTCCGACAACGAGGGTGCGTTCGTGGTCCAGGGCGTGCCTGCGGGCACCCACGTAGTCGAGATTCAGCTGATCGGGTATGCCATTGCTAGGCAGGAGGTTACGGTCGTAGCTGGCTCGGAGTCCCCCCTTGACGTGGCTTTGTCCGAGGAGGCGCTCATCCTCGGCGGGATCACGGTCATCGGAACCCGCGCCCGACCGCGTACGGTGACGGAGTCGGCCGTTCCGATTGACGTCATACCCGCCGCCGAGATCGTCAACCGCGGCGACGTCGACTTCGCAAACGTGCTACGCAACGTGGTCCCCTCCTTCAACGTCAACACCCAGCCCATCAGCGATGCCGCCACCTTCTCGCGGCCGGCCAATCTGCGCGGCCTCTCGCCTGACCAGACGCTGGTGCTCGTGAATGGGAAGCGGCGTCACCGCTCTGCGGTGATCGTGTGGTACGGCAACAGCATCGCCGACGGCGCGCAGGGCCCCGACATCTCACTCTTCCCCTCAATCGCGTTGGAGCAGGCCGAAGTCCTGCGCGACGGCGCCGCCGCCCAGTACGGGTCCGACGCGATCGCGGGGGTCATGAACTTCGTCCTCAAGAACGACGGCTCCGGCGGCTCGATCGAGCTCAAAACGGGCGGGCACCTGCTCGCCGAGACAACCGAGCTCCTGGAGGGTGGCCTGTTCCCGGGCGACGGCGACATGTACACGCTCTCGGGCAACTTCGGCCTGCCGTTGGGGGAGTCGGGCTTCCTGAATCTGACCGGCGAATACGGCAACTCCGATCCCACTGATCGCAGCGTTCAGCGCAACGACGCCGCGAAGCTGATCGCCTCCGGGAACCGCGACGTGCGCACGCCCGCGCAGATCTGGGGGTCACCGACGGTTTCGAACGACCTCAAGCTGTGGGCGAATTCGGCTTACGTCTTCAACGACAACCTCTCGTTCTATGGGCACGGCAACTACGCGTCCAAGCAAGTGGAGGGGGGATTCTACTTCCGGAACCCCAACACGCGTAGCGGCGTGTTCAACACTGGCTCCGGTCATCTCTTGGTCGGTGACCTGACCGACGCGCAGGACGGGGTGCTGGACGGATCGGCAGGGTGTCCGGAAGTCCGGGTCGTGGACGGCCTCGTGGCCGACATGGCTGCGTTGGAGGAGGTCCTGGCCAATCCCAACTGCTTCACCTTCCAGAAGATGTTCCCCGGTGGTTTCACGCCGCAGTTCGGATCCTATGTCTCCGACGCCTCCGTAGTGGCGGGGCTTCGAGGAACCAGCGGCAGGTTGTCGTGGGACGCCAGCGCGGCTGTTGGCAACTCCAGCCTCGACTTCTACATGTACAACACCGTCAACGCCTCGCTGGGGCCCGATCAGCCGTGCAGCGACAAGGGAACCTCACCGGCCGTTCCCGACCAGCCCTGCACTCCGTATTTCAACCCTGGGATCTACGACCAGCTGGAAACCAACTTCAACGTCGATCTCTCCTACGCGGTCAACGACCAGGTCAACATCGCGGGCGGCGCGGAGTGGCGTAACGAGCGGTTCGAGATTGTTCAGGGCGATGCACCATCTTGGACCGAGGGGCCGCTAGCCTCGCAAGGCTTCACCCCCGGCTCCAACGGCTTCACCGGGTTTGGGCCGCTCACGGCGGGAATCTGGAACCGCAGCAACTTCGCGGGCTACGGGGACCTCGAGTTACGCGAACCGGACGGTGCTTGGACCCTCGGCATAGCGGGCCGAGTCGAGCGCTTTTCGGACTTCGGGACGACGGTCAACGGGAAGGTTGCCGGACGCGTGAGCCTATCCGAGGGATTCGCGTTGCGAGGTGCCGCCAGCACCGGATTCCGAGCGCCTACCCCGGGACAACAGAATGCCTTCAACATCTCGACCATCTATGATCCTGCCCTCAAGGACCTTACCAACAACGGTACGATCCCCTCGACATCGGCGCTCGCCCAACAGTACGGTGGAGAGCCCTTGGAGCCGGAGAAGTCGGTCAACCTATCGTTCGGTAGCGTGTTCCAGCGAGGCAACTTCAGCCTCTCCGCGGACTACTTCCTGATCGACGTGTCGCAACGTCTCACCACCAGCAGGAACATCAACCTCACGAACGACGAGATTCAGCGTCTGGTCCAGGACGGCATTATCCGGCCCGGTGGCGTGCTCAAGAGGTTCCAGTTCTTCGTGAACGACTTCTCGACCCGGACGCAGGGGCTAGACGTTGTGGCCGCCTACGATGTCGAGAACGACCGGGGCGTCACCACCGTGAGCACAGCCTGGAACGTCACCAGCACGAACGTGACCGAGCACAACCCGGAGACGCTCAACGACAGTCGTGTGAACGCGCTGGAGAAGGGGCTGCCGTCAACGAGAGGGAGCGTGACTGTCAATCACGTCTTCCCGAGTGGAACCCGCCTGCTAGTACGGGGCAGCCATTGGGACGGCGTCTTCGAGAGGTTCGCACCCTACTCTGGCAATCCCGATGTCACGACCCGTTATCCGGGACGCCAGCTGCTCGATTTCGAGTTTGCCCAGACGTTCGCCGACAGATGGACACTTACGGTCGGTGGGCAGAATGCGCTGAACACCTATCCGGGTGAGTTCCCCGACGCAGCCAACGACTCCGGTCAGCGATATGGCGAGTACAGCCCGTTCGGCTTTAACGGGGCGTTCTACTACACCAAGCTGTCCTACAGCTGGTAGTTTTGACGCAGGGGGGCGCCGGCTGGTGGAACGCTGGACGCTGACTTGCACCGACAACTCGTGGTTCAGCGCGCCCGCTACTGGGAGTTTGGCTTGAGGCCACCTTTACGCCACCCCGGCTCGGCTTCGCGCCGGGCCGGGGTTTCTCTCGGCGCGGCCGGTATTATGACCGACGGTCCTGTCATCCGGTGCCTCAGCTCGAGGCTCCATAGAGGCCGGCCGCCTTATCGGCAGAGAGCAGGATGCCCTTGATCAGGGCTGAGCTGAAGCCCTGATGCTCCATCTCATTGAGCCCGGCGATCGTACATCCTCGAGGTGTGGTGACGCGATCGATCTCCGCCTCAGGATGTGAGTCCTCACGCAGCAGTAGCGATGCGGCGCCGCGCGCTGTCTGCGCGGCGAGCAGCATGGCCTCGTCGGGATGGAAGCCGATCTCGATTCCGCCTTGGGAAGCAGCCCGCACCGATCGGAGGAAGAATGCCACGCCGCACGCGCACAGGGCGGTAGCTGGAATCATCATTTCCTCACGGATGACGAGCGTGCGGCCGAGCGCGTCGAACAGCGCACGAGCTTCCCCAAGGGTTTCCGCTCGCGCAGCCGTGGCCGACAGGCACGTCATGGACTCGCGGATCGCGACGGCCGTGTTTGGCATGGCCCGCACCAGAGCGATGTCGCCCAGCCAGTGCCGAAGAACGTTCAGCGAGACGCCCGACACGACCGAGACAACGTGATGGCGGGCGGGCTCGATCGCAGGCCGGATCTCCTCGAGCAAGCTCTCGATCTGCTGAGGTTGGACGGCGATCACTAGCAGGTCGGAGGAGCGAGTGGCTTCGAGGTTGTCCGCACTGGTCCGGATGCCGAGTTCGGCCAGCTCCGCTAGGCGCTCCGGGCGCCGGCGCACCACTCTCAGGTTACCCGGTTGCACCACGTTCGCCGCAATCCATCCCCGGGCGAGTGCTTGCCCGAGGTTTCCACCACCAAGAATCGCAATCCGTCGCTCACCGGAGCCGCTTCCGGTCCGCTGCTTTGCTGCCACGCTGAAGCTCCTGGTCTTCGGTTCAAGCCCCGCGCCCCGCTGGCGAGAGGTGAACTGGATCCTCGCCTAACACGGCCACCGGTGGCAAGGCCCGACGTGTTGCCGCCTCCTGAAGAGCCGGCTCTGGTGTGTAGATGGCCGTCGGTTTCCTTGGGCTGGGCCTGCGTCTAGGTGTCATCGAGTGTCGTGTCCTCACGCCCGGGCGCTCGCGGTCGTCGCGGAAGCATCAGCGTATGTCGTTCCGCCGGACGGTATGGCACTTAAGCAATGAACGACTCCCGGGGCTGATCAAGCGGGCTCCCGGGCCGACATGGACCGTCCCGCGGGGCGTGGCCCGGGCCGCTGCTAGTAGTATGGTGAGGTGTCGAACGAGTCTGATTCAGCCGCCCATAGCAAGAGGTCCCGCTCAAGAGCTTCGGATTGCCCCGTACTATCTAGCCACCCCGCTCTGGGGGTTGTGTTTAACTGGAGTGTGCGTGGGGCACTGGATCCGCGCGCGCGCTGCAGTAACTTCTGGAGCATGGGATCGGTCGCAGTAACGACACTCAAATACTAATTGTAGCAACGAGTTATAGAGACAATCGGCGCTTCGCTCTGCCGGTTCAGGGCGACTGTGCCACGCCCGGTCTGTGCCCGCGAGGGACCGGCGAGCGGCTCGTAGGCGGGGCTGTTTCCCATTCTTTTTTTGGCCCCCTGGTGGCCCTCATGGCCGAATCGCGAAGTGCTGTGCCCTTCCGATACCGTGTCGAGTATGTCGCGTTCAGCATTGCGCTTGCGTGTTTGAGAGTGTTTCCGGAACGGTGCGCGCTTGCTACCGGGGCTGGACTCGGCTGGCTCGTGGGCACGGTGCTCCGAATCCGCCGCCGGGTCACCGACGAAAACCTCGCGCACGCGTTCCCGGACCAGGACCGGAATTGGCGTGACCGTGTGGCGCGTGCGAGCTACACCAACCTTGGACGGGAGGCTGTGGCCAGCTTCCGATACAGCGGCGAGTCGGCTGAACGGATACGTGCCAGGACAGCCGACCCGATCGGCATGGATGTCGTGCTCGACGCCGTTGCGAATGGCCGGGGGGCCATCTTGATCACCGGCCACTTGGGGAATTGGGAGCTTGCGGGCGCGGCGGTCGCAGCGCGCGGGGTCCCGGTCGACGCAGTAGCCGTGCGTCAGGCGAATCGTCTATTCGACGAGGCGCTGACGCGGAACCGGGCGGCCCTCGGTATGAATCTGGTCCGCAGGGGTGAGGCGCCGAGGAAGCTGCTCCGATCGCTGCGGGTCGGACGGGTGCCGGCGTTGCTGGCCGACCAGAACGCCCGGAGTTCCGGCGTCTTTGTGGATTTCTTGGGCAGACCGGCCTCCACTCCCCGCGGGCCGGCGGTCTTTGCGCTGCGTGCTGGTGTCCCGCTCTTCCTCGGCACATGCATGCCGCATCCCAAGCTATCCGGTCGTTATCTCTGCGAGGTTGAAGAAATCCGTGCCGAGCGCACCGGAAACCTTGAGCAGGACGTGCGGCACCTGACCGAGGCCCACACGGCTGCGTTGGCCGCCAGGATAAGACAACGTCCGGAGCATTACTTGTGGCAGCACCGCCGGTGGCGGACAGCCCCGGGCTCCAGCGTCCGAGGCGAACGGGCAAACGCCGTTGCCGAGCGCTCAGACGTCCCACCGGCTCACCGACCCGGTCTGCCGGAGACCTAGTCGCTGTGAGCGATGTCCGCCTCCCGGCTGAGCCTACTATGTGCTAGGAGTAACAATCCCTTGGGCTCGACCGGGTCTTGAGCCGCGGATGCCGACCTGTTCCTTTGGCCCCTTGCTAAGCGCGGCGATCAACGATGTGCCGCCGGCGCCGTTTGGTGACGCGCGCGGGCGGCAGCGGTGCCGCGGCGCCCGTCGTGCTGGTCGTTATGCCTTCCACAGCCACTGATCACTGAACCTCCTAGAACACGATGACGTTCTCCCTTCGGCAGCTCCGGCTCCGGGCCGTGTGGTTGTTGATCCTCCCGTTTCTCGTGTTTGCCCGGCCTACGCCTTCGATACTGGTTCCCGGCGCTGGGCTGGCGTTGACGGGAGCTCTACTACGGACGTGGGCGGCGGGTACCATTCGGAAGGAGCGTGGACTCAGCACCACGGGACCCTACGCACACACGCGCAACCCGCTCTACCTGGGCAGCTTCCTGATTGGGCTGGGGCTAACGCTGGCGGGCGGGCGGGCGACGTTTGTGCTCCTGTTCATCGTCTTCTTCGCTTGGATCTACGGCCGTAGCGTCCGTGCTGAGGCTCGCTTACTGTACAAGAACTTCGGAGAGCAGTACGCGGAGTACGCCAGCAACGTGCCGGTCTTCGTGCCCAGGATCATTCCCTTCCGGGTTACTGGCGAGGGGCGGAGTATTTCAGCCAGCGGCTTCAGGCTGAGACGATGGTGGAGCAATCGAGAATACGAGGCACTACTCAGTGTGCTTGCCGGGTTCGCATTTCTGATTGCCAAGCTACTCTTCTGGTGAGAGCCGCGGGAGAAGAAGGGCCACAGCGAGCGCGCACGACATCGCCGATCGTTGGGCGCCTGATGAGAATCCAGTCGGCGGCTCACATCATCACCCGATCCCGGAAACGGTGCTCTCTGACAGGACGCGCCACTCGTTGAGCCCAATTGCTTTGCGGGTCAGCTTCGAGTGCTTGCGCAGCGAACGGACGAGCCGCTTAAGCATGGGTGCGGGATTACCGGCGACGCCGGGCGGCAAGACACGGCATCGGTCGAGGTCAAGCAATAGTGGAACGAAACCGTGCAGGCCGCGCTCTAGCAATACGTTTCTCGCGTTGAGGTCACGGTGCTCGATTCCGGCGGCTGCGCTCTTGCCGACGAGCTTTCCCACGCCGCAAAGGATCTCGGCGCGTTCGGAGTCCGAGTGGTCCACCCGAAAGAGCGTGTCCTCCAGATCGGACGCGTCGGCGATAAACTCGGTGATCAGGTCGGCTCGATAGAAGGGCCCGTTTCGGTAGACCGCACCCGCCACCACTCTCGGTGTCGCGATCCCGCGACAACGTGCCTCAGCGCTGGCTTCCGCTTCTCGGAGCGGACGTTCGACTCCGAGGCGCAGATAACGTTCTCCGAGCAGCGGCGCCGCTAACCGCCCACCCCGGCGATAGCGTCGGACCACCCAGCGGCCGAGCTCCGTGCTTACCACCGGCACGGGACCACGGCCTTCCAACATAGCAACCGCCTCCAGTGCGGCGGCCTCGTACAGTCGCCTGCCACTGACTAACGTTGTGCGGACCCAGGCCTCGATCTCGGGCGCTGCGAAGGCGTCTGTCCCTTTGCCAACCACGACCTGGAGTCCGGCCATCGGTTTCACCAGCACACCCGTGCCCGAGCTGTCGCCACGGCTCGGGCCGACTCCCCCTCCTCGAGCGCGCCCTCCGCCGCATTCCGCTCCATCCTCCTACGCCTCGGCACGCCGTAGCGGGGGGTCCGCGGGGCTTCGTGCAGAAACTGATCACGAGTTCTCACCAGCATCGCCAATACCTGGTACGCGAGGCTTCGGTCAAGTCTCTCCGCCGGACTCCGTTGGGAGCTCCTCCGAGCTCCGCGCCTCAGTGAGCATCACGTGCAGCGCAGGTCCTTGGATTCGTGTGTTGTTCAGCCGCAATACGCAGCGGTAGGCGCCGGGTTGCGGGAAGACGACTTGCTCTAGGGGCATGATCAGGCGCGTGCGCGCAGGCGGCCGCTCGGGAGAGCGCCGGTCGACGTCCGTGTGGCCGTCGAGCGTAAGAACGGGCCGTCCCGCAGGATCTTCTAGATCGATGAGGAACTTGTAACGTCCATCGTCTTCACGGTCCCACTCGATTCCCAGCACCAGCACCATGCGCGGCTGCTGAGCGGGGAAGCCGGGAGCGAACAAGTCGTTGAACACGCCGTGGATATCCAGCTTGCCGTCCGGGTTGGTGCGAGCTTCCTCGCACAACAGCGCCATGATCAGCTCCACACGGGCTCCTCTCCCGAGTATTCGCTACGCCGGAGTGTGCGTCCTCACGACAACGCTGGTGGCGTGGGCACCTTAGGGTAAGACACCACATACATCGTACGTTCGAGTATTGTGACCGCCAACCGTGAGGTCGCTCATTGTCCCCGTTTGAGGCAGTTGATCGGGCTGCCGCAGTGCCTGTGTGGGCGCCCGAGATGGCCCGTCTGCAATGCCCTGGACAGTCTCTACCCGGGTTGCGGCGAAGCTAGCCGGAGGGCGGCGTTCGCCACGCTGGTCTCGGCCAGCTGTGAGGCATCAACAGGGCGGGTGGCAGGGGAATCACGATCCGCCACGCCGGAGAGCCTATCGTGGGTGTCGTGCACGTAGCACGCTGATAGTTGGTTCGTTGCGTCAGTTCTCCCGCCATCGATCGACGCGCGTTGGATCACACTCGGCTATGACCGCTGGTGTGCCCGGTCGACCGGGGCGGCCGACTCCGCAGGTGATGGTCTCGTTGGGCCCTGCCAGCGTCCTCCTTGGCCGAAAGGTCCGTCGTGCGCCGTGATTGCCGCACGCACGTCCTTCGGGATCTGCTTGCTTGCGCCGGCCGCGTAGTCGTACATGACTTGTACCGTGCTGCCACTGAGCAAAGCCTCGCCACTGCGAGATCTCACCAGGTACTCCATGACGAAGTGTTTGCGGGCCATCAGTGGGACTCGGAGGGACACGTCGAGCCGTGTTGGCCAGGCGATACGATTGTGCCAGCGAACCGTGGCTTCAGCGAGGATATAGTCGATGTCCTCGAGATCAGGGCGGCTGACCACCCGACGCCAATAGGCGGCCCTCGCCTCCTCGAAGTAGACCAGGGCGTGGGAGTGATGGGCGTGCCCCCCAATGTCGATGTCCTTGAAGCGGACCTCGATGCTGTGGCAAAAACGGTACGGCTGGTCTGAGGCCATCTGGTGCGTGGCGATGCGGGGCCGGAGTCCGACGGGAACGGACCGGAGGGCAGTTCGAGGAGGGACGACAACCTACAAGGGTAAGGCACGAGGCACGAGGCCCAGGCGGGATATTGGAACGAGTAGCAATAGGCACGGAGCGCGCTCCGGACGTTATCGTCGTCGGCGGTGGAGCCATCGGGCTAGCTTGCGCCCTCACGCTCGCCGCCACGGGTCGGCGGATCGTCGTGCTGGAACGCGGACGCACGGGTGCGGAGGCCACCCACGCGGCGGCCGGGATGCTCTCGCCGATCGGCGAGGCCGTCGGGCCGGATCCGCTCTTGTGGCTCGGACTTGACAGCCTGGCACGCTGGAAGGAGTTCGCGGCCGAACTCGAGACCGACTCGGGTGTGGGCGTGGACCTGAGGTTTGACGGCAAGCTGCTGGTAGCGCGAGACCTGGCTTCCGCGCAGAGCTTGCGCAAGCGAAAGGCATGGATCTCGGAAGCCGGGCTTGATGCGGAGTGGTTGGAGGCTCCGGAGGTCGCCCTGCGTGAGCCGGCAGTCGACGGTGCGGTCGCCGGTCTGTTCCTGCCACAGGAAGGCCAGGTGGACAACCGCGCGCTGGCACGGGCGCTACGCATCGTGGTGGAACAGTCGGGCTGTTCCATACGCGAGGGTTCGCAGGTGGCCGAGCTCGACGTGGTGGGAGGTCACACGCGAGGGGTGCGTCTTATAGACGGCACCCGGCTTGCTTGCGATCTCGTGATCCTGGCGGCGGGCGCATGGAGCGGACATGTGGCGGGACTTCCCCGTCCGTTGCCCGTGCGACCTGTGAAGGGCCAGATGCTCGCGCTGGAGACGGGCGCTACAGCGCCGTTCGTCCGTTCGGTCGTCGAGACCGAGTCCTGCTACGTCGTCCCACGCAGCCCCGATCCAGGTAGTCCCACGCATGAAGTCAGGGCCTGGGTGGGCGCCACGTCCGAGGAAGTGGGCTTCACCCGTGGTACGACGTCCGAGGCGCTCGAGAGCCTACGTACTGCGGCGGTGACGATCATTCCATCGCTCACCCGGGCGCGGGTCATCGATGCGTGGGCGGGGTTTCGCCCGGGCACGCCCGACGGGTGCCCTGTGCTCGGTCGGGACCCCGATGTGGAGGATCTCGTGCACGCCACGGGGCACTACCGCAACGGCATCCTACTGGTGCCGATCACCGGACATCTGTGCCGGTGTGCGGTCGAAGGCCACGGCGACGCTAGACTCAACTCCTTCCGCCCCGACCGTTTCGGGAGCTGAGGCGCCGTTCAGGCGCCCGCACAGGACAGTGGGTTGAGACGTGACGCTCGTTGCCGATCGATTCGCTCTTGGTGCCGCCAGCTGGCAGATCTTGAAACCCGCCTCGAGCAGCTCTGGCGGTCCATCCACTCCCCGTTCGCTCAAGTCCATCGGTCTTGCCCCATCGGCGTAGTACGAAGACGCGTGTCGGCTTTGACGTCGGATTTCCCGGAGCTGTAGACACTCAAATCGAACAATCCGACCCAATGGTGTTACCCCCTTGACCCCGCTATCCTCTCAGCCGCAACTTGCGCAAGCATCCGTGTCCCGGTCGGAGTGCAGTTGTTGTCATGTGTTTCTGGAATGGGCTGGCCGGAGTGAAATTACTTAGCTGAGGCCCCATCATGCGGAGAGAAAACGAGACATCTCATCGGCCGACCAAGCCCGCTGAGCAGTCGGTCCAGAACGTCGAAACGCCTACCGCTCGATCTCGAATGCCTGAGTTGGCGACAGTCGGCCGAAAGATCAAGATCAAGGGTGAGGTGACCGGGGAAGAAAATCTCTTGATCGAAGGACGCCTGGAGGGTTCGGTGGATCTGAGATCACATTCTGTCACTGTCGGTTCCGAAGGGAATGTCAAGGCCAATATCAGGGGACGTATCGTCATCATCGAGGGTAAAGTGCAGGGCGACTTAGCAGCCGAGGAGCAGATTGTTCTACTCAGTTCGGCTTCCGTTGAAGGAGATCTCACAGCACCCCGGGTGGTGTTGGAGGATGGAGCTTACTTCCGAGGTGGTGTTGACATGGGTGACAGTTCATCGTCCACTGGGTCAGACGAGCCCGGAAAGCAATCGGAAAAAATTGTCAAGACGACTCAAGCAGGCAAAGATGACGATCGATCCGCTCAGGCGAGGCTCACCGTATCGTAAGTATCGGATCCTGAGCAATGCCAATGTACCCGTGGCAAGACACGCTTGAATCAAACGGTGTATTCACGAAAGCAATCGATCGCCCCTCTCCTGGAATTGCGGCCCTTCTGGATGGTGTCTCTGAAGATCGCACTCATTGTGTTCTGGACTTGGCCAACGGGACGAAGTCCGCGCTAAAAGTCTACCGCCGGTTCGCCCGATGGGTAAGATTCGCCGGCATACTCGACGGCAGCGTATGCGATATTCATGCGCTGGCACACCGGCTGGGAAAGTTCGACCCCCCGTATGATCTAGTGCTGGCATGGGATGTGCTGGACCGGGTCCCTCCCGACGAGCGCCCCCTTGTCGTTCAGCAACTCACAGAGGTCAGCGCGCCAAATGCACGCCTATACGTCCTGACGAGCGCACCCGACAAAGCCGTTTTTCAGCCCATGCGCTTTTCTGTCTTGGATATTGGACTTATGAGATGCGAGCCCTTAGGGCCGCTCGGCCCAGCCAAGGAGCCCCTGTTGCCAGCCGAGGTTGAGCGCTTGTTAATGCCCTTCCAGGTAATAACAGGATTCACGCTACGCCCTGGTTTTCGCGAGTATGTGTCCGTCCTCTAAGCTGACAGAAGAGATCGTTATGCCACTGGTGGAAGCCGCCCTTCCGAAGAAGAGTACATTGTCGACACACAGGTTTACGGCATTGCTGATGTAGTGACTTGAGGTCACGGAAGTGATCCTCTCGCTCGGCCGCCTGCTTAGACCAATTCAGGTGTCAGTGCTCACAATTTGGTGGGATCATGTTGCACTGTGATAGTGATCGACAGTGAAGGAATTCGTACCTCCGGAGTTCTATAAAGATGCGTTCGTGCAAACTGGTTATAGCTTCACATAGAAAGAAGACGAACGAGATGCATCCACCAATCTCAAGGCTGTGAAACGGGCGTCTAGACGAGAAATTCTTGGTGAATTCGGGTGTGTCTCAGTGAGCTATTGCTGCCCTCAACCTCGTATACAATTGGGCGCAAGGTCCGGATGCGTTGCCGCTTTCGATTCAAGAACGAACCTGCGCACCGTTCAAGACAATCAACACGTATTTCGGTACTGGGTCTTGATCAATCGGCAGGGCAACCTCGTACGGCAGCGGGGCGGAGGTCAGTGGCCTGTCAAAGGCGCTGTGCGAGCGGACGCCCCTCCCCCCGGTGATGGCGAGGGTAGTCTAACATCACCGGGGAAGCGACCGAGTCCGAGTTGGTCCCCCGTGTTCAGCGGATCGGTCTGGCGACCTCGCAAGTGGCTCAAGACGCTAGGGGCGGATTGCTCGCGGGGGCTTGAGGATGCTGTACGAAGCTCGGGGCGCCTTTCCTGATCGGCTGGATCAAGTGCCATAAGTTGATCGCGCCGGTGAACCGCTGGTGTAGGTCTGGGTAAACGCCGGCAATGCCGCGGTTCGTGCATGAATTCCGGATTCCCCGTCCTTCCGCCGAGGTTTTCGCCTGGCACGAACGACCGGGAGCGTTCGAACGCTTGGCGCCACCTTGGATGAGAGTCGGCGTACGCGCGCGTACGGGGACGATTCGAGACGGCGGGGAGCTCGTGCTAGAGGTTGGCCGGAACGGTGTCAGCTTCGCCTGGCGGCTTCGGCACCGGGACTACGAAGAAGGCCGGACGTTTACCGACGAGCAGGTCAAGGGCCCGTTCCGGCGTTGGGTGCATGTTCATCGGTTCGAAGACGACGGTGCGGATGGCACGCGGATTGTAGACGAGATCGATTGGGACGTCACGGCTGGGCGTGCTGTTCGCGGACTCGCGGTTCCGGTCGTAGAGCGCGAGCTGTCACGGGTGTTCGCGTTCAGGAAGCGCCGCCTGAGTGACGACCTTCGCGGTCACGCTGTCTGGATGCATCGACCGCCGCTCTCTGTGGCAATCTCAGGCGCCGGCGGATTGATCGGTTCAGCGCTCTCGGACCTCCTGACGACCGGTGGGCATCGAGTCAGGCCACTTGTGCGAAGCCGCGAGGCTGCATCCAGGATCCCGGGAGCGCTCTACTGGAGCCCGGCGCACGGCGAAATCGACCTTGACGGACTCCGCGGTGTGGACGCAGTCGTACACTTGGCAGGGGAGCCGATCGTCCGGTTGCCGCGCTGGACACCCGCCAAGAAGCGCTCCATCCTGGAGAGCCGTGTGCGCGGGACCGAGCTGATCTCTGGCGCCCTGGCCGGGCTTCGCGACGCCGGACCGACCATCCTCGTGTCGTCTTCCGGCGTCGGTTACTACGGTGACCGTGGGGACGAAGTCCTGGACGAGGAAACCGACTCCGGAAGGGGGTTCCTGGCAGAAGTGACCGGTAAGTGGGAGAGTGCCACTCGGCGCGCCAGCAGTGTCGGGTTGCGCGTCGTGATCCAGCGCCAGGGCCCGGCGCTGTGTCCGGCAGGCGGCATGCTTGGAAGGCTAATGACTCCGTTCAGCGTGGGTATGGGTGGGCGTGTGGGGAGTGGGAAGCAGTACGTGTCGTGGATCGACCTAGACGATGCGACCGGCGCGATCCTGCATGCGCTCATGGACGACCGCGTAGAGGGGGCGATCAACGTGTGCGCGCCCGAGCCTGTCACGAACGCGGAGTTTGCGGATGTGTTGGGGCGCGTGCTGGGCCGGCCTACGCTGGTTCCGCTTCCTGTCCCCGTGGTGCGTGCTGGCCTGGGGGAGATGGGCAGGGAAGTGCTGCTATTCGGGCAGCGCGTGCATCCAGCCCGGCTGCTTGAGGCCGGCTATCGTTTCCGCTTCGAACGTCTCGAGGACTCGCTCCGGCACCAGCTGGGTCGATAGCTGGGATCCCCGGGGAGATTGCCGCCGCCGAACATCGACGAAACGCGATGACACGCCAGACTCTTGCTCCCCTCAAACGGGAGGCGATGGCCGCTAACCCGCTTGTCGAGTTCGATCGGTGGTTCGAACTTGCGGTGAAGCACGCAGACTACGCGATGCCGGAGGCTGCCTGTCTCTCGACCGTGGACGACGAGGGCTATCCGGAGGGGCGGATCGTGCTGCTGAAGGCACGCGACCTAGAGGGGTTCGTCTTCTACACGAACCTGCGCTCGGCGAAGGGCCGCGCCCTAGCGGTCCGGCCGCGGGCGGCGCTGACGTTCTACTGGGAGTCGCTCATGCGGCAAGTGCGCATTCAGGGCGATGTGGAACGCGTGAGCGACGAAGTTTCGGATGCCTATTTCAGGTCGCGGGCGCGCGAGAGTCAGATTGGTGCCCGGGCCTCGCCGCAAAGCACCGTCCTAGGCAGTCGAGATGAGCTCCTGGCGAGCGTAGCGGAAGTGAAGGAACGCTACCGCGGGGCGGACGTGCCGAGGCCGGCTCATTGGGGAGGACTGAGGATCCTCCCGCACGAGATAGAATTCTGGCAAGGGATGCCGAATCGCCTACACGACCGGTTCGTGTACCGTCGCGGCGGGCTGAACGAGGAGTGGACGCTCGAACGGCTGGCGCCTTGAACGGGCAGCGCCACTCGATTGGCATCCGTTGGTAGCGCTCGGGTCCAGCCTCTTTGCCAAGCCCCGTTGCATATGGGGCAACGTTTCCTCCGAGCGAGAAATAATGGAGAAGAGCGCCGGGGTGGCGGAACGGCATACGCAGGGGGCTTAAAACCCCCGGGGCTTCGGCCCGTGTGGGTTCAAATCCCACCCCCGGCATCAAGCGAAGTCGAGCACATGAGAACCTGACTGCGAGACGTAGCGAAGAGCCGTTGCACCTGCTGCGCCCCCATTGAGGCTCATCTCTCTTTGGAATTCACGCCCCAATTTAGGCTCGCTCGTCGTCGGACGAGACTTCGATGTGCGAGAAGGTGCACGGGTCGTTAACTTCCGAGTCATGGGCGATGACTTCGCCGGGAGAGACCATGCATCCGTCAGGTTTCCGCCTCCGCTTGTAGGCGTTCTGGCGGTGCTCGTCGGTTATGGGCTCGAGAGGATGCTTCCACTCACTGCCGCCCCTCCCGTTTCGTCATCGGTCAGGTGGGGCGTCGGCGGCTTGATCGTGGCCGCTTCCGTGGCTGTGTTGGGCGTGTGGCCGTTTGTCCTCTTCAAGAGGTCGGGGCAGGACCCGAGACCTTGGACCCCCACGCCCGAGCTCCTCATCGAGGGTCCCTACAAGTTCACGCGCAACCCGATGTACTTGATGATGGTTCTGGTCTGCGCGGGAGTTGCCGTCATGCTCGCGAGCGCGTGGGTGCTCCTTCTCAGCCCGCTCTGCGGCCGGATCATCTATCTCACTGCAATCCGATACGAAGAGACCTACTTGGAGCGCAAGTTCGGCGACAGTTATCGCAGGTACAAGCAACAGGTGCGTCGCTGGATTTGAGGTGCGGCGCGTCAAGGGACGATCGGGCCGCTGAGGCATAGCGTGTAGAGCCGCCCGTCGGCCGGCAGACCGTGGTCCCGTTCGCCCGGCGCAGGCCACCCGCTACGTTGCCTTACCGCGATCGATCACGAAATCTCTCTCATACATCTGGAACACTGCCGGGTCGAGCCCCAAGCGACGGTAGGCTGCTTGGGCCGCACGGTTCTCGCGCTCCACGTAGAGCCGGATGCCGCACACGGACCGGTCCGCGGACAACGCCAGAATGCGGTCGTAGAGTGCCCTCAGTACACCTTGCCCGCGGTATTCCGGTCGGACGTAGACACTCTGCAGCCACCAAAACACGCCATTGCGCCAGTCGCTCCACTCGAAAGTGAGACCGGCTTGTCCTAGGGTCTCTCCATCGTCCGTCTCGGCGAGCAGATAGAAGCCGACCCTGTCGTCTCGCAGCATCGACTCGACGCCCGCTCGCAGGCGATCAAGATCGAGTTGCACCCCCTCGGTCTCCCTCGCGAGCCGCTCGTTGAAGTCGACGATCGTCTCGAGGTCAGCCAGCCGCGCACGTCGGATGCGGACGTCCCCGTTATGGGCGCGGCGACTCACCAGCCTTCCAGCGCTCGGATATGAATGCTTCCCGAGACGGATGATGCCTCCACGCGTCCTGATCCCGATCCCTTCACGAAGCGAAGAAATTTCTGCGTGGTAAACGGACTCCGACTGCGGACCTCGGTCTGCACCATTGGGACGTCGGCTGTGATCTCTCCCGAGATCGTCGACAAATCGAACGAAGCTTCGGCGTCGGGGCCAAGCACCAGCACGACAGATCCGGAGCGACTCTCCACTTGGATCGTACCTCCTGGCGCTAGCCCGCCGGAATAGCTCACGGGGCCCGAGACGGACTCGGCTTCCAGCCATTGTACGGGGACCGAAGAGCTGAGTTCTACTGGGCCGCTTACGGAGGTCGCGGAGATCGTCTCGCCCTGCCCCTGCATCCGCGCGGTCCCGCTGACTGAGTGTAGCTCCACGGACTCCGCGCGGCCCTCGAAGCCCACATGACCGGACGTGCTCTGGAGTTGAACGGAAGATGCGTTGCCAAGGTACTCAATGGAACCGCTGACGGAGTTGAGAGATACGGACTGGAGGTCGCCCTCGATCTGCACGGTGCCGGAGACCGCTCTTCCCGTGACGATTCCGCTGAGGCCACCGATTCGGACGGAGCCCGACACGGTATTGGCCGTGAGGCGCACGGCGCGCGGGAGCCGCACATGTAGTTCTGCCGAACCCTCCTGCTGATCCAAGTCGTCCGCGATCCGGAAACGGCGCACGGGCTCGATCTCGAAACGGAACGACTGAGCGCTACTCTCGATGTCGAGACTTTGGAACCTCGAATCATATTCCCCTACGACTTGAATCCTGTCCTGGTCCCATCCCTCGACGACGAGGGAGTGGGAGACCACCGAGAGGCCCACGAACGCGTCGGGACCTAGTTCCCGAGTCTCGTCGATGGGAACAGCCTGGCCCGCGACGGGAACCACGGCGAGGGCGAGAAGTCCGGCTCCCAGCGTCGCATCGCGGATGGTGGCGTATCTCCGCCCGACGGTCGTCGTCATAGTCATCTCCGTTGTTCTTGTCTTCGACACCCTAGGATTACCTTCTTGAGATCGGGTCAAGACAACGGCTTGCCGCAGTGGCTTCAGCTTCACCTGATGGGCCCCGCAAAGCAATCTGACGGCACGAGAGCGCTGGGATGGACCGGATCTTCGCGAGGATGTCGCACAGCTCTTCCGCGGCGCTGTGACGCTCCTGAGGTCGTCCTCGAGGGTTGCAATCTTATCGGACCGAAGGGGCCCAACAGATGTTCCACAGTCCGACTGAATCGGGCCCACGGCACTTGCCAGAGACCCTCGCCTCGGTTGCCTCGGGTCGAAGCCTCGAGTACCGGTTCCTGTCCCAGGGGACGGCCCGGCCGTGCGGTAGTTGACGTTGCGCCGTGTCCCCCTGTCTGATCGAGGACGATAGCTTGCACGGGCCGCCGGCTTGGCCCGGAGGCATAGAGGCGGCCCAGGAGATCCAACCTCTCCCGGCGGCCCGTACCTGCTGGAGGATCGAACGGTGATGAGACTGCGTGACGCCGTCGCACTATTGCTCCTGCTACTCGCCGGTGATGCGGCTCCTACAGCCGCTCAGAGCGACACCCTGCGGCTCTCCTTGGAGGACGCGGTCCGGCTGGCGCAGGAGCAAAACCCGGGCTTCTTGGCCGCGCGCAACGACAGATCAACTGCGGACTGGGAGGTGCGCGAAGCCGTCGGATCACTCTTTCCTTCGGCGACCCTCGGTGGCTCGCTGTCCTGGCAGGGCCCCGGTGAGCAACGATTCGGCAGTCTCACGCTCGCGCAGGATCTGCCGACCTACTATCTGTCCGCCTACAACGTCGGGATCTCCTATCAGCTGAGCGCGTCCGCCCTGTTGGCTCCCGCCGCCGCGCACGCCCGCCGGGAAGCCGTTGTCGCGCAGATCGATGCCGCCCGGGTGGAGCTGATGGCGGCGGTGACGCGCGCTTACCTCGAAGTGCTCCGCCAGGCTGAGGGCGAGATATTGGTCGAGCTCCAGCTCGGCCGCGCGCGCTTCAATCTTCGGCTCGCTGAGGCCCAGCAGGAGGTGGGCGCTGTAACCCCGCTGGATGTCCGGCAGGCCGAGGTTCAGGTGGGTCGGGCGGAGGTTGCGCTCCTCCAGGCCGGGAACGCCCTCAGCACGGCCCGCTTGAGGTTGCTACAGCAGATCGGAATGGACGGGGATCGTCCCCTGGCGCTCACGACGACGTTCGAGCTGGAAGAACCCGAGTGGAACAGAGACGACCTTCTCGCAACCGCGCTCGAGAGAAATCCGACGCTGCGTGCGGGCGCTGCCAACCTGGACGCAAGCCAAGCACACGTTCGGCAGGCACGCTCAGCCTACCTCCCGAGCCTGGTCGCACAGGCCGGGATCGGCGGCTTCACCCGCCAGGCAAGCAGCACCGACGTCCTCGTCACGCAGGCGCAAATGCAGCTCGCCAACCAGGCGCAGCAGTGTGCGCTCCTAAACCAAGTCTACACTCGCCTCGTGGATCCGCTTCCGACGAGCGACTGCGAGGCGTTCACCTTCACGGACGACATGCGGAACCGGATCGTCACCGAGAACGGCGCGTTCCCATTCGACTTCAGTCGCCGGCCGGCTTCGGCCTCCCTGAGCATCAGTTTGCCGATCTTCCAGGGCCTCCAGCGCGAGCGACAGCTTGAGGCCGCACGGGTCCAACGCTCCGACGCCGAACTAGAGATTCGCGAACGACGCCTCGCCCTCACCGCCGACCTCACGATTGCGCTCCGTACGCTGGTCACTGCGTATCAGAGCGCGGCACTTGAGGCGCGCAATAGCGAGGTTGCGGACGACCAACTCCGGCTGGCCGGGGAGCGGTATCGGCTGGGCGCGATCTCATTCGTCGGTCTGGTGGATGCGGAGACGGTCAAGGCCGAGGCGGACCGGGCGTACGTGAACGCGGTCTATGCCTATCATGACGCTCTGACGCAGCTCGAGACGGTGGTCGGCACGGAGCTGAGGGATTGAGGAGATACGAGTGACTGCCGGACGAAGGCTGACAATCGGAGTGCTCGCAGCCGTTGCCCTCGCTACAGCCGCGGTTCCGATGGTCGTTCGTTGGCGCGAACGAGGACTGGAGGTCCGCCTCGAAGAGGTGAGTCGTCGCGACCTGGTGGCCATCGTCACGGCGTCCGGCAACGTCCGCGCACGCAGAACCGTCGACCTGAGCTCGGACGTCTCGGCAAGGGTGGCCGAGTTGTTTGTGCGCGCGGGCGACGACGTCCGAGCTGGCCAAGTCCTCCTCAGACTCGACCCGACTCAGTTCCAGGCAGCGCTGTCGCGCGCCCGGGCCGGGCTCAGCCAAGCCCAGGCTCAGGCGTCGCAACAGGAGGCGACGCTGCTCCGCGCAGAACGCGACCATGAACGCCTAGCTAGCTTGAGCCGGCGTGACTCCCTGCTCGTGAGCCCTCAGCAGCTCCAGGACGCAGCGACGAACGCTGAGGTTGCCCGAGCCTCACTGGAGGCCGCTCGTCACTTTGTGGAGCAGGCTCGCGCTTCCGTCGCAGAGGCGGACGATCGGCTCGCCAAGACTGTGCTCCGCGCTCCCATCGACGGCAAGGTCACGCGCCTTCAGGTTGAGGAGGGCGAGACGGTCATCATCGGTACCATGAACAACCCGGGCAGCCTCATCCTCACCATCTCGGATCTGAGCGTGGTCGAAGTGGTTGTGCAGGTGGATGAGACCGACGTCCCGCAGCTTGCGCTCGGGGACAGCGCATCGGTGGAGATCGACGCGTTTCCGGGAGAGACCTTCACGGGGCGTGTCACCGAGATCGGAAACAGCGCAATCCGTCCGCGGTCCTCTCAGACAGCGACCGGCCAACAAGCGGCGATCGACTTCGAGGTCGTGCTCACGCTCGAGCAGCCTCCCGTTGTCTTGCGTCCGGACCTGTCGGCTACCGCCGACATCGTGGTCGACACTCGCGATGACGCCGTAGCGGTCCCGATCATCGCGCTTACGGTGCGTTCGTCCGCCGACACGCTGCCTGACGGCGACAGGCCCCGACGCCGTCGCCGTGTTTTCGGCTTCGGCCGTAATCGCAACGAACCAAACATCGAGCCGGGGGTCGCAAGGGCCAGGGAGGACGAGGTGGAGGGTGTGTTTCTCATGAATGCGCGCAGGGTGGCGTTCCTTCCGGTCTTCGTCGGCATCGCCGGTGACGAGCATTTCGAGGTGCTGTCCGGGGTTGCCCCAGGCGACACGGTAGTGGCCGGACCCTACACCGCGATTCGTGAGTTACGCAGTGGTGATCGCGTGCGGCGGCTAGACCCGAACGACAACTGAGTCGAGGGCGGGGTCAGTGTACGTTCGGGAAGGAATCGCCCTGGCGCTGACCCAACTGCGTACGGAGAAACTGAAGAGCTTCTTTGCCCTGCTCGGTGTCACCATCAGCGTAATGTTCCTGCTGTTGGTGGTGAGCATTGTCGAGGGGATGGACCGCTACATTCGCGAGGACTTCTCAACCACGATCTTCGGCATCAACACCGTTCGACTCCGGCGCTCCCCCGAGATCAACTTCAGTACTGACCCGGAGTACTGGCGTGCTCAGCGCCGCCGTCCAGCGATCACCCACGAGGATGCGGACGCCGTACGGGCTCGTCTTTCCGTACCCGTTCGCGTGGCCGTCGAGAGCGCGACCGGGGGCGCGGTCGAGGGCGACAACGGGCGTACGGCCACGAACGTGCGTCTAATGGGCGCCTCCCGCGAGGTCTTTGCGATCCGCGATTGGGTGATCGAGCGAGGTCGCGCGTTCACTCCACAGGAGGCGGATCGGGGAGTACCCGTCGCGGTGCTGGGGTGGGGCACTGCGGATCAGCTGTTCCAGGACTTGGACCCGCTCGGGCGCTCGGTCCGGATCCGTGGTTTCCCGTATCGGGTGATCGGCGTGATCGAGCCACTCGGCTCGCTCTTCGGCGAGTCGCTCGACAACCTGGCTGTCCTGCCCGCACTCTCGCCGATCGAGGCAAGCATCAACCCGCACGGCGTGGTGGATCAGGTCGTGATCCAGGCACTGGATCCGTCGAGTCTGCGCGAAGCCCAAACGGAGATTGAGGGACTCATGCGTGCTCGCCGGGGACTCAGGCCGACGGAGGACAACGACTTTGCCTTGGAGACATCAGCGGAGACGCTGTCTTTCTGGGACCGTATTTCGAGCGTCTTGTTCGTGGCGCTACCCGGTCTTGTCGCGATCGCGCTGATCGTAGGCGGGGTCGTGATCGTGAATATCATGCTCGTCTCGGTCATGGAGAGGACACGCGAGTTCGGCGTGCGCAAGGCAGTTGGCGCCCGCCGCCGAGACATCCTGAGGCAGGTCCTGGTTGAGTCGGCCACGCTCTCTGGGTGTGGCGCGCTAGTCGGAGCAGGCGTCGGGAGTGGCCTGACACTGCTGCTGCGTACCGCGACCCCGCTTCCCGCCGCAGTGGCGCCCGAGTGGATCCTTCTGAGCATTGCCATGGGACTCGTGGTTGGCATTGCCGCGGGCGTCTATCCCGCGGCTAGAGCAGCTCGCCTTGATCCCGTCGACGCGCTCCGGTACGAGTGAACAGCACGGAAGGCGCCGGCACCGGAGTCGACAACGATCAACGGCGACTGAATCTGGGCGGCGGCTTCAGTATCGCGCTCGAGGCTCTCGTCACGAACCGGGCCCGGTCTCTACTCACGATGTTCGGAGTCTCCATAGGCGTCGCTGCAGTCATGGTCTTGACGGCGTTCGTCGCCGGCCTGCGCACGTCGATCCAGGACTCGGTCGAGGTGTCGGGACCCCGCAACTTCGTGCTCACTCGGTTCGACTTCACGGCCGCGCGTCTGGAGGGCGATCCGTGGTGGACACAGCCCAAGATCAGACCACTGGAGGCCGATCGCATCGGTCGGCTTGCCTCGGTCGGGGAGGCTCTCTACAACGTGCCGCTGAATGTCACGGTGGACTTCGACGGACGCCGGCTTGCGGGCGTGCAGGGCCAGGGGTACGCAGCGGGTTGGCCGAGCTACACACAGGGCGATTTCGTCGCGGGACGTGATTTCACTGGCGCCGAGGCGCGACGAAGCCGTGCGATCGCGGTGATTTCCGACGAACTGGCGCAGGAGCTGTTCGGCGGCCGCGATCCGATCGGTCAGCGTATCGGGCTGGTGAATTCCCGCGGCGGTCAGCGCGAGTTCAGGGTCGTCGGCGTCTTCGCTCCGGCGCCCAACATCTTCACGGCAGTCATCAGACACTGGGTCGTGGTGCCGTACACGGCCGCGCTCAAGCACCTCTCGGCGGACGAGGATCGGGCGCAAATCCTAGTCGTTCCCGCTGACTCCGTGAGCCTGGGGCGGGTCAAGGACGAGGTGATCGCCATGCTCCGGGTAATGCGCGGGCTCAGACCGAGCGAGCCCAATGACTTCGCGCTGATCGAGTCCGCCCAGGTCTTGGCGTTGATTGACCGGCTCACGTCGATGCTCTTGCTCGGCACGCTCGCTCTGACGTCCGTCGCACTGATGGTCGGAGGTGTGGGCGTCATCGGGATCATGTTGATCTCGGTCACCGAGCGCACTTATGAGATCGGGCTCAGGAAAGCCGTGGGCGCCACGCGGGGTGAGATACTCTGGCAGTTCCTAGCCGAGGCCGGGCTGCTTACTGTGCTGGGGGCGGCACTCGGGATGCTCGTCGGTCTTGGGTTCGCGGAGTTGGTGGCATTGTTCACCCCGCTTCCGGCAGCCGTACCTGCTTGGGCGGTTGTGGCCGCGCTCGCTATGGCGGCGATTACCGGTATTGCATTCGGCCTCTTGCCGGCGCTGCGGGCCTCCCGGCTCGAACCGGTCGCAGCGCTTCGCTTTGAGTAAACGTCGCGAGTTCTCGCCGGGAGCACGTCGTACGTGAGGGGATCAAGCGAGACGTGGCAGCCGTCCAGGTGAAGCGCTGGCCGTGGCCGCACCACCCGGTCGTCACCGCTCGGCTGCGAGTCGCCGGCCAACTACGAACAGGCAGAATGTGCGGGCTGAGGTGAAACTCAAGCGCCAAAGGGGCCGAGGGTCTTCGGGCTCCCCCATGCGCCGTCGTCCTGCGAGAGTTATGGCCGGGACTACATAAATCTCCGGATTGTAACGAGGATTGCCGAAAGCACGACGGAGAGGATGACCATCGAGGTAATCGGTACGTAAATGCGTGTGTTCGGACGCACGACCCTGATGTCTCCAGGAAGCTGACCGAACCACGACACCATGCCGCTCCACACTAGGAGTCCCACTAGGAGCAGTCCCGCGCCCAGCGCTACCAGTATGGGACCCAGCTGTGAACGCATGGGGGAGAATTGCTTGTTGCGTACAGAGTGGCAAGGTAGGCGCGAGAACGTACCGTATTCGCTTAGCCCTCGCGACTTGCCTTTCGCTGCCTGACGCTTGCTCGACAGGAAAACGACTGCTCAAGCCCCTCCAGCGATGGTTGGAGGTCCCTACGGAGGGAATGGAGAAGCAGAGGCTCCGGGCAGGCCGATTCCAGGTGGCGTCAGGCGAGAGAATCCCTCAGCGCCGGCCCGCAAGTGGGAAGGAGCCACGCAGTCAAGGGACTGAGGGACGACGGGTACGTGGGGATCCCCGAGGCTGCTTGACAGCGCCTACGCACGGCCCCGTTCGGCCGTGGCCCGGTCGGGCTCAGTGACGTCACCGCCCACCAACCCCTCCACCACTACAGCGCATGCGACATGCCCTGTCGTGTTGGTCGCGCTCCTGAACATGTCCGGGATGCGGTCGATTCCTAGGAGAATGCCAAGCCCGGTGAGCGGAACGCCCGCCGTCTCTAGAATGGGAGCCAGTGTCACGATGCTGGCGGAGGGAACCGGCGCGACAGACATGGCGACCACGAGGCCAACCATTCCGGCACTCAGGAGCGTGGTGGCGGAGAGAGAGACACCTGAGATGGCGGCGAGAAGGACCAAGGCGGCGCCCTGAAACAGCGCGCTGCCGGCCCGGTTGATGGCCGCCCCCAGGGAAAGCACCAGAGACGCGACAGGCGGGGACACGCCGAGCTTGTCCGCGTCCTTGAACATGACGGGCAGTGAGGCCACCGAGCTCGTCGTCGAAAAACCGATGGTGTACGTCCCGACCACGCCTCGAATGAAGTCGCCGATTCCCTTGCCGCCCACAAAGCGCGCGGGCAACAGATAGAAGACCGCCGTGAAGACGAACAGGCCGATCACGACGGTAGACACGAACACGAACAGGCTGGGCAGCAGGCCGAACCCCAGTCGTGCAATGACGGGTGCGGTGAGCCCGAACACGCCCACCGGGGCCGTCCACAGGATCCAGTGGATCAGCTTCACGAAGACGGCGCTGATGTCCTCGGCCAACGTGACCAGTCGCTCGCGTCGCTCGTCGCCGAGCGCTCCGGCCGCGGCAGCTACGAGAATCGTGAACACGATGAGGGCGAGCAGGGCACCTTCGGAGGCCGCTGCGAAGGGATTGGCCGGGATCAAGCCCAGCAAGAAGTCCAACAGGCCGGGAACGACGGGTGGCCCCTCGTCCGGTGTGCCGGCCTGGACCGAGGCTGGCCAGATGTCGAGCGCGGTCTTCATGAACGTAATGCCGATGACGATGGCGGGGATCGTCGTGCCCCAGAAGAACCCGAGAGCCGAACCCCCTAGTTTGCCCACGGTCCTCGGGTTTCCCAGCCTGGCCACGCCGACGAAGATCGTGGTGACGACGAGGGGAATCACGACCATCCGAATGGCGTTTATGAAGAGCGTGCCCAAGGGGGCAACCCCTTGAATCAGGCTGTCTGCGACCGCGATGTCAGTGGCCGCAGCGAAGAGCCCCACGACGAGGCCGAGGACGAGACCTATGGCGGTTGCGAGATTGTTCAAGCGTCAGGCGTCTCCAACAGTTCTCCAGGTCGGTGCGTCCTTCACCGATCGCCCGCATCGGGATCGATACGGGCACCGCACGGACGCACAACTGCTTCGGGTGCCGGGCGGACGGCGAAGACGAACTCCCGACCGAGCCGCCCTCCACTTCTCAGACAGAAAGGGAGCCACGATAGTTGAAGCGCAGATTTTGAGGCAAGACGCCGCTCTCGCGTGCGACGGCTGCCGGAGGCTTGAGTTCGAGCGGTCTGCCGGTTTGACCCGCGCAAGCTCGGGCGGGATTATTCCTCACGCCCTAGACAATAGGCTGAACGGGAGACACCGGTAGAGATGGCCGAAACCAGCGTCGTGACGCTTTCACGCCACATCGTGGAAGAGGAGCGCAGGCATCCCGAAGCCACGGGAGCCTTCAGCAACATCCTCTACGACATCGCACTGGCCGCCAAGATCATCAGCCGCGAAGTGAACAAGGCCGGTTTGGTCGACATCTTGGGTCAGGCCGGCAGTAGGAACGTCCACGACGAAGTCGTGAAGAAACTCGACGTATTTGCCGACGAGGTTATCTGCAAGGCCATGGACCACACCGGCGATCTGTGTTGCATGGTCTCAGAGGAGCATCCCGACATCGTGGCGATCCCCGAGAAGTTCCCCCGCGGGAAGTACGTGCTGCTCTACGACCCGCTTGACGGGTCCAGCAACATCGACTTGAACGTATCCATCGGGACCATCTTCTCCGTCCACCTCAAGGTCACCGAGGGTCCGGACGGGCGCCTTGAGGACTGCCTGCAGCCCGGTCGCCGGCAGCTCGCCGCCGGTTACGTCGTCTATGGTTCGTCGACTATGCTCGTATACACGAGCGGGGCCGGAGTGCACGGCTTCACCCTGGATCCCAGCATCGGAGAGTTCCTGCTCAGTCATCCGAACATCCATATCCCGGAGAGCACGTCGCGAACATACTCGGTCAACGAGTCCTACTATGACCTCTGGGGCCCGGGCCAGCGCCAGTTCGTCTCCGAACTGAAGCGGCAAGAGGGCCTCAGCGCCCGCTACATCGGTTCACTGGTGGCCGACTTCCATCGGACGCTCCTCTCGGGTGGGGTCTTCATGTACCCGGCCGATTCCAGAAGCCCACGCGGCAAACTGCGGCTCCTCTACGAGGCCGCGCCCTTGGCGATGATCTGTAAAGAGGCGGGAGGGGGGGCGATCGACGGGCACGGCGACATCTTGGACCAACTACCCACGGAACTTCACCAGCGGACCCCGCTCTACATCGGCTCCCTAGACCTCGTAGAGTGTGCCCGAACCCTAGTCTCCGGCGATTCGGAACGCTAAGCAGCGTTCTTGGTCGTTCGCAGGACCGACCATGCCTGAAAATGCTTGACTCGCTGCTATTATTCGCGCCTCCCCACTTCGCACCATGACGAGCGCCGACGTCGCGAGTGCGTCGCGCCCGGCGCCGGAGGTCCGCGGCGTCGTCGTGAGCCAGCGCGACAAGGACACGAAGCTCCGCTAGCGCTGACGGCGACTCTCCCGATCGAACGCGTCGACCATCCGTGCGCGCTCGGTTTCGGGGAGGAACGCGTGCGCGAAGGCCGCGCGTGCAACCGATCGGAGTTCGTCCCAGGTGAAGCCGAGATGGCGGTGTGCCGTCCAGAACTCATCGGTGAGGGTGACGCCCGAGATCAGGCGGTTGTCGGTGTTGAGCGTGACCTCTAGCTCGGCGTCAATGTAGCGTCGGACGGGATGGCGGTCGACGCGGGGCACGGCGCCGGTATGCACGTTCGACGCGATGCAGACCTCGAGCGCGATCCCCTCCGACCGGACCCGGGCCAGCAGCTCGGGATCTTCGAAGAGGCGCGTTCCGTGACCGAGGCGCTGAACGCGGCAGTGGTCTAGGGCCTGCCGAATAGACTCGGGTCCGTCAGCCTCGCCGGCGTGGACAGTCACGCCGAGTCCGGCCTCCGCTGCGATCGCGAAGGCGTCCTGGTGGTCGCGTGCCGGGTGTCCCAGTTCGGGTCCGGCTAGATCGAAGCCCACGATCCCTCGGTCGCCGTAGGTAGCGGCCAGCGTCGCCAACCGGCGCGAGACGGACGGCTGCAACTGGCGCAGTGCGCACACGATGAGGCGCGCGCATACGTCGAGCCGGGTTTGCGCTCGGGCGAGGCCGGCCAGGGACGCCTCGATGGCTTCGTCGAGAGACAACCCCTTGCGTGTGTTTAGGACGGGCGAATAGCGCACTTCGAGGTAGTGTACGCCTTCGGCCGCTGCATCCTCGGCGAGTTCGTACGCGATCCGCTCGATCGACAAGGCGTCCTGCATGACCGAGATCGTAAGGTCGAATCCCGCCAGATAGCGCTGGAGGCTGCCGGCTTCGGCGGCCACCATCCGTCGCTCCAGCTCGACCGCGTCGGTCGCAGGGACCGACACACCTCGCTTCCGTGCAAGCTCAAGCAGTGTCTGAGGACGTAGACTGCCGTCTAGGTGGACGTGGAGTTCGGCCTTTGGAAGCGATCGTAGGCGCTCGCGCGTGACCGGACCGCTCAAGACCGTAGCGCGAGATTGCCGGGCGCGTAGCCGCGCTCAACGTCGACCAGGGGCGCGGTGTAGTTCCCCGAGAAGCAGGCATCGCAGTACGGGCCCCCCTCGGATACGGCCTCCTGCATTCCCTCCATGCTCAGGTAGCCGAGCGAGTTAACGCCCAGAGCGTCACGGGTCTCGTCGATGGTGAGGCGGGCTCCGATCAGTTCTTCTCGGTTGGGCATGTCGATGCCGTAGAAGCACGGATAGCGGACGGGAGGGCTGGCGATGCGAAAGTGAACCTCCTGAGCTCCGGCTTCGCGGATGAACTTGACCAGGCTCCGGCCCGTCGTGCCCCGCACGAGCGAGTCGTCTACCACTACGATCCGCTTCCCGTCCACAACCTCGCGCACCGGGTTGTATTTCAGTCTTGCTCCAAAGTCACGATCGCTCTGTGACGGCTTGATGAATGTGCGGCCGACGTAGTGGTTCCGGAGCAGGCCGAGTTCGTAAGGGATGCCGCTCTCCTCGGCGAACCCGAGAGCGGCTGAGTTGGCGCTGTCGGGGACTGCAATGACCGCGTCCGCGGCGGCCGGGTGTTCCCGCGCGAGTTGCCGGCCGAAGGCACGCCGCGCTCGGTCCACGCTCACGCCCCACAGACGGGAGTCGGGGCGGGCGAAATACACCAGCTCAAAGATGCAGGGAGCCGTTCGGCCGATGGAGGTGAGCGGACGCAGGGTTTCGATCTTGGACCCGGAAATCTTGAGAACCTCGCCTGGGTCCAGATCGCGCACGTAGCGCGCGCCCATGATGTCGAAAGCGCAGGTCTCGCTCGCCACCACGTATCCGCGGCCCTTGCGCCCGAGCTGGAGGGGACGGAAGCCGCGCGGATCGCGCACAGCGTACAGAGCTTCGCCCACGGCCATGACTAAGGAGAACGCACCTTCGAGGTGTCCGAGCGCGTCGTCGATCTGCGCGTCGACGCTGTCGTGCCGAGAGCGGGCCACCAAGTGGACGATGACCTCGGAGTCGCTGCTGGTCTGGAAAATCGCGCCCTCCTCGACGAGGCGGGTGCGCAGCTCGATGGCGTTGGTGAGGTTCCCGTTGTGTGCGACGACCAAGTCACCTTCTGCATATCGGACGACGAAAGGCTGCGTGTTCTGGGCGCGGCCGCCCCCGGCGGTCGAATAGCGCACATGGCCGACCGCGGTTGCTCCCCGGAGTTGGCTCAGGCAGGGGCCGTCGAAGACCTCCGCGACTAGCCCGAGCCCCTTGTGCACCCGTGTGCCCTCGGCTGTGAGGGACACGATGCCCGCAGCCTCCTGACCGCGGTGCTGGAGCGCGTAGAGCCCGAGGAAGGCCAGCTCGGCTGCGCTGTCGACTCCACTCACGCCGATGACGCCGCACTCCTCGTGTGGGCGGTCGTCCAACTGCGCCGACGCGATCGTTGTGGGCCGTGACGTCATGGGGCCGCAGACGCGGGGTTTAATGGGGAGAGCCGACTGCGCACGCGAGAGATCACGCAGTTGCCACCTCTGCCGGGCCGTCCATGCGTGTCGAGATTGCCCGGAAGAAAGCGTCCGTGAGATCTCGGACCGGCAGGTCTACCCCCGACGTTCCGGCCCGGATCCGGAAGCGACCTCCGGGCTTACCCACCTCTCCGATCTCGGAGCAGGGCACGCCGTGCCTTGCGGCGACGACTCGCACGGGCTCTACCTGCTCTGGTCCGCACGAAATGATCGCGCGGCCCTGGCTTTCTCCGAACAGCAGTGCGACGGGCGCGATCGGGTCGGCCAACTCGACCTCGATGCCGAGCGGCATGGCACCGTCTCCGGCGGAAGCTTCGACCAGAGCGCAGGCGAGTCCGCCCTCGGCACAGTCGTGGGCTGAACTCAGTAGTCCGTCCGCTATCATTGCGAGTATCGCCTGCTGGAGGCTCCGCTCGGCCATGAGGTCAAGTCGCGGCGGTTCGCCCGCGACCAGCTCGTGGAACACGGACAGGTACTCCGAGCCCCCCAGCTCATCCCGGTTGGTGCCGAGTAGCAGTATCTGGTCGCCTGCCTGGGCGAAGGCGTGGCGGCAGACGCGTTCAACGTTGTCCACGAGGCCCACCATGCCGATGACCGGTGTCGGGTAGACGGCAACCCCTTCGGTCTCGTTGTAGAGCGAGACGTTGCCTCCTGTGACCGGGGTCTCGAAGACCCGGCACGCTTCCGCCATGCCGAGCACGGCTTCACGCATCTGGTAGTAGATCGCCGGATTGAGGGGGTTCCCGAAATTGAGGTTGTTAGTCACGGCAGTTGGGGCCGCGCCGACGCAAGCCAGATTGCGCGCGGCCTCGGCGACCGCGATCGCGGCGCCACGGCGCGGGTGCAGATAACAGTAGCGTCCGTTGCAGTCGGTGGTGGCGGCAATGCCGCGGAGGGTTCCCGGGATGCGCACCACGCCCGCATCGCCGCCGGGGCGAACGACGCTGTGCGCTCGTACCGTCGTGTCGTACTGCCGGACGACCCAGCGCTTGGAGGCGACGTTGGGAGAATCGACCAGGCGGAGAAGATGGCGGCTCAGGTCTCCGCCCGGACCCCGAGAGAACTCGGAGAGACTGCGCGCACGGAGCCCGGCGATCTCGGGGTCCTCAATGCCCTCGCGTTCGTACGTGGGACAGCCACGGGTCAGCGGTCCCGCGGGTATGTCGGCCACGACGGTGTCCGCCTCCAGCACCCGGAACATGCCGTCGCCGGTGACCTGGCCCACCACGGCCGCCTCCAGTTCCCATTTCTCCAGGATGCGTCGCACGTCGTCCTCCTGGCCCCGTTGCGCCACTACGAGCATACGTTCCTGCGACTCAGAGAGCAGGATCTCGTAGGGTGTCATACCGAGTTCGCGCGTTGGCATCCTGGCCACGTCGATCTCGACTCCGTTCCCGGCACGCCCGGCCATCTCCGCGGCGCTCGACGTGAGCCCGGCCGCGCCCATGTCCTGGATCCCGGTGATCGCACCGCTCTCGATCAGCTCCAGGCTCGCCTCGAGGAGAAGCTTCTCAGTGAACGGGTCGCCGACCTGAACCTGCGGGCGCTTGGCTTCGGTTTCCTCGGAGAGCTCCTCGCTCGCGAACGTCGCACCGTGGATCCCGTCGCGGCCGGTGCGCGCACCCACGGCCATCAGCGTGTTGCCCACTCCCCTGGCTTCACCCCTGATGAGGCGGTCGGTGCGCATTAGGCCGATCGCCATCGCATTGACCAACGGGTTGCCGTCGTAGGCGCGTTCGAAGTGGACCTCGCCGCCCAGATTGGGGATGCCCACGCAGTTGCCGTAGTCCCCGATGCCCCTTACCACACCAGCGAACAGATAGCGCGCCCGGGGATCGTCGAGGTCACCGAAGCGGAGCGAGTCCAGCGTCGCGATGGGGCGCGCGCCCATCGTGAAGATGTCGCGCAGGATGCCCCCCACACCGGTCGCGGCGCCCTGATAGGGCTCGACTGCCGATGGATGGTTGTGCGACTCGATCTTGAAAGCGATGGCCCAGCCGTCCCCCGCGTCGATGACTCCGGCGTTCTCCCCGGGGCCCTGGATCACCCAAGGCGCTCGCGTGGGAAGCTGGCGCAGGAGCGGCCTGGAGTTCTTGTAGCCGCAGTGCTCGGACCACATCGCGCTGAACACCCCGAGTTCTGTGAATGTGGGCGTCCGCCCGAGCGCACCGACGATCCGCCCGAACTCCTCGGAGGTGAGTCCGTGTTCGGAAATCAACTCGGGCGTGATCTCCGGGTCGCCGAGGCGGGGCTGAGCTCTCGGCACGTGTCCCGCCGTGGCCCCGCGACCGCCCGGCGCCGAATTCCCCGCCGCGATGGACGCCGGTTCCGTATCGCTCACGCGAGCCCCCCCGCGGGATGCAGTGTCTGGTTCAACGGGTGTCTACCGGGCTCACGTGCGTGGCCAGGCTCTGGAAGATGCCCTGTCCGTCGACCGAGCCGAGCACGGTCTCCATGGCACGGTCGGGATGGGGCATCAGTCCCATCACGTTGCCACCCTCGTTGACGATTCCGGCGATGCTGCGTGCCGATCCATTCGGGTTGCTCTCCTCGCTCGCCTGTCCTCGCAAGTCGACGTAGCGGAAGACGACGCGCCCTTCACCTTCCAGACGCTCAAGGGTGCGCGGATCGGCCTCGTAGTTCCCCTCGCCGTGGGCTACGGGCATGCTGAGGACGCGGCCGGACTCGTAGGCCGACGTCCACATCGTGTCGGCACTCTCTACCCGGAGGTGCTGATCAAAGGAGTGGAAGCGGAGGGTCCGGTTACGGATGAGCGCTCCGGGGAGCAGGCCAGCTTCACAGGCGATCTGGAAGCCGTTGCAGATCCCGAGCACGGGGCCACCGTTCCGGGCAAAGCGGACCACATCTTCCATGGCCGGGCTAAAGCGCGCGATCGCGCCGGCCCGCAGATAGTCGCCGTAGGAGAAGCCGCCCGGCAGGATCACGGCGTCAGGGTCGCCCAGGTCGCGATCTCGATGCCACACGTACCGCGCTCGCCCCCCCGCGAGCTCGACCGCACGATGGCAGTCCTGGTCGCAGTTGGAGCCGGGAAAGCGGACCACTACGACCCTCACCGGAGTCTCCTCGTCACCTGTGGTCTCCGGCCGCGGGTGCGTTGTCCGAGTGGACGATCTCGAAGTCTTCGGTGACCGGGTTCGCGAGCAGCTTCCGGCACATCTCCTCGGCGCGTGCTCGCGCGGCCTCCTCGGAGGCGGCGTCGATCTCGAGTGCTATGGCCTTGCCCACTCGTACGTCCGCTACCTCGACATAGCCCAGCGCGTGGAGCGCCTGGTAGATCGCCTTGCCGGGCGGATCCAACAGCCCGGCTCGCGGGGTCACGCGCACCTCGAGCCGATATCGGGCGGGCTGCAGCTTCACTCGGGACTCCTTACCCGGGTTCCTGGTCTAATCCCGGCGGGGCCGGCTGGGGGCGACGTCGCCGTAGTCCAGGGCGCGCACCTCGGCTCCGGCTTCGTCCTCATCGTCCTTGTCGTCCTTGTCCAGCAGCGGGTCGCGCTCGGGCAGGCGATCGAGCAGCCCGAGCACGAACGAGCGCGTAAGGCCTACCAACGTATACGTCACGAGGACCGGGAAGAAGAAATGGCTGGGGGCCGTGACCGCGGCGAACAGGCAGGCAGCCATCGCCGCCGTGGTCAGAAGGCCCTTTCCGGTACGGAACCCGATCCGGGGCATCACCGGATAGGGGATGTGGCTGAGCATGAGCATGCCAAGGAACACCATCGACAAGCCCATCATCTGGGGCCACGGCAAGTGCGCCAAGTGCTCCTGGAAGAACGGGGTGCGGCTGAACGGATAGTAGGTGGCGAGGGTCATCCCGGCCGTGGGGGAGGGCAGCCCGATGAAGTGGCTCTTCGCGCGTCCGGCCTGTTCCACGTTGAAACGCGCGAGTCGGACAACTACCGCCGTGATGTAGACGAAGCACACAGTCCAGCTCCACGCGCCCTCCACGAAGTACAGCTGGTACATGATCAAGGCCGGGGCGACGCCGAAGGAGACGGCATCGACCAGCGAATCCAGCTCGGCTCCGAACGCCGATCCGGTCCGGGTGAACCGCGCCACGCGGCCATCGAGCATGTCGAGGATGCCCGCCCACACGATACACCAAGCCGCCAACGCGAACTCGCCGCGCGCAGCGGCGATGATCGCGAACACGCCGAAGAACAGGTTCCCGAGAGTGAACGCGGAAGGCAGGATGATGACTCCGCGCTGGAGCGGCACCTGGGCGAGCAGCCGCCTTCGCTCCTCCGCCGGTCCGTGTTGGCGACGAAACGCTCTCACGCGCTGTCCTCGAGCTTGAAGTCCGCGGGCGTCCAGTCGTCCAGCTCGACGCCTGTCAGACGGAGGAAGATCTCCAGATAGCGCTCGGTCGTTGCCTCCACGACTTGGTCAGGCAGGGCTGGCGGCGGCGGACACTTGTTCCATCCGGGGAGCTCGTCCAGCCAGTCGCGAATGGGCTGCTTGTCGAAAGAGGGTTGGCGTCGTCCCGGAACGTAGTTCTCCTTCGGCCAGAAGCGCGACGAGTCGGGCGTCATCACCTCGTCGACTAGCAGCAGCCGGCCGGCCGCGTCCAGCCCGAACTCGAACTTGGTGTCAGCCAATATGAGGCCGCGCCGGTCCGCTACTGCAGCGCCGTCCGCGTACGCTCCGAGCGCCAGCCCGCGGAGCCGGGCCGCCAGCGGCTCACCGACCCGCTCGATCACCTCGGCGAACGGGATGTTCTCGTCGTGGAGTCCCCGCTCAGCCTTGGTGGCCGGAGAAAAGAGGGGCTCGGGTAGCGGGCCGCTCTCGCAGAGGCCCAGGGGCATCGGTTCGCCCGCCAAGCTGCGAGATTGCTCGTATTCCTTCCAGGCCGAGCCGGAGAGGTAGCCCCTCACGACGCATTCCACCGGGACCGGGCATGTCCGACGGACCAGCATCGCGCGTCTGGCCCAGCGAGGCCGGCTGTCCTCGAGCTCGGGATGAAGCTCGACGATCCGGTCAGGGTCTACGGCGAGCAGGTGATGTTCGACGCCCATGAGACGCCCTAGCCACCATGCAGTGATCAGCGTCAGCACCTCACCCTTGCGGGGCACGGGGCGGCTCATGACGACGTCGAACGCACTCACTCGGTCGGAGGCGACCATGAGCAGGCGATCCGCTCCGAGTTCGTACACGTCGCGCACCTTGCCCCGATGCAGCAGCGGGAGCGAAAGATCGCTCTCGAATACCGCTGGCCCCGCGGTCCCCGTTGTCAAACCCGCACCTCCGGTGCAGCCACCTGCTCGCCGGCGCCGCGCCGGTGCTGAGCAAGCAGCGGCTCCACCCAGGTCTCGAGGAAGCGGTCCACTTGCTCGGGTGCCCTACCGACGAAACGGTCGGGATTATTCAATGCCGCGACCTCGCTAGCCGAAAGGCCAAAGTCGGGATCGGAGGCGATCTCCCCTAGCAGATCCATTTCGTCGCCGTCCTCGTCCCTCCGCCGGGCGGCTTCGAGCGCATAGCGCCGGAGCGACTCGTGCAGAACTTGGCGGTCACCCCCCCGCTGCACCGCCTTCATCAGCACGGCCTCACTTGCCATGAACGGAAGGTGTCCGGCGAGGTTGCGTCGGATGACGGCGTGGTTCACGCGGAGACCCAGTGCGACGTTCTCCACGAGCACCAGTACCCCGTCCAGCGTCAGGTACTGATCCGGGATCGAGATCCTCCGGTTGGCGGAATCGTCGAGTGTCCGCTCAAGCCACTGGGTCGCAGCCGTGTGGGCCGGATCCTGCGCGAGCACAATCACGTGGCGGGCGAGCGCGCAGATCCGCTCGGCTCGCATCGGGTTGCGCTTGTACGGCATCGCTGACGAGCCGATCTGCTCCGGCTCGAACGGCTCCTCGACTTCGCGGAGATGGGCGAGCAGACGAACGTCGTGGCCAAACTTGGAAGCGGACGCGGCGATCCCTCCGAGCGTTGCTGCGAGCGCGGCGTCCACCTTGCGCGGCGAAGTCTGGCCCGACACTGCGTAGCTCCCGGCGAAGCCCGTCTTCTCCGCGACCAGCGCGTCTAGGCGGTCGACCTTGCCGTGGTCACCATGGAACAACTCCAAAAAAGAGGCCTGCGTCCCGGTCGTACCTCGTACGCCGCGGAAACGGAGCGTGTCGAGCCTGAAACCGAGCTCCTCGGCGTCGAGAAGGAAATCCTGGATCCACAGCGTTGCACGCTTTCCGACAGTGGTGGGCTGCGCGGGCTGGAAGTGCGTCCATCCGAGCGTCGCGACCGCGCGATGCTCCCGCGCGAAGTCGGTCAGGGCAGAGACGCAGCGCACCAAGCGATGGCGCACGAGTTCCAGCGCGGAGCGCTGGAGGACCAAGTCGGTGTTGTCGGTGATGAAAGCGCTGGTCGCACCCAGGTGGATGAGGCCGCGGGCGGCCGGCGCTTCGTTGCCGTAGAGGTGGATGTGCGCCATCACGTCGTGGCGGAAACGCCGCTCGTACTCGGCTGCGCGGTTGAGATCGACCGGACGGTCTACGGCGGCGCGGAGCTCTGTCAGCGCTCCTTCCGGGATATCGAGTCCGAGTTCGCGCTGCGACTCGGCAAGCGCCAGCCACAGGCGCCGCCACGTGCGGTAGCGGTGCCCGGAAGAAAAGATTGCCTGCATTTCGCTTGACGCGTAGCGCTCCGTGAGCGGATGCACGTAGCGCCGAGCGGGCGCATCGTCGCGAGCGGCCTCCGGGTGATCACCCACGCCAATAGAAGCTCACTGACTGGAGCCCTCCGCTGCGCTCGAAATAGATGCGGATACCGCCCCGCCCGCGTAGCCGTCTGAGAACCTGAGCCACCTGCTCGGCAGTTGTGATGCGGGCGTTGTTCACCTGGACGATCACATCGTCCGTACGAAAGCCCAATTGCCCCTGTAGCTCCGGGGAGATCCCGACGACCAAGGCGCCGGCCTCACTTCGCACCCCCCGCTCCGCCCGCACCTCCGGCGTGACCGTGATAAGCTCGAGATCTTCGAGGATACGGATCCGCTCGGCCTGGACCGAAGGCAGGGCCTCGGTGCGGACACGTACGGAGGGTTCGCCCTCGGAGACGAACGTGACCGCGTCGCCGGCCCGCAGGTCGAGCAGAAGGTCCTGGAAATCGAGCGGTGCGGACAGCGAGCGCCCTCCAGCCTCAAGCAGGTGGAGTCCCGAGCGGAGGCCGGCGATGTCGGCGGGTGATCCCGGTGCGACCCTGCCGACGCGCACTCCCCGCGAGCGGCCGAAGGGGTCGGCTTCGATCGCTTCGACGTCGAAGCCGACCCACGCGCGACGTACTTCCCCGTATTGTATGAGGTCCTCGGCCACCCGCAACGCACGGTCGATCGGGATCGCGAAACCCAGCCCTTCGCTACCTCCGCCTCTTGAGAAGATCGAGCTGTTAACTCCGATCACCTCGCCCACCACGTTGATCAACGGGCCCCCCGAGTTGCCCGGATTGATCGAGGCGTCGGTCTGAATCATGCCGAGATAGAATCCCTCGTCCGCCGACGCGGGAATGATATGGCGCCCGGTTGCGCTCACGACGCCGGTCGTCACGGTGGGTTCGCTGTTCGAAAAGAGGTTTCCGAAGGGGTTTCCAATGGCCACGACCCACTCGCCAATGAGCAGTCCGTCCGAGCTTCCGAGCGGGGCGGCCGGGAGTTCTTCTCCCTCGACCCGCAGTACGGCCACGTCGGTCAACGGATCGGTGCCGACCAGTGCGGTCTCCAAGTCGCGTCCGTCCGGGAGCGTGACGAGGATGCGGTCCGCGTCTCTCACGACGTGCTCGTTCGTCAGCACGATGCCCTCTTGCGAGATCAGGAAGCCGGAGCCGAGACCCGTGCGCTGGCGGCTGATCCTGGGCGGGAGAAAGAGGCTTTCCCAGAGCGAGGCGGGCCGGACTTCCAATGCCCGGATCACGTTCACCGTCACTACCGCGGGCGCGACTCGGGTCGCAGCTTCAACGATCGCTGTGCGTCGGGACTGGTCGACTTGAGCGTCGGCCTCAAGTCGGCGAGCCTCCCGGACTTCCTGGACAATGGCGAGGGTGCCGTAGTTGGCTGCAACGAGATCCGGACCGGATTCCGCAGGTGTGCCGTCGCACGCGGCCGCAAGGCCTACAGGGATGAGGATGAACAGGGCGAGCCGCGAGAACCTCGTCACAGCTCCTTCTCCAGCTTCTTCCAGTCGGCCAGAAAGGCGGCGAGGCCGGTGTCAGTGAGCGGATGTCTCAGCAGCTGAAATAGGACTTTGGGAGGCATGGTCGCGATGTCGGCACCCAGCAGGAGCGACTGGACTACGTGCTGCGGGTGCCGAATAGATGCTGCCAAGATCTCCGTGTCGAATCCATAGTTGTCGTACACCTGGCGGATCTGGGAGATCAGTTCCATTCCGTCGCCGGAGACATCGTCGATCCGGCCCACGAACGGAGAGATAAAGGTCGCCCCCGCCTTAGCAGCGAGATGGGCCTGGGCCACGGAGAAGCAGAGCGTCACATTCACCCGGATACCTTCGGCCCGTAGCGCCCGACAAGCACGGAGGCCGTCCTCGGTGAGCGGTACCTTGACGACGATGTTGTCGTGGATCTCGGCAAGCCGCCTCCCTTCCGCAATCATCGTGTCCTTGTCGACGGCCACGACCTCAGCGGAGACGGGCCCGTCCACGGTGCGGCAGATGTCCAAGAAGACGTCCAGGGGGTCGCGCCCGCCCGCGGCCTTCATCATGAGGGACGGATTGGTTGTGACCCCGTCGATCAAGTTGGCGTCGGCCGCACGCCGGATCTCGGCCAGGTCAGCGGTATCCAGGAAGATCTTCATCGGGCTCCGTCTCGGCCGTTCTCGGCCGATGGGTCGAAGGTTGTCTCGGGATACTCTACTCTCGTCAAGAAGAGCCCGCGCGCGGGTGCGGGCGGAGAGGTTGGGCGTTGCGCGGACGCTCCCTCCGCCAGCAGCCCTGCGAGGTCAGCCGCGGGTCTGGCTCCGCCGGCGATCTCGACCATGGTGCCGACCAGATATCGCACCATGTGATGAAGGTAGCGGTCGGCGGTGATCGTGAACTCGAGGCCCAGAGCGGAGGCTCGAGATTGGCCACCGGCAGGCGCTTTCCAAGTCGTCCAACCAGCCGATCGGACCACGCAGCGTGGGCCGCGCTCGGGCTGTCCAGTCTTCGCGAACGCCCCGAAGGAGTGTTCGCCCGTGATCTGCGCTGCCGCCCAGTCGAGCAGACGCCGCTCGACGTGCCTTCGCGGGCTCCAGCACCAGCGGCGTACGAAAGGCGATCGTGCCGCTTCGGACAACCCCACGTAGTAGGCGTATGTGCGGGCGAGGGCATCGTAGCGCGGGTGGAACTTCAGCCCCGCCGCCCGCGCCTCGCGGACCCAGACGTCGGTGGGCAACACCGCGTTGAGGGCATTCCGAAAGGCCACTGCGCTCCACTGCGCGGGCACCGTGACAGCCGCGACTTGGCCCGTCGCGTGGACGCCCCGGTCGGTTCGGCCCGAACCCATGACTGTGCGGGGCGAGCCGGTGAGCCGCCTGACGGCGGCCTCCAGCTCCCCCTGGACCGTGCGCTCCTCCCGCTGTGCCTGCCAGCCGAAGAAGGCGCCGCCGTCGTAGTGGAGCGTGAGGGCGAGGCGGGTCTCCTCGGACGTCACGTCCCAAACGTACAGGCGGGCGAGAAGGGGTTCAAGCGTTCGAGGCAAAGTGATTTGCCCGCGGCGGCCGGCGGGCGTAGCCTTGCGCGCATGGACGCGCCCACATCGAACGCCCGAGAAGGGCCGGACCGATCGCGCATCCACTTCCCGACGTTGCTCACCAAGGTCACGGAGGGCGAGGATCTGGGCAGCCGGGAGGCGGAGGCGGCCTTCGACCTCTTCATGGACGGCAGCGCCACCCCCGTCCAGATGGCGGCGCTTCTCGTAGGCATGAGGGGCAAGGGTCTGGATCCTTCCGAAGTGGCCGGGGGCGTGCGAGCGCTGCGCCGGGCGATGGTGCCTGTCCCGGCTAGCGAGCCCGACCTGCTGGTGGATACGGCGGGCACCGGAGGTGGTGACGTCACGACCTTCAACATCTCCACCGCCGCTGCACTCGTGGCGGCCGGCGCGGGTGTGAAGATCGCGAAGCACGGCAACCGCTCGTTCACGTCACGCTGCGGCAGCGCCGACGTGCTCGAGGCAATGGGCGTCAACATCGGACTCGCGCCCGAACGCATGGGCGAGATTCTCGAGGAGGTCGGCATCGTCTTCATGTTCGCCCCGCTCCTGCACCCTGCCATGCGTCATGTGGGGCCGGTGCGCAAGGAGCTCGGGATCTCCACCGTGATGAACGTCCTAGGTCCGCTCACCAATCCTGCCGGGGCGCGCCGACAGATCGTGGGGGTCGCCGATCCGAACCTCGTCTCACTCCTGGTGCGGGCCCTGCGCGAGCTCGGGCACGTCCGGAGCCTCGTCGTGCATGGGACGCCCGGAATGGACGAGATCTCGCCCGCCGGGCCGACAAGGATGGCAGAGCTCAGGGGCGGGAAGGTCACTGAGCGCGAGATCACGCCGGAGTTGCTCGGACTGGATACGAGGCCGCTCGAGGGTATTGCGGGAGGGGATCGCGCCTACAACGCGCAGGTGATTCGCGACGTGCTCTCCGGCGGGCGACAGGATGCAGCGCGAACAGCCACTCTCCTCAACGCAGCGGCAGCGATCTACGTCGGCGGGGTCGCCGACTCTCTCGCACGCGGGGTCACCATGGCCTGCGAGGCCATCTCGTCGGGGGCGGCGCTCCACAGGCTTGAGGCGCTCGTGGAGGCCAGCGCCCGCTGAAGTCGATCCGGCTCAACCGACGAGTCAGTGCCCCGGCCCGCCGGGTCGGACGCTCGCTCTCGACTCCAAGAAGCGGATTTCGATCCTCCTCCGGGTCCGCCGCCCCACTGCGAAGACCGTTCGGCAAGCCGCACCCGCCCGGCACGTGTCGATGCAGGCCCGCCCCGCCGGGCTCCGAGACCCCGTAACGACCGCGCTCAGGCGGTTGACGCTGTCCCCGCTCACCTCGGCGCTCCTCATCGTCGCTTGGTTCCGTTGCCGTGTCGTAGGGCCTTCTTGGTGGTCCGCTCCGGGCCGAGCGTGGCCTAGTACTTCCGTATGACGCCCACCACCACGCCCTGCACGGTGACGTCGCGCGCGTCCGCGACGATCGGGTCCATGGCCGCGTTCGCCGGCTGGAGCCGGATGCGGTCGCCCGGCTCCCGGTAGAGCTTCTTGACGGTTGCCGACTCGCCACCCACGAGAGCGACGACCGTCTGCCCGTTCTCCGCGCTGTCCTGTTGGCTCACGACGATGTAGTCGCCGTCGCGGATCTGTTCGTCGATCATCGAGTCGCCCCGCACCTTAAGCACGTAGTTGTTCCTTCCCCGTCGGACCATGTCCGGGGGCACACAGAGCGTCTCGTTCTGGGAGATCGCTTCGATGGGCAGCCCCGCCGCGACGGCGCCAAGAAGCGGAAGCTCGACCGCGGCGGGTTCTTCCTCCGAGCTCACCAGCTCGATCGAGCGGCTCTCGTTGTAGGACTTCCTTATGTATCCCTTGCGTTCCAGATTCGACAAGTGTTCATGGACCGTCGCGAGCGAGGAGTAACCAAAATGGTCCGCGATCTCCTCGAAACTGGGAGCGTATCCTCGCTCGGCGATGAATCCGTCGACGTGATCGAGGATTTCCTTTTGGCGCCTCGTCAGGGGCATCCGACAGCCTCCGGCCTGGGTTGAGCAATGGCTCGGTTCGCAACGGGATCCGTTGTCCCGAACAGGAACCGAAGAAGCATACCCGAACGTTGACCGAAACGCAAGGATCTCCATGTGACGAACGGGACTAGCTCGGATGTCCTCGAGCGAATCGTGGCGACGAAACGTGAGGAGGTGGCCGCTCTGCGGGGACGAACGCTGGGGTTGCGCCGTGCCTGCGCGGACGCGTTGCCGACGCGCGATTTTGCTGGGGCGTTGCGAGGTCGGGCGACCGTGGGGCTGATCGCCGAGATCAAGCGCCGCTCGCCCGGGGCCGGGTCGATACGCCCGGACCTGGATCCGGCGTCCCTCGCGCGTGGGTACGAGCAGGCTGGCGCGGCGGCGGTGAGCGTCCTCACCGACACTCTGTGGTTTGGCGGGAGGCTATCGGACCTTGAGGCGGTGCGCGCGGCCGTTGGAGTCCCGGTCTTGAGGAAGGACTTCATCCTAGTAGAGGAGCAGGTGCTTGAGGCACGCGTCGCAGGTGCGGACGCGGTGCTCCTTATCGTGCGCATATTGGACGACATTCAGCTCCGCTGTCTGCGTGAGGTTGCCGAGTCGGTGGGCATGACGGCGCTGGTCGAGGTGCACGGACCCGTCGAGTTGCAACGTGCGCTCAGTTCCGGCGCGAGCGTGGTCGGAATCAACAACCGCGACCTCACCACGTTCCGAACCACACTGAGTACTTCCTTCGAGCTGTTGAACGACATTCCCGTCGACGTCCTTGTAGTCTCCGAGAGCGGGATCCGCGGCGCTGGCGACGTCGATCGCCTGGGCCGGGAAGGCGTCGACGCCGTGCTGGTCGGAGAGACCCTCCTACGCCAGCCGGATCCGGCCACGGCCGCCCGCGGGCTTGCCGGGAGATCGCGCAGGGAGCGAATCCTTGTCTGACCCAATGCGGTCTGGGCCGCTGGTCAAGATCTGCGGGCTCGTGCGAGCAGACGACGCGCGTCAAGCGCGCGCGGCGGGAGCGGACTTGGTTGGCGCGATCCTCACAGAAGGCTTCCGCCGCTCGATTCCACCAGACACGGCGCGTCAGTTCACGGAGCCTGGAGGCCCCCCCTTGGTTGCCGTGCTGGTGAACGAGTCGGCCGGGTCGGCGTCCGCGATCGCTCGCACGGCGGGCGCCTCGGTGCTCCAGCTACACGGGGAAGAGTCGCCACAGCGGCTGGCCGAGCTGCGGGGGGAGGGCGACTGGAACTTGTGGAAGGCGCTCCGGCCGCGCTCGGCTGACGACCTGTGCCGGGGCATCGAGCGCTACGCCGAGGGCGCGGATGCCCTCTTGCTCGATGGCTGGAGTCCCAAAGCGCGCGGCGGCTCGGGGACCCGGGTCTCCTGGAAGCTGGTCGAGGAGGAGCGCGACGGGCTGCCGCCGGGAGTCCTCCTGATACTGGCAGGAGGGCTGACGCCGGAGAACGTAGGGGAGGCGGTCGAGCGCCTGAAGCCCGACGTGGTCGACGTCAGCTCGGGCGTGGAAGCCTCGGTCGGACGCAAGGACCCGGGACGGATGGAGCGCTTCGTCCAGGCTGCACGCAGGGTGTCCACGTCGCAGAGGTCGGCGTGAGCAACGTGGCCGGGATGGAGGCTCGAGGTCGTTTCGGCCGATACGGTGGACGCTACGTGCCGGAGACGCTCATAGCCGCGCTGGACCAGCTGGAGCGGGCGTACGAGGAGGCATGCGCCGATCAGAGTTTCCAGCGCGAGCTGACCGCCCTACTCGGGGACTTCGTCGGGCGCCCCAGCCCGCTCTATCGGGCGAGGCGTCTGGAGGGCGAGGCGCGCGGGCCCGCGGTCTACTTGAAGCGCGAGGACCTCAACCACACCGGCGCACACAAGATCAACAACACGCTCGGTCAGGCGCTGCTCGCGCTTCGTATGGGCAAGCGGCGCATCATCGCCGAGACCGGAGCGGGGCAGCACGGTGTGGCCACCGCCACCGCGTGCGCGCTCTTCGACCTCAACTGCGTAGTATACATGGGCGAGGAGGACATCGAGCGGCAGGCGCTCAACGTCTACCGTATGGAGCTGCTGGACGCCGAAGTGCGACCGGTCGGGTCGGGGACCCGCACGCTCAAGGACGCCACCAACGAGGCGATCCGCGACTGGGTCACGAACGTGGAGGGCACGCACTACATCATCGGTTCGGTCGTGGGCCCCGATCCCTTCCCTCGAATCGTGCGCGACTTCCAGTCGGTAATCGGTACTGAAGCGCGCTCGCAGTTCCTGGCGGCCGAGGGTCGCCTCCCCGCAGCTGTCCTGGCGTGCGTCGGCGGTGGCTCGAACGCCATGGGCATCTTTCATCCGTTCATCGGGGACGAGGGCGTAGAATTGCTCGGGGTCGAGGCCGCGGGCCAGGGCTTAGGGAACGGCAGGCACGCGGCGTCGCTCGCGGAGGGCACACCCGGGGTCTTGCACGGCGCCCTGAGCTATCTGCTCCAGGACGCGGATGGGCAGGTCGCCCCGGCTCACTCGATCTCGGCCGGACTCGACTACCCTGGCGTGGGACCTGAACATTCCTGGCTGAAGGACACAGGTCGGGCGCGTTACGTCTCGGTAACGGACCAGGAGGCACTTGAGGCCTTTCATCGACTCTCCCGCTTGGAGGGGATCATTCCTGCCCTAGAGGCGGCGCACGCGGTGGCGTACCTGTTCCGAACGGCGCCAGCCTACCGGGATCGGGGACCCCTGCTCGTGTGCATGAGCGGGCGCGGGGACAAAGACGTAGCGCACGTCGCGCGGGTCGAGGGCAGGGGAGACCTGCTCGAGCGACGCGCGGCCGAGACCTGATCCCCGATGCCATCGTCGGCACGCGGCATTGGCTCCGGCTCCCTGCTGTGAGTCCGGCGGAGTCGCTCCCTGCGCGGCCGTACTGGGCGGCAGCGCCCAAATCGACAGCCGGTCCGGCACCGTTCCCGAGATTCGGGCGCTGGATCTTTCAAGGTGCGCTGGGGGCGGGCGACCGCTCGGTCAGGTCACCGGGTAAACGGACGCCGGGAAGTACGCCGTCCGGAGTTCCGGCCAGTCCGGCGTCTGAGGACAGCGACCGTGTCTTCTAGCGCTTCTGGCCGCCTGCCGGCCGAGCTGTCGCCCATCGCCCGGCGGTTCCGCGAGCGGGCCTCCGAAGGGCGCGCCGCGCTCATCCCGTACCTGACGGCCGGCTTCCCGAACCCGAAGCTGACCGTGCCGACGATGGAAGCGCTCGCCGATGCCGGCGCGGACGTCATCGAGCTGGGCATTCCGTTCAGCGATCCGCTTGCGGACGGTCCCACGATCCAGCGATCCTCCTTTCTTGCCCTAGAGCGGGGAGCGAGCGTCGACAGCGTGCTCTCGGCCCTGCGCGACTTCCGGGAGAGCCGCGAGGTCCCCGTCGTCGTCTTCACGTACTTGAACCCCGTTCTCCATCGTGGGCTGGACGCGTTCTGTCGCGAGGCGGCTCAAGCCGGTGCTCAGGGGATCCTGCTGACGGATCTACCCGTGGGAGCCGATCCCGAGATGGAAGAGGCAGTTGGGGGCGCCGGGCTCGATTGGATCCGTCTGGTTGCGCCCACGACGCCAGCCGAGCGCATCCCCCTTGTGGCGCGAGGCGGGACGGGGTTCCTGTACTATATTTCGCGCACTGGCGTCACGGGCGCCCGTGCCCGACTGCGCGACGATCTGGCAGCCGAATTAGGCGCGCTGCGCGGAATGGTGACGCTTCCGATTGCGGTCGGTTTCGGGATTTCCACGCCAGAGCAGGCTCACGCCGTCGCGGCTGCGGCAGACGGGGTCGTGGTCGGGTCGGCGCTGATCAGCCGGCTCGAGCAGGAGGGAATTACCGGAGCTGCCGCGTTCGTGCGCTCGCTCCGGGACGGCATGGACGGCTCGCATGGTTGAATGTCCGCCGCATCGACTTGGAGAGCCGAGTTCACGGGGTCGACGTCGTCGGACGGTCAGACCCTGAGGTGCGCCTCCAACGCAGGATCGGGCGTCACGAACAGGGTCTTCGTGCGTTCCACGAGCACGTGTCCGGGCGGCGACCTTCTCTGCTTGCGCACGTACTTCCGACGCGTCCAGTCGACAGGTACACGCCCGGACGTGCGCGCCTTGGAGTGAAGCGCGGCCAGGGTGGCGGCCTCCGCCAGATCGCGCGGGGGCGGGTTGGCGTCTTCTTGCCAGCGCAGCACGACATGCGCTCCCGCCACGTGGCGGGCGTGCATCCACACGTCGGCGGGTGCTGAGTGGTGGAACGTGAGATCGTCGTTGTGTCGTGCCCCCCTGCCGACCCGAATCTCCAAACCGCCCGAGCTCCGGTAGACGCGGTAGGGTAGGGGAGGGTTGAGGGCGGGGCGTGCCGTCTCGCTCCGAGGGAGCGCGCCCTGGAGTGCCTCCTCGGATATCGTGCCTTGGCGCGCGGCCTCGGCGAGTCGCTCGAGACGGCCCGCGCCCTCCTCGGCTTCTTCGATCAGACCGGGCAGTCGTTTATGCGCCCGCTCAGAACGCGCGGCGCGCTCGTAGTAGGCGGAGGCGTTCTCCTGCGGGGAGCGTCTCGGGTCGAGCTCGACCTCGACCGGCACGCCCGCAAAGTCTACGAGGCGCGCGCGCTCAATTCCCCGGGTGAGCTCGCCGAGGCGAGCGAGCAGGAGATCTGCCGTAGCGCGCAACGCGGCGGGCTGGGGGGCCTCGGCCAGTTGACGACGTAGCGCGCTGGCCCGTGCGCGCGCCCATGCGCCGCGCCGTTGGATCGCACCCAGGAGCTCCCCGGGCACGGAGGCCGCCGGCTTGACTGCCGACGCTGCGGCCCGCGTGAACCCATCGATCAGGGAAGGCGAGGGGACTGCGGCCTCACCGGGAAGGGACAGCGGATAGGGTTGGAGCCCGGCGGGCGTTGACCAGACGACGGGCCGCGGCCCCGCAGTGCCGAGCGCAGTCGCCGCCAGCTCTTGCCAGAGCCGATGGCCCGCGTCCAGCGCTCGCACGTCGTTGTCCGGATGCCCGGCGGCCCCTGCCAGCAACGCGGGCGCGTTGATGGGGGAAGTCCATGCGACGTGCGCAAGGAGCGTTCGGCGTCGCAGCGCCGGCGCAGTACGGAGGAGCAATGCCCGCCAGCGATCGAGCGTGAGTGTCCCGTCCGAACCCCTGCGGGTGGAGGGAGTTGGCGGTGTCCACGCGCGGCCGGCCGCTCGCCCCCCGCGCTCGATCAAGACGTAGCGGACCACCCGCTCTCCGCCCTCGGTGACAAATGCGTTCCACCGGTTGGAGATCCACTCTACGATGACCTCCACGACGGTGGGCGAACCGCGCACCCGTGTAAACGAGAGCACGAGCACGCGGTCGTCTGGCAGGCTGTCCGCCGCCCGGAAGCGCGCGCGCATCCGGCCATCGGCGGGCTCGGGCTCGATTGGATCGCTCCATGCGACCCCAGCGGCCGCCGGATCCAGACTCACCCGGAGGGTTCCGTGACGGAACAGAAGGGCAAGGGCACGGCGGCTCGCGTCCAGACGGAGCGCCCGCAGGCGGCCGTGTCTGAGCCGTGATGCCAGCTCGCGGGCGAGGGTGGCGGTCAGCACCGCGTCCAGGACTGGGGACATTGCGCAGTATAGCGCCGCGGCGGTTCCGCCTGCGCGGGACCAAGCGCCCGCGCCTGGGCGGAACCGTCACCTTTGACGCGGGTCTTGAGCCCGCCGTACCCTTGGGCGCGCCGCACGCCGCTCGTCACGGCTCAGCACCGACGTCTCCGACCTGCGAACGATCACCGTGTCCACAGAAAGCCCCAGACGTAAGGGCCGGCCCTCCGTGCGCCGCTTCCTGGAGATGAAGCAAGCCGGCGAGCGAATCGTGGCGCTTACCGCCTACGATGCGCTGTTCGCCGGCCTGCTGGAGGACGAAGGGGTCGATCTGATCCTGGTGGGCGATTCGCTGAGCGAGGTGATGCTTGGCTACGAGTCCACGCTGCCCGTCACGCTCGACGAGATGATCCACCACGCGGCGGCGGTCCGCAGGGGCGCGCCCGAGTCGTTCGTTGTCGTCGACCTCCCGTTCCTATCCTACCAGGTATCGGTGGACGAGAGCATCCGTAACTCGGGACGTGTGCTGAAGGAGACCGGTGCACAGGCGGTGAAGCTTGAGGGGGGTGATCCGAGGACGTGTCAGACGGTAGAGGCGCTGGTCACGTCGGGCATTGCGGTTATGGGCCACCTGGGCCTGCGCCCACAGTCCATCCACGCGCTCGGAGGATACCTCGTGCAGGGGCGCGACGAGAAGGAGGCGCGCGTACTTGCGGAGCAGGCGCGTGCGTTGGAAGAGGCCGGCGCCTTCGCGGTCGTGCTCGAGCTGGTCAGCGCGGAACTCGCGGTGGAAGTGACGCGAGCTCTGCGCGTGCCGACGATCGGCATTGGCGCGGGCCCGGACTGCGACGGCCAAGTGCTCGTGCTCCATGACGCGCTGGGCCTCAACGCGGGATTCCAGCCCCGATTCCTCAGGCACTTCGCCAAGCTCGGGGAAGCGGCCCGTGCCGGTGTGCGCGCATACGCGCGGGAAGTACGCGCCGGGACCTATCCCGGGCCAGAGCACAGCTTCGGGCGGGAGCCTTGAGGGCGGCACGATCGTCGCGGAGGTTCGCTTGATCGTGGCGCGCACTCGTGCCGGGCTAGCGGAGGCGCTGGCCGCGCTGCATCCGCCCGGTCACCGTCTCGCACTCGTGCCGACGATGGGAGGCATCCACCAGGGTCATCTGTCGCTGATCGATCTGGCACACGAGCGAGCGCCAGCGGTCGCGGCGTCGATCTTCGTGAATCCGCTCCAGTTCGGGCCCGGAGAGGACTTGGCGAGCTATCCGCGCGATCCACCCCGCGACTTGGCTGTGCTCGAGGAGCGAGGCGTGGACCTCGTCTTCCTGCCCGCCGTCGAAGAAATGTACACAGAGGGAGAACCCGCGGTCACCGTGGATCCTGGGCCCTTGGAAGAGCGATTGTGCGGGATGTTCCGGCCCGGGCACTTCCGCGGCGTCCTCACCGTCGTCGCCAAGCTCTTCGGACTCATCCGTCCGGACATCGCCGTCTTCGGGCGCAAGGACCTTCAACAGCTGGTCATGATCGAGCGCATGGTGCGTGATATCGAACTCGGGATCGAGATCATTGCCTGTGACACAGTGCGCGAACCCGACGGGCTCGCCGTGAGCTCGCGCAACGCCTTACTGAGCAGTGATGAACGTGAGGCAGCTCCGGCGCTCGCGCGCGCGCTCGACGAGGCGGCTGCCCGCTTTCGGGAAGGTGAGCGCCGGGCGAACGTGCTGTTGGGCACCGTGCACGATGCGCTCGCGGAGAACAAGCTCCTCCGCCTCCAGTACGCGGAAGTCGTGGATCCCCGGTCGCTGAATCGGGTCGATCCGGTACCCGAGGGCGCGGCGGTCGCGCTGGCCGCGTTCTGTGGGTCGGTCCGCCTGATCGATAACCTCGTCCTGGAGGCCGCTTGACCCATCCTGTCGTCGAGCGGGCCGCCGCCGGGCACCTGCCAGCCTGGGCCGAACTGGACGAGAAGCGACGCCGACACGTCGAGAGGGTGGCGGGGCTGCTCGAGAACTGGGCGATAGCGGCGGCCGTTCCCACGGACGAACGGACTCGGTGGATCGCGGCCGGCTATCTCCACGACGCGCTAAAGGGGGCATCCGAGGCCGAACTGCTAGCTCTGCTAGGGGGGGACGGCCGGGAGTTTCCTGAGCCGCTACTCCATGGTCCGGCGGTAGCGGCCCGGCTGCGTGCGGACGGCGTGGACGACGAGGACTTGCTCACGGCGCTCGCGTACCACACGCTCGGTCACCCCGACCTCGGACGAACCGGTTGGGCGCTCTACGCGGCGGATTTTCTTGAGCCGGGACGGAACGACATGAACGAATGGCGTGCGGCCCTCCGGGCTCGCATGCCCGGGGGCATGGCCGAGGTTGTCAAGGAGATCGTCTTCGCACGCATCTCGCATCTACTGGAACGAGGCCTGCCCTTGCGCTGGGAGACGGTCGAATTCTGGAATCGTATGGCGGGGGGGCAGCCGTGGGCAGGCGCATCCGAGCTCTGATTCTGGGCGTCTCACTTATCGGTGTCGGCGTCCTGACCGGCTACGTGTTGGCGCAAAAACGGGCGACTCCGCCCGTCGTCGCCACGGTTGAGACCGCACGCCGAGTCGCCCGACCGCAGGCTCGCGTCCGGGTCGAGGTGTTGAATTCGGGCGGGACACCGGGCCTGGCGCGGACCGCGACCGACGTGCTACGAGAGGCGGGCTTCGACGTCGTCTACTTCGGTAACGCGGATCGCTTCGACCGCGACTCTTCGGTGGTGCTCGACCGGGTTGGGCGACTCGAGTCGGCCCGCACCGTCGCCGACGCGCTCGAGGTTCGCACGGTGCTTAGCCGCCCAGACTCGAACCTGTTCGTGGACGTGTCGGTATGGCTCGGGCAGGACTGGAAACCGCTCGAGCCGGCGCAAGGCCCGCAACCCGGGGTGGAGAGGGCGCCTCCCGGACGCGCGTGGTGGGACCCTCGGCGCTATATGCCGCGGCGGGAGCCAGCCCCCGTGCGGGAGCGTCCGGCAGGCACGCTGACGAATCCGGCGGGAGACGGGGGGCGATAGTGGGGAAGAAGCGCAAGCGCGGGCACCTGGTAGGCACGGCGAACACCGACGCCGAGCGAGTCACCGAGCCCAAGGCCAAGGCTCGAGCCTCCAGTACAATGTGGGAAGGAGCGAAGTCGCTGCTTCTCGCGCTCGCGCTGTTTCTCGTGCTTCGCTCGTTCGTGATCCAGAATTTCGTCATTACATCCGGGTCGATGGAGGAAACCCTGCTGGTAGGGGACTTCCTCATGGTCAACCGGCTCGCGCTCGGAGGTCGCATTCCCTTCACGACAGCCCGATTGCCCGGCTACTCCGAGCCACGACGCTTCGACGTCCTTGTGTTCGACCCGCCGCATGAGGACGAGCTGAAGCTCGTGAAACGGCTCGTCGGCATGCCGGGAGACACGCTCCACATGGAAGACAAGGTGCTCTATATCAACGGGGAGCGCGTGCTTGAGCCGTGGGTGCGCCACTCCGATGAGGGAGACCAGGTGGATCCGTGGATGGGGTGGCAGAAGGCGTACCTAGCACCCGGTCACGATCCAGGCGGATACCGGCCGACCCGTGACAGCTGGGGACCGCTGATTGTTCCGGAGGGCCACTACTTCATGTTGGGGGACAACCGCGAGACCAGCCTGGATTCGCGCTACTGGGGGCTGCTCGAGCGGTGGCGGCTCGAAGGTCGTGCGGTCTTCATCTACTTCAGCTACGACAAAGAGTCATTCCGGCCGTTCCCCTGGATCAGGGACATACGTTGGCGCCGGATCGGCGATCGGATCGAATGAACGCAGAGGGTCGTGTTACTCCGACAGCCGCTTGGCATCTTGCTGTTCTCCTTGTTGCTCGACCGGCACCGCCAGGCTGGTGAGCGCCCGTGCCCTCAGCTGCCCACATGCCGCGTCGATGTCCCGCCCGCGGGGCGCTCGCACTGCGCAGTTCACGCCACACTCCGCCAGCACCTTCCGAAACGCGCCGATCCGCTCGCGCGGGCTTGGCTGCCAGTTGCGGTACGGGGTGGGGTTATAGGGGATCAGGTTCACGAATGCTTGCAGTCCGGCAGCGATCGTGGCCAGACGCACCGCGAGTGCCGGATCGTCGTTGACGTCCTTGATCATTGTGTACTCGAATGTGATCCGCTTGCCGCCGGCCGCGTCGAACGTCCGCAAAGCCGCTAGAAGCTCAGGGAGCGGATGCCGCTGCTCAAGTGGGATCAGCCTGCGGCGCAGCTCGCTGTCGGGCGCGTGAAGGGAGACAGCGAGCCGAAACTGCTCCGGACGACGGGCAAGGTCTAGTATTCCCGGGACCAGGCCCACGGTTGAGACGGTGATGCGCCGCGCGCCGACGCCGTAGCCTTGGTTGAGGATCATGAGTGACGCCATGACCGGCTCGCGGTTGGCGAGCGGCTCGCCCATCCCCATGTAGACTATGTTCGAGACGGCGGGATGACCTTCGGCGGCCGCCCACCGCCGGCTCGCCCTGAACTGTGCAACGATTTCCCCCGCTGTAAGATGGCGCGAGAAGCCGGCCCAGCCCGTCGCGCAGAACGTGCATCCCATCGCGCAGCCAGCCTGCGAGGAAAGGCAAAGAGTCAGGCGGTCGCCGGTCGGGATCAGCACGGATTCGATCAGCTCGCCGTCGCGGAGCCGCCAGAGGTGCTTGGCAGTACCGTCCGCGGAGCGGCTCACGCGCGCCGGCTCGGGCTCGTCGAGTGTGAAGTACCGGTCCAGCTCTGTACGTAGCTGGTGCGGGACGTTGGTCATCTCGGCGATGGAGCGAGCTTCGCCGCCGTAGACCCATCGCGCCACTTGATCGACACGGTAGACGGGCTCGTGGCGCGAGCCCATGAAGTGGCCGACCCGGTCACGCAGGTCCTCCGGGGTCAACGACAGCAGATCCGTTCGACGCTCGCGCTGCGCCTCGGGATGGATGCCGCTACCGTCGTATCGTTCTGGATCGGCCATACTGTCTCCCCTTCCGTGAGGATACCCCGGAGCACGCGGGTATAGCCGGATCGGCCTCGCTCGGGGCGTTGGCCCCGGACTCTTCGCATGCGCTGCCTTATCCTGACTTTCCCTGACGTCGGTCCACTCGGATGCCCTCCGCCCTCGTACGAACGGCACCGGCCGTTCGTACGCGAGCGGAGGAAACGCGCCCTGGGACGGGGCAGCGGACCTGTGCGGGGTGACGTGGGGGTATTGGTGAATCCCGTCCGCTGGGCGCGGTGATCGCCCCGCACTCAAACACCGACCCCGGAGACCCGGTGAACGAGATCGATCGCACGACGCAGCGCACTTGCATGGTCGGTACGCTGCGTACCGAGCACGTCGGGTCGACGCAGCGCGTGGCCGGCTGGGTACACCGACGGCGCAATCTCGGCGGTCTCTACTTCCTTGACCTACGCGATCGAAGCGGCCTGCTCCAGCTCTCGTTGGGACCCGACTGGACCGATCAAGCGAGCCTGCAGGTCGTACAGGCCGCGGGGCCTGAGAGCGTCATCACGGCCGAGGGTCGAGTGGAGCAGCGGCCCGATCCCAACCCCGAACTGGCAACGGGCGCGGTGGAGCTTCGCGTCCATTCGCTCGAGTTGCTCAATGCCGCTGTCACGCCGCCGATCGGCGTGTACCGCGCTCCGGACGAGGAGGCACCCTCAGAGGACCTGCGCCTGCGTCATCGCATGCTCGACCTCAGACGCCCGGAGCTTCAGCGCACTCTCAAGCTCCGGCATTGTCTCGTGTTGGAGGCGCGCAACTACATGGATTCCCAGGGCTTCCTCGAGCTCGAGACGCCGATCCTCACCAAACCGACCCCTGAAGGCGCGCGCGACTACTTGGTTCCTAGCCGAGTGCAGCGTGGCGAATTCTACGCGCTGCCGCAGAGTCCGCAGCTGTACAAACAGATCCTTATGGCGGCGGGCTTCGATCGGTATTTCCAGATCGCCCGCTGTTTCCGGGACGAGGATTTGCGAGCCGACCGCCAGCCGGAGTTCACCCAGATTGACGTGGAGGCATCCTTTATCGAGCCTGACGATCTGTTCGGCTGGATGGAAGGCCTCATGGGAGCCATGGCAGCGGTGGCCGGGGTAGGGGCTCCACTCCCGTTTCCGAGCGTGACGTGGGCTGAAGCGATGGAACGCTTCGGCAGCGATCGGCCGGACCTGCGCTGGTCGGTTGAGATCCGTGACTGGACGCCCGCGCTGGCGTCCGCGGAATCGCGCATCTTGCGTGCGGCGATCGAATCCGGCGGGCGGGTGCGGGGACTCGTGTTCGAGGGAGGCGCTCGCCTGTCACGCAAGGACATCCAAGGCGTCGAAGCTCCGGCCAAGGCGGTCGGTGCTCCCGGCCTGCTCTGGCTCAAGCGCTCCACGGAGGGAGTCTCGGGCCCGATGGCCCGATTCGTGAGCGAGGCCGTCGTGGACGCCATGGGGCTCGGCACGGGTGACCTCGCGCTGGCGGCTGCGGGTCCTGATCGCGTTACCTCGCCCGCGCTCGCCGCGGCTCGCACGGCCGCGCTGACGGCGCTGGGCGTTGCCGTAGAGAGGGAGCACGCATGGCTGTGGGTACGCGACTTCCCGCTCTTCGAGGAGGACGGCGACCGCCTGGCACCCAGCCACCACCCCTTCGTCCTTCCACATCCTGACGATCTGGCCGACCTTGACCGTCGGCCAGCCGACGTTCGGGGCCTCGCCTACGACTTGGTGTATAATGGATCGGAGCTGGGATCGGGAAGCATCAGGATTCACGATGCGACGCTGCAACAGCGAATATTCCGTATGCTCGGTTTGGGCGACGAAGAGATAGACAGGAAATTCGGGCACCTGTTGAGGGCGCTGCGCGCTGGGGCACCCCCTCACGGGGGGATCGCGTTTGGCATGGACCGGATCGTCAAGATGTTCACGGACGCGCCTAGCCTGCGTGACGTGGTCGCCTTTCCCAAGACCACGGCCGCGCGCGCCCTGTTCGAGGGAGCGCCGAGCCCGGTGACCGATCAGGAACTCGCGGAACTCGGACTCGGACTCGCTTCGGAGTAAGGGAGGCCGATGACGAACGGACCTGGGACGATCGTCGAGCACCGCCTGGATACCGAAGGAGCGGAGCACCTGCTCCTGGCCGGGGTCAACGACGCGCACATCCAGGAGATCGCACGGACTTTCGGGATCCGAGTTGTTCTGCGTGGAGACCACGTCGTGTTGTCGGGAGAGCTGGATTCTGTCGAGCATGCGGTGCCGGTCGTCCGTCATCTGATTGAACTGGCACGTCTGCGGGCCCCCTTCGACGTAGACGATATCGCACGCTTCGCGCAGAGCATGGACCTAGTCGGCCCAGAGGCGGTGGTGGCGCCGGGCGACGAGATCCGGATAGCGCTGCCGGGTTCGCGCAAGGTGATCTCGCCCAAGTCGGACGGACAGCGCCGCTACCTTGAAGAGATCGCACAGAGCGACATCGTCATCAGTATCGGTCCGGCTGGTACCGGCAAGACTTACCTGGCCGTCGCCAAGGCGGTCGAGGCGCTCTACAAGAAGCGCGTCAAGCGCATCATCCTGGCACGCCCCGCAGTGGAGGCCGGTGAGAACCTCGGCTTCTTGCCGGGTGACCTGCAAGAGAAGGTGGATCCTTACCTGCGCCCGCTGTACGATGCGTTGGAAGACATGATGCCGATCGAGCGTGTTCGCCGCGCGATCCAAGACCACACGATCGAGATCGCGCCGCTCGCCTACATGCGCGGGCGCACGCTGTCGGACGCGTTCGTGATTCTCGACGAGGCGCAGAACGCCACTACGGCGCAGATGAAGATGTTCCTGACTCGGCTGGGGCTGAACTCCCGCGTCGTCATCACCGGAGACAAGACCCAGATCGATCTTCCCCGCGCGCAGGACTCGGGCTTACTGCAAGTCGAACGGATCCTCGTGGGGATCGACGGGATCTCGATTCTCTATCTCGATGCCACCGACGTGATCCGGCACCGCCTCGTGAAAGACATCATCCGCGCGTATGACGAAACCGACCCGGATGAGGAGCCTGAGTGAACTCGCAACGGTCCGGCCCGTCCCGCGTCGTCTTCTCCTCGCGGCGAAAGCCGTCGGAGTCCACCCAGTTCTCGCTCCGCCCGGCAGACGCTCCACCCGATCGGTTGCCAGGTCCATGGACGGGAGCTCCCTTCGCCGCGGGAACCATCGGAGGCCCTAACTGAGCGCGGACGGAGAACTCGACACCGTGCTGGAGCCGCTATCCGGCCCTCCCAAGGGACTCTGGTCGGACTGGCGCGTCTACCACGGCTCTCGGCTAATCGTCTTGCTGGTCGTTGCCGCGGTCGTTACTGGGCTGTTTCCGCCTGCCGAGAGGATGGAGGTGGACCGTTATCAGGCGGGTGACGTCGCGACTGAGGACGTGTTCGCCCGCGTTCCGTTCCAGGTGCCCAAGACTCCGGCGGATCTGGAAGACGACCGTGCCGAGGCACGGTCCGCAGTTCCCCCCACGTTCGACTACGTCCCCCTGGCCGCAGACACGATGGCGGCCAGACTGGCCCGCTTCTTCGGTCGCGTCGACAGCGCGCGCCTCATGGGCGGTATGGCGGCACTCCTTGAGACCTTGAGTGAGAGCTCGATCGCCGCTCAGCCCGAACAGGTCGCGTTGCTCGCCGACGCTCAGGGCTTCGACCTAGTGCGTACAACGGCCGGACGCGCGGCTCGGGAGATCCTCCCGAGCGGAGTCGCCGACAACTCTCAACTCCAGGCCGTCACAACGGACAACATCACGGTGCGGGACGTGCAGGAGGGCGTCGATCCACTCAATCTGTCGCCCAGCGAGCGATCGCTGCCGTTCCAGGACGTGCTATCGTCGCTCGAGTTCTTCGAGCGCGCGGTCGGGCTGCTGCCGAGCGAAGTGAGCCCGGATGTGCAGGAAGTTCTTCGTCTCGTCCTCATCCAGTATGTCGAATACACGTATCGTCTGAACCTAGCAGCTACCGAACTCGACCGAGATGCGGCTGCGCGTTCGGTGGCGGTCATCGAGGAGGAGGTCCTAGAGGGTCAGAATCTCGTGCGAGCGGGAGATCCGATCACGCCCGCCCGGCTCCAGCGACTCAACGCCTACGAGAACGAGCTGCGCGCTCTCGGCCTGATCGAGAGGGAGGGTGTCCAGTGGCGGCCACTCACGGGGGCGGCTTCCCTGAACGTGCTGCTCCTTCTCGTATTCGGACTGCTGGTGTTTTTCTTCCGCTCCGAGCTCTACGCCAACTTCCGCTGGGTGCTGACGCTCGCCGTCTTGGCAGTCGGTTACTTTGTGATCGCTAAGGTCATTGCGGCCTACGGCTTTCCCGCCGAGCTTCTGCCGATCGCGTTCGTGGCGCTGACCGTCTCCGTGCTGTGGGATGGACGCATAGCACTCGTCATGGTCATGGTGCTGTCGGTCCTGACCGTTGCACAGGACGCATTCGACAGCTTCAGCGTGCTGGGGACGACGTTGGTGGGCGGTTCGGCCGCGGCACTGTCGGTGCGTGCGGTGCGCAGGCGGGCGCAAACCTGGATCTTCGTGGCGATCATCGCGGCCGCCTACGCCGGCGTGCTGTTGTCCTTCTGGATGCTGGGTGAGCAGCGCCCGGAAGGGCTTGTGGTCGCACTCGCGGCCGCCGGTGGGAACGCGATCCTCTCTTCGGTGCTGGCGATGGGATTCATCCCCGTCTTCGAGCTGGTCACCGGGATTACAACGGACCAGACGTTGTTGGAGTGGGCCGACCCCAATCGGCCGCTCCTGAAGCGCCTCTCGATGGAGGCGCCTGGCACGTACGCCCACAGCATCAACGTCGCAAACCTCGGGGAAGCGGCGTGCAACGCAATCGGGGCCAACGGTTTGCTTTGCCGAGTGGGGATCTACCACCACGACGTGGGAAAGACGCTACGTCCGCATTACTTCGTCGAGAATCAACCCGATCGCGTAAACCTCCACGATCAACTTGAGCCGGATGCGTCGGCGGCGATCGTCAAGGAGCACGTTGTCGAAGGGCTGCGGATGGCACGTGAGGCGAGGGTGCCGGACGTGGTGGCAGCATTCGTTCCAGAGCACCACGGCACGCAACGGATCGGATTCTTCTGGGACAAGGCGGTGGAGTTGTACGGAGAAGGCGCGCTAGATGTGGAGGACTATACCTACCCCGGACCCAAGCCGCAGTCTCGAGAGACGACTGTCGCCATGCTAGCGGATTCGATCGAGTCAGCCACGCGTGCGCTCGAGGATCCGACCACCGAACGGATCCGAGAACTCGTTCAATCGATCGTGGCATCCAAGATGCGCGCTGGCCAGCTGGACGAGTCGCCGATCACGCTGCAGCAGATCACGCAGGTCGAGGAGGCGTTCGTCAAGATGCTGTCGGGCGTCTACCACCAGCGCATAGACTATCCCCAGACTCGTCACCTCACAGAGGCGCAACCGGGCGATCCCGGAGCCGATGAGCGGAGCGGAGTCGGTCGAGAGGGAACGTCCTGAACGACTGGCTCCCCGCGCCGGAAGTGTCCATAGCGCGCGGACGCTTCGCGAACGCCCCGCTCGGGCTGCTGGAACGGGCGGTGCGACGGACGCTCCGAGACGAGCGCGTGGAGGCTGCAGAGATCTCGCTTTCCCTCCTGGGGGACGAGGATATCCGGGAGCTCAACCGGCGCCATCTGGGCCATGACTGCCCTACCGATTCGCTCTCGTTTGCTCTGCGCCAGGCCGGCGAGCCCGTGGTCGGGGACGTGTACGTGGGTGTGGAGCAGGCCCGGCGGCAGGCATCGGAGGAGGGCGTCACCGAGATTGAGGAACTGGTGCGGCTGGCCATCCACGGGACGCTCCACGTGCTCGGCTGGGATCATCCGCAAGATACGGACGGGCGTATCGATTCACCGATGTGGCGTCGGCAAGAGGCGCTGGTCTCCGAGGTGATGCGCGCCGGCTAGCCCGTTGACGGGGCCGAGGGCACTTGCGCCGCTTGCGGGGCAGCGGCCGGCTCGGGGATCTTGGTGCGCGCCGCCGGACCTGACGCCGCTTCCTGCTTCGGAGGTACGATGTCCGCTGCTCCCACCCGTCATCTCAAGCACCCCGACCTGCGCGAGCGAGTGTATGCTCTGGTCTCCGCAGGGGACCTGGCGCCCCTTTCCAGCCTCCTGTCCGATCTGCATCCGAGCGACGTCGCCGACGTGCTCGCCTCTCTCGAAGAGCGTGAACGCGTCGCTCTGGTAGGCGCTCTGCCGGTCGAACTCGCCTCCGAAGCACTCGCCGAGATGGAGGAGGCGGAAGCCCGGGGGGATTTGTTGGCGGCGCTCGCACCCGAGAAAGGTGCGGAGCTGCTCGGTACGCTCGACGACGACGACGCCACGGACCTTGTCGCCGAGCTCAAGCCCGAAGAGCAGGCGCGTGTTCTCGCCCGAATGAGCGCGGAGGACGCAGGGGACATCCGACGGCTCCTCCGCTTCGAGGAGGAGACCGCAGGCAGCCTGATGACCACGTCGCTCGTGGCGATCCGAGCCGACCTCACGGCGGAGGAGGCAATCCGCGATCTGCGACGTCAGGGACGTGAAGTAGACTCGTTCTACAACGTCTTTGTGGTGGACGACGCCAGACGGCTTGAGGGCACCGTGCCCCTCGACGACCTCATTCTAGCGGCCCCCACGACGCCACTCCGGGAACTCGTTCAGCCGATCGACATCACCGTCCCTCCGGACCTCGACCAGGAGGAGGTCGGACGCCTGATGTCGCGCTACAACCTGGTGAGCGTACCGGTGGTTCAGCCGGACGGCCGGCTGATCGGACGGATCACGTTCGACGACGTCATCGACGTTATCGAGGCCGAGCAGACCGAAGACCTGCTGCTGCTGGCGGGCGTTTCCGACGAAGAGGAAGTCCGTGCCGACTGGCGCACGGCAGTACGCGCACGTCTGCCGTGGCTCTCAATCAACCTCCTGACCGCGGCGATCGCCTCGTCTATCGTGGTTTTCTTCGGCCGCACGATCGAGTCGCTTTGGTTCTTGGCCGCCATCATGCCGATCGTGGCGGGCATGGGGGGCAGCTCCGGTACGCAGTCCCTAGCGGTTACCGTGCGCCGTATTGCGCTCGCGCGGGGCTCGTTCGAGCCCCGTTCCGGGGCGGTCGCCAAAGAAGCCGTGGTGGGTCTGGTGAACGGGCTCGCCCTCGGAATCTTCGCGTTCACCGTTGGCTGGGTCGTGGTGACCGTGATGCCGGGCGTGAGCCCGCGGCTACCGTGGGTCTTGCTGTTGGCGCTCGGCGGCAATGTTCTGATCGCGGCCTCAATGGGCGCCCTCATTCCCACCGCGCTGCACCGCATGGGAGTTGACCCGGCGATTGCCTCGTCGGTGTTTCTGACCGCGCTGACCGACATGTGCGGCTTCCTGCTCTTGCTCGGGCTCGCGTCGGCCCTGCTGCTCTGAGTCTGGCAGCCCGGTGCTGCGGGTGCCATCGATCTTGTATCCAATTGTGATAGTTGAACTTTGTGAGTGCAGCAGATCGGATTCCCGTCGATTGACTCCCGCCAATTGGGATCTCAGGCGCGCACCCTCCAGCGGCTTTCCGGAGCCTTCCGGAGTCCCTCTGATAGCACAGATTTACGAAGCAGCAAATCAAGGCGAGAGATCACGTAAGTCAAACTGGGACTGCACGATCTGCCACTCTCGCCATCGACAAGGATCGGGTTCGATCAAGCCCCGATAGCGGGGAATCCCGCATCGAATGGCGGGAATCGAGTCCGCATCGAACTGCCTTGGGAAGCCGCCCGGCCAAGATACCAAACGGGCCACTTTTCCTCCAGAGCGTGGGTGCCCTGAGTACGCGGGAACCGCAGTCCCGCCGATCACGACTCCCAACGGACCCATTAGCCGTCGCCGGTCCAGTCGAATCGAACGTTCAGCGCGCGAAGCATGGCGAACGTGTTGTCGCGCCGGACTCCGAACTGATCGCAAAGATCGGGCAGCTTGACCTCCTTCTTGGACTGCGGCGCGCTCTGCTCGTTGGTCACGACGATTGCGCCGTGGACCCAGGCGTAGGCCACGAGCCAGCCGTCCGCACCCGTCGCAAACTTCGCCTTCGCGTGGTCGAAGAATCTCGCTTGGCGCTGGACCCACATCATGATGTCCGTGTACGCGTCCGACACTTCGGCGGTGTCCACGGGAAGGAAGAAGCCATCCGGGACTTCGTTCCTCACCCAACGCACGAGATCTTCGGTCCTGCTGGCCGCGAGGAGTTCGCTGCGTACCCGATCTATGCTGTAGATCCGGCCCGCCCGGTGGTGATGAAGCAGACTCTTCCAGAAGCCGAGGCAGATGTCGAACGGATAGTACAGGTTTTTCGCTGTGATGAAGACGTCCGAATCCACGAGGTAGGGCCGACCTGAGTTCATGGCAGGTCCATCCCGAGCCGTCTAGCGTACTTCTGGAATGTTCCGCCGCGCAGCCCAGTCAGGTCGTAGGCTGCCTTGAAGCCGATTCGGCCTTCCATGGCCGCGTGTAAGACGTGGGTCGCGAACAGTTCGCCAACGCGTGTGTTCTGGTTGTTGAAGAAATCGCCCCCGGTCGCCCTGGTAGCGCTCCTGCGTTCGCGCTTCACATAGCCCTCGTAGAAGTCGAAGAAGGTGCTGCGTTCGATGAGCGTCAGGTCCAGAGCGCGGCGAGCGGCGACCACCGGGCTCACCTTGAATGCGCGAGCGAGCGAATCGAAGGGATCCGGCAACCGCCTGACTCGCGTCCAGCGTGCTCTGACTTCTCGGGCAGGCACGAGCATTTCAGCCGCCGCCCGGTTGCACCAGTCCTCCACCTCCGTACCGCCGGGAAGCAGCGTGTCGAAACCGGAGACCCCCTCCGTCCCAAGCCAGACGTGCGCCAACTCGTGCGCGAGGGTGAACATCTGCGCCGACTTGGCGTCGGCACCGTTCACGAAGATCAGCGGCGCGTAGGGGTCCGTGAGTGCGAAGCCACGGAACTCCTCCACCCTCAGCCGACGATGGGTGTTGTTTCCCACCACGCCGTTGATAACGGCCATCACACCAAGGCGCTCGATGGCACGGCGCAATTCGCCCACGGCGTCCTGCCACGTTCGGACGCCAGCCGCCCACCCTTCGTCCAGATCGAGGGTGCGCCGCATCTCGCGACCCACGGCGTCCGGCTCGTCGGCAACGCGGGCGCTTCCCACAAAGGCCAGTGGCTCCGTCTCGTGTTCGACGAGGGAATCCCGAAGCCATGCCTGGCGGCGCTGCATCGTGTACAGCGTGTCCAGCAGGTCGGGACTCGGCTTGGCAGTTGCAGTGCTCGACACGGTGCGGTAGTCGGGCACCGGGAGGCGTTCGTCGGGAGGCTCCGGGAGGAACAGGTAGCCGAGCGGCGTATGGGTGACCTTGGCCAGCCTTTCCAATTGCTTCAGCGTCGGCTGCCGCTCGCTTCGGACCCAAGCCCACAACTGCGGCACGCGCTCAGCCACATCGGCCACGTCGTGGCCCGCACGCTCGCACGCCCAGAGAAGCATCTCGGGCGGTACGGGAACGCGGATCATGCTTCGATCCTCCCGACTCTACAAATTGATCCGATCACTTGGCAACCCTCCCATCGCTCCACCAATCCGCGGCAATATGCCGCACCTCCGGCAGGGGATCGTCCTTCCCGAGTTCCAGCCATCTCCGAACGACATCGGGCGTATCTGAGCGCTCCGCCGCAATAGCGCGCGCGACGCGAATGCACCGCCATCGCATGAGTGGGACGTCGAGATCATTGGCTTCCGCTGTTTCCCGGTCGTACCGCAATTGCTCAAGCAGGTACCCCATTCCCGCAACAACGAGACCGCGAATCACATCCCGGTGATCGGTGCGGCCCTGCTCAAAAACCCACTTGGCCACATCAAGGGCTTTCCCCGCCGCCTGTCGCCTGACGGCGATCGCGACCCCCACTTCGCGCACCCATTGTTCCATAGGAGGAGGCGGGGACTCGTCCGATTGCCGTTCAAGCCAGAAATGCAAAGCGCCGAACGCGCTGCTAGCCATCTGGGCATCGTCAGACGCGAGGCCTTTCTTCATGGTCACGTCGATGTCGTCGAGCAGTTCCGGGGCGGATCTCCAGATCCCGGGGAGTATTCCAAAGGCCGGAACTCCCTCCGCGCCCAATTGCGCGTCGTGCAGATCTTCCACTTTCCGGTTCAAAGCCTGGGCAAGGGAAGTCGGCACGCGCACCTCGGACAGCAGCAACCCTAGACCGCGAATCGCACCCGCTAAGGATTGTCGGACGGGCAAAAGGAACAGGTCAGGTATGTCGTTCGGGAAACGTAAGTTCGTCTCTGTCCATCGATCCGCTATTTCCGTGACAAAATCCCTCTCGGAAGATGACAACGCTAGACTGCGTGTGTGATGGCGTAGAAAGGCGACAGCATGCCCTGCTTGGTAAAGAACGTCGTCAGCCCGATTCGGGTCTCCGTGAGCCACGGAAAGGCCCACGGCACCGCCGCCGTGCAAACCTGTCAGTATCGCCCGCGAACTATCCCCCTCTAGCCATTTTCGCCCGAAGGCACGCCTTCCGATGCCCTGACGTGGTTCAGGCAGTACGATGAACGCATAATCATGCAGGCCGGTCCCGCCTGGGAGGGGACTGTCGTCAGGTGCATCGGTACCCCACCAGCCAACCGCCGCTTGGGCAGCCTCTTGGGAAGTCAAGAGCCCCCAGCTCGCGATCCGGCCCAGTCTCCGGGAAGCGCGTTCGCGTGTGACCCCACCTTCTGCGGAAGCCCTAACGAGGGTCTCAATCACCCGCATCCAACGTGTCTCATTCTCGGGTGTTCGCTTGGGCGGTTGTTCCAGGTCCGACAGAAGGTCGGCCGGTTCAGGAAACCTAAAGACCACTCCCGTCTCGTCGTCTCGCGGTATCCTCGTCTCGAGGATATCCAATACCAGATCTTCTCCATCGCGTGACCGCATGGTCTCCCATGATCGACGCAACAGGTTGCCCAACGCATCGTGCAGCCAAAAGTGCATCGAGCGTCCGTGTAACTTGAGCCCGTCTCGGAGCGCTCCCTCAGCCGTTTCGTGGTCTGCCCGCAGTATCAGGCGAGACCATCCTTCCAACGCGACTCGCGCACGTTCGAGCCATGGCACACGCTCGACGTGCGTGTCTGCCTCGCCTCGGCCGATTGCATGAAGGGCCAACCTCTGCGCCGCGTCGCACAACCGTCGTGCTTCCTCACGTGGCAACGCCGCCACGCCTTCGCGCGACAAGACGCGCTGAAGCGACCGGTCGGTGTCGATCTGCGCGGTGCAAAGGACAAGGCGAATCGCGAGTTGCGGATCGACGACTGCCAATCGCTCGGCAGACAGCCTTAGCAACGAGCCTGCGATATCGATCGAGTCAACGGCGTTGGGGAGACCGGCGACCTCCGTCAATCGCACACTCTCATAGATGACGGCATATCTTTCGCTGTTGGAGCGGTACCAGAGTCGGTCAGTCCGCTGAACACCTAGGTCGAAGTGGGGTGTGGCCTTCTCGTTCTTGTCGCCGCGCTCCAATGCGCTCCGGAGATCCCAAACGTCCAGAGCATCGCACTGCATGGACGCGAGAGGGCGCCACCGCTCCCGCAAGCCCGTCAAGTTCTCCAAGGAAATCGTGCTCCAGAGAGCCCACCCCTCCCGAGCGGCTGCCGTGAAGTCCCGTCCCGACCGCGGCGCCACCCTGATCTCCGCCATGGCCTCTTCAACCAGAGCGGCCGCTTCTTGGCTTCTCCCAACATTTCTCAGAAGAGCGCTCTTGCGCAGCTTCCACATAGGGTCAACGTCGCTTGTATTCCATGCGTCGAGATGTTGCTCCAGCGACTTGTAGTCCAGTTCCCAAAGTGACCACAAGCAACGCTCGTGGTGACTCCGCTGAACGACATCGGGATCGTCGTTCATATAGTTCTTGAGCCGTTCAAGACGGGCCTCCAATCCGTCCGCATCAAGCCGATAACGCGCAGGCGTCAGAAGGGACAGGGCCACCTCACGCCACTTGGCACGAATCATCGTCCAGTCGGCTGTCGGCATGCACTCGCCACCAACCGTCCGCATCTCGCAATCGATGGCATCCAAGACCTCGTCGGCAGCCGCTTCCAAAGCCTCCGGTGGTCGCGCTAGAGATTTCTCAAATCGCCAGACGACTTCGTAAATGACGTCCAGACGCTCCAGCCACTCAAGGTTGGGGAGAACACGGAGAATAAACGGAGTCCAGTGCTCGACGGCTCTCCGCTGGGTGGATCGCTTGCCATGGGGGAAAACGATCCAGCCGGGATAGCACTTGCGGTTTAGCCGCCATGAACCCACTGCCTTGGAAACTTCACGCTTGTCGGCGTCGATTGATTCCTCGTGGGGAGGATTCGCTTTGGGCTCTGCAACTGGACAGGTCGAGCGTCGCATCGCCACGGGGTGGATCAGCGGATTGATCGTCCTTGGCTGCGGTGGCGGCTCTGGCCACCGTGTCTGGTCGTAAGGCTTACCGCATTCCAAGGAAGCCAGGATCCATTCCGTCGCCAACTGATGGCGTAGGTGATCTGGCCACTGACCGATCTTCGGGTGATCTGCAAGATCAATGGGGATTACGTTGCGTACCGATTCGAGCATCTGTCGGTGGGAACGTGACATGCCTAGGTAACCGGCGAGATAGATCTTGGGAGCGGCGTCGCGGAGGTTGTCGCGCACCCAACCGGACCAATGCAGGAAGTTCGGGTCGTCACCAGAAAACCCTAGCAGAAGAACTACGGATTCCATCATTGCTTGCTGCACCGTGTTCACGAAGGGTGCATGCGTGCGCGGGTATCTGCGATACGACTCCTCCGTGAGAACAAGAGGCGGGTCCGGCAGAGATCCGTGCAACTTGACGATGCGCGGACGACTATTCGACGGAAGATCACTTCGGGCTCGGACGACGGTATATGGGCGCTCTGGGACCTTCCTGGACGCCCGTTCCAAAAGGGTGTCCCAGTTCGTGGTGAAAATGTCACGCCATGGCATCTGGAGAAGACGCCCGTGAAACGGACCGGGACGGTAATCATGATCAGCGATCATACTCTGGAGGACTTGATGCAGTTTGGTCTCTCCACACTCCACCTCGTACTCCTGAGCCAGTCGTTCGGGAAGCGGAGGATGTTCCCGATCACGAGGGGAGAGCTCCCGATGAAGCCGCGTTGCGATGTCTTCAAGCATGGGCATCGGCGACCCGCTGGGGCGTTTGGGCCGAGCGTTCCTGCTGAACCCGCTGCCCACCATGACCGATGCGCCTCCACCGCCAGAATCCCACAGTGCCTGGGTGACGAGATCCATACGGAGTTGGTCAGGGAACGTCATGTGTCGCATCCTCTGGCATCTCTCTCGCCATGGTCTCTTGGTTCACCCTCAACGCATCCCTCCGACTGCGGACTCCAGTACCTCGGACGCCTTGGAGACGGTGAACTTGCCGCAACTAGCGGCCCAACTGGAATGCTCGTCATGCCCCATCCCTGGCACCGCCGCTGGTCGTTCGACTCGGGCTGGCTGTCTCGGAGGTCAGCGACTCATGCAGAAGGGAGTTGAGTAAGCTACTGCGTAGGCCATCCGCAGCACCGACCCCAGCCTCCAACTGGTCGCACAGCGCCATGAGTTCATCGACTCTGGCCACGATGCGGCGTTGCTCGGGGAGGGGTGGGAGCGGAAAAGGTACACCGGCAACTGTCCGGCCCGACACTTCCTTAAAGGTCGTACCCGACGCGTTTTCCTCGATTCTCGGTGCGAAGGCCCGCATCACCAAGGCGATGTACGCGGAGCAATCGGACACGTAGGGGACAATGGACTTGAACCCCTGATTCGTCGAAACGGCGTTGGCGGCGATGGCCACGTAACCGATCGGCGCACGACTACTGAAGAGAACGGTTCCCGCAGGCATGAGCGTGGCCGACGAGTATTGCAAGCCTCGCAGCGATAGATCACGGTTGCCACGTCTAATGTGCCGGTTGCGATGACCTCCGAGATCCTTCGGTGTCAGCCATGCGATTCCGTTTCCCGGCTCCGAGAAATTCCTAGGATCGCTAGCAGGCGGTGTGCCACCACCAACGATTGCTCCAATGGCATCAAGACGGTCCCAGCACCAGGCGGCTGGGATCTCGAAGGGTGTTTCAAGAGCTTCACCGTTCGACAGACTACGAGGCTTCCTGATCTCCCCTGCTCTAACCATGCGTGCCTTCTCGGCCGCGATCCGCTTCAGCAAAGCCAAAGCCGGTTCATCCGCCGAGTTTTGTTCCACCAGCTTCCCCCGCACGGCGAGGCCGAAGATCGTCTGGCGCAGGTGCTTGACTTGATCGGCGTGCGCGGTCAGCGCGGGTAGGGCATGGATGGCAAACCGCGCGTAGCCCCGGAACGCCGCCGCGTCTGTGTCGGCAGCGGACACGCGGGCCAAGCTGGCCCTGGTTAGCCGGTCGCGGGCGTCCTCGCGCGCGATTCGCGTTTCCTCCAACCGGTCGCAGAGGGCGAAAAGCTCATCCACCTTCGCAACGATGCGGTGCTGCTCGGCAAGTGGTGGGAGCGGAAAAGGTACACCGGCAACGATTCGTCCCGACACTTCCTTGAAGGTCGTACCCGACGCGCTGTTCTCGATTCCCGGCGCGAAGGCCTGCATCGCCAAGGCGATGTACGCGGAGCAATCGGACACGTAAGGGACGATGGACTTGAACCCCTGATTGGTCGAAACGGCGTTGGCGGCGATGGCCACGTAACCGATCGGTGCACGGCTACTGAAGAGGACCGTGCCCGCAGGCATGAGTGTAGCCGACGAGGACTGAAGGCCTCGTGGCGATAGATCGCGGCTGCCGCGTTCAATGTGTCGGCTGCGGTGACCGCCGAGGTCCTTCGGAGTCAGCCACGCAATGCCCTCTCCCGGCTTCGAGAAATTTCTGGGATCACTAGCACGCGGCGTGCCACCACCGACGATCGCTCCAACGGCATCAAGGCGGTCCCAGCACCAAGTGCCTGGGACCTCGAAGGGTGCCACCAAACCCTCACCGTTCGACAGAGTGCGGGGCTTCCTAATCTTCCCTGCCTTTACCATGTGCGCCTTCTCAACCGCGATTCGCTTCAGAAGCTCCGAAGCCGGTTCATCCGTCGGATCCTGCTCTACGAGCTTCCCCCGCACGGCGAGGTCAATCACGAACCGGCGGAGGCGGTCGATGGCGTCCGGCGCATCCGCCACGCGGTCGTAGAGGTCGAGGAGGCGCGCGGCGTTCATCGCAACAGCGCCTCGGCAAGGATCCCCTTCAACTGGTCTCGAACCGACGCCACCTCGGCTTCGGCGCTGTTCAGTCTCTCCAGAAGCGTCGCGGGATCGCCAAGATCCTCTTCCTCCGCATGAGGATTCCTGATGTCGAGGTTGTAGCCGCGCGCCTTGATCTCGTCGGCACTAACCTTCCAAGCACGGCCACCTTCCTTCCGGCCCTCGCGCTCGGTTCCGCCCCACCATTCAGCGCAGTCGTTGAGATGCTCCACCCGAATCGGGCGGGTCATGGAATACGCCTTCTGGCCCACCGGCACGAGATGCTCCCAGAACCAGACTTCCCTCGTCGCCTCGCCCTTCTCGAAGAACAGCAGGTTCGTCCCGATCGAGGCGTAGGGGCGGAACACGG
>JAPPGF010000039.1 GCA_028875075.1 Gemmatimonadota bacterium | reverse complement strand
AATCAGGTGGCTACTTTCAGTGAAACTGGGTGGCTACCTTCGTGAAATTTTGCATGTTTGGGTCAAGGCTCCAGGACTTTCCCACGCTAAGGACTTTTGACAAATTGCTGTTGCTTTTCCAGCGGCTTCGGTTTTTTGCTGACTATGGCGTCGTCGCCCTGCTATCCGGCTCGACATGGATGGTGCAGAAGGTGTGTTCGGGTCGACCCCGCCGGGGTTCCGTGTTCGGGACGTTGTCGTCCGTCTGGCAACCCCTGAGGAGCGTTGCCGCTGGGATGCGCTGGCCGACCGGCATCATTATCTGGGGTTCAAGCGGTTTGCCGGCCGAGGCCTGCGGTACGTGTTCGCGTGGCGCGGCCGGTGGGTGGGTCTGGCCGGCTGGCAGTCCGGGGCCTTCAAGTGCGGAGTGCGCGAACGCTGGATCGGCTGGAGCCCGGAGCAGCAATTCCGCCGGCTGCATCTGATCGGCAACAACACCCGGTTTCTGATTCTGGGAGCCCCGGGGGTGTTTCCCAACCCCGCGTCCTTCGCGCTGGCGGCGATGACCCGTCGGCTGAGCGCCGACTGGCAGGCGGCCTTCGGTCATCCCCTGCTTCTGGCCGAGTCCTTCGTGGCGCCGGACCGGTTTCCCGGAACCATGTATCAGGTGTCGAACTGGACGCGACTGGGCCTCACCCGCGGCTATGCGCGCGCGAGCGGCCGCTACACCCCAGGGCACTTCAAGATGTCCGCCTCGTCAGCGGCAATGTCCTGCCGAACCGCTTGTTCGGTCTTCATTTTCTAGGCCCTGTCAGGACATCTCCAGGATCCGGCCCCAGACACAATGTGTAGTCGCGCATCCGTATGTTCTTCAGTGCTCCCCCGAGCTTTTCCCCGAAATGAAATAACGGTTCTGTCAATTGCGCCGAGGAAATCGGATCCGTTCTGCCGCATGATGCGACCTGCTGGTAGGTCCGTGTGACTTCCACACCCCACTGCGAACCGTCCTCCCATGCGACCAATAGGTCCGGAGGATCCTTGGGATTCACGTCGCATCTGAATCCGGACTTTCCCTGAAGCGACAGGTGTTCGGTCAGCAACCGACGAGCAAACTCCTCGTCCGATTCTGCCTCCGCCGGAAAAGGCATTTGAGCTGTAGAAGCGACGCCCGGCCCGGGGTCACCGTCGGCCACGAGCTTCCTCCCCCGCCACATGCCCAGCCAGGACAGAAAGAAACGTCCGGAGGCCCGTCATTTCGCTCAACTCAGTGTATGCTCCTTCCCGGGCCCCCGAGCGTGAAGCCATGAGCACTGTCGCCGCCGAATACAGCCCTTCCTGGACGAGCTTGCGGCACAGGATATTGTACCGCTCCGCATAGGATGCTCCCCGAAACTCCGGAAAAATCGGGAAGTGCGGTTCCGCGTCGCGGACCGGTTTTCTGGATCGTTCCGCATCTTCGACTAGGATCAGCCATCCGACAAACGGACGGGGCTGTTCGCCGAAAGCACCTTCGCGCCAGGCTATCCACAGATCGTGAGCTGATCCGATTGCCTCCTCGGCCCGGTTGTTGAAGTTTTTTCCGAATGACGGGGCGGCCTGGCTCTTGAACTCCAGAGTCGCGATCAGCCGATCGTCATTGATGACAACCACATCCCATCGCTTGGTAGGCCGAAAAAATCCCGGCAGCGTCACGACATGGCTGGCCCGATGAATGTTCGCGTGGGGAAGACCGTTGGCCCGGATCAAGCCCTCGGCAAGAGCGACAAAGCCGTCCATGTTTTTTCCCGCAGTCACTTCGGCGCGTTCGCCCGGGTCGGCGTGGCCGCGGTCGATCTGTTTCTGACGTGCGGTCTGGCGGGCCTTCCAAAAGGCCCGCACGGCCTTACGGGCCCTCTGTTCGTAGTTGAGCAGATCGATTGCCATTCTGTCCTCCGGGATCAGCGTTCAGGCTCTATGGCCTGAATAACGGCTCGTTCGGCAGCGGTCAGGCCATAGAGCGTGAAGACAGCCTGATTGCAGGCGTCGATGTCGCCGGAGGCGGAAGCGTCGATCAAGGCGGTCGCTGCGCTGCGTGGCACGCAGGACCAGTGAGGAAGGCGAATCCTGCGCAAATACTGGGCCTGAAATCGCAGATACCCCCCCCGCATTCGGGTCGAGTAGGCGGTGATAAACAGGGCGGTGAGTCCGGACAACAGCACAGCTTGGAGGGCACGGAGGTCCCATTCGCTAGAAGTCACAAAATACAGGTTGTGATGGGGATACAGACGTCCCTCTTCATGGACGACCTGAGCCTCTCCCTTGATATCCGGTATGAGCAGTTTCGGGGTTGTGGCGAGAGGGGGATGGATTCGGTCGATGGTTCGGTACCAGTTGGCCGGCTGTTTCCGGGCCACGTGACGGCCGGCAATCATCTCGCGCCGCTCCTCAAGATACCGCTGTAGTCGTGGATAGTGTGCGAGATTGACGAGACCGCCCTTGTCGGCAAATGGATTCACGACTCCAAGCCCGCGCCACTGGACTCTGCCGGTCCGAATGTCCCGGGTTGTGGCAAGCGGAAGTTTTCGGTCCTCTTCGACGTCGAGACCATCATAGGGGCCGATGAATGCCCGGTCAGCGCCCGTGGCGACGCCGATGCCGACCCTGCACCCTGCTTCCTCCAAGCTGGGGAGTCTCCGTTCCATCTGTCGGACAAGCTTCAGCCGGTCAGGGTGGTCGAGAATCCACGGCTCTGCCTCACTGACAACGCCGGTCACTTCCGAAACAGCCCCGCCCGGTTTGGGGGTTTCATTTCTCACCAACTGGCCGGCAAGCGAGGTCAGGGCTTTGCTGCTGATCTCCGGACGGCGGGCGATGCGAGTGGACCCATCTTTCCCTCGCTTGATCACGAAGATTGCCGGATACGCGGTAACTTCCGAATGGAAGGCGGGTGTGTCGACCATGTCGACGTAGATGGCCAGATGGAACCGCTCCGCCACAAGCTTCCGGAGCGGCCCTCCATAGCGATTCTTGACCCAGCGGTCGGCACAGATGATGCCGGCCTTTCCCTCGGTTGCGAGCAGTTTCATCGAACGCTCGATGAAGGGAATGTAGAGGTCGGCGCGATCGAAAACCGTTGTGTATCGCGCCCTGTATTCCGTCAGCAGTGCGTCCGGAATGAGTTCTTGGCGGACATAAGGTGGGTTCCCGACCACGAACGCGAATTCCGGCGGCAGTTCGGCCAGCAGGAAATCGCCATGAACAAGCCATCGGCCACAAAGCATCATCGCTTCTGTCTGGCTGAGTCCTGCCCCACGAAGCTGTTGGAGAAGTTTCTGCCGTGTCGATTCGAATGTCTTCCGGTGAAGTTCTACGCCCCGGATGCAAGACACCAAATTCCGGATCCCGCCAGGTTTCCCCTGTCGGTGCCACGCATCGAGAAGTCGCTCGACAGCAACGAAAAGGAAGTCGCCCTCACCGAAGGACGGTTCCAGAAGGGTTTTGTCATACAGTGGCCGTTCGGCCGTGAAACCCACAAGGTCGAGAATGAACTCAACGACCTCCCGCCGCGTGAAAACAGCGCCCCGCAGTTCTATGCCGGCTTGGGAAAGGTTCTTGAGCGCGTCCTCCACCGGGCAGAAACCCGGCAAGGACGCCTGAGTCAGGACCATCTCAGGGCCGTGCAGGGATTCGTTCATCTCGCGTGTCTCTGGCCAAATCCATTTTCAGTTCTCATCCAAGGTGCCGCGTTGATCAGCAGACCAAGATGCTAGCGTATCATAATGCCCGGAATACGCCCACGAGTGGCCAATGAAGACGTGAATCTAATGAGTGCTCATCCGTTTCTCCTTTGAGGTGGCGCTGGTGTATTCCACTCGGCCAAGCCCGGTCACTGGCTTCGCACCAGAAAATCGGCCCTCGACGTCACTCCTGCGGCGGCTCCGGGATCAACCGTTCCTCGGCCGCCACGACCGCCGCCGTGAAGCGCTTAAGCGCAGCCCAGACCACCACCCAGGCGATGCCGGAGCCGTAACGGCTCTGGAATTCGTGCCATCGGTCCTGTTCGAGCGGGAATCGAAGCCCCTCCAGCCATTCACCGGGCTTGTCCCGCGGCCACGCGACACCATCTGCGATGAGGCCCACCGCCGCCGTAAAGGCTTCGGTCATCCGTTCGACTGTCTGATCGGCCGTCTGCCGCCTTTTCTCGGCGACAGAGGCCGCCGTGAGAGCGGCGTCGCGTCGGGCCTCGGCAGTCCTGGCCTCCGCAAGAGCCATGTTCAGGCGGCGTTCGGTGTCCTCGATTTGGCGCGCGATGGTGCGGGGGTTGTTTCTCGTGACATCGCGGTCGACCATCGCTTCCGGGAGCCTGCCATCGCGCGCCAGCGCGTAGAGAAGCAGCACCGGGCCAGGTGGTATTTCACGGCCGCTTTCGAACCGGCGGACCATCCGCCCGCCGTTCGGGCCCAGTTGCAGGAGTTGGGCGATGCCCGTCTGCGTCAGGCCCAGGGCAAGCCGGATGGAGATCAGCTCGGCAGGGGTCAGCATCGGTGGCGTAATCATCGCCGCCAACGGTGAGCACTTCAAGCGCCGTCGCCTTTGAGACGCCGCGCTTTCTCATCGATTTCGACCGTGCGTTGCAACGCCGTGTTTGCACGCTGCAGGTCTTCGATCTGGTCCTCAAGGGCGGTTGTCAGCCAGTTCGGACCGAACACGCCCAGACGCAGGTGCCCCACGATGACCAGAGCCGCCAGCGCCCGTTTCTTGGCTGCTTCCTCGCCGTCCAGGAGGACTGCCCGGACGATCTTGCGATCGCCAGGGTTCCGGATGCCCAGAACGTCGAAGGCAGCTGTCGTTGCTGCGCCGCCGACGCCCACATACCGGTTCCGAAAATGCTCCAGTTCGGATGCGAACGTGCCGGGCCGAACCAGGCCGGCCGCGTCCCATCGGGTGACAGCATTCAAGACGGCTGTCCGCGTTGGCCGACCACCGAGAACCTGTCCGTCGAACCAGTGACCGACGACCAGAAGCCCGGCGACACCCTGTTCCAGCATTTGCTGCCGAACGTGCGTGAGCCGGCTGAAGTCAGGATGCCGGGCCACGCACCAGCCGATGGTGTCGCCCGTTGCCGCCAGGACCTGCTTTGCAATCGTCTCGGACCGGTAGAGCTGCCGGTTAAGGAGCGCGGTCGGATCGCACTCCAGGGCGAGCGCCAGAGCATGCACGGTGTGGAGCGTCGGGTTGCCGGTGCAACGTTCAACCTCCGAGACCGAGTCCGGGTGCAGATGCGCCAGATACGCGAGGTCGGTCTGTTTCAGGCGGCGGTACTGCCGGTGCCGGCGCACATTCTGCCCGAACGCCCGGATCAGGCTCTGCCCCCAAGGCCGGGGAGGTCGGCCGCCTGGCGAAGCGTTACTCCGCCCCATCGGCGGTCTTTCCGGCCATCCAGTCGCGGCTGACCAGTTCTGAAAGCGGCACGCGCAGGGAGGCCGCCACGGATTCCAGGGTGGACATGCGCGGATCCGCTTGGCCCGACTCCAATCGGCCGAGTGTCGATATCGACACATCGGCTTCGTAGGCGAGTTCGGCCTGCGACATTTTCTGCTGCCGGCGAAAATGCGTGATGTTGCGGGCAATCGATCGGGCTAAATGTCGGCTGATTCGCTTCGCGCGGTCGCTCATGTCCGTATCGTGCGGGTCTCTGAAATGTCTATCCACCTTCATATAGGACGAATTGCCGTGTCGATCAATTCGGCTTGGTTTGCCGTTTTATGACATTGTTTTTTGAGGGTTTAGGCAATCGAAAGAGCATTCACCCGATGTCCTGACGCACCGGAACCTTCTTATAAAGGTTGGATTGTAGACCGACTGCTAGTGAGGGCCAACAGGGCTCTTGAACTACTACATGTTGTCTTTGACGGCCGTTTTTCGTACGAATCAGGGACTTGCCGCAGTTCGCGGCGCCATCCCGGAGGCCCAGAATTCCCGAACGCTTGAACTAGAAAGCAGGAAGGGGCCCGACGGCTTGTCGTGACCCCATCCCAAAGCCTTTGAACGTCCGGAGACGCCTAGACGAGTATCGTTGCAGATCTCTTCTAGCATTTCCGAAGACCGGCCGCAATCGAAAAAATGCGATTCTGCGGACAGGGAAGGTGTGGGCCCACGACAAGCCTCCGATCAAGGAGCTTGTCATCATGACCACCACCGCCACTCCGCACCCGTCGCCGCATCCCGACGACCTGGCGCACTACATCCTGCCGGCCGGGGTCGATTTCTGGGCCGCACTCGATACCATCGTTGAAGGCCTCGTGCTCGACGGCTGTTCCCGGGCTCTCGCCGAGGCTTGGCGGACCCTCGCCGCGGCGACCCGCAAAGACCATTGGCTGTCGGCCGAGGCCGCGCCCATCAACTATCGCCGACAGCTCGCCAATGCCCGCGCTGTCGGGGTCGGGGAGCGGCGCATGCGTGCGATCGAGCGTGCGCTTGAGCGATTCGGCGGGCTCACTCTGCTGATGCCGCGGAATGGCGATCGGGGTGTGCGGCGGTGCCCCCAGACCGGCCAGGTCCTCCGGACATTCGGTCTCTGCTTTGCGCCGGCGATCGCGCGCTATGAAGAACTCGCCGCGCGCGTCGAGGCACACCGCCAGGAGACCGTCGAACGGGAGGCGGCACGCGAGGCCCTCCGCCAGGGCCGGCGGATTCTGCTGCAGCTGCTGCAGCGCCTCGAGACCCGCGGAACGCATCCGGATCTCCTCGCGGCAGCCAAGGGTCTCTGGGCGAACCTCCCGGCCACCGGCTGCACCAGCCGGGAAAAGGAACGGTTCATTCCATCTGCGGCCGAACTCCATGCCATGCTGCGGGATCTCAGCGCAGCCCTGGCGGAGCCTGTGGCGCCCTTCGATTCCAATGAATTTCAACAAAAAGATTCCGATGCATCGGAATCCGAAATCCGATGCCAATACAAAAGTACAACAAGACCATCAACATTTGTTGATGTAGACCTACCGGTCACAAGCGGTGCCGCTCACGCGGCCAAAGCCGGGCTAACGCCCGGCATTTCACCCGCCTCACGGCGGGAGGGCCGGGGGGCATCCCAACATCACCCCCCACCTCTACCAACACCCCCTGCCCCCCGGCCCAATCGCTTAGAAAAAGCGATCGCGCCCGCCTCACCACCGGGACTAACCCGTGGAGACCAGGAGTCGCCGCTTCCGTTGAACCTTTCAGATCGAGCGATTCTGGATCTGCTCTCGGATGACTTCCGGCCCTACCTCGATGGTCAGCCCCCGAGCTGGCCGGCCATCACCAGGCTGCACGCGGCGGCGCAAACGTTCCATCTCGTTCTCGGGGTCTCCCGGACGGTCTGGGCCGATGCCGTCACCACAATGGGTCCGGAGACCGCCGCGCTCGCCCTTGCCGTTATCGACCGGAACCGGTTCAGCCCAACGAACATGACACGGAACCCCGGTGGGTTGCTGGCAGCCCTTACCGGCCGTTATCAGTCCGGCGAGTTGAACCTGGGTCGGGCCATCCGCGGCATTCAGTACCGGGCTCGAACCGGACAGCAGCCCAAGGATGGGCCTTGGGAACCCCCTGCCCCAGAACGCTCGGGATCGGATTCGTCGCCGGGTGCCCCGTCCCGATCGGCCGGATCCTGGTCGCGCGTACGGGCCGGGGTCCAGATTCCGGCCGCTGAAAAGCCCCCTGCCCCGGTCGCGCCGGCGACCCAGGAGGAGGACCAAGGTCCCGGGCCGTTCCCGCCGGATGCCGACGTCCGCTATACGCCCTGGGAGCCATTCCTCCGGGAGGTCTCGAAGGGCTGGGATATCAATCTGGCTGCACAGCGATTCTCGAAGTTCCTCAGGAAGAACAATATCCCGTTCGATGCGCCGGACATTGAAGACGTGGCGCGACGCTACTGGGCAAAGGTGCCGCGGCCGCAGTAAGGCCGCGGCACCTTTGCCGGTCGTGCCGTTTCCTGGAGGTCTTGCCGCGGCAGACCCGCCGAAGTCGGCGGCCTGTTGCGCGGATCTCGCCAGACCGGCGCCCAGTCGGGGCGCCCGTGTAGAAGAATTTTCCTTGGGCCTCTTTTCAGCCTTGGTGGTCATGACAATACTGAACCGTGCAGTTGCAACTCACCTCGGCGATCACGCCGCCGCCATCGCCATTCCCCCGGATTGCGCCAGTGACGGCCGCGGCCCGCAGAATCCGGGGCAACAGCGGTCGGATTCCGTCCCAGAAAACGAGTTCGATCCGGCACCGGATCGGATCCACCCTGAGTTCCGTGAGCCAGCCCAGGTCGATCCAGCAATAATGGTCACCATTCGCCGGGTGAGTTCCCGGCCGCCACCAGTGGTGGCGTACCGTCGTTCGCTGGACGTCCGTTGCGGCTTCGACGAGGGCCGCGAAGGCGTCCGGCGCCGGCGCTGCGGGTTCGATCGAGACCGCGAGCGGTTCGTCCTCGGTCCGTTGTGCGAGGACCGGAAAGACCGTGGCGAGCAGATGCCGCGGCCCGTCCTCGAGTTCGTGCCAGGTCCCTGTGAAGGCCAGCGCAATGCTGTCGCGAATCACCCGTTCCGAGACCGGCTCGAACACGGGTTCACCCGTTGTTGTCCATAGACAGGTTTCGGCGCTCTCGGTTTCTGTGGCCTTGGTGTTCATGCATTTCTCCTGGTGCGTGCCAGCCACACACGATTTTGAGAGTCACGATTCCCGACCCGCCTAACGGTCTGGCGGAGGATACCAGGACAGATAGTCGCCGGCCGTAACCGGATTGTCCGGATCTTGGGGAAACAGCGTCCGTACATGACGAATAATCTCCGGGACCTCCAGCTCCATGAACTCAGCATAGGTTCGAGGCGGCGCGGCCGCCGGTTCCGAAAACAGCGGAACCCCCGAAGGCCGGGGAATCCCTGGGCAGAGAATGCCAAACGCCGGGTTGAAGGATTCCTGGACATGGCCTCTGTGCTGCCGCCAGCGGCCGTCACGACCCGTGTAGTGGATTGCCAGCGCGCCGGTAGCGCCATCATAGGTAATCGGTCGGCCCACCCATTCAACCTCGCCTCGACGAATGCGCGCCAGCCACGTTTCGTCCGAGGTTGCCAGGGGCTGAATGACGAAAGTCGAGGCGCCGCCCAGGTCCTGGGCCCACTCGTGCCGGAAACGGTGCAAACCGTATCCGCCCTCGCCGTTCGTGGTGCACGCCCACATGACGCCGTCCTCGTCGAAGTACAGATAGTGCCAACGGTCGGTCCGACGATCGCCGGGCTCGTAGACGAACCAGTTTCCGACCAGCAGATCCCGGAGCGACTGGCGGTGAAGGTTCCCGATTGGGCGCTTGTCCCACCACGCGTTCCATTCAAGAGCCCTCGCCCGATACTGCAGGCCGTTGTCCGGCCGTCGGCGGAGATGCTGGGCGAGAGCCTTGGCCGCGGCGATGTGCTCCGGCGTTCCCGGCCGGGGCGGCAATTCCCAAGGCGGTTCGACCCGGGCACCGGCATCGTGATCCGGGCCGGGTACGATTGAGATGACGCCGAAGATCGCAGCCGCGACAAAAGCTGCGATCGCGAGCTTGAGGGGCAACACCCGCCGCCGCCATCCGTTCTGAAGGCCCCGACCCGTCAGCATGTCAGGAATGCAGGTGCCAGGTCGGCCCCGATCTCTGGCCAGGTCCGGGACCGCGGCCAAGCCCGGCGAGAACATTTGCGTTGACGACGCTGTCCATAGGGTCCGACGCACCCCGGGGGGGCTTGTCAGTCATCCAGGTTCGGAAGTGCCCGCCAGCATCGCAGTGCGAGAGCAGCGGGACGTCATTCGACAGTCCTGGAACGTTCGGATGATTCCGGATCGCAAGAGAACAGATCGCCGTGCCGTTGGTATCCGGCGGCCGGTACTGAAACCGAGGCGGTATTCCGACGGCCAGGCACCGTCAGAACCGATTGTCGCCGCGAGAAACTGCAGGCCGCGCTGCATCGCCCCCCGAGCCCTGTCGGCCAAACACTGTTCCTGAGCAGCTGCTCATTTCCGCGCAGAGAATTGTATCCGCACCCGGTTGACGGTCCGCCCGAGGGTGAACCGGTTCACGGACGTGATGGCCGGCACCGTTCTCAGTTCTCCGAGGCGGCCTTGAGCCGGGTGAGAACCGCCTGCGTCGCCGGCGACGCGGCGGCGATCTCCTCGTCCGAAAAACGGCTCCGGGCAATGTCCCAGGCCGTCCGGCGCCGGTGGTCCCTGAGCGCCGGATCGATTCCGGCGGCAAGGAGGAGTTCCCCGGCCTCGGCGGCCTTCGGCCCACCACCGTTCCAGGCCAGCACGTGGAGCGCCGACCATTGTCGTTGCGTAGTCACCGCATGCGGGTTGGCACCGTGCTCAAGGACCAGCCGGATCACGTCCGGTTCCCCCATGGCGGCCGCCACGTGTAGCGCGGTCCAGTCCTGGCCGGGCGCCACAGTCAGGTCCGGATCGGCGCCGTGTTCGAGGACGGCCGCGATCGACCCGACCGCCCGGCGGGAGCCGATTGCCGCGTGGAGCACCCGCCACTCCTGGGACCAGGCCCGGCCGTTGTCCCTGGCCCGGACGGCCTTCGGGCGCCAGCGGCTCCGCTCGAGGAGCGGGAGTAACGAAGGCGCGCGAGCCCCGCTGTAGTTTCTGCTCGCCGCGGCATTCGGATCACCGCCCGCCTCGAGGAGGGCCCGGACCACCGCCTCGTCGACCGCTGGCGGGCGTTCCCGACCCAGGAACCCGGGATACCATCCGGACTTGGCCCACATCGTCAGCGGGCCGCCGGGGAGGCCGAAGGGCGCGGCGTTCGGATCGATCCCGGCTGCGAGGACGGCGCGGGTCGCGGTGGCCTCGGCGTCGTCCTGGAAGGCCGAGAGCGCCATCCTGTAGAGCGCCAGCCCGTTTCCGGGCCCCCGGGCGGACAGGCACTGCTTGATGAGCGCCGGGGTCGCACCGAACCAGTCGAACTTGTTGGTCGCCCAGCCTGCGCAATCATCGTTGGCGGCCGTCATGCCGCCGATTGTCGAGGCCACGGCCGCGGCGGTGGCCAGCAGTCCGATTCTTGTCAGCATTGATGATCCTCCTTGCTCAAAGAAAAGGGGCCGACACTTTCGATGTCGGCCCCGGCGGTCAAAGCCACCGCGCCTGCAGCGTTCGGACCATGGCGTGATAGATCCCGAGCGCGGCCGCATTCTCGCCGGCGAGAATGGCCGCACGCGAAGCATCGACCCGGTCCGCGATCCAGGCCCAGTCCGCGTGGCCTTTGGGGATGGCGGCGGCGATCCGGGGCGCGAGCACATAGTATTCGTCGATCAGTTGTCGGCCCTCCGGTGTTGCGGCGAGCCAGGCGTCCCGGAATTCACGAAGCGTGGAGAGCGTGGGCCCATGGTCGGCCTCGCCCCGGAGCTCAACGATGGCCGTGGTGAGGAAGCAGGGCTCGCTGCCGCCGCTGTCGTCGTCGTCCCGGTCGTCGCCGTCATTCCGGAAATCATCCGTTCCGAGCTCGTCATCGGGCTTCGTGATGATGTTCTCTTCGGTCACTTCGACGCTCGGGTCTGCCCTCGCCTCCGTAATGCTCATGTCGATGTCGCCGTCGCCGTCGGTGTCGATGCCGGAGGTGTAGTTGCGGCCGCTATCGCCGTTGCCACCCCTGTCACTGTCGCCGGTAGAGTCCCGGGAATTGCGAGGATTGGGGGAATCGGGCGGATCGCCACAGCCGGGAATGATGCCGGTGGCGACCGAGGGGCCCCGCGAGGTCCGTTGCAGCTGGGCCCTGCCGCCCGTGCTTTCCCAGGCCGCATAATAGTGCGTCACGGACCGACGGTAGCGGGTGCAGCCGCTGGTGCTGTATTCCGGGCTTCCGGCGGTCGACCAGGTCCTGTGACAGCTGGTCGAGGCAAGCCGCCAGTTGTCGTCCCAGGTCACGCCCAGGATCTGTTCGGGCGCCCCTGGAAACTCGCGGTAGCGCTCTGTTCCGGTGTCCTGTTCCTGGCTGTCGCCGCGCGGATAGCTCGACGGGCATGACCTCACTCGCCGCCGCGTCACGGAACGCGACATGTCGCGAGAGCAATTGTTGGAGACTTCACGCCAGGGCCCGAAATACCGCCGCTCGATCCCGTCGGACTTGAAGCCGACGAACCAGGTCTCGACGACATCGATCGTCCGCTCCTCCTGGACCTCACCGCTGTAGGCCGGCGTCGGGGGCGAGGACGGCGTGTAGACGGCCGAACACGCCCGGGCCCGCGTCCCGATCTCCTGCCGCTGGACCGATTCCAGGCGCTTCCCGTCGATGCCACAGGTGTCGTGGATCCTGGAGGCCACGGGCGGCTCCTCGTTCAGGGCGGCGGCCAGGTCCCCGGGCCAGATCCGGAAGCCGTAGTCGTCTTCGGGATCCCGCTCGATGCGCTGCTCGAATCGGTAGAGTTCCCAGCCCGGCTCCGGGGCCGGGCATTGCTTCGCGCTGACAACGTCCTGGGTGGACTCCGTTGCACAGGACCGGCCGATCTCGCGCCAGGGGCTGGTCCATTCCAGCGTGGCCGCTCCGGTTCCCGTCACCCGGCGGATGAAGGACCGCTGTTCGCGAATGCCGAAACCGTACTGACCGGCGGGACAGGGCCGGCGCCGGTGCGCGGTCGCGTCCAAGTCCTCCGCGAGCACGTCCGCCGGTGACCGGACCGGGAGAACGATCCCGACCGCCCGCTCGGGCAGCACGGCGGCCAGGGTCGCGGAGATCGCCGCGGCATCGGTGCCGTCCCGAAGGAAGCGGTTGCCCCGGATCCGGCCGACCATACCGAGTCGGAGGCGCTGGGCGGCCAGTTCGATATCGACGCCGTTCGTGTTGTGCCGGAGTTCGCCCTCGACGACCCAGACGGCGATCTGCCCGTCCCCGGCCGCGGCCTGGATGCCGAGCGCCTGAAACCGGCCGATGTCCGTGGGGTCCAGGGTCCCCTGCCCCGCCGGCAGCGTGGTGCCGTCGGCTTCAAGGGCGTCGAGAAGAGCGCGCGTGTCCTGATTGGCGACGGTGTCCAGGTAGTCGCCGGCAATGTGCTGAAGCGCGGCGGCGTAGAGCTCAGAAGCCCTCTCGCGCGAGAGCGTGGCGCCACCGGCCCAATATCCGCCGAATTCCATGGCGGCGGAAGGGTCCGGAAGTAGCCCCGTTGCAATGGAGGCAGCGGCAACCAGTGCGGTCGACGCCAGAAAGATTCGCTTGGTCATTCGTGATATCCTGTATATTGACAACCATTGCGGGCCTCACAATAGTGGCCGGATGTTTCGGGCGTCAACTCTCGGTCTCAGTGCGGCGATGGCCTGGACGCTGTCCGGAGCGGCGGCGCAGACGGCCGATCCGAACAGTGAAGGCCTTGTTTTTCTTTGCCCTATCAGTGTGTTGCAGGATGCATATGCGGCGCTTTCGGACCCGACCGACGTTCTTTCAACGCTTGCGATCGAGCGCCACGTGCTCGCCATCTGCCGTGATTCCCAGCTCAAGCTGCTCGATATCCACCAGAACAACCAGCGGTTGAGCGAACTTTTCGCTCTGTCTATAGGCAGAATGGAATCAGCAGGGGAACCGGTGGAGGTGCCGGAAGTGGTGGTTCGGGCGGTGGTGGCAGAGGAGGAGCCTGCGCCCGTGTTCGGACTTGTGGCCGTCATGCGGCGCGGCGGCGGCCGGCCGCCGCGGGCCGTGTTACGGGTCGACGATGCGACCGTTCCGGTCCGGGTGGGGGCCGAGCTGGCCACCGGGCACCGGGTTGAGGCCATCGAGGCCGCGGCCGTGCGGCTCATCGCGCCCGACGGGTCGGACGTCCGGGTGGAATAAGGTGGCCGGGCGGTTCGCACTCCCGAGTCTGGCCGGGCGCCCGAGGCCTGCGCGCGGCGACGCGAAAGCGTACAGCGTTCTGAAGTCGGGCCTCTTCGCAATTCCGGACGACCTCCGGCCGATCTGCGCGCCGTTCGGCGATGGTCGCGTTGTCGTGAAACAGGGCCACCGGTTCGACGCGGCCGTGGGCCGGGTGCTGGAGACCTTGGTTCGGGCCCACAAGGTCTCACCGGACGTGGAAGAGGGCTCGGGGGAGACGATCGCCGGTTTCTGGGCGCAAACTGCGACCGAGGAGGAGGATTCCAACGAACAGCACCGCCGGTATGTGGCCCAGCTCCTCCAGGATGCCGTCGAAATGAACGCGAGCGACCTCAAGATCATCCGCCGGTCGCGGCATACGGACATCCGGGTGGCCGTTGCCGGGCGCGAGATCACCTACCGGGAGCCGCTGGACGTGCGCCTCGGCCGGGAGATCATCGCCTATCTGTTCGATGCCCGCGATGAAGGCAGCGGCCACACCACCAAGCAGAATCACACGTTTCAGTCGTTCTCGCTGACGCCCGGACACAGCATTCCCCTGCCGGACCGGATCCAGAAGATCCGCGGCCAGAAGGGCTTCCACGAGGGGGACGCGGGCATCCAGGAACACATGGTGCTGCGCATCGTCTACGGCGACAACCGCGACGTCCGGAAGATCGAGGATCTCGGCTTCGACCCGCTGGTCCTGGCCGACCTCGGCCAGGCCCGGGAGCGCATCAAGGGCGCCGTCATCATTGGCGGCGAAACCGGGAACGGCAAGAGCACGACCATCATCCGGGCCGTCGAGCGGCTCTACGATGCGCTCAACGGTCAGATCTCCGTCGTGACCATCGAGGACCCGGTGGAGACCCGGATCCGTCAGCCTGGCGTCATCCAGATTCCCATCCCGTCGTCGGGGTCGGCGGCGGACCGCCTGGCCAGTTTCCGGGCGGCGCTGATGCATTTCGTCCGGATCAATCCGCATGTCGGGGTGGTCTCGGAAGTCCGCGATGCCGAGGGCGCCCGCCAGATGGTCCAGTTCATCGAGACCGGTCACCAGGTGTGGACCACCATTCACATCGGGTCGGTGAATTCGATCCTTTTCCGGATGATCGACATGGGGCTGGACCCCACCGAGGTCGCGAAGCCGGGATCGGTCACGCTCCTGATGCGGCAGTCGCTGGTTCCGCTCCTTTGCGGCTGTTCTCTCCAGAGCGATGCGCAAGACCCCTTCCGGGAGCGCAACCCGAACGGTTGCGACCAGTGCCGGGCGGGCCGCGGCGAAGGGGAAGCGAGCGGGGCCTGGGCGGGATACCGCCGGCTGATCGCCGTCGCCGAGACCATCGTTCCGGATGATGACTATCTGGACTGCGTCCGGCGGAACGACGCGATCTCGGCCTGGCAGTACTGGACCCGGTCGCTGGAGGCGGGTGGTCTCGGCGGGCTCACCCTCGACAAGAAAATCAACTACCTGGTGAATGCCGGACTGGTGTCACCGATCGATGCCCGGAAGAAGGGCGTCGATGTCTGCAGGGTCGCAGACGAGCGCATGGCCGACTTCCGGACATGGATGGCCTCCCTTGCTTGATCTCCCTCCCGTGCTGGATGTCCTGGAGCGGATCCTGGATCGCCTGGCGTTCCGGCGGAACGTCCGGGGCCGGGTCTGGCGGATCACCGCCGATCTGCTCGCGAGCGGGATGGACCTCCAGCGGGCGTTGCCTCTCGTGGCGGACATCTCCGGGCGGAGCGGCCGCGGCCGGCTCGGCGGCATTCTGGGGAAGCTCCGGGCGGCACTCCGTACCGACCGCTTCGCCGCGACCGTGGCAGGCTATGTGCCGGAAGCGGAGGCACTGCTCTTCGCCCGCTTCGGCATGGCCGACGACGCCCGTTTGTTCCAATCGGCGGCGCGGGTGGTCGCCGTCGAGACCCGGATTGCCGCCGCGATCCGCCAGGCCCTGGCGTGGCCGGCCTTCCTGTTCATCTTGATCTTTGTTCTCCTTTTCGGCCTGGGGACAACGCTGTTCCCGACCCTTGAGACGCTGGCGCCCATCCGGCAGTGGCCCCTGCTCTCCCAACTCGTCGGGCGGGCGGCGTTCACGGTTGCGGGGAACGCGCCCGTGTTCGGGGTTGGCCTCGTCGTCGGCTTCGGGGCCTACAAATGGGCCGAGAGCCACTACATCGGTCCGGGCCGGGTCTGGCTGGACCGGATTCCGCCCTTCTCGCTCTACCGGATCCGGACTGGCGCGACCTTCGCCTTTGTCCTCATCGAGAACGCCCGGGTCGGCCACGAGATCAATCGGGCCTTCCTGGACGGTGTGGCGGCATCGGTTCCGCCCTACTCGCGGTCCCGGATCCAGGCCATTGCCGCGCTGGCCGAACGGACCAGCATCGGAGGGGCGGCGGTCGCTGCCGGCCACGGGTTTCCGGACCCGGAGCTGAACGCGGTCCTGCGCGCCTATGCCGGGCAAGCCGACTGGGTGGAGCGGTATGGCGGCTACGCCGACGCCTGGCTTGAGCGGCTGCAGGAGAAAATCGACGCCGTCCTCCAGTTGCTGCGATTGGGACTCATGGTCCTTGCGGCCGTGATCATCGGTTCGGCGGCGTGGGTGATGGTCAATGTTTCATCCCTTGTCAGCTAGCGTGGAGGAACCCCTATGACCACAGTCGTTTCGTGGCGGTGGCGGCGGCGCCGACGCGGCGTCAGCCTCATGGACTTTCTACTCTACCTGACCCTGGCGGCGGTCGTCGTCGCCGGCGCTGTCCTGGCGTACAACAATGTCGACAACCGGCAAAAACGCCTGGAGACGGCTCAACTGGTCAACGAGATCTATGCCGTCGTGGCCGATCTCCACCGGGGCGGAGCCTCCTACGGTACGGCCAGCCTCGTTGCCACGCTCGAGGCTGCCAAGATGGTGCCCCACAAGGCGCGGCGCGTGAGCGGCAAAACCGTGACCATCGAGACCCCGTTCGGCAAGAGTGTCACTGTCGAAGGGAGCGACGGCGGCGACACCTTCACCATCACCGTCGAGGACATGTCGGAGGCGAACTGTATCGACCTCGTGACCAACTACGCCGACCTCGACGAAGACGAGTCCTCCCTCTCCAGCATCGAGATCGGCGGCACCGACCTGCCCATGCCGGCCACCGTCGCGGCGATCGCCACCGCCTGCGATGACGACGACGACGTCGAACTCGTTTTCCGGTGAGACGGAGGCGGTGCCGTGGGTTCGCCCTTCTGTCGACTGTCCTCGCCCTGACGGTTGCGGCCGTGGTTCTGGACCGGATTGCGGAGGCCGTGGCCCGGGATCGCGCCCGGGCCGAGGGAACGGCGGCCTTCGAGGTGGTGCGGGCGATCGCCGAAGCGGCCTGGGTCCTGGACGCCGAGCCCCTGGCGCAGGGGGCCCTGCCCCATGTCCGGACGCCGCGCGACATGACGGTGACCTACACCGCGGTCCCGGGCGGGACCGACACCCTGGCATTGGACTGGTCGGGCATGGCGCCCCGAACGGAAGTCGCTCTCGGCAACCGGGTCGGGGAGTGGCTCGGCATCGACCGGGTGACGCCGCCGCTCGTTCTGGGTCTCGATGACATTCCCCCACCCTACCCCCTCCGTGTGGAGCGCCGTGCGCCCGCCATGCAGACGGATCTCGAGTCGGCCGGAATCCGGAGTGCCGGCGCGCTGGAAGCGGCCGCTGGCGACTGGGCCGCGGCCGGCGCCGGCGATGTCACGGTCACGCCAACGGGACCGGGCGATGAGGGGGGCGCCGTGTTCCGGGCGGCCATCGTCAATGGAACGGTCGACGCTGACCGCCTGGCGGTGCGGAAGCCCATGGGCGTTCCGGATCCGGTGACCCTGATCGTCACCAACCCTCCGCCCGGCCAAGCTGCCCTCCGGGTTGGCACGCTCACGGCCACCACCACCCTCTCCGTCCCGGGCCGGATCGTTCCGGCCGTCACGACCGTCACGGGAGCCGCCACGGCCGATGCCCTGGTGCCGGAGGATGGCGTGGTTCAGCCCCTCCTGCCCGGGGCGCAATGGGGCGATGTCACGCTGGATTCGGTGCGGGCCCGGTCGACGAGCACCGGCCGTCTGACGGTCGGGAACTGTATCGGGTGCACGCCTTGATCGCCCGGTGGTGGATTCGGCGCCGCGGCGTGGGTCTCGCCGACGTCACGCTGGCGCTGGTGATCATCAGCGTCCTGATCAACGGCGGGGTCCGCTGGGCGTCGGATTTCATCTCCCGCCAGGCCGTTCAGCGGGCGGCCGGCCAGCTCTCGCGGCTCGCCGACGACGTCGAGACGTGGGCGGGCGCCGAATACACCACGCTGCAGCCGCGGGTCGCGGCGACCGCCAACGGCGTCGAAGAACACGCCTGGGCCACCCTGATTGCCGCGGGGGACGTCTCCGAGGATGCGGTTCCCGCCACCGCACTCCGCCAGGCGGTTCGGGTGTTCCTGCACGCGCCGGATCCCGGCAATCTCTATGTGGTCCTCCTGACCGAAGCGCCGGCCGGGGGGACGGTCCGGCATGTGCCGCGGCCCGACCGGAGCGCCCGTCTCGTGGGTCGCGTCGATGCCCACGCGCCGGGCGAGCTCCGGGGCTGGTCCTACAGCTACGACATCGCGGACATCATCACCGAAACCGCCGATGACTTCATCGGTGAACTCGGTGTGATCCGGCAGATTTCCGACGCGCTGCACGTGTCGCCCTATCTCCACCGCGTGGCGGTTCCGGGTCGCCCGGAGCTCAACCGGATGGAGGCCGCGCTCGACATGAACGGCCATGACATCGTGGACAGCGGGACGGTGACGGCCGCGACGGCCACCATCGACGGGGATCTCACCATCGCGGGCGAGCTCACCGCGGATACGGTGACGGTGGACGAGACTCTCACGGTGAACGAAGCCCTGACGGCGGACGAGGCCGACGTCGACGAGATCACGGCACCCTCCATCACCACCACCGATCTTGTGGCGCCTTCCGCCGCCATTACCCGGGCAACGGCCGATATCCTCTCGGTCGCGGGTACAGCCGACATCACGACCCTGGTGGTGGGCTCCTCCCTGACTGTGGGCTCGCTCGTCCTGGAGGACGTCTCGCTGGACCATCTCGACGTCTCCACCCTGACGGCCGACGAAATCATCACCGACGTCCTGGCGACGGGATCATGCTCCGGGTGCTGACAGCCCTCGCCTGGGCCGCCCTCGGCATGGGCACCGCGGCGGCGGATTCGCCAGAGGCGCTGGCCGACGGGCCATTGGCCGCGGCGCCCGGGTTTCCGGAACTGGCCGTGATGCTGGAAGAGCGCGCGTCCTCGCTCGATGCGATCCTGGCCATCCAGTCCGAACTGCTTGCGCTCGCCGCGAGGGATCCCCGGGCGGCGATGCTGGCGCGCCCGGCGATGTCCCGCTGCCATCTGGCGTTGCCGGAACTCTGGTGTTCCCGGCTTGATTCCACCTTCCGGCCGGAGTCCGGGCCGTGACGGGTTGGTCCTGATGCTCGTGGCTGCGGGATATGCGGTCCTCGTCGCGGCGGCGGCCCGGGTCGCGTGGGTCGATTGGCGACGCTACCGGATCGAGTACGAAAGCCTTGCCGTGGCGGCAGCGGCGGGCGCGACGATTCTCTGCATCGAAGATGGCGGCGGGGTCTTGCTGTGGAGCGCAGGCGGTGCCGCGGCCGCGATGGCGTTTCTGGCCTTGTTGGTCCGGTTCCGCGTCGTGCGGCGGCCGGGTGCCGGAGACTGGGCTCTCGCTTGTGTCTGCCTGGTGCTGGCGAGCCGGAACCTGCTGCTCTTTGCCGCGCTCCTGTCCGTGACGGGTCTCGGGGTCGCGGCCGCCTATGCCTGGATACGGCAGCGGCCCTTCTTCCGGAGCCGTTTCCCCCTCGCGCCCCCTGCCCTCTTCGCGGCGCTCGCAGCCTTCCTGTTGCCAGGAGGGTCTTGAGCCATGCCTGAACCTGCCGTTCCGGCGCCGCCTCTCTTTCCCGCCCCGATATCCGAGCAGATCTGGGACATGAAATACCGGATGAAGGACG
>JAPPGF010000027.1 GCA_028875075.1 Gemmatimonadota bacterium | reverse complement strand
CGACCCTGAGGGCCGCGGCGTCACGCTGGCGAGCGGAGCTGCACGCGGGATCGAGTCGAAGAAGCGAGGTACAGGTGACCTTCCCGGCAACCGGTCTGGCTCCGTTCACCCAGCTCGAACAGGTCGCGTTCCTGGGAGCGCTCCTCCAGGTCACACCGCTTGAGCGCGTGACGGTAGTGCTGTACGGCACCTGGGCGAGGGCGGACACCGAGCGGCAGGCGCCGGCGAGCGGGCTCGGCTTCACTCTGCGCGAGCAGACGGTGACCGTGGGCGCCCGCGCACGGACCCGCCTGAACCCGGCGTGGGCGGTCGACACGGAGCTGGCGCGGGTGCGGCGACCCGAGTGGCGCACGCCGGGAAGGAGCACTCCCCGCGAGCACCGTGATCGTGACGTTTTCGCCCGGGCGGCCCTCGTCCGGTACGCAAAGGCGGGATGGACGGGCCGCCTGGCCTACGCTCTTCTGGACCGGGATGCGGGCTCCCAGGCGCCTCGGCTCACCTCGCAGAATCAGCTACTGACCACGGAAGCGGGCCACCGGTTCCGGTCGGGCTTCGAGGTGACGGCCGGGCTCCACTGGGACCTGGACCACTTCGTGCGGGAGCCGTTCGACGGCGGCCATCTGCGGCTGTCGGCCGCCTGGTGATGGGCCGCCTCCCTCTGCGCTAGGGGGACCAAGAACGGCACGCCCACCTCGAGCTCCCAGCCTGTGGCTTTGGAGGTAGCACCGAACGCGTTGTTGAGCTTGAGGACGACATCTGGTCGGAGGAACATCTGGCCTCGGTGATCCGCTCGACCTAGTCTTCGCTCGCCGTCTTCGCTCCCCGCGACGGCAGCGAAAGCCTGAGCCGGGGCGAGACCGAAGCCGAGTATGAGGCCCGCGGCGCGGCACTCATGGCCAAGTCGAAGACTGGCAAGAGCAGCGCCAAGCGCCGGCTGCCGGAGAACGACGAGGCCTTCCAGAAGCGGCTCGCTGTCAAGTACGTCGAGCCCGAGATGTTCCACCGGGAGCAGCCCTACATCTCCCGCGACCGCTGAAGTCCGCCTGACAACGCTTCCGCCCCGAATTCACTTGCTCGGCCAAAGGGAAATCGACGACAACCGGGGCTTCGTCGTATCTAGCGTGTTTCCAAGGTGTTACGTCCGTTCGTACATACTCCTCGATTCTCCGTTGACCTTCGCGGTCTCGCTACCCCTCTGAGTGTTTTCGGAGTCGCAGAAACCGGATGGTTTCGACATCGAGCTGGTCACGCGCGACACCGATCGCAAGACCACGCGCAACGCTGCTCAGAGAGAATCTAGGCGGCATCGTCAGCTCTCCGAGCCAGCGACCTTCTTGATCGAATACCGACCACCGCTGGGGCTCCGACTCAGTGTAATGCGCAAGGAACGGGTCATCATACCTTTGCAGCCATAGATTACCCTCGTCATCAACTAACAGATCGGAGTAGGTCGGTCGGAGCTCGCTCGGGTGATCGGCACGTGTGGGCATGAGCGAGCCGGCGGGATCTTCCTCGATTTCAGCCTCGCGCCACTCATCATACCGTGTCCACTCATGTTCGCTGATCGGTTCCAGGGAAGCACTCCATCGGACGATCCGCTCAAGCTGGCCAGCGCCTCCGAAGATATGGACCTCATGTCGGTCCGCGGGGCCGTAGAACACGCGCTCACCGTCACTAGTCCAGACAGGATGAACGCCGAAAGGGAACCGCGCTCCCAAGAGGTCGCCCCCTAAGGCAACCGTCATCACCTCGTTGCCACGGAAGCTGCCCACCGAAGTGCGAGAGCCATCATCGAACCGAGCCCAGTAGACCTCCGTCGGATATCGGAACGTCCGCTCGCCGGGGCCGCTCGGGGGACGTACGTGGCGCAAGGCCACGAGGGCCGACGAACAGGCGCGCGCGACACCTTCGATGTCGAAGGCTCGGCTCGCCGTCACTCCACTCAGGCGCACACTCCGGGCGAACGCGCCATCAGAATCGAGTACGCTCATGCGCACACGATCCGTCACGATCAGAGTGTCGCCGGCGCAGCGATCAAGTCGACTTGGCCCATCGAATTCATCAGGCCCTTGCCTCGCACGGCCCCATGTGTCGAGAAAGGCACCAGTCGAGTCGAATACAAGCAACTGGCTAGACCCGCCGTTTAGGATCACTACCCGACCATCCGAGAGCAGCTCCAGATCCCAGACGTCAAACAGCGTCTGGTCAGCCACATCCGGATTGCCCGCAATCTCCACGGCGGGAATCGTGTCGAGACTCCATACGAAGTTGCCACCCGACCACGCCGGGAGACTACTCGAGGCGATCTTGATACCCGAACTATCGGTGACGACGAACTGGCGCGGAATCCCAGAATCGCCGCAAGCTGCGACCAGAGCGATCAGAGTGCAGGCGAACAACCGCGGAGACTCTATCACATTTCCTCTCAATGATTTGGGTCACGGATTAGCGCCTCATACCACACGTGAGAAGGCGACCGCCTGAAGGTAACGTCAATCGGCCCACTTCACTTCGGGCTGACCCCGACGAGCTGTTCGGACCGCCCGGGTCCCGACCCTGGCACCCGTTCATCGCCCGGACGTTCTAACGACGCGGCATGATCGAGGAATGGGGCCGCGGAACGATCAAGATGGAAGACTTGGCGGCCTCCGCTAGGCTGCCCCGCCCCGAGATCGAGGAGCGCGGCGACTGCGTGACGGTGCGCTTCCGGCGCGCCGACTACGTGCCACCCCGGCCAAACCGTAACGATCTGATTGAACGCCAGGAGGCGATTCTGGCGTTTCTGGATCGCACGGACGTGGCATGCCCGTGCGGGAATCCACGCGGGGGGCTGCCCTCGCATCCTGTGTGAACGTCAGGTACGGAGAGCTCTGGCGGCGCTGAGGAACCGAAGAGCAGGCCGCACCACTCCCCGAATCCCTTTAGTCCTTCGATGATCGACTCCGACGGTTCGACGACTGGCTCGATCCCGGATATCCTGAAATCGGCGATAACGGCGCCTTCGGCCTCCCACCAGCCAGGAGAACACAGTTATCGCGGCCCGGTCGCGAACACAATGGCTATCTTAACTCGTTCGGATCGATCCTTGGCAGCCGTCGGCTGATCCAGACCGTCCGGAAGATCGCCGTGGCGAGAGTCCCTACGGCAATCAGCCCGAGTACGGGGACCAACAGAGTCCCACCGGTTGCCTCCGCCCACGGCGCCTCGATCCACGCGGCCGATGCAGCTTGGTCTAGGATGCCTCCGAACCCGAGCAGGATCAGTCGCTCCGCTCGCTGCATGACTCCGAGCTTGCACAGCACGCCGAGGCTTTCGCCACGGGCACGCGTGTAGCTCACGAGCAGAGATCCGGCAAGCGCTGCTACAACCAGGGTGAGGGCCCAGGAGTTGTCCGCAAACCGTACCGCGAGCCCGACGAACACTGCCGCCTCGGCGAAGCGGTCGAGAGTCGAATCCAAGAATGCGCCGCGGCGCGATGCGATCTTGTGGTAACGTGCGACACGGCCATCGAGAATATCAGCGATCCCGCCCATCACCACCGCCCACCCTGCCAAGGCCGGCCGGTCCAGCGCGAAACACACCCCTGCCGTGGTGCCGAAAACGACACCCGCGAGGTTCCAGAACAGGGGCGATAGACGCAACGCGACACTCAGCCGCACGACGGGACCCAGGAACCAGTAGAACCAGTCCCGCAGAAACGACCCGAATAGAAAAGTGCGCTGATCGGCCGCGGCGAGCGGATCGGGTCCGACGCTACGACCGCGCATCACATAGATTGGGATGGTGATCAGCGCGAGTGCGACCGCACTCAGCAGCATTGCGACCTCGGCCCTCAAGGCCGTCTTCTCGCCACCCGCCGACGTCGCAACACACGCAACATCTTCGGCCACAGAAGCAAGTAGGGCAAACGTCGCTCCCAGGGTGTGATCACGATCTGCATCCCAATCCTGCGTTGGATCTTTCGTGCGATGTAGTCCATCCAGTTCTCGAACGTGATCGAGTGCTTGAGCCAGCGCGCGGTGGCCCGGACCTTGGAACGCAGGAAGTAGAATCGGATCCACAAACACCGCAGACGGCCCGGCGGCCTAGTGAATCGATACATGGCGCCAGGACCTTCTACGCGTACGAGTTGCCTCTGCTCCACAGCCTCCTCAAGCACGCCAGCAAAGACGCGGACCAGAAAGCCGCGCTGAGCGTCGAATATGTCGCGCACACGGTCCGTTGTCTCCGGTCGGATCTCCCCGGCGTAGGAAAGCTCGAGCATCCGCTGGGCGAGTCGCTCCGCTGTGAATGGACCCTTCAAGCAGGGCCCTGCCCAACGCAGCACATCAGCGCGAGCGCGTTGGAGCAGCGACTCGATCCACCGTTCCTCCTCTGCGTCACGCGAGTCGAGCATGCTGGTACGCTGCACCATTCGCCCCTTTAGGAAGTGGTCGGGTCCGCTGGGCGCAAGGGCGCGCTCGAAGGCATCGCGCTCGACCACCATGATCTTGGCGACTGGACCGTCCTCCCAACCGTTAGGGGCGAATGCGATCACGTTGGGCGCAAGCACCCGGTTGAGTGCTGCCATCAGGGCCGGGCTCCGTCGTGTCACTCCGCTGCGCGCGAGCGCTGCGTAAAACAGCCGGTAGCGCTCACACACTACGACAAGGTCGTATGCACTGAATCCGTCCGGTGAGGCCTGGACCAAGCGCGAGCCAAACAAGAGCACCGCTCGAAGTTGATCTCTACCGACAACGGCGAGCAGCGCCTCGACCAGGCGAGCAGCGCCTGTGTCCACGATCTGGCGGCTCACACGCGGGACCTGAGTCCAACGAGAGCGATCTGCATTTGCTCGCGCATCTCATGGATGAATGCATCTGGATCTGCTCCCGGCTCCGGGCCCTCGAACGGCCCTACCGAGACGGCCCGACCGTCGATAGTCGAGACAGATTGGAGGAAGTCAGTAAACGTGGCCGTCCGCCAGTAGCCGTCTGCCACTAGCAAGTACACGGTCCACCTGCGCACGCGGAGAATCCTGCGTAGCCCTCCCGCCTTCCAAGGGCCGATTCCGCCGTCGCGCGTGCGGGTCCCCTCCGGAAAAACCACGAACGGAACCGCGCTTTCTCGTGCGGCCTCCGTGATCCGCTGCAGGCTGTGCCGGCCCGTTGCCCCAGGCTCCACGACGGGGTATTGATAGAGCCGCACCATATGAGAAATGAGCGGCTTGCCCCGGGCATAGCGCGCCCGCGTGACGATGCACGGATGGTGTGGCCGCAGCGCCATGACCACCAGAGGAATGTCGAGCAAGGACTGGTGGTTCATTAGAACGAGTACACCGGCCTGACCAGGTATTGTAGGTGGAGGCGGTATTCGGGCCCCCCCGATTCGTCGGGCCGAGCCGATCACGAAGTACGCGAGGAGACGCTCCCACGAGGAAAGGATCGCGATTCGACGGGCAGGCAGGAGCCGGGCTAGGCCAGTGATCACACTGCGCTGGAAGAGGTCGCAGGCGATCAGGCCCACACTGACCACTGCGACCGTAAGATAGCCTCTCAGCTTCAACGCGAGCCTCTCCCGCAGGGGTAGCGTGGCCACCCGACGCAAACGCTAACGACAGGCGTTAAATGAGCAAGGTCATGGAAGTCACCAGGTACGGTTTCTCGGAAGTAGGCAGCGCATTCTTCGAGATGCCGACGTCGGACGCGCGCAAGCTGTTACCCGCGCATCTACAACCGCTCGAGGTCCAGCATACGCGCAGCATTCTGGCAATTACGGCTTTCGTATTCACCGAGAGCATGGTCGGCGAATACAATGAGATCGTGCTCTCCGTGATCGTTCCTCCACGTGTCGAACCTGGCATGCCGCTCCCGAAAGCCGCATTCTTCCCATTCATCATCGGTACTACGACAGACGCCTCACGCGAGCACGCGATCGAGCGCTGGCACCTCCCGCACTACATGAAGGCCATAGATATCGAGCTGACCGTGCAGGGAGATCACATGGAAGTGACCGTAGCCGATGCAGGGCAACCAGTTCTTGACATGGTCGTTACCAGTCACGCATTCGAGCCAGTCCGGCATCTCTACAACTCGTTTATGGTGGACGGCGAGGATCGATACAAGGTCAATATCTACATGGAGGGCCCGCATGCCGAGCACGAGGAGGAGCGCGGCACACTGACCCTTTACGAACACGAGATGACTTCCCGTCTGACTCTGAACGACGTAGCCGAATACGCTTTCCGTGAGCAGTGGATGCGCAGCGGCGTACAGACGTTCGAGGAGATGGAGCGCATCTGAGTTTCCGGGGTTCCGCGGGTAGCACCAGTCGAATCCACGTCATCTTCAACCCTGCGTCGGGCCGGGGCCGAGGTGAGCGCCGCATACCTGTGTACCTCGACCTACTGAGGCACTACGTCGGGTCGGTTCAGCATGCTCTTACGCGCGCCCCGGGGGACGAAGCGCGGTTAGCCCAAGAAGCGATCAACAATGGGGCTGAAACGGTGGTCGCGGTGGGCGGCGACGGCACGTGGGGAAGAGTCGCTGATCAGATCGTCACTTCGGGAGCGGGTGTTCGTCTCGCGACGTTCCCGTCGGGTACAGGCAACGATTTCGGCCGGAACCTCGGCCTCGCGTACGAGGGCCCTAAGCGGGCGGTGCGCGCGTTGGTCGCTGGTCGGGTGCGTCGTGTAGACGTGGGCCGCGTCGCCTCTGCTTCCGCGCCCGACGAGCTGGCAGGACACGCCGACAACTATCGTGCGCGTTATTTCTTGAACGTTGTCGGCTTCGGTTTTGATGTCGCCGTGATCGACGCGGCGGCCGGCGCACGATTCCTGCGGGGTGCAGCGCTCTACAAGTTGACCGCCGTACAGCAGCTCTTCCGCTACCCGGGGATCGAGCCTGCGGTGGCGAGCGCGTCAGGTGCAGGTCACGTCGGTCGACATCTTATCGTGACGATCTCCAACGGACGTTTCTTTGGAGGCGGGTTCCCGATTGCCCCGGGCGCAAGCGTCGACGACGGACTCCTCCACGCATGCCTGATCAAGGACGCGGGGCCGTTCCGGCGGGCTATGCTCCTCAGCCGAGCCGAGCGAGGTCACCACGTTGCCGAACCCGAGGCGGACCTCATTTCCGACCGCTGCTTCACTGTGCGCTTCCCGGAGGCGGGTCCACCATGTCGGTTCGAAATCGACGGGGACGTCTACGTATCGTCCGTGCCAACCGTCGAAGTCGAAGTGCTCCGCAGTGCGCTCGAGGTCATCGTGCCGTGAGTCGAACTCTGCGATGCAGAGTACTTGACGTCAAGATCACAACGGCATAGGCTTGCGGCATGCTCTCGGCGCGACGCCCAGACCCAGAGCCGATCGCCCTCCATGACCGGGCGATGGAAAACCTCCGCTTCATCCGTGAAACGATGGAGCGGTCCCAGTCGTTCACTGCAGTCTCAGGCGGTGCCGGCGTGGTGATGGGCGCGCTTGCGCTGGCTGCCGCCTGGTTCGCGCGCGTTCAGCCAACCACGGAACGCTGGATGGCCATCTGGCTCGTGACCGCCGCACTGTCGTTTCTCGTGGCAGTAGCCGGCATGGCACTCAAGTCACGCGCCGCTGGCGTACCCCTGCGCTCCGGCCCCGGCCGCAAGTTCGTTTTTGGCTTCGCGCCACCGATCGTCATCGGCGGGTTCCTGACAGTCGCGCTGTATCTCCAAGACCAGCCCCAACTGCTGCCGGGAACTTGGCTCCTGCTTTACGGAACTGCCGTAGTGACGGGTGGCGCCCATTCGGTCCGGATCGTCCCCCTCATGGGGATCGGATTTATCCTCGTGGGAGCTTGCGCGTTATTCGCACCAATCTCTTGGGGCGACACATTTATGGCCGCGGGCTTCGGAGTGCTGCACGTAGCATTTGGAATGCTGGTTGCGACGAGGCACGGTGGCTAAGGGCGGTGAAGCCCGGGAGCAGGCGCTCAACATCGATTCGGAGCTTGATTCGGCCGTCGATAGAGCAGAGCCCGGTGCGTTGGCACTCGACCGACTAATCCACGAACGTGTCCGGTTAGGTATTGTGAGCGCACTCGCGGTAAACGGGACGGTGGCGTTTACCGATCTGAAAGATCTCCTCAATACGACGGACGGTAACCTGAGCGCCCACGCGCGCAAGCTTGAGGATGCCGGCTACGTCGATTGCCGCAAGTCCTTCGAGGGTCGTGTTCCCAAGACCGAGTACACACTGACTGCGCTAGGCCGGCGCGAGCTTCGGGCATATCTGGATCACATTGAGGCGATCATCCGCGCGACACGCGAGGGCTAAGGTGAGCACGCTGAAGCGAACGTCTGGGATTCATGTCGGCATCATCATGGACGGCAATGGGCGATGGGCGGAAGCGCGGGGACAACGTCGGGTCGACGGCCACCGCGAGGGTGCACGTGCCGTTCGCCGTGTCGTGCAAGCCGCTCCCGGCCTCGGCATCACTACGCTCACGCTGTATGCCTTCTCCGCCGACAACTGGCTGCGGCCGGCGTCGGAGGTGGCAACCCTGATGAGTCTCTTCCGCCACCACCTGCGCACCGAGTCGGCTGGGCTGGTCGAACAAGGTGTCCGGCTAACCGTCATCGGCCGGCGCGACCGCCTCCACCCTGCGCTGGTGCACTCCATCCAGCGCGCGGAGACCGTGACCCGGGCAGGTGGCGTGCTGCGTCTACGTCTAGCCGTGGACTATTCGGCGCGCGACGCCATCGTACAGGCTGCACGCCGGGCTGCAATCGGACCCTCAATGGCATACATGGACCGCACCGTGTTCGCGGGCCTCCTCGGCGAAGCCGTGAACGAGGGTGAAGCGGTTCGCGACCTAGACCTTCTGGTGCGCACCGGAGGTGAGCAGAGGCTCTCCGACTTCCTGCTGTGGGAAGCGGCCTACGCGGAGTTACTCTTCGTGCAGGTCATGTGGCCCGATTTCGGACCGGTTGAGTTGGCGCGCGCGGTCGCGGAATATCGTAATCGTGAGCGGCGCTTCGGACGGGTAATCGACCAAGCGGGCTAAGCGCAACACAGCTGTTTCAATCCAACTGGCGCCATCACTGGAGGTGTGATGAGCCGCCGGGGGGCGGATGAAGTTTGTGCTGCTTAGTCCGGGAGCGGGGAGAAAGGGGGCGTGAAGGCACAGCTGTTGTGGGCGTACGGCCGCCCTCCTTCGTCGTCGAGAATATCGGCTTCCGCTGCAATGATGTGGACACCTTCGCACACTGGAACCATGCTGCCAGGGCGCCGCCCATGTGGTCCGCTCCGCATCCCAAAGACCCGCAGCGCGCAACTCGGAGTGCTCAGTCCCGGCCAGGCGATCGACCGACCTCGCGTGTTGTGCCCCCGTCCGAGCACCCGTCGCCATCTGTGACACGCGCCACGTCCCGTCGGATGCGCCTGATCACCGACCCGAGGCCGCGGCTTCGTTGCACGCCTAGCACCTCGCTCAGCCCCATCCGTTCCATGAGGTCCTCGGGTATCCCAGCCACGACGACGGGCTCGGCGCCATCCAACACCTCGATGAGGAAACCGACAAATCCGCGTATGGTGGGTGCCTCTCGGGGCACGTCCGCGTGGATGTGCACTCGTCCGTGTTTCACTCCAATCCACAAGTACAGCGGTGTCTGGCACTCATCGACTCGTCCGAGACCGCGGTCGCGCGCTTTACGGAGCTCGGGCGGGAGCTCGGGAAAACGCCTTGCCTGTCCCAACAGCGCCTGGAGACGTAGCTCGCGTGGCAGGGCGCGAAAGCGCGCTGCCTTCTGTTCCACCGTGGGGTTCATCGGTCGGTCCATGCAAGGCTGCCACCCCTCTTGCGAACAAGCGTTCCGGCGTACCGCAGCCTTGTCTCGCTTGGCCCGGTGAACCTTCTCACATGTGATTGCGGGCGGGGCCCTAAGGGCCGTGTCCCGCCGCAGGCACTGCTAGACGGGGCTGCCGACTCCAATGGACGTGAGCCTATCTCGCCACGGACGATGGCTAGCTTGGGCGACTTGTTGGAATCAAGGACAAGCTGTGGAGTAGGGGGGTTGGCCATCCCGCCGCCGGCCTGGGCACTATAGGGGTTCCGTGTACGTCATGCCTCTTGACGGGAAGGTCTGTGGCAGGAACTCTGGAACCCATGGCCGACCGCGAGAGATTACGGGCTCTGCTAGTGGAACGATCTGTGCGTCTCGGTGATTTCGCCCTCCGCAGTGGTGCCCGTTCGCCCTACTATATCGATGCCCGCAGAACCACCATGAGCGCTGAAGGGCAGTTCTTGGTCGGGAAGCTAGGCTGGGCGTTGTTGTGCGAACGGACCTCGAATGTCTCCCATATCGGTGGTTTAACTATCGGGGCCGACCCCGTCGCGTACGCGATTGCCCACCGCAGCTGGCACGAGGGACGGCCAGTTGATGCCTTCTCAGTTCGTAAGCGGGCCAAGGACCATGGTATGGGACAGCGCATTGAAGGCGGACTTCCTGGGCACGCTCGTTGTGTGGTGGTTGAAGACTCCATGACGACCGGCAAGAGTGCTCTCGAGGCGGTCACTGCTGTACGCACACACGGCGCCACGGTAGTCGCCGTGTTGACCATCGTGGATCGGGAGGAGGGCGCCGCAGCCCTCATGGCCCATGAGTGTGTCCCAATCCTGTCCCTGTTCACGGGTCGAGACTTGCTCTCCGCAGCCATGGGTTCGGGAGTAGTCGACCCAGCCTCGCGCTAGTCAAGAAGGCGCAACGGCATCACTAGACAGAGGTAGTCGAGCGGCTCCTCGTCTTCGTTCGTCACTGGTTCTAGTGTGGCCGCCCGCTCCGGTGCCTTGAATGTCAGTTTAATCTCATCCGTGGGCATATAGCGAAGCACTTCCAACAAATAATTGGCGTTGAAACCGATTTCCAGGCTTTCGCCTTGGTAAACGAGTTCCAACTCGTCATGTCCTTCACCTAGATCGGGCGTGAGAACGTTTAGGGACGCGCGCTTGTCCTCAAACAACAAACGGATCCGGTGCGTTTGGTCACTTGCGATAACCGCCATTCTGCGAACCGCGGATTCAAGCGCCCTCCTGTCCACGACCGCGTGACGGTCATTGTCCTTGGGGATCACCTGCTCATAGTTTGGATAAGTCCCTTCAATCAGACGGGTATACACCTCTGTTCCATCTGTACGAAAACCAAGGTGATTCCCGCTCTTCGCTACGACTATGTCATCGTCGTCACGAAAGAGGCGCTGCACCTGTTGTAATGCAGACGGTGGCACAATGAGATCCGTGTTATCAGTGGTGGTCGCCTCAACCTGTAACGTCATGCGTGCGAGGCGATGCCCGTTCGTCGCCACCATACGCATCCTACCACTGCGGAGTTCCCAGAGAACACCGTTGAGGATCGGACGGCTTTCCTCAGTGGAAACAGCAAAAGACGTATATTGTATCAACTGATGAAGTTGTTCTCCCTTGACAGGCCAACCCTCGTCGAATCCAACTGAAGGAAGAGAAGGAAACTCCTCCGCTGACAATCCGTTGAGCTTGAAGTGGCTGCGACCACAGTGAAGCTCGATCTGGTCTCCTTGGGCCGTGACCTCCACCGGATGATCAGGAAGTTCTCTTGTAATCTCTTGAAGCTTCCGGCCTGGTGCCGTCAGATTGCCCGCCTCCCCCACTTCAGCGGGCACATAGACTCGCACTGTTACATCCAAGTCCGTTCCAGTTATCCAGACACCCTCTTCATCAGTCTGGAAGAGGATGTTTGAAAGAACAGGAAGCGTAGTCTTAGACGGAACGCTGGCAGATACTGCGCCCAGAGCATTGTGGAGGTTCTGCCGGATGATCGTGAATCTCATGGAGCCTCGCTAGAGTTGGCACTTGGGACGATGTCCACAACCAGAAGGTTGGGGTTATTCATTATAGTATAAAAACCCGTAGTAGTAGAAGTTGTAGATTTGTTGAAAATTGTGACTGATTGGAGCCAACTGATATGTATGTGGGTTGCATCCACGTAGCAAGATATGGTGTGAAGTCAAGTGTGGATATGATAGGTGTACCATGTCTATAGCCAGGTCCAACCCACGTAGTGGTGTGGAAATGGGCTTGATTATCCGCGCCGAATCCACATCAACTGTGAATGGTTGTCTGAGCGAGCTTGGCTTGGATCTCCTCGATGTCTCGACGGAACCGGGTGTCCTGTTCTATGTCCTGTTGCACCTTGCGGATGGAGTGAATTACAGTGGAATGGTCGCGCCCACCAAAGACCTCACCTATACGGACCAAAGATACGTTCAGCAGTTCCTTAATAAGGTACATGGCGACTTGTCTAGGTACCGTCAAGTCTTTCGTACGTCGCTTGGATACGAGTGCTTCGGGTCGAACGTTCCAATGTCGGGCCACCAAGTCACGGATGGTCTCAGGTGTAAGGCGCTCGGTCCCCCTCCGATTCTCGCCACGTAAGACCCCCGAAAGAGCGTTCTGCGCCAGAGCGGTCGTGATTTCCTGGTTCGTCAGTGACGAGAACGCCAATAGCTTGATAACAGCGCCCTCGAGCTCACGCACGGAAGCAGTACAGGAATGCGCAATATAGTCAATAACCTCGTCTTCGAGAACGATATGGTCATCCGAAGCCTTCTTGCGCAATATTGCAACCCGCGTCTCGTAGTCGGGTGGCTTGATATCCGCTACGAGGCCCCACTCGAACCGTGATACTAGACGCTCCTCAAGACCGGAGAGGTCCTTCGGAGGCCGGTCGCTGGTGAGAATGATTTGCTTCTGAGCATCATATAGCGCATTGAACGTGTGGAAGAACTCCTCTTGAGTACGCTCTTTGCCTTCCAGGAAGTGCACATCGTCCACGAGGAGGAGGTCCATCTGACGGTAACGACGCCGAAACACCGGCATTGAACCCTCCTGGATGGACGTCACGAGTTGGTTCGTGAATTGCTCGGAGGAAACATAGACAACGCGATTTCTCGGCTCGCGCTCTAGGATCATCATCCCGATGGCATGCATAAGATGTGTCTTCCCAAGGCCCACACCCCCGTACAGAAACAGCGGGTTATACATGCGGGCCGGGTTCTCTGCAACGGCCCGAGAGGCAGCGGCGGCGAGCTGGTTATTACTGCCAACCACGAAACGATCAAAAGTGTATCGCTCCTTGAGGCCATGCGCCGCGTACGCGTCCACTGACTGCGTCCGGCCAGTCGGCAAACTGGCATTGGCAGGCACGGTCCGCGTGCTAGCCTCGGGCACAGGTTGTGCAAGCTCGACCGCGGGCAAGGTCAGAGGCGAGAGCCTCCTGGAGCGAAAAAGCAGGCGCAGTGGGCGGCCCACGACACGCTGTGTCAGTTCATTGAGGAGCGAACCATATTTGTCCTCGATCCACTCCACGTGGAACTGGCTAGGTGCCTCCACCACCAGCTCCGCGTCGGTAAGCGTGCTTGCGTCCGTGCCTGAGAGCCAAGTGCGGTAGCTCTGCTCCGGCATTCCCGCGCGCGCAGATTCGAGGACCTGAGTCCAGAGGTCGGTGGCGCTCAGCTCCATGGGCGCACGAAAACCTCCCCCGAAACAAATGAGTCTCGGGAGCTTCGGGTACGCTATACTGTTGGGGTCGCCCCCCCCTGGAAAGGGAGGATGCAAGGGTAGGCCACTGGTGTCGAAAAGTCAAACGCACAAAAGCTGGGGACCCAAGATATGTGTCTGAAGGCTCAGGACATGAGCCGGCGCGGGACGAGTCCAGGGTTCTCCCGGGACCGGAATGGCGACGGGCAGTGAAGGAGGAAGTGGTGGATACGAGAACGACGGATGAAAGACTCTCAGTTGACGCTCTACCGGAGGGTCGTCTACTATTGTCGGCCGGAACTGAAACATAGCAAGCGGCGGGACGTCGATGAAGCCCACGTATAGACCCCGGAATCGGAAACGGAGCAACAAGCATGGTTTCCGCAGCCGTATGGCGACCCGGGGGGGGCGCAAGACCCTTTCCCGCCGGCGTAGGAAGGGCCGTAGAAGGCTTAGCGTGCGGCTCAGCGGGAAGTACTAGCCGGGACGGTGGGATTTAGGCGTGGCCCCTCCAGAGGCCGAGGGTCCGCGACTGAACAGTAGCCAGCGGCTCCCCAGAGCGAGCCGCTTGCGTCTCTCGAACGACGTCCAGGCTCTTCTCAAGCGGGGGAAGCGGAAGCGAACGGCGCATCTCGACGTCTACTTTGCCACTTCCCCTGCCTCGCGTCCCCGCCTGGGCGTATTAGTCCCGAGACACCGACGTACCGTGGCGCAGCGGAACCGACTGAAGCGACGGCTCCGCGAGCTTGGACGAACGCAGATTGTTCCTGCACTTCGGGCAACGGCAAGGAGCGTGGACGTAATGCTGCGAGCCAGACCCGAGGCATATCTCGCTTCGGTGGTTCAGCTCAAGGAGGAAGTCGACGCCGTGGTGGTGTGTCTGTGCTCCGGATCGTCTTCCTTGCCCTGATCCGGTTCTACCGGGTAGGGATCTCGCCCGGCATGCCCCCGACGTGCCGGTTTACCCCGAGCTGTTCGGGCTACGCGCAGGAGGCGGTCAGGCAGCACGGCGCCTTGGTTGGCGGATGGCTGACTGCCCGGCGTCTCCTGCGGTGCCACCCGTGGGGTGGATCGGGCTACGATCCCGTACCCCGCGGCAAGTCGGAGTAAACGCGGAAACGCGATTTGGACTGAAGCGATGACCACCGAACTTCGTTTTCTGTTTGCGATTGCCCTAATGGTCGGGGTCTTGATCATCACCAATGTCCTGTTCCCGCCCATCGCGTCTGACTCGCCCGCAGGACCGCCCACAGAATCGGTGGCACCGCACGCTGGAACACCAAGTCCGACTGAGACTTCCGGCGTGGAGCACTCCGCTGCCGGAGAGGTCTCTGCTGTTCCGACATCAGTAGACACGATTGTGGCAATTGGGGAGCCGCCGCCGCCCGAGCGTAGCGTTGTGGTGGAATCTGCGCTCTACCGCCACGTCTTCAGCACGCGGGGAGCCCGGATCGTCTCGGCCGAGTTGCCGCAATTCAACTCGTTTACGCGCGATGGAGTGGTGCAGCTCGTGCCCGACGGCCAAGGTGCTCTTGGCCTACGCCTTGTCGTCGGGGGGGACACGGTCGACCTCCGGAAGCTGCACTTCGAGCCATCGGTTGAACGGCTGCGGGTGTCGGAGTCAGGCTCGGGCTCGCTCACGTTCCGACACCAAGGGAGCCAGCTGTCCGTTGAGGTCACCTATCGCTTCAGCGCCGACACGTACGTGATCGAGGCCGCTGGCGAAATTCTGGGGGCCGAACGGGCACTCGTGCTCGCTGACCTCGGGGTGGGGCTACCGTTGAACGATGCCGACACCGTAGCCGAGGGACGTGCGCTCGCCTACGTCGGCAACCACCTCCGGGAAGGGATCGATTCGTATCCGCTTCGCGATGTGGACCAGCCCGGTGTACATCAGGGCCCTTATCTGTGGGTCGCTTTCAAGAGCAAGTTTTTTGTGTTGGCAATGCTACCGCAGTCGGAGGAACCGGGGAGACAGTACTTCGGTGGGATCTTGGTTGCGCCGGAGGGGCCCGGCCGTGCACATGTCGCTGTGGCGACCGAAATCGCCGGAGACGGACAATTCGGCTACCGGGCGTTCATGGGACCGCAGGACTATGGGACATTGACCGTGCTGGGCGACGATCTGGAGGAGGTGAACCCGTACGGTTGGCGGATCTTCCGCCCCATCATCAGACCGTTTGTGGGCTTGATCACTTGGGTCCTCATGTTCCTGCACGAGTCACTGAGCTTGGCGTACGGGTGGGTGCTGGTCGTTTTCGGCGTGCTCATGCGCATCGTGCTTTGGCCGCTGAACCAGAAAGCGATGCGGGCGCAAATGAGAAACATGGCCGTGCAACCGTTGCTCAAAGAGATCCAAACAAAACACAAAGACAACCCTGAAAGATTGCAGAAGGAGATGCTCCGTCTGTACCGAGAGCACGGCTTTAACCCGATGGCGGGATGTTTGCCGATGCTCTTACCATGGCCGGTGCTGATCGCGTTGTTCTTCGTTTTCCAGAACACGATCGAGCTCCGCGGAGCCTCGTTCCTTTGGCTGCCGGATCTGTCCGCGCCCGATCCCCTCTACGTGCTGCCTATCTTCATGGGCATCTCGATGTTCTTTCTACAGTGGATGGGCATGCGCTCCATGCAGGAGGTTAACCAGCAGATGAAGGTGATGATGTGGATGATGCCGGTGCTGATGGTCGTCATTTTCTTCAAGCTGGCGGCAGGGCTGAACCTGTATTATGCCGTTTCCAATCTGGCCACGATCCCCCAGCAGTACTGGATCGCGAAGGAGCGCGCGCGGGCCCAGGCGCAAGGACCGGTCAAGCTAACAAAGGGCTGACGGGCAAAGAGTGGTCAGCGGGGTCGAGGTTGACACGATCGCGGCTCTCTCCACCGCTCCTGGGGTGAGCGCGATCGCGGTTGTCCGAATCAGCGGCCCACGCGCGGCTGCTGTCTTGGCCCGTGTGGCACCGGGTCTCGAGCCGGTACCGCCGCGCGAGGCGTGTGTCGCGGCAATCATCGATCCCGTGACAAACGAGACAATCGAGCAAGCCGTCGTCACACAGTACCCTGCACCTGCCAGCTACACCGGCGAGGACGTCGTCGAGATCTCGGGGCACGGCGGATGGCTGGGCCCGGCCCTAGTGCTGGACGCCTGCCTCGCCGGCGGCGCGCGCCTCGCCGAGGCGGGTGAATTCACGCGAAGGGCCTATCTGAACGGGCGCATGGATCTCCTGCAGGCTGAGGCCGTCGTCGACCTCATCGAGGGACGGAGCCAAGCGCTACGGCGGATGGCGCTCCGCCAACTCGACCGTGGCTTGTCGGAGCGGGTCGCGGCGCTGCGGGCAAGCCTGCTGGGGCTGGAGGCTTTGCTTGTGCACCATATCGATTTTCCCGAAGAGGACGACGCGCCGATCCCTGTGACACATATCGCAGAGCGTGCGGACGAACTGAGCAATAGTCTTGCGGCACTGCTCGAGACGGCTGCGGAGGGCGAACTTCTGAGGGAAGGAGCCCTGGTTGTCCTCGCAGGGCGCCCTAATTCGGGTAAGTCCAGTCTCTATAATGCTTTACTGGGGCAGGAGCGGGCCATCGTCACCGAGGTACCGGGCACCACGCGCGATGCCCTTGAGGCAGCCGTATCACTCGGGGGTTTTCCGTTCCGTTTGGTGGACACGGCCGGACTGCGCGAGACGGACGACCGGGTGGAACGAATGGGGGTCAACGTCGCCCGTCGGTACTTGGCTGCGGCCGATGTCGTGCTCCTCTGCGTGGAAGGCACACGCACGCTTGGTACCGATGAACGAGACTTCGTAAGGGACACGGGAGTACCCGTGGTCGTGGTGCGCACTAAGGCAGATCTGGATGTCACGGCCGTGCACTCAGGAAGGCTTGAGATCGCACGCGACCGAGCGCTTGCCACAGGCGGGACGGGCGGGCCGGAAGATGCGTGCGCAACTCTAAGTGTCTCGGCTCTCGCAGGGGACGGGCTCGGCGAATTGCGGGCGCTGCTCCCGCGGCTCGTGTATCGTGGACTCCTGGGGACCGGTGCGGACTCACCCGTGCTTACGCGCGCACGTCAAGCGCGGGCGGTTGGCCGAGCGCTCAGCGAAGTGCGTAGCTTCGCCGCGGCGCTACGGAAGGGCGCGGGTCCCGAGATCGCTGCAGCACATCTGCGGGTTACGGAGTCCGCTCTCGAGGAGCTGGTCGGCGTGATCACCGGTGAGGAGGTGTTGGACCGTGTATTCGCCGAGTTCTGCATCGGCAAGTGATCGGGTTTGACGCGGACAGGCAAAGAGCTTGCAGCGTTCCGGGTCAGCAGGGGCGTACAGGGCGTCGCGTACCGAACAGGAGCGCAGCGTGCGGGGTGTCAACTGGGACCGTGGGGTGCAGTGGGCAATCTGTGCGACGGCTCGGTCGAGCTACGCGTTGCGTGGGAGGCGGTCGCGACCAGTAAGTCTTGAACGGAGGCTAGCGCAGGGGCCTTGCGGCGCGCATGTAACGCGCGTGGTACGCACAGGGTCCATACTTTACGTTCGTGATAGCGGCTTCAACATAAGACCAACGGTATGAGCGACAGGGCTCTTCGGTGCGATGTGGCCGTGATCGGCGGCGGACACGCGGGCGTTGAGGCAGCGGCAGCTTCCGCGCGTTTGGGTTGCGATACGATTCTACTCACGCCCGACCTTTCACGTGTGGGACAGATGAGCTGCAATCCCGCCATCGGGGGCGTCGCCAAGGGAATCGTCGCCCGCGAGATTGACGCGCTCGGGGGTGTAATGGGCCGGGCCACCGACGCGACTCGGATTCACTTCCGCATGCTAAACCGCTCGAAGGGTCCGGCCGTTTGGGGACCCCGTGCGCAGTGCGACCGCGCGCTCTATCCGATTGCCGTTCGGCGCATCTTGGACGAACTCTCGGATCTGCACCTCGTGCAGGAGACGGCCACAGCGTTGGTGATGGGCGACGGACGTGTCGTCGGAGTGCGGGGACGAAGTGGACTCACCGTGCAGGCGGCGGCGGTGGTCGTGACGGCTGGTACGTTCCTCAGGGGGCGCATCCACATGGGGGGCGAGGCAGGAGTGGAGGCCGGGCGCGCTGGCGAGGCTGCCTCAGTAGAGCTCGCGCACACTCTGGCGGAGTGCTTGGAGGTGAGTCGATTCAAGACCGGAACGCCGCCCCGGGTGGACGGACGAACTGTAGACTTCACGCGGCTGGAGCGGCAGGACGGAGAGCCGGGCGACTATCGATTCAGCACATACGTTTGTGAGTCGATTCCGGAGCAGCGCCCGTGCTGGATCACGTGGGCGGGCGCGGAGCTCAAGAAGGTTGTGCGACGCAACCTGGAGCGGAGTGCGCTCTACGGGGGGGAGATCTCTGGGCGGGGACCGCGCTACTGTCCTTCGATCGAGGACAAAGTGGTCCGCTTTCCCAACGCGCCTCGCCATCAGGTGTTCCTGGAGCCGGAAGGGCTCGGCACGAGCGAGCTGTACGTGAACGGGCTGTCTACATCATTGCCTGGAGACGTACAAGTGGAGTTCATTCGCGCGGTGCCAGGGCTCGAAGATGCACGCATTACGCGTATGGGCTATGCGATTGAGTACGACTACTTTCCGCCGCACCAACTCCGGCACACGCTCGAGGCTCGCCGTGTGGCTGGGTTGTTCCTAGCTGGGCAGGTTAACGGCACGACCGGTTACGAGGAAGCCGCAGGGCAGGGCATCGTGGCCGGGATCAACGCGGCACTCACCGTGCAGGGGCGTGAAGCTCTAGTGATCCGGCGAGATCAAGCCTACCTCGGCGTGTTGATCGATGACCTAGTGACGCGCGGCGTGGACGAGCCATATCGACTGTTTACCTCGCGTGCAGAGTTTCGATTGCTTCTACGCCAGGACAATGCGGTGAGACGGTTGGGGCCGGTGGCGCGCTCTCTCAACCTGCTTACGAGCAGCCAGAATAGAATACTAGCGGCTCGGTTACAGCGCGAAGACGACGTGATCGAGTGGTTCCATAACACTACGGTGTCGGCGCAGCGAGCAGGGCCCGTGCTGGAATCCGCCGGTTACACACTACCATCGAATTCAATGCGTGCGGTGGATCTCGCTCGCCGCCCCGGGGTCGATCTTGCCGAACTTGCGCGTGTGGGTGGAGCGCCCTTCGACGTGGAGACGAATGCCGAAGCACTCGCCGCGGTGGAAATAGAAATTCGCTATCAGGGGTATGTGCGGCGCGAGCGAGAGCGGGCCGAGCGGCTTCAGGCGCAGGAAGGCTTCGAGCTCCCGAGCGGGTTGCCCTACGAGAGCTTCAAGAGCTTGTCGACCGAGGCACGCCAGAAACTCGCCAGGATTCGCCCTAGCACTCTGGGACAGGCCGGGCGGATCCCGGGCATTTCACCTTCGGACCTACAGAACCTCGTGCTCGAAGTGCGGCGACATGCGCGGGGCAGATCGGAGCCAAGAGCCGAGGTTGCGATGCCTCCAGCCGTGCAGGCTTGAATCGGCCACGACCTGGTTGGTGCGCTTTCGGTCTTGACTGCCAGGGATCGAGCCGGGAGCCCCCGCTGTGTGGAAGCGCTCGCGTGACTGGAAGCAGAACGGCCCTTGCAGGTGTCCGGACTGGGAGCCCCTGACCTGACGCGTGGATCAGCCTAGGGGGACATCGGGCCCGCCCGCAGAACCATGAAGCATCGTCTTGGGTGAGAATCTCACTCGAGAAGCGGGATTGAGAGCCGCAATGACTGTTCCCACGGATGTTCCACGTGGAACATACCGACTGGGAGCCGCAGGCCACTTCCGACGGTCGCCGACCAGCGCTGGAGCCGACTTGCGACCTGTCTCGGCGCATGCACTGAGAGTGTGATTCGACCAAGACACATGCTTCCCTCACGCGGAGCAGAGCCTATTATTCTGTGTTTCGATGGCGTCTGCTTCCGGAGTGACGATGTCCCGAGTCATCGCGATCACCAACCAAAAGGGTGGCGTCGGCAAGACCACCACCGCGATCAATCTAGGAGCGAGCTTGGCCGTGGCGGAGCAAGCCACGCTGATCGTGGACATCGACCCGCAAGCGAACGCGTCGAGCGGTCTAGGCGTCGGATCGGGGGAGCTTGCCACTACCTACGACGTGCTGATCGGGGAATGTCCAGCATCCGAGGCGGTCGTCAAGCAAGTCCACTTCACTTGCCTTGACCTCATTCCCTCCGATCAGGATCTGGTGGGTGCGGAGATCGAACTGGTCGAAGCGGAGGGGCGAGAGCGGGTGCTGCGGAGCGCACTGGAGCCCATCCGGGATGCTTACGACTACATCCTGGTAGATTGTCCCCCTTCCCTTGGTTTGCTGACCCTTAACACTCTTATAGCAGCCGACTCTGTACTGATCCCGATCCAGTGCGAGTTCTATGCGCTGGAGGGGTTGTCCCAATTACTCAATACGATCCGGTACGTCCAGAAGGGGCTGAATCCGAGACTTGAGATCGAGGGGGTCCTGCTGACTATGTACGACCGACGCCTCAACCTCTCCCGTGAGGTTGCCGACGAAGCCCGTGAGTGCTTCGGCGACACAGTGTACCAAAACACCATCCCAAGGAACGTCACTCTCGCGGAGTCTCCCAGCTTCGGACAGCCCATCATTCGGTACGATGTTCTCTCAGCCGGCGCCCAAGCCTACCTCGCGCTCGCGAGCGAGGTCATGGCGCACGCCACGCCCCAACCGACGCCACTGGGGGGCAACCCGTGACCCCGGCGCGCAAGGATAGGCTGGGACGTGGCCTCGGGGCGCTGCTCGGGGAATACTCGCAGACTGAGAAGGGTCTGCACGGCCACGTCCGCACAGTCCCGGTGGCCGATGTGGAAGTGAATCCTTACCAGCCTCGCAAAGACTATAGTGAAGAGGATTTAACTGACCTGACCACTTCCATCCGCGAGCACGGACTACTACAGCCTCTCGTGGTCCGCGCGGCCGGGCCGGGCCGTTACCAGCTGATCGCCGGCGAACGTAGGCTGCGGTCGCTCCAGCGCCTGGGCTGGTCGGAGGTCCCCGTGGTCTTGCGAGACGTTAGCGATGAGACGCTCCTCGTGCTCGCGCTGGTGGAGAACCTCCAGCGCCAGGAGCTCAACCCACTGGAGGAGGCCGAAGGGTATCGGCAACTTTCGGAGCAGTTCGGCCTAACCCAAGAGGAGATCGCCCGGGCAGTCGGGAAAGATCGCTCGACGGTGACGAACCTACTTCGCCTCCTCAGGCTGCCGCCGTCCGTCCGCAGGCAACTGGTCAGTGGTGCCTTGACGATGGGGCACGCGCGTGCCCTTCTCTCGATCAACGATCCCGTACGCGCGGCCGAGCTTGCGCGGCGGGCCGTGGAGGAAGATTGGTCAGTGCGGGATGTCGAGCGCCAAGTGCGCCGCGGCACGGCACCCACCGGTGGAGGCGCGACGGAGCGCGATGTGACACCGAAGGCAACGCGCGACACCGGCGTACGGACTCTTGAGGAAGCACTGTCCGAGCACCTCGCTACGCGCGTGGAAGTGCGGATCGGAAAGAAAGGAACGGGCGTGATCCGGGTCTCCTTTCACGGTCCGGAAGACCTCGAGCGGATCTTCGCCTTGTTCACCCGGAGTAAGATATCCGATGTCGTGGGCTGAACGGAAGTTGAGGGCGACATGAGCGAGCCTCGGCACCTCAATGTGATTGTCGTGCCCGATGGTGGGCGCGAGAGCAGGACATACAGCATTTCGTATCGGCGGCTGCGGCTGCTTACGGCGGTCGGGCTCGCGATCGTTGTCGTGGTGGCCGCAATGGCCGGCAGCTGGTGGTATCTGGCGGCCCGCGCGATGCGTGTCGATCGACTCGAGGAGAGGCTCGCCACGATGGCGGCGGACCAGCAGCGGGTCGAGCAACTGGCCTTGGAACTCGAGGGCTTGGAGGAGCAGTATTCGCAGATCCGGGGATTGTTCGACGCAAACGTCCTCGCGGAGGCCCCGGACCTGTGGCTCCCGCCCTCAGCGCTTGCTCGCGCTGAACGAGCTGGGACCCCTGCCCGATCGGACGATACTCGCCCTACGAGTTGGCCTCTTACCGAGCGCGGGTTCGTGACGCAGACACTGATGGAAGGAGACAGCGAGCACGCGGGTGTGGACATCGCTGTACCGAGCGACGCGTACGTACGCGCCGCCGGCCCCGGCACAGTAGTCGATGTGGGCGAGGACCAAGTCTATGGCCGCTTCGTTCTGCTCGACCACGGGGACGGGTTCCACAGCCGGTACGCACACGCCTCTACAACCTTCGTGGAGCGCGGACAATCCGTCAGGCGTAACGAAGTGATCGCGCTGACGGGATCCACTGGCCAGTCTACGGCGCCGCATCTCCACTTCGAAGTCCTAGTGAATGGGGAGCCGGTCGACCCCCTCACCGTGGCGGAACAGCCCTGAGCGCGGCCGCGTAGACCGGCTGCAGGAGGTTTTCGGATGACCAGAGAACGTCTCCAGAGGGGAGCCCCGCCTGAATCGGTGATCTCGATCATCGGTCCAGGCATGCGCTTAGTCGGCGAGTGTACTACGGATGGGACCATTAGGGTCGAAGGCAGTGTGCAGGGAGCAGTGCGCGCGGGAAAAGCGGTCGTCGTCGGGAAAGAGGGCGTGATCGAGGGCGACGTGATCACACAGGACGCAGTTGTGTCGGGGCGCATCTCCGGGACCCTCATTGCTGAGTCTCGATTGGAGCTCCAAGGTACGTGCCACATCGAGGGCGACGTGAAGGCTCGGCGCGTGCAGCTTGAGGAAGGAGCGGTGCTAAACGGTACCGTACACATGGGCGAGAACCCTGGTGATCCAACCACGGAACCCTGGGGCGAAGAGCACGCGCGTGGCGCTGAGCCCACGATGGCTCAGCAGACTGATCGGGCGCCTTCTGGCTGAACAGCTTTGCGTACAAGCTGCGCGCCGAATGCAGAACTCGGGTTTCCTCGGGACACCGTCGGAGGATTTCCACTGTCGTGGAAAAACAGTGGAAATCTCTCGAGTATGAGAATGCTCGCGTTTCCTCGTCATCGCTTATCCCCGCCGGACCGTCTTCTACCAGCTTTCTGGTAAGGGCTTGTTGCTGTCCATGCGACCTGAGTTGTCCACACCGGGCGGAGGTGTGAAACTGACCTCGCTGCTGCGGTATGTGGACGGCTATCTCCGGCTCGCGGAGCATCCGGATTACCCTGCTGCCATGAACGGCCTCCAAGTGGAAGGACCTTCCGAAATCGAGCGACTGTGTATGGCCGTGGACGCCTCCGAGGCCGCGATCGACGCCGCCCTGCAACGGAGTGCCCAGTTGCTTGTAGTGCACCACGGGATGTTTTGGGACGGGTCCCGTCCTGTAACCGGGCGCCGTTACCGGAAGCTGTCCAAGCTCATACGGGGTGACCTCGGCCTTCTAAGCGTGCACCTACCGCTCGATAGCCATCCGGAAATCGGGAACTGCGTACTGCTCGCGCGCGCTCTAGGCGTTGCGCTGAAGGGACGCTTCGGCGCGTATAGTGGGATGCCTATCGGGTGGTGGGGTGAGTCGGATACCACGCGCGTCGAGCTCTGCGCGCGTGCGGAAGCCGTGCTTGACGGTCCGGTCCGCGCTATTGAGGCTGGCCCAGAGCGTGTCCTCAGGATTGGCGTGGTCACCGGCGCCGGAGCGTTCGTTGAAGAAGCGGCGGAATTGCAGCTTGACACGATTGTGACTGGCGAGGGTGCGCACCACGCTGCCATCGATGCGGCGGAGCTCGGCGTAAACGTGCTCTATGGCGGGCACTACGCAACGGAAACCTTTGGCGTGCGTGCGCTGGGAGATCATCTTGAGGAGCGTTTCAGGCTATCCCAGGAGTTCCTGCACCTGCCGACCGGGACCTGAGCGTCTCGCTCTGTTGCCGGGGCCCTGGGCTCCCGCGATAATCAGCCGATGTCCTCCGTCCAATGCTCGCGTTGCGGCGCTGCCGCGACTGGTCACTTCTGCTCCAACTGCGGCGCGGCACTTGCGGCGCTTACCTGCCCTGCTTGCTCAGTCGCCACACCGGCAGGCGCGCGCTTCTGTGCCCGCTGCGGAGCGTCGCTTACCGGCGATCCCCCACGCACCGCCGAAGGCGACCAACCACCTGCTGCCGCGCGTCCTCACGGCGCGGCGCCGGTCACGTGGTGGATCACCGGTGCGAGCCTCGTTGCCCTCGCGTTCGTCATCGCGTGGCCGGTACTGCGGCCTAGGACGCTGGACCTGACCACAGGCGGAACTGCGGCCTTCGAGAGTGCCACTCCTATGGAGGGTGCGCCGCCGGACCTGAGCTCGATGACGCCGATCGAAGCCGCTGACCGACTATTCCAGCGCGTGATGACGGCCGTGGAGACGGGAGACGAGACAACCGTGGGGCAGTTCCTCCCGATGGCGCTGCAGGCCTACGAGCTCGCCCGACCGCTCAACGCCGACGGTACGTACCACCTAGCCACCCTGCAGCGCGCGGCGGTCGACTTCGAGGGATCGCTGGCGACGGCGCAAGAAGGGCTGACAGAGGCACCCGACCATCTGCTGCTGCTCGCCGCAGCCGGCGAAGCTTCCGAGGGTCTCGGAGACATGGATGCCGCACGGCTCTATTGGCAGCACTTCCTCGATGCCTACGAGAGCGAACGCGTGCGCCAGCTCGCCGAGTACGAGGCGCACGAGTTCACGCTTGAGGAATCGCTCACCCACGCCCGCGAGGTAACGGGCAGCTGAGACCAGCGTGCGTGGGCGACCCCATCTACGGTGGTGTTCGTCTGAGTGCCGTCCTCCACGCGCCGCCGATCGTAGCGCAGTGGCAGGTCGCGCGCGGTGTTGATCAAGATGTTCTGGTGCACGCCGATAGACGGCTGAGCCGGGAACGATTAGTGGGGCGAGCGAGGAACCCTCGACCGTTGATGGGCTAGAATCCTGCCGGTTCCCATGCTTTCAGGTGAGTAATCGGTGATAGACGAGACAAGCGGGTACGCTCCCACTGGCAAGCACACGGGCACGGTCAAGCCTAAGGGCAGCACGCACATCCGGGGACACCTGGGTGTGCACCTGATCCCACTGCACGCTCGCAAGCCGGAGTGGCTCAAGGTTCGCTCCCCAGGGGGGAGCAACTATCTGCGTCTTCGGGCCCTCATGCGGGGCGGCTCGCTCCACACGGTGTGCGAGGAGGCTAGTTGTCCCAACATAGGGGAGTGCTGGGAGGCGGGAACCGCGACGTTCATGATTCTGGGCGACGTTTGTACGCGGGCCTGCAAGTACTGCGGCGTAGCACACGGTATGCCGAGCGGCCTGGACCGGGGCGAACCCGATCGCGTTGCGGCCGCAGTCGCCGCCATGAAGCTGGAGCACGCGGTCGTCACCAGCGTTAACCGGGACGATCTGCCAGACGGCGGCGCTTCCATCTACGCAGAGACCATCCGGCGAATCCGGGACTTGGTCCCAGGATGCTCGGTTGAAGTGCTGATTCCCGACTTCAAGGGAGACGAGGGGGCACTTCGGGCCGTACTTGACGCCCGACCCACGATCCTCGGGCACAACCTGGAGACGGTCGCCCGCCTGCATCCCGATGTACGTCCCGGGGGGCGCTACTGGCGGTCGATATCCTATCTGGGCGCGTCAAAACAGATGGAACCGGATATTGTGACCAAGACGGCGCTGATCCTGGGGATGGGAGAGGAGCCGGGCGAGATCCGCCAAGCGATGCGGGATCTGCGAGACGCGGCGGTGGACATTCTCACGCTCGGCCAATACTTACGACCGTCGTTGCTGCACATCCCGGTGGCGCGTTGGGTCACTCCAGAGGAATTCGCCCAGTGGAAGGAGGTCGGCGAGCGGGAACTGGGGTTCCGACACGTCGAAGCGGGACCGCTGGTCCGGTCGAGCTACCATGCCAAAGAACAGGCACGGGAGGTAGAGCCCGGTGAGCCGGGACGTGTCCGCGAGGTGAGGGAGGTGGGCTTGACTGTAGGGGCGCGGGAGTCGGGCGAGGTGGCGTCGCGCATGCTCGTGCAGATCGACGGCGCGCGGTCCGGTTGGCGCGCCTCGGGAGCCTAACATGGCCAATTCGCACACTCGAGCGAAGACGCAAGAGAAGGTGGAGGCGGAAAGCGAGCCCAGGTCGACCGCCAGCTCCGATTACGGAAAGGGGGCGCTCCGGCAGGGAGGGGGCGATTCACTGAATGGAGTTGACCCCGAGGTGGCCGTACGCCTGATGCGCCAGATGCTTCTGTTCCGCCGTTTCGAGGAAAGGGCAGAGGAGGCATACGCGATTGGCAAGATAGGCGGATTCTGTCACCTCCACATCGGCCAGGAGGGCTCGGCTGCCGGCACGGTCGGTGCGCTCCACCAGGATGACTACGTAATAGGTACGTATCGAGAGCACACTCAAGCGCTAGCGAAGGGAATGAGCCCGAATGCCGTTATGGCCGAATTGTATGGCCGGGTGGGTGGCTGTTCGCGCGGTCGGGGTGGTTCCATGCACCTGTTCGATGCCGAGAAGTATTTCCTGGGCGGAGCCGGTATCGTTGCCGGCCAGGTTCCAACAGCTACCGGTGTGGGTTTCGCGATCCGGTACCGTGGCGAGAAGCGGGTCGTGCTATGCCTGCTCGGAGAAGCAGCGCTCAACCAAGGGGCGTTCCACGAAGCGCTCAACTTCGCGGCCATTTGGAAGTTGCCGGTGATCTACGCCGTCGAGAACAACGTCTATGGCATGGGCACCGCGTTCTACCGTGTATCGAGGACCCATGTCGACGACCGTGCCCTCGCGTACGGCATCCCTTGCCACGTTGTGAACGGCCAAGACGTGCTATCCACCTACACGCTCTTTCGGCGCTTGGCTGACGAGGTTCGTCATGGTAGTGGCCCGCACTATGTCGAGATTCGTACATATCGTTTCAAGGGCCACTCGATGTCGGATCCCGTTTCCGGGACGTATCGATCGAAAGAGGAAGTGGAGCAGCGTACTGAAGAGGAAGATCCGATCCGTATCCTCAAGGAGCGCTGTTTTGCAGCTGGCGTGATGGATCAGGAAGAACTCGAGGGGATGGACGCCGAGGTACGGAAACAGATAGACGGGGCCGCGCAGTTCGCTGACTCGTCGCCGGCACCAGATCCAGTGAATCTGTACGACTATGTGTACGCGCAAACGAGCCAACACGGCAGGCTCTTCTTGGACGGCCGTGATGACGCCCCCGGCGACGGTGGTGCAGAGGCCTAGGGTGGCGGAGCTCACCTACCGAGAAGCGCTGAACCAGGCGCTCCAAGAAGAGATGAAACGCGACGAGTCTGTCTTCCTGATGGGTGAAGAGGTGGCTCAGTATCATGGCGCCTACAAGGTCTCCAAGGGGCTGCTTGAGCACTTTGGGAATAGGAGGGTCTTGGACACGCCCATTTCCGAGCTCGGCTTCTCGGGCCTTGGCGTAGGCGCGGCCTTGGCTGGGCTTCGCCCCGTGATCGAGTTCATGACCTTCAACTTCTCGTTTCTCGCCCTCGACCAAGTCATCAACACCGCCGCGAAATGGCGCTATATGAGCGGTGGTCAATTCAAGGTTCCGATCGTGTTCCGCGGGCCGAACGGGGCCGCACTCCAGCTGGCCGCGCAACACTCTCACGCATGTGAGACCTACTACTTCCACGCTCCGGGCATCAAGGTTGTTGCACCTGCTACGCCCGCGGACGCGAAGGGGCTGCTGAAAGCGGCCATACGTGACGACGATCCGGTGATCGTTCTAGAGGGCGAACTGCTCTACAACATAAGGGGCACAGTTCCGGAGGACGGCGAACACATAGTGCCGCTTGGCAAGGCTGACGTAAAACGGACGGGGACCGACCTTTCGATTGTTGCCCACGGTCGATCCGTGCACTTGGCGCTGCAGGCTGCGGGCGAGCTCGAGCAGGAAGGCGTCGACACGGAGGTCGTTGATCTCCGCTCACTCCGACCTCTCGATGCAGAAACCGTGCTCGCGTCGGTCCGCAAGACGAATCGGGCGATTTGTGTCGAAGAAGGCTGGCCGTTCGGAGGTGTGGGCGGCCAGGTCGTGTCGATCATCCAGGAAGAAGCGTTCGACTGGCTTGACGCGCCCGTGTTCAGAGTGACCCAAGCGGACGTGCCGATGCCTTACGCGAAGAACCTTGAGCAGACGGCCAAACCCTCACTTGAGCGCGTGGTCCGCGCGTGCCACCGGGTGCTGTACGGCGACGGTGCCTGGGGCGACGATACGCAATAGCGGCTATGGCGACCAAGGTTCACATGGAGGCGCTCTCGCCGACGATGGAGGAAGGCCAGGTCGTGAAGTGGCACAAGGCCGAGGGTGACACGGTTGCCGAGGGTGAGTTGCTTGCTGAAGTCGAGACCGACAAGGCTACGATGGAGCTCGTGTCCCGTGCCACCGGCACCCTGCGCAGGATAATCATAGGCGAAGGCGCGACTGCCCCGGTCGGCGCGATCATCGCTGTGATCGGCACCGCTGACGAAGACCTGGGCGATGTCGTGGACGTTGTACCTGACGTGGACGGACGCGAAGCCAAAGAGGAGGCCGAATCTAGGAAAGAGCCTGAGACCGAGGACAAGCGTGGGATCGGGGAGGGGCCCACCGAAACCTACAAGAAGAAGTCGGACAAGGAGATAGAAGCCACTATACCAACCGGGTACGGATCCCGTGTAAAGGCCTCCCCCTTGGCCCGCCGGCTCGCGGCGGCTGTCGGGGTTGACCTGTTCCAGGTGCGGGGATCGGGTCCCGGGGGCCGAATTGTGAAGCGCGACGTCATGGAGGCAGCCGAACAGGTTCGGGCCCGGCTGCCCTCTGGCACGATGGCGGCTGCGGACGGGGGGGAGCCAGCTAGCCCGGACTACGACGACATTCAGCTATCCCAGATGCGCAAGACGATCGCCCACCGGCTCGCGGAGTCACTGGGTCCAGTTCCGCATTTCTTCCTCACCATCCAAGTCGACATGGACCGTGCGGGCCAGGCCCGGGAGCGTATCAACGCCTTGCTCGAGAAGCGGGACGAGAGAGTCAGCTTGAACGACCTGCTCATCCGAGCCGTGGCCGGTGCCCTCCGGCAGCACCCCGCGGTGAATGCATCCTGGCAGGGAGACTACGTGAGGCGCTACCGCCGGGTGCACGTTGGCGTGGCGGTGGCGGTCGATGACGGGCTGATCACGCCCGTGATCCGTGATGCGGACCGCAAGGGTGTTGCCGAGATTGCCCGGGAGGTCCGCATGCTGGCGGCCCGTGCACGGGCGAAGAAGTTGGCGCCGGAGGAGTACACGGGTGCAACGTTTTCTATCTCGAACCTCGGCATGTTCGGCATCCATCAGTTTACTGCGGTGATCAATCCCCCCGAGGCGGCGATCCTCGCTGTGGGCCACGTCGAAGAGGTTCCGGTCGTGATGGGCGGACAAGTGGTCGTACGTCGTAGGATGAGAGCCACGATGAGCTGTGACCACCGGGTGGTGGACGGGGCGGTGGGAGCCCGGTTCCTGCAGACCCTCAAGGCCATGTTGGAGGACCCGGCGGCGGTCTTGTTGTAGATACCTGGCCCTCCCGCCGCGGTCGCCTGTGTGGTTGAGGAAAGACCATGGTCCTAGTCATACGCCGCGGCGCTCGATGCTTGAGGACGGTGCCTTGAGGCCTGAGCCTACGATTCGAACCAACCGCGCCATCCGGCCTCCGCAACTGTGCATACCTGTCCGGAACCCACAACCTGAGCTTCGATGACCGAAGTACACTTCGGCAGAGGAACAAAAGGCGCCCTACGGTTCGGTCCCCTCCTATTCACGGAGCGCAACGGTGTCTTACAAGTCTAACAATGGCAACGACTTCGACGTTCTCATAATCGGTTCTGGGCCCGGCGGCTACGTGGCCGCTATCCGTGCTGCTCAGCTCGGTCTCCGTGCGGCTTGTGTGGAGGCCGACAAACTGGGCGGGGTGTGCTTGAACGTCGGCTGTATCCCCACTAAGGCGCTGCTCTCGAGTGCGTTCGTAGTGAACGAAATGAAGGAAGGAGAGCGACACGGGATCCGTACGGAGGGGGTCACCTTCCAGCTGAGGCCGGCGCAGGAACGGAGCCGCAAGGTGGCCGAGCAGATGAACCGCGGCATAGAGAGCTTGTTCAGGAAGAACAGGGTCACACACGTGCAGGGCTTTGCATGCTTGGCCGGAGAGGGGATCGTACGAGTGAACAGTCGCGGCAAGGAGAGCACCTTCGACGCGAAGCACGTTGTTCTGGCGACCGGCTCCCGGCCTAAGGACCTGCCGTTCCTGAAGATTGACGAGGACCGCGTGATCAGCTCGACGGGTGCACTGATGCTTGAGAACGCACCTGCTTCACTCGTAGTGGTCGGCGCCGGGGCTGTGGGCATCGAGTTCGCCGACGTATTCAACGCCTACGGCACCCAAGTAACCATCATAGAGGCACTCGACCGCATTCTACCGCTGGAGGATGCCGACTGCTCGGCAGTTGTGGAGAGATCGTTCAGGAAGCGAGGGGTGAACGTGTTTACGGGCGCGCGACTGGAGAAGGCAGAGCTCCGTGAGGAGGGGGTCAAATTGACCTTCGAGGATCGCACGGGAGACACGCATGAGCTAGATGTCGAACGAGTGCTCTCGGCGGTGGGTCGTATCCCCAACACGGAAGACATCGGCCTAGAGAACGTGGGTGTCAAGACCGAGAACGGCTTCGTTGTGGTGGACGAGCGGTTGCGCACAAACGTCGAGGGGATCTACGCGATCGGAGATTGTGCTGGGCGCCAGTTGCTTGCGCACAAAGCGAGCCACGAGGGAGTTCTCTGTATTGAACACATCGCCGGAAACGCACGCGGCGGGCTAGACTATGAGAACGTACCGTCTTGTACTTACTGCCATCCCGAGGTCGCTTCGGTTGGTCTCACTGAAGCACAGGCGAAGGAACGCGGCCTCGACGTCCAGATCGGCAAGTTCCCGTGGTCGGGCATCGGCCGCGCTGTTGCGGGCGGGCACGCCGAGGGCCTCATAAAGGTCGTACGGGACAAGAAGTACTCGGAGATCCTAGGCGCGCACATTGTAGGACCGCACGCTACCGAGCTGATCGCTGAGTTCGTCCTAGGACGCCATCTCGAGGCCACGATGGAGGAACTTGAGAAGGCCATGCACCCGCACCCGACCCTGTCGGAGGGGGTAGCAGAAGGCGCGCTAGCCGCGCTTGGGCGGCCGATCCACATCTGAGGCGAGCCCGACCTAGCGGACCTACCCGTCGAGTGCCACTCCCCGGATCGTGAGCAGTCGCAGGAGCGCCTCACCGATCTTGTTGTTCGGCGTCGACGCACCGGCTGTGATCCCTAGTGCGAACGGTCTAGCAGGAAGCCAGTCGCGGTCCAGCCGTTCAGGCACGTCGGCACCTAGCTCAGGTTTGTGTCGGATCGCGCCCGTGTCGATTTCGATACAGGCCGCGTCCTGCACGTGGTACGTCCTAGTGTGCTGGCGGCACATGTGGGCAAGGTGGTTAGTATTCGATGAGTTATAGCCGCCGATCACTATCATCACGTCGGGCGGATCGGCCATCATCGCGACCACCGCATCTTGCCGCTCCTGCGTGGCGGAACAGATCGTGCCGAAGGAGCGATAGTACGTGCTTGCATGCTCTTCCCCGAAGCGCTCGACCATCGCTTTGCGCACTTCAGCCCCGATGGCTAGCGACTCGTTGGCCAGCATCGTGGTTTGGTTGGCGACGCCGATACGCTGAAAGTCACGTTCCGGGTCAAAGCCCGCGGACGCCTTTCCGGCAAAGTGCGTGACGAGCTCCTGCCGAGTCCGGTGTCCGGTGCGACCGGCGACGTAGTTGCACACGAGCATCGCCTCTTCCATGTCCCGCACGATGACGTACTTGCCGTTCGGGTGCTTAGATACTTGTGAGGCGGTGGCGCGCGACTCCTCGTGGTAGTACTTGCCGTGGATCAGCGCGGTGAAGCCGTCTCGAGCGTATTCGTCCACCCGCTTCCAGACATGTAGCACGGAGCCACAAGTCGTATCCACGAGGATGCATCTGATCTCGCGCAGGTCGTGGAAGGCGTCGAGTGGCACGCCGAACGCAGGCAGGATCACGACGTCATCGGCGACAACGTCGGAGAAATCGAAGGCACCCAAGGAATCGGGGTAGATGAAGCGGATGCCCATCTCGGTCATTCGCCGGTTGACATGAGGATTATGGATGATCTCGCCAACCAGAAAGATACGGCGGTCCGGGAACTTGTGGACTGTCTCGTACGCGTAGTCCACAGCGCGGTCCACGCCGTAGCAGAAACCAAACTCTTGCGCTAGTTGGACCGTGACGTCGCCGAATGTCTCCTGGTAACCACGCGCACGAATGCGCTCCACCAGAGCGCAGTGGTACTCCGCGTCGATGGTGCCTTTGACCTCGGCCTTGAGGCCGAACCCCTTGCGGAAGTAGGTCTCCTCCATCGTTCGGAAGAGAACAGCATGGCGGGCTCCTGGGAAGACATGTCGGAAACGGGGACCTAGCACGCGCCCCGGACCGGGCGGTGCGGGAGCGGGTAGCAATCGGCAATGTTCGGTACTTTGCTGCTCGTGTTCGTCGTTGTTCCGATCGTTGAGCTGATCGCCCTGATCCGTCTCAGCCAAGTGTTCGGCCTGTCCGTCACGGCTGCCATAGTGCTCGCGACCGGTGTCTTGGGGGCAGCGCTGGCACGGGCCGAAGGGCTGCGCACCCTGCGGGTGATGCATCGCGAGATTGGGGCGGGCCGTGTGCCTGGACGCCAGATACTGGACGGCGTTTCGGTACTGGTGGGCGGCGCCATGCTGCTCACGCCAGGCTTGATCACGGACGGAGTCGGCCTGGCGTTGCTCTTTCCTCCGACACGCGTAGCGCTCCAAGCGCTCGCTTGGCGCTGGTTGGATCGTCAGTTGCGTAGCGGCGCGCTCCTCGTCGGTGTGCTTCGATGGGACATTGGATACCCGCGGTCACGGCACGGGGCTGGCGGTGTGGGAACGGGTCCGGAGCAGGGCCGGCTGGACTCGCGGCACGAGATCCGTGTCCCGCCGCCGGAAGAGCAGCGGTGAGTTTTCCTGCGCCCCGTTTCGCCTGGCCGGTTCCCAAGCGGCGTCGGACACCGACCCGTGTGGTGGTGAGTCTAGGCGGGTGCGAGCGATGAACACCAACTTCCTCGAGCAGCTGCTCGATGCTCCTGGGCCCTCCGGCTTTGAGGTACGCCCTGCCCGCGTGTGGCGGGAGCAGGCGGAGAGCTTTGTTGACCGGGTCACGGTCGACGTCAGCGGCAACTCGATTGCGCACTTGGACGGTACGGATGGCGCACCGCGCGTGATGCTGGCGGGCCATATCGACGAGATTGGGTTGCAGGTGACACACATCGACGAAAAGGGCTTCCTCTTCGTCGACGAGATCGGTGGTTGGGACCCGCAGGTCGTGGTCGGGCAGCGCGTGACCATCTTGGCGCGGGACCGGGTCGTTCCAGGAGTAGTTGGCAAGAAACCGATTCACCTAATCCAACCAGACGAGCGCTCGAATGCAAGCAAAGTGAAGGAGCTCTGGATCGATCTAGGTGCGGGTTCGCGCGCCGACGTCCAGGCACTTGGGGTGCGCGTGGGCGATTGTATGGTGCTTGCGGGCCGCACGGTCCACCTCGCCGGCGACCGGATCGCTAGTCGCGCGATCGACAATCGAATCGGGGCCTACGTAGTGCTTGAGGCGCTACGCGCGCTGTCGGCGGACCGCCCGTCGGCTGACGTGGCCGCCGTCGCCACGGCGCAAGAAGAGATCGGCCACGCAGGGGGTGGGGCACGGACCAGCGCATATTCCCTCGATCCACAGGTCGCTCTGGTTGTAGACGTCACGTTCAGCACCGACGTGCCTGATGCGGAGAAGAGAGAGCTTGGCGAGCACGAGCTCGGGGGCGGGCCAGTCCTGAGCCGGGGGTCGGCGGTGCATTCTGTGGTGTTCGAGCGGCTGGCTGCGGCGGCGGAGTCCGAAGGTGTACCATACACGATCCAGGCGAGCCCCAAGGCCACACGAACCGACGCGGACGCGATCTTCCTCTCTCGTGCAGGAGTGCCCACGGGTTTGATCTCAATCCCGAATCGCTACATGCATTCCCCCAACGAGATGGTGAGCCTGACCGATGTCGCGCACACGATTCGCCTGATCAAAGCGTTCGTGCAGAACTTGGGCCCAGATGTGGATCTCACGCCTCGTTAGTACCTCCGGGTAGGCGCGCGGCAGCGCGGGCCCCTACCTGACCGCGTTGACCATCGCCTGCGCCGCATCTAGCATTCGACGTTCCCCGCGAGGGGGCCGGTCTCCGTCCCGGACGCGACGTGCTCTGGGAACCGCCCTGCACACGGCGTGGTGACCTTCCGGAGGCCGCAGGCCAAACAGGACTGGAGGATGCTGGACTCAAGAGAAGTAGTGCGAGAGCTCCAGGAGATGCGTGATGATGGCCACCTTTCGGATGCGTTGCTCCGTACGGCTGTACGCCGGATCGCGTCCTCCGGAGAAAGGTTCAGCTGGACCGGGGTCTATCTGCTGAACGCGGATGCCAACGAGCTGTGGTTGCACAACTACGTGGGCACGCCCACCGAGCACGCCAGGATCCCGGTCGGTACAGGCCTGTGCGGGACCGCGGTGACTGAAAAGAAAAACCAGAACGTGCCGGATGTGAGTAAGTCGGATAACTATCTGTCGTGCAACCCGGACGTACAGTCTGAGCTGGTGGTGTTGATACGCGCTGGCGACGAGATCTTCGGCCAACTCGATATCGACAGCGAGGATACCGAGGCATTCACTGGCGAGGACGAAAGTGCCGTCCAGGCTGTCGCGGACAAGCTGGCCGAACAGCTGGCCTCCGAGCGGCAGTAGTGGAGTTCCGCCGGTGGCGACCGACCTGCTGCCGAGTTTCCGCTAGGTAGATGCGGGCAACGCGGGCCCCTCTGTGCTCGAAGGGGCCTGCACTTGCGTAGTAGGCCACCGTTATGTCGCCGTCCTCGATCCGAGGACTCTCCACGCGACCGGGTGGACGCGGTTAACCGGGCCTTCGCCTAACACGTTGTTCACGGCGGCGGCGCTGAGGGAAGCTGTACGAGCCCGTCGGGCTCTTGAAAAGCGCACGGTTGCTGCTTATCCGGCGGCGATGATATGCTCCGTGAGCCACGGATTGCAGCGACCCGCGAGGGCCGTAGCCGATCTCGCCTCGTCCCAGAGAACAGCGTGCCTCACCAGCTAACCCGAGCGCTCCGCGCGCTGGTCGGCGATGGAGGGCTGATCACGGAGCCCTCCCGCCTCATCGCGTACGAGTCGGATGGGCTGGTTGCGTACCGCTACCTGCCGCGGGCTGTTGTTCTCCCGACCGATACGGACCAGGCTGCGGCCGTGCTGGCGCGGCTGCATCGAGACCGCATTCCGTTTGTGCCCCGCGGAGCCGGTACGGGCCTCTCTGGTGGAGCACTCGCCACCGGCGAAGCCGTACTGGTCAGTACATCGCGCATGAACCGGATTGTCGCCCTAGACCCGATCGCCCGTGTCGCCCGCGTGCAGGCTGGTGTAGTGAATGCCGATCTGTCTGCCGCCGCCCTCCCGTACGGGCTGCAGTATGCTCCTGACCCCTCGTCGCAGGCTGCGTGCACACTCGGCGGCAACGTGGCGGAGAACTCGGGCGGGCCGCACTGCCTCAAGTACGGAGTCACGTCGCGTTGGGTCACCGGGCTGACATTCGTGCTTCCTAACGGGCGAGTTCTAGAACTGGGTGGATGGGGCAGGGACGCTCCCGGCTACGATCTCGTAGGCGTCGTCGTGGGATCGGAAGGATGCTTCGGCTTGGTCACCGAGATCGAAGTGCGTCTGACGCCGATTCCGGAGGGGGTGCGCACGCTGCTTGCGATCTTCGACGATCTTGAGGCCGCGGGGACGGCAGTTACGGGGATCATAGCGTCCGGGCTGCTGCCGTGTGCGCTGGAGATCATCGACGCCGAGACTATTCGGGCGGTGGAGGCGAGCGTCTTCGCGGCTGGATACCCGACCGACGCGGGGGCCGCCCTCGTGGTCGAGATGGACGGCACGGATGCGGGGCTCGACGCCGAAGCGGACCACGCGGAGGCCTGTTGCCGGGCGGCGGGGGCCAGCGAAGTACGACGGGCGCGAAGCGAGCGCGAGAGGCTCACGCTATGGAAGGGGCGCAAGAAGGCATTTGGCGCCATGGGACGAATCGCGCCGGACATGTTGGTCCAGGACGCGACGGTTCCGCGGACGCGACTCCCCAACGTGCTCCACCAAGTCGGTGAGATTGGCCGAACGTACGGCCTCCGCATCGCCAACGTATTCCACGGGGGAGACGGCAACCTGCATCCCATCATTCTGTTCGACCGACGGGACCCTGACGAGGTGGCGCGGGTCGATCTGGCATCGCGGGAGATCATGCGCGCGTGCGTCGCGGCTGGAGGAACAATCACTGGTGAACACGGGGTCGGGATCGACAAACGCGAATACATGGAGCTGGTGTTCTCGCCGACCGAGCTGCAGCTAATGGCCGCGGTGGAGGCAGTGTTCGATCCGCTTGGGTTGTGCAACCCAGAAAAGGTGCTCCCGGCCGGTTGGAGGGGATCACTGCCGAAGCGTGCCGACCAGGACCGTGTCCGCGAGCGGGGTGCGAGCGTCGCGAATCCCGCCGATCCGGTCGCCGGGCTCGAGGGGTTGTTGCCTCACGACCGTGTGCGGATCGGAGACGCTGCCGCTCCCTGGAGCGCGTGGGGCGGGTCTCCTCCCCCGGTAGTGCTGCCTCGCGCCACGGAAGAGGCTGTGGCCGTAATCCTACGCGCCAACGCGGAAGGCTGGAGGGTGGCGCTGGCGGGGTCCGGCACCTGGCTAGGATCCCTTGACTCCGGGTCGCCGCCGGATCTAGTGCTCAGCACAGCCCACATGGACCGGGTGCTCGAGTACGAACCGGGGGACCTCACCATGACTGTTGAAGCCGGGATGCGACTGTCCGCCCTCGATCATCGGTTGGCGCGCAATCGGCAATGGTGGCCGCTCGACCCCCCTGGACGCCGCCGCACGTTGGGGGCAGTCGTGTCAACCGGCGTCTCGGGGCCGACGGGGGCGGCCTGGGGTGGTCCGCGGGACCTGGCACTCGGGCTTTCCGCAGTCACCGGAGATGGCCGGGCCTTTCGTGCCGGTGGACGAGTGGTCAAGAACGTTGCGGGCTTCGATCTTGTGCGCCTCCTCGTGGGGAGCTGCGGCACCCTAGCCTTCGTCGGCGACGTGACCCTTAGGTTGTTCCCGCGACCCGCCATGGATCGCACGCTCGTTGTTCGGGGGGCTTGCTTGGAACAGCTGAGAGAGGCGGTGAGTGTGGCAGCATCGCATAGGGTAACGCCTACGGCAGTCGAGCTGCTGGAGTGCTCTCGTTCCAACGGACACAGCCGCGAGGCGATTCTCGGCGTGCGCTTGGTCGGGTCGGCCGAACGTGTGCGCGAGGAGCGAAGACTCATGCGTGAAGTGCTCTTGGGTGTCGACGCGGGCGTGGTGGACGAGCTCGCGACGCGCGCGACAGAAGAGTTCTGGCGGGAGGTCCGGTTGTTGGAAGAAGAGACAGACTTGGCCCTGCGGTTGTCCGCACCGCGCGAGCAGACCTCCAAGTTGATTGAGGCTGCTCGTTCGGTGGGACAGATGCGTGACGGGCGGAATGCGTTGGTGGGGTTGCCCGTGAGTCTGGCGATGAGCGGAGGTGCGAGTGCACTGCGAGTGGCGGTACGGGATCTGTGCGTGGAGTCAGGTGCGGCCGAGCACTGGGCTGAGCATCTGACCGGGCTGCGCCGGACACTCGCGCACTACGGCGGTAGCCTCACAGTTGTGCGTGCGCCCACCGGGATCCTTCGGCGGCTGCACAAGCTGGCACCGCCGGGGCCGATGGGGGAGCTCATGACTGGCCTCAAAGCCGTGTTCGATCCAGCGGGGATACTTCCCGCAATCCACGTTCCGGTCGATCTCCCAGCACGGAACGGGGGAGGCCTGGCGAAGACGTGAGCTTGGCGGAGAAAGCACCTACGCACTTGGAGGGAGGTCCCCGGCCAGGGGACGCGCTCAAGTTTGAGGTTGATAAGTTGCTCACTTGTGTACACTGCGGCTTCTGCCTCCCCGCCTGCCCGACCTATAGGCTTCTCGGTGACGAGAACGACTCACCTCGCGGCCGGCTCCACCTCATGCGGGCGGTTGCGGAGGGCCGCCTCGACCCGGCCACGCCGGCTTTTCAGCTGCACCTTGATCGGTGCCTAGGTTGTCGCGCCTGTGAGACGGTGTGCCCGTCGGGCGTGCGCTACGGCGAGTTGCTCGAAGTGGCTCGGGACGAAGTGGCGCGGGCGGGTGGGATGCGATGGTCCGTGAGAGCCATGCTCGGACTCTTCGCGCGTCCGGCCGCAACACGCGCGGCAATGGCAGTGGCGAGGGCCGTGCGTGCGACCGGGCTACCGGCGCTGATGGCGCGCTTGCTGCCGTCGTGGCGATGGATGGCGGGCCTCCGGCTGGCTTCGGGCATGCTTGCTGCGAGTGCGCGCTGGCCTGGGCTGCGCGAGACAGGCCGTCATCTGGAGGAGTCCGGCGAGGATACGGTGGCACCGCTTGGCCGTGGCCACGTCTTGGAACGGGCGAGCGGCGGTGGGACTGACGGGTCGGCCGACGCGCCCAGTGAACGCGTGGGGCTGTTCCTAGGCTGTGTCCAGCAGGGACTGTTCGGCCATGTGAACGAGGCCACCGCCCGCGTGTTGACTGTCAACGACCTTCGCACGATGGACGTTCCAGGTCAGGTGTGCTGCGGCGCCCTGCACGTGCACGGTGGTGACCTTGAGACGGCGCGTGCGCTAGCACGCGCAAATGTTGATGCTTTCACCGCCGCAGGGGCAGAGATGGTGATCGTTAACGCCGCTGGGTGCGGGGCGGTCATGAAGGAGTACGACCTGCTCCTTGAGCACGACCCCGTATACGCGGAGCGTGCCCGGGCTTTCGCTGCGTCGGTACGCGATCTGTCCGAGGTGCTCGCGGGACGAGGTCTGTGCCGGGGGGCGCCGCTCTCACTTACGATCACGACGGACGCGCCTTGCCATCTGCTCCATGCCCAGGGCGTGGCTCAAACGCCGGCCAAAATGCTGGACGCCGTGCCTGGCTTGCGCGTGGTCATGCTAAGGGGCGCCGAGGAATGCTGCGGGGGAGCAGGGATCTACGGGGTTACACATCCCGATCTAGGCGGGCAGATCGGAGCGGACAAGGTCGCGGCTGTCATCGCGACGGACGCCGACGTGGTTGTTACACCCAATCCGGGGTGCGTCATGCAGATCGGCGCAGGACTGGCCACGGAGCGTGTGCGTACGCGCACGCTCCAGCCGGTGGAGATCTTGGACGAGAGCTACCGGCAGGCAGGACGGTACCAATAGGTTCTCGCTGGCATTTCCGACCCTCGCTTTCCTTTGGGGTCATGTCTGGGCGGTCGCGTTGTTGTCCTAGGCAGGTACACGCGAGCAGGATGTCTTGTGGGATTTCGTGCCAAATAGATATGGAGGTTCCAGCAGGTTGGGGGAGACACCTCGGAGTTGACCGTACACTTCCATTCGACATGAGGCATGGTGAGAGAGAATGGTCTTACCGAGAGCTGTCCGCGGCTGTCCCACGTCCTTGCCGTGGCGCTAGCGGTCCGGCGGGCGGCAGGAAGCTGGATGTTTCGGCTTCCTGGAGTGTCTCGTAACGACCACAGCGGCGGCTAGGGCTATGCCTCCGGGCCGGATCGGTGATCGGATCCGCATGCACGTCACAACCCTTCAGAGCGAGCTCGTGAGTTTCACGAGAGCACTCGTGGAACATGAGTCCCCCACGGATGTGCCGGCTTCCCAGCGTGGAGTACAGGATCTGATCGCCGACGCACTCGAGTCGCTGGACGTGGCCGTCGAACGCTTGCCCGGCCAACAGACTGGCGGTCAGCTGTACGGGCGTGCCCGATGGGGCGGGGGCCCGGGAGCGCAGTTGTTGGTCGGGCACTCCGATACGGTATGGCCGTTAGGGACGCTGGCCAGCATGCCCGTTGAACTTGACAGGGGCGTGCTGCGCGGGCCCGGCGTCTTCGACATGAAGGCGGGACTGGCGCAGCTCGTGTTCGCGCTCCGCACGCTAGTGGAGCTCGGGCTCGAGCCCCCCGCTGTACCCGTCGTACTCGTCAATTCAGACGAGGAGATGGGCAGCTTCGAGTCGCGGCCGCTGGTACATCGTCTCGCGCGGGCGGCAGCGCGGACGTACGTGCTGGAACCGTCGTACGGCCCTGAAGGATACCTCAAGACCGCACGCAAGGGGGTAGGCCAATTCCGCGTGACGATTCGAGGTCGCTCGGCGCATGCCGGGTTGGAGCCCGAGACGGGCGCAAGCGCCATCCTTGAGCTAGCCAACGTGATTCACGCCCTACACGCGCTCAACGATCGTGAGCGGGGTATCACCGTCAACGTGGGTGTCGTAGACGGTGGGGTGCGTCCCAATGTTGTTGCCCCAGTGAGCCGTGCTCAGGTTGACGTCCGTGTGCTCGCGAGTGCGGACGCACGCATGGTAACGGAGCGGATCCTCGCTCTGTCGGCGAGGACACCTGGTGTCTCCCTCGAGATCGAAGGGACCGTAGATACGCCACCCCTAGAGCGTACCCCACGTAATCGTCGGCTCTTCGACGAAGCCCGACGTGCCGGGGCCGAGCTCGGCCTAGAGTTGGGGGAGGCAACGGTAGGCGGTGCGTCCGACGGCAACGTCACCAGCCTGCACTCGGCCACACTGGATGGCCTGGGTGCGGTGGGCGGTGGAGCTCACGCGTCGCACGAGCACGTGCGGGTGGAGGGCGTTGTTGCTCGATGCGCGCTCCTGGCTCGGCTGCTGCTGATCCCCGTTGAAGAACGACCTGACTGAACGCCAGCAGTAGCGTGCTGCAGCTCGGTCACCCCCTTCGCCTCCCTGGACTTCTCGACGTGGGGACGCCACGGCGTGTCCGGCGAGATTGCTGGCCACGGGAAGACTACGTGGTAACTGAGGTCCTGGCGTACCACGGCAGGCTCAGGAGGTCGGAGATCAACAGGGACCCCGACTTCCCCGTCCGCGCAGGCGCTCTCGTCGCGGGTGCGCTTGCGGGCGACTTCCAAGCAGCAGGAGCGGACGAGCTTGTGCACGTGCTATGGGAGGGAGCCTGCTTGGCAGGATCATCTCGCGCACAGCAGGGGTTGGGCCGCCGGCGCTGGGCGAGATCCTGTATCGAACGCTCGCCTGTATGATCCCGGAGATTGCTCCCGTTATCGAGGGTGCCGAACTCCTCCTGATTCCCTTGCGCTTGCGGCATCCCTTCCGAAGCTCCAGGGGCACCGTCCACGAGCGCCCGGTAATTCTGGTGGCCCTGCACGGCGACGGCGTAACCGGGTGGGGGGAGTGCGTGGCCCTGGCCGTCCGCGGCTATGCGCCGGAAACGGCCGAGAGTGCATGGAGCGTGCTAAGCGGGCGGCTACTGCCGGCGCTCCTGCGAGGAGAGCCTGAGCGGAGCTGGATGCGAGATGTGCCGATGGCATCCGCGGCGATCGAAATGGCCGCCTGGGATCTAGCGGCCAAGCGTGCAGGGCGTCCGTTGTGCGAGATGCTCGGTGGTAGCGTGCGACCTGTGCCTGCTGGTGTGAGCTTCGGTTTCGAGGATGATCGGGATGCCCTGCTCCGGCGGGTTGAGCAGTGTCTAGTGGAAGGCTACCATCGCATCAAGCTCAAGATCGAGCCTGGTCGCGACTTGGAGACACTTACACATGTGCGTGCGCGCTTCCCGGAGGCCGTTCTGAGCGCCGACGCGAACGGCGGATACAGACTGGTCGACCTCGTCCGTCTTCGCGAACTGGACAACTTGGGACTCGCCATGCTCGAGCAACCGCTTGAGCGAGAAGACCTGCGCGGTCACGCGGTGCTCCAGGAGGCACTGCGGACGCCGATTTGCTTGGACGAGTCCATCCGTTCGGTGAAGGACGCTCGCTTGGCCATCGCAATGGGCAGTGCCCGCGTAATCAACCTGAAGCCGGGCCGCGTCGGGGGCTTCGGCCAGGCACTCCAAATACATGACCTCTGCCGGGCCTGGAACGTGCCACTCTGGTGTGGCGGGATGCTGGAGTCGGGAGTCGGGCGAGCACATAATGTGGCCCTCGCGACGTTGCCCGGATTCAACGTTCCCGGTGACCTATCGGCTAGCCGTCGCTACTGGGAGCGTGATTTGGTTCAGCCTGAGTGGGAGCTCGCTGCTGGCGCGCTCACCCCGGTCGAGGCACCCGGGATCGGGATCGAGCTCGACCGTGGCTACATCAAAGCGTTGGCGACGCGGTGCGAGACCTTTCCTTGATCAATGTTGGCAGTCGCGGATGGCGTCTCGGACCGGAGTCGGCCGGGACTGCGCACGGGGCGATTGTATGACCCCTCCCACCATACGCGCATTACGTCGAAACACGCTCCCCCCGGGGAGCCAACTCGGATCGACTGCTATGGTTGCATGAGTACTGCCGGCTACCGCCTCGCCACGAAGAATCCGCGAGCAGTTGCCTTGGTGCAGCCGGAAGCTCCAAAGAAGCTGCGAGTCACTTGACTGACATGCACACGTTGTTCAACCGGCCATCCAATCACTGTCTCTGGCCTGGTGGGGGCGATCCTGTGAACCGCCTAATCCGCGAGTTCGGACGTGGTATCCAGCGGGATACCCGGCACGGAGGCGACCGGCGACCAAACCCGCACTCGAGCGGCGGTCAGTAGTGAGGCCGGCTCCAGGGGTAGGGTTTCGTCCAACTTCCGTGTCGCTCAAGCCCGTCACGGCTCCGGGCTTTGGGCATCCGTCTGTCTGCCCGCACTGCTGGAACGTGAACCCGGGGCCCTTCAGGCTTTGTGCGCGCTGCGGGGCGAGCATGGAGAGTTTTCTGCAGGAGAGCGGGGGGCTCCGCCGGACTGCCCCGGTGCAGAGTCCCGTCCCCGTTTCCGGACGTCTTCCCCTGGCCCGACGCTTACTGATCGGGTGTCTCGTCGTGCTCTTAGTGCTGGCCTACTTGTTGTACCTCTTGCCTGCTCCTGCGGTGCGTTTTGCGATCGCCACGGCGGCTGCTGGCGGCGTCTAGTTTTGGTGCCCCGCGCGGGCGGACCGGCCGGACGTGCGAGGTCTCGCTCATCTGAGGCCGGGTTCGGCCAAAAATTGCCACGAGAAGAAGTTGCGCGCCGGACCTTGACGTATGAATGGCTTGTCACTCGGCCGAGCGCAATCCCACGGTTATCGTGACAGCGATATGGCCCATGTCCGCCCGCTCACGGAGGCCCTCGCGTATACGCGGTTCGAGCTTCTTGTAGCACGCCATTACCCCCGAACGTAGCCCCGCACGGAGCACGCGCATCGCGTTCACGTCGGGCCGGCTCGTGCGCGTCTCGCGTTTCTGATCAGCAATCTGCTCGGGCGTGACCTCGAAGGGAACAACCCCGACTTCCTCGGGTCGGGCGTGGTCCAGGTATTGGACGCTCACGCTCACATTTCCGTGGGCATGGTGGTGATGGAGATCTCCTACCGCCTGGAACCGTGCCGCGAGTGGGCCGAGCGCCACGCTCTGCGCAGCCTTCATGTATGTGCATTCCACCAGACGGAAGATGCGTCGGATCCGCTCCGGGTTGGTGGCGTCGACCTCCGGAACCTCGGAATCCAACTCGCGCACGTTTGCGTGCAGGTCAGTACCCGAGCGTGGAGCATCGGCCTCGCGGCTGCGGGCACGATCAATGTTCTCGAGGATACGATCCGGATTGGTCCGGAAGGACATGCGACCTCCGTCAGATCCCGGCGCGGCTGGGCGCGATGAAGGGAGACAGGATAACCGGCTCCGTCAGACGAGGCCAACAGGACGATCGGGGCCAGGAAGCTCCCGGCCTCCGGGTTGCGCCCGTGGACTCACAGGGGACCTAGCACCAGTTCGGCGGTATCGCCTACGGAGACGTTGTGCCGGGCCAGCCAACCGAACGGCACTTCGAGGGCGAACATAGCGGGACGCGCGCTTGAGTGGATATTCGTGCTCTCGGCCTCCATCTGCTGTATGTCAACGATCCTCAGGTTCGCGTCCATGAAGGCCACGTCCAAACCGAAGAACGTGTTTGACATCCAGAAGGAGCGGATTCCCTCTTCGTTCCACAGGAAGAGCATGCCGGTGCCGTCGGGGAGTTCACTGCGGTTCATGAGGCCACGTTCCTTTTCCTCTTGGGTTCGCGCGACCTCTGCCACGACGGTATCGCTTCCCAAGATCACCCACGCGCTGCGTCGGGGTGGTCGGCGGACTTGCGGCGGCGAGTCTCCTCCATTGGCGACCTGCGGAGCAAGTATTGGTTGCCCACCTTCGGTCGTCTGTGCGGGAGGCTCCAAGACCCTGCCGCAACCCGCGAGAATCGTCACCGTGAGAAGAAATGCGCCGCAGCAGTGCCTACTAGCGCTTCTTGGCTTGGTCACGAAACGTCTCCGCTCGCCCCGAAGGAGTCGACCAGTACCCGCGTAGCCGCTCGCCAACGGTGCTGGGCCAGGTTTAGCTTTCGTTGCCGAGTCCCACCGAGCGGCTGTTCGAGCAGGAAGTCGCAGCGAGCCCGTTAGTGGTTAAGAATGACACCGGTACTGCAGAGATGGTAGACCCGCGCCTCCTTGAGATTCTGGTGTGCCCCGAGAGCCGGCAACCTGTGCGGGCAGCGCCCGCTGCCCTGATCGAACGGGTCAACGTTGCCATCGCCGCAGGTCAGCTGACCAGCCGCGGGGGCGAGACGGTGAGCTCGCCCATCGAGGGAGGGCTTCTCCGAGAGGACGGGCGGTGGCTGTACCCCGTCCGTGAAGACATTCCGATCCTATTGATAGACGAGGCCATTTCTGTGCACGGGATCCAAGACCGGTGAACCCCCTGCAAGAGATTCGCACGGCATCCTGTCGGGGTTGACCAACCTACCGGCGCTAGTCGCTCTTTCTTGCGGTGGCGAGCGCCCGCAGTCGAGCCTCGCTCCGCGAACTGCCCTCAACCGCGTCGATCCTGCACGGTCTCATCTATTGGATCACGCGAGCCATCTCGACCTCAGTGTGGGGACGCTCGCACATGTTCTAGCGCCCTTCCGTGGACGGCCGAACGCTGCGATATGCCGCAGACTCATGGGTGTGCCCGGGCGCGGAGCTAACCTAGACGTTCGTGCCCAAGCGAGCGAAATTCCTGGCGAGGCGTCCCAGGCATGCTCACTTGCCGGATCGCGATCGCTAGGCTGTGGTTCCGCTGGCTGCGCGAGGAGTACTCACGGTGGCGCACGGAAGCGCCTGTGCACGCGGCAGTGACCAAGTTTCATGTAACGGCCGGAACCCGTGGAAGACCGAAATGTCGTTGATCTCCTTTCATCGCTTCCTGATCGCCACAGCAATCGCCTTCTGCTTCGGGTTCGCCGCCTGGGAACTGATGACATGGTGGGTGGGTCGGGTGGCCGGAGCACTCGTGTTAGGAGTAACCTTTGTCGTGCTGGGTGGGCTCCTGAGCTACTACCTCGTTCGCCTGCGCCGCTTCCTCGGCGATGACTCGGGCAGGCTTGGGCGGGCGCGCAGCCCCGGCCGCTGAGCTCGCCTCGACCCGGCTATGTCCCGGACTCGTCACCTTATCGGCACGCACTCAGTTGACAACGGCGGGATCGACATGGCCGTACGCCGGGCGACCGCTGCCGGTATGTCGGCGGTCCAGATCTTCACGGCGGTCCCCAAGTTCTACGGTGACAAATCCAAGATCCGTCCCGAGCGTGCGCAACGTTTCAAGGAAGCCCTGGTCGAGACCGGGATAGAGCCCGGGCACGTAATGGTTCACGGCGCTTACGTCCTAAACGCCGCCACGAACGATGAGGGAAAGTGGGAGCGCTCGGTTGCAGGATTGGCCAAGGAAATGGACCGCTCCGCCACATTGGGCGTAGGTGGGGTGTGCTTTCACCCCGGTGCATGTCCTCGGGGCAAGGCCGAGCCCGGGGAGGGAGCGCAGCGGGTGGCACGAGCGATGACTCGAGCGCTGAAGGACGCCCCCGGGCTCACCCGGCTCTACGTTGAGAACTCCGCCGGGGCCGGGACGACTTATGGGCGCAACGCCTTTGAAATAGGTGCAATTCTCGCAGCCCTTCCCGAAGATGTGCGCGAGCGGGCCGGCTACGGTCTGGACACGTGCCATCTGTTCGTTTCGGGTTACGACTTGAAGTCGTCCGAGGCGGATCTCCGAGCCGTGCTGGACGAGTTCGAGGAAACGGCTGGAGAGCCCCCCTCGTTTTTCCACCTGAACGACTCGGTGGGTGCGCTCGGTTCGAATCGTGATCGGCACGCGCTCATAGGAGCGGGAGAGATCGGGGAAGAGCCATTCGGCTGGCTGCTGGCAGACCGGCGCAGTCGCGGCATCCCGCTCCTGCTCGAGACTCCGAAACAGAATACTGACATCGCAGCGGACGACCCGTCCGGCGATCCCTACGACGTGCGGATGATGGAGGTGCTCAGGGCCTTGGGTGCCCAAACATAGGGCCGGGTGGTAGGAAGTTTCGTCAGCCGGTCCGATCGAGGGGGTCCATCGCGAGCGCGGCGCGGAGCTTGGGATGTTGCTCCCACAGATACCAACCCATCGCAACAGCGGCCATGACATTGCCGGCCGCGATCGTCCACCAAGCGAGCGATCCGAGTAAGAACTCCGCTACCATAGCCAACAGGCCCATGAAGAGGGCTTCGAATACGGCGAAGAACATTACGGCACCGACAATGAGTGGAGGCGTGTCATCGGCGGCGGTCACTATCACCGCTACGAGAAATCCGGTGATGGTGAAGGCAAGGAGATGCAGAAGCGAATAGCCGATGACGGTCGCCGCTTCAACGCTTACTGCTTCTACGTTGCTTGCCCCGAGGAACAAAGCCGACCCGAGGGCAGCGGGGGTGAAGAAGGGCTCGCCGCGAAGTACGTCGAACACAAGGAACCAAATTGCCACCACGGCGGCGCCAATCGTTCCGCAGACGATACCTTCTCGCACGACTTTGTTCGTGCCGAGCGCTTCCCACCACGTCATCTTCCGGGTGGGTCCACTCCAGTGCAGGATGGCCATCAGGCTCATCCCCGCCAGCAGGTTCCCGGCTAACACTTCGGGCCAGCCTAGAGCTTGGATGATGTTTGCCCCGGTGACCACGACGCTCCCGTAGAATACGAGATCGAACAGCAGAAACCCCAAGACGAGCCCGATCAAGATCGGCGAGGCAATCTCCACCTGGTCGAGTACCCAAGCCGACACGAGGCCCACCAAGATCCAGACGAGGTAGTGGAGGAGCGTGTAGAGGATGATCAGACCGACGCCCATCTCCATCCCCTGAACGCCTAGCAACGAGGCAGCGACGAAGTTCGGCGTTCGGAAAGGCTGTCCCTCGGAGCTGTCCACAATTAGGAACCAGAGCGCCATCGCCGTAGCTCCTACTAGACCAGCCACTACCCCACGCACCACCATGCCGCTGAAGTTGGGAGTTCCAGGGCCGAGGGAAGACGGCTCGGGGGCCTGGGTGGCAGCGTCGGGCAAGTTCATGCCGCCTCCTGGTGTGCGCCGTTGTCTGCTGGGACACTTCGTCCGACTCGGGCGCGCTGCCGTAAGGCCCAGATACCAATCCCGATCGAGATCGTGATTGGCACGAAGGCCATTAATAGGCCGCCGAGAAACATGCCTATCTGAAGTCCAGTAAACTGTACGTCATGCTCCATAACGGTCCACTCCCTCGGGCCAGATCAGAATTCTGTGAGTACCGCCACGATCAGGATCACGACCAAAGGCAGGGGAGATAAAGCTAGAACCCACAGGCGCTTCGGCTCGAATCGCAAGTGCATGTAGTAGAGCGCAACGAGGGTAGCCTTCCAGAAGGCCATGACGATCAAGCCGAGCGCGAGCCAGAACTTCGGCAAGCTGAGAAAGGCATACCCGACCTCTGCAAGCGTAAGCACGATCAGCGCGCCGAAGATAAGCATGTAGGGCGCCTCGTGGATCTCACCCTCGGCGTGACCAGAGTGCTGCACGTCGGTGGTCATGGACCCTCGCTCAGATCAGGTAGACGATGGTGAAGAGGATAATCCAGACTAGGTCCACAAAGTGCCAATACAGCCCGATCAGCTCGACTCCACGGTGATCGTTCTGTGTGTAGGCGCCGCGCAACGCACGTATCAGGACGAATGTCAGGCAGATGACGCCGATGGTGACGTGAGCACCGTGAAAGCCCGTCATGGTATAGAACGTGGCGCCATAGAGCGGACCGCCCACGATAGGGCCTCCCTCCATGCCCTGACGGCCGGCGGCGTGGTAGTCGGCTGCGGCGGGCACGAATCCCTCATGGTAGAGGATGTAATACTCGACCGCTTGGATGCCCACGAACAGCGAGCCGATCAGAATCGTGGCGAGCAGCCAGAGTTTGAGCCCCGTGTCATCGCCTTGTTGGATGGCGGCGAATGCCTTGACCATCGTCACCGACGAGCAAATCAGGAAGAACGTATTGAACGCGGTCAGCGGCACGTTCAATACGACTCCCGGTGCAGCGAAGTGGTCGGGGTGAGCAAAGCGGAGGATGACGTAGCTCCCGATCAGCGACGTAAAGAACATCACTTCGGAGAGCAGGAAGACCCACATCCCCAGCTTCATCGTGTAGACCTTCATCCCCGGCTCGTACGCTGGGTCGGGGATCATCATGCTGCGGAGCGTGGAGGCGTCGGTCGTCATCGCGAGGTCCTCGTGCTCGACGATGGGGGCGCTGGGATCGTCGTCATGGCTAGCGTCTCAGTCGCCGGTGGACATGGGGCTCGGTTCGCTCGGGATCGGTGTTCTGGACACACGGTCCGGCGGCAGGTCCTGTGGTAGGAAATCGTCCGTCGAACCGGGCCAGCTGTACTCGTACGGCCCCCGGTAGACCACCGGTGCGCCCCCTGGGAAGTTGAGGTGTGGCGGAGGCGTGGGCGCGGCCGTCCACTCCAGCGTGTTTGCTTTCCAGGGGTTTCTGGGCGCCTTCTCGCCCTTGTACATGCTCCAGAAGAAGGCGAAGGCGAAGATCAACTGCGTGGCGATCAGAACGAACGCAGCGATCGTGATAAACGTGTTGATGGGCTGAAGCGGTTGCAGGAATTCGTACTGGTTGGGATCATAGATCCTACGCATGTGGCCTCTGAGTCCGATAGTGTGCATCGGGAAGAACACGAGGTTGTACGAGACGAAAGTCAACCAGAAATGGACTTTCCCAAGCACAGGACTGAAGATCCGGCCGAACATCTTCGGGAACCAATATGTGATGGCCGCAAAAATCCCGAAGAGGCTGCCACCGAACAGCACATAGTGGATGTGGGCGACGATGTAATACGTGTCGTGGATAAAGATATCGACTGGCGCCGACGCCATGAATATGCCTGACAACCCGCCGATGACGAACATTGATACAAACGAAAGCGCGTTCAGCATGGGCACGTCGAAGTGCAAGTCGCCACGCCAAAGCGTGCCCAACCAGTTGAATACTTTGATAGCCGATGGCACGGCGATGATGATCGTCGTGATCATGAACGTCGTGCCGAGCAACGGGTTCATCCCGCTCTGGAACATGTGGTGTCCCCACACGACCCAGCCCAGAAACGCGATCGCGATGATGGCCAGCACCATGGCGTGGTAGCCGAAGATGGGCTTGCGGGAACGGTTGGCGATCACTTCGCTCACAAGTCCCATCGCCGGCAGGATCAGGATATAGACTTCGGGATGGCCAAAGTACCAGAACACGTGCTGCCACAGCAGCGGTTCGCCGTCGGTGGCCGCTGAGAAAAATCCTGTCCCGATGGTCTGATCGAATAAGAGCATGATCAATCCGCCGGTGAGGATTGGGATGGCCAGCAGCACAAGCCAGGAGGTGACGAACAGTGCCCACACTGGCAGTGGCAACCTGAACCACGTCATGCCAGGCGCGCGCATGTTGATCACGGTCGTGATGTAGTTGACTGCTCCCGCAAGCGAGCTGAAGCCTAGGATGGTCAGACTTATCAGCCACAGGATCTGGCCCATGTAGACGCCGCTGTACTCCGGTTCGGAAGAGAGCGGCGCGTAGGCGGTCCAGCCGGCACCGGCGTGTCCGCCCTGCACGAAGAAACCGGCGAGCATGATCACACCGGCCGGCACGCTGATCCAGAACGACGCCATGTTGAGGCGCGGAAAAGCCATGTCGGGCGCCCCGATCTGGAGTGGGATCAGGTAGTTGCCCCACACGCCCACTAGCAGCGGCATGATGGCGAAGAAGATCATGAAGGTCCCGTGCATGGTGACCAGGGCGTTGTAGAACTCCGGCAGGATGATGCCACCCGGGGCTGTCGTGTCGGAGAACAGGCCTCCGATGAGGGGCATGGGCTGCCCTGGGAAGCCGAGCTGCCAGCGGATGCCTGCCGCCAAGAGCCCACCGACCAGCAAGAAAAACAGGCTCGCAAGCAAGAACTGCTTGGCGATCATCTTGTGATCGGTGCTGAAGACATAGGTGCGGATGAAGCCCGGCTCGTGGTGGTGCTGGGCCGTGGCCGCGTGCTGCTCGGCCGTGACTGCAGTTGTCGCCATTGCCTTCCTCGTTGCGGTTCTAGCCGTGGCCGCTTACGGCTGGGACTGCTCGTTGAGCCATGCTTGATAGTCCGCCGCGGAGTGCACGGTCAGCGTGCCCCGCATGCGGGTGTGGCCGATGCCGCATAGTTCCGCGCACCCGATCACGAACTCACCCGTGCGCGTGGGTTGGAACCACACGTTCATCACCATTCCCGGCACTGCGTCCTGCTTCACCCGGAAGTCCGGCAGGAAGAACGAGTGGATTACGTCCTCGGCTTCCAGGATCACGTGCGTGGGACGATCGGCCGGCACGTCCATCCGGTTGCGCACGGTGAAGTCGTCGCCGGTCTCGAGCTGACCGTCCAGGCCAGGGTAGGTGACGTCCCACTCGAACTGGCTGGCCATGACGTGCACGGGTAGCGAGTTGGGCGGGATGTTCTGCGGGTCCTTGACTTGCGCCCACGCACCCCGGCTTGCGAGCGCGATCCCCAGCACGATCACGAACGGAATAACCGTCCAGATCACCTCGGCCCGCGTGTTGCCGTGGATGTATTCCGCCTTATGCCCTGCGCGGTGCCGATACTTGATGAGCAACCAGATCAGCGCCCCCTGCGTGGCGAAGAAGACAACTCCTGTGATGATCAGGATCACGAGATAGAGGCGATCGATGGTGGGGCCGAAGGTCGACGCGCTTCCATCCATCAGCCATGACCAGTTCTCCATCCGATCCAGCTCCTCCGTCGAGAGGTTGCTACCGTGAAAGCCCGGCGCGGGTCGTTCTCCTAGACCTTGCCGTGCACCGGGCCTTGGTCCTCGTAGTTACTGCTGCGTCGCGCGGACGGCCGTGGCCCTGCCGTCGCGCTCGTGGCTTATAATCAGGGTCGGCCGCAGGGGCACATGCCGCCCGGCCATCGACTCGTCGAACTCGAACATCACCTCGACGTCACCACTCTCGGGAACGACCACGCTCTGCGTTACCGTTCCGTAGAGCTCATGCCAAGCCTCAAGCGTGTACGTTCCCGGGGGGAGGCGCTCAAGCGCGAAAGAGCCGTCCTCTCCCGTCACCGCGTGGTATGGGTGGGCTGTCACCCCGATGTAGGACTCCATCCAGCCGTGCACATCGCAGCGCACGGGGATCATGACTTCGGCGGTCGGAAACGATGTCTGAAACTCCATGCCCACCTGTGGTTGGCTGCGGTTGAACCCGCGGTTCTCAGTGGGCGTCGTGTTCACGTTGTGGAGGACGGGATCCGAGTTGCGTACTGTGAGTTGCTGGCCGGTGGAGAGCGCCACGACGTGCGGGACATACTCGCAACCCAGTTGGTCGAGGACAGCAGCCTCCTCGGCGGGGAACTGCAAGCTGGGGTCCAAACCCTCGCTCAGGTGAACAAACACGTTGGCGAGTCCGCCGTCCGCTCCCACCACGGCCGGCATGCGCATCGGCGGCGTGGCGTGCACCTCGGCGCAGGCGGGCTCCTCGGACATGTCGATCATATCACCCTCGGAGGGCGTTCCTGTGAAGATGACCAGCCCGGTGATGCTGCCGGCGGTCGCCGCGTCCACGGGGTGCTCCATCACGGCTGCGGTCGCTTCCCCGGCGTCCTCGGCTCCACCGTCGCCGTCACCACCACCGCAGCCCATCACGACGGCGGTTGCCAGCGAGCTGGTGACGAGATTCCTCAGATAAGGCAATTTGAACATGATCCGTCTCCTTTAGTCGGTTCTCTTCGGCTATTGCCGACAACCAAAATCTGCGGTTACCTCAGCGGCGCGCTCGGCGCCGGCCACTCAACACGGAACGAGAAACCTCGGGCAGACCGGGCTTTTGCGCCACCTCGTACGGGCCGATTCGCGGTGCCCGGCCCGCCGGTCGCACCTATGCGCCGCCGGCCTGGCCGGCTCGCTCTTCCGCTTCCGTGTATCGCCTCTGGGCGCGCGCGACGACACCTAGCCCGAAGGCCGCGGTTAACACGAACGCTGCAACGGGCGCCATGAACACGGTGGCCGGAGTCGCTTCCTCGAGCGCCAAGAAGTACCATGTGCTGACTGCGTTCTGCTTGCCGGCCTCACCGTTGTCGCCGTCCCACGCTTGGAACGCGATCGGGACCGCAGTCGCCAAGGGTAACTGAAGATCGGCGGCAATGTCCGGCGTCATGAGCGGACGTCGAAACAGGACGCGCCACTCGCCCTCCGACCAGGTCGAGACGGCGCTCAGCTGCTGGTTCTCGTCCGGCTGTTGCTGGCCGGTCGCCAGTCCCTCCGCCACCATCTCCACCGCCCGATCCTCCTCGCTGCTCCAGCTCCAGAGATAGGCCGGGCGGCGGGCGTCCCCCTGCAGGAAATGCGGACGCTCGAGCCCCGAGGGGAGCGTCTGTGGAAACTGCACCACGAGGCGATCGGGAGCGCCCGGCTCCCAGGTCGATCCTTCGTCCTTGGGCTCCATGGTATCGACCACACGCTGTGCGAAGCTCGCCCAGTCGGGGTCCGAGCTGGGGCTTTGCGTTGGATCGGTCCAGCTCACGAGGAGCACCACATCTTCGCCGTCGTGGAGCGCACGCACCCAGATGTTCGTCACACGTGGTGAGAACCAGCGCGGCTTGACGATGACTTGCCCAGCGAGCGGCACATAGAACGGCTGGACACTGGCCCACCGCTCGTCATCCGGCGTCGACGGCAGCTCCGATTCGTCAAGCGTCGCCGTGATCACCTCGCGCACCGCGGGTGCCCGGGCGGGGGACAGGCTCCTGACGTAGTGCGCTAGGCTCCAGAGCTGATCATCAGTGACAATGTCCGACTCTATAAGGTCGCTGAACGTGGGCATCGGTGTGCCGTCCAGGCCCGTGCGGAGGACGCGGTAGATGTCCTCGACCGCGCCGCCTCCGTTAAACAGCCAGTTCCGCGTCAGGTCGGCCGCGTAGTTGGGAAACCCAAGGTCGTCGTCGAGCGTGGCTGCGGCGCTGCCGTCCCCGCGCCCCGCCTGCCCGTGGCACTGCCAGCACTCGATCTCCTGATAAAGTCTCGCTCCCTCCGTGATGGTCGCCTCACTGCTGCTCGGGGCGCTACCGAACTCGAGCGGGGTCGGCTCTGGACCGCTCTCGAAGAAGCGCGAGAAACTCTTAAGATACGCCACCAACGCCTCGCGCTCATCACGGCTAAGTGCATCCTCCCATCCGGGCATCGCCGTTCCTGGCATCCCCACGTCTATGACGTGCATAATGTCCGCGTCGGTCGGCAACTCGCCGGTGCCGGTCGTGCGGACTTGATACTGCGCCCGTGTGAAGTCACGCGGGCGCGGTAGCATTGTTGCGGCGCCGGGCCCGGCCCCAGCGCCGTCCACGCCGTGGCAGCCCGCGCACCAGCGATCGTAGACATCCTTGCCGAGCGAGAGCTCCTGGTCCTGGGCGTCAGCCGAGGCAGCGGTCGTCGAGAGTGACGCAAGCGCAAGCACCGGGACTGCCAGCAGAATCGTGCGCGTCACTGGGGACCTCCTTCCGATCCGGCGACTTCTTCCCATGTGCGCGGTGTCTTGTCCGCCTGCTCGTAGAGGAAGATGATCACCGTCCATATCTCGTCCTCGGTCAGAAACTCTTCCCATGCGGGCATGGCCGAGTTCCACGGCCCGCCCTCGTTGGGCAGCCCCGCTCCGCCCTTGGCGATCCGCCAGAACACGTAGCTCTCGGTGAGCTGCTGAATGGTGCCCACGTCCTGGAAACTGAGCGGGGCGGGATTGAAGGCCGGCCCGTAGGGGCCCTGACCGTCCAAGAGGTCTCCGTGACAGACAAGGCAGTTGCGGTAGTAAATCCGCTTTCCCTCTTCGTAGTGCGCTTCGAGACGACCCTCGTGACGCAGCGGGTTCTCTAGTCCGGTGATCGGGATCGTCCGGTCACGGAAGGTCATCGAGCCGGGAGGCGCCGGGTGGATGGCGCGGAAGGACGGTGGAGCCGAAAGAGAAGGACGAGCCTGGTCGAAGGCGATAAATGCCACCAATACCGGCACCAACACAAGGAGTGCAACGCGGATCGGTTTACGTTTCTCTTCGACCAAGACGCGCTGTATTGGACGCTTGAACGCACGCCACCGCTCCTCGTTGTCGCTCACCCAGATCAGAACACCCATCAGCACCGTCAACATGTATTGGAAGACCACGCTGTCGGGGGCCGGAGCGCTCGCAAGCCCGAACAGCGGCGGGATGTAGGGAATACCTAGCTCGATCAGCAGATAGGCGATCGCGAGGATCGCGACCGTCTGCCCGAAGGGTTCGCTCGGCCAAAGTCTCACCGGGTCCTCCCTCAGTTCCGGCCGGCCAGGAACGAGACGACGGCCTCGAGTTGGGCCGCAGTGAACGCTTGGCCGTAGGTCGTGGGCATGACACCGATCATGGCCTCGTAGCCCGGAGCGGCGCCCGCGTTCGGTTCCAAGATCGCGGCGCGGATCTCGGGGGCCGTGAGGCGTCCGCCGATGCCGTCGAAACTCGGCCCGAGCGGTGGTCCAGCGCCGTCGATGGCGTGGCAGCCTAGGCAAAGCTGTTCTTGGAGCAGCATGGCCACGTCGGTCGTCGTACTCGCGACCGCCGCCGCCCCGGCGGGAGACTCGGTCGCCGCTGCGGCCGTCGACTGGCCGGGGTCGGCTGAGGCCGCGATGTCGTCTGCCGTGACCGTCACCTCCCCTCCCTGGGATTCCATGTACGCGACCAACGCCCACAACTGTGCGTCCGAGAACGTACGGGCCTGAAACACCATGGGGGGGAAACCCTCCAGGACGAACTCCGCCGGCCCGACCAGAGAATTGTATAGGTAGACTCTGCAAACCTCTCCGGGCACGCGGTCGCCACAGCGTGTCCCGATCGCGCCCTCGCCTGCGTGGTCCGTGAGTAGGTTCGGCGCGCGCGTACCCGTGCCGTGGCAGGTCGTGCAGCCTCCGGCCCCGCCGTAGAGCTCTTCACCGGCCGCGACGAGCTCCGCGGTGCTGACCTCGTCGGTGAAAGTCAGCTCTTCAGGCACCTCCGAGGCGACCTGCGGGATCGAGTTGGCGACGATCGTGTAGAGCGCGAGCGTTCCCATCACGATCCCGATGATCTTTAGGTTGGTCTTCCACATGGACGTCGGGAGCCTATCGGTTAGTCGCCCGCAACCGCAGCCGTGGCGTGCTCCCCACCCATTAGCGCGTCCTTGCGGGCAGGAGTGACGATCGGCTTCTCGGCCAGACCGCCTACCCAGAAGATCAACGCGACGAGGCCCAGGAAGATCAGCACACATATGCTAATCACCTGTGCGGCATAGCCGAGCGGGGGCGTGGCCGCGAATTCGCTGGTGTCACGCATCACTTCCCACACATGCCAGTGCTGGCGGATGCCGCTGCGCGCGAACCCCATTAGCCCCATCAGCCAAGTAAATGTCACCATCAAGATGAACAGGGCGTACTGGGAGCGCGGCGGCATCTGTCCCCAGCGGATTGCTCCGTAGCTCTCCGCCCGGCGCATCATGCGGATGTCGATCGCGCTTACGGCGATGATAGCGAAAAGGACCGCTAGGACCTGATAGACCGAGAAGCCGATCCGCACGATCGCCGTGACGAAGTATCCGTAGATGCCGTAGAAGAGCACAATCACCGCAGAGATCACGAACAGGGCGGCCTGCACCTGTGTGCCGGTTCTCGCCCATGTCACAGTCGGGCGCTTGTTGGCACGCCGGTAGAGCAGAAACGACAGGAAGGTAGTCAAGATCATCAAATTGACGGCGGTGTTCTTGGCGCTCATCACCCCTAGCACGCCCAGAAACGGGTGGTGCGATCCGCCCATGGCGGACAGCTCCGCGCGGTCGGCGATCATGGTGTTGGGCGTGGCCCACACGATGACGCCCACTACCAGCACCAGCAGCATCCACTTGGTATAGGGCTGGAAGCGCGTTGCGCCCGGGATCCGCCCCATACCGACCCACAGGTAGTAGTTGCCAGCCAGGAAGAGCACGCCAATGAGAAAGGCTTGGATGATCCAAAGCCAACTCATGAAGCCGCCCATCATCGTGATGCCCATCTGTTGGTTGAATTCGTAGATCTCGCGGCCTAGGTAGTAGCCGGCGAAGGGCAGAACGATGAGCGCGCCGATGGCGATCAGGTTGCCGACATAGCCCATCCAGTCGTAATGGGCGCGTTCGTCGTCGTTGTCGGCCAGGAGGAAACGATAGGCCGCGTAGCCACCCACGATGGCGCCACCGAATACGATGTTGGCAATCACGCGGTGGATGTTGATCGGCATCCACGTGGCGTTCGCGAAGGCGCTCCAGAACTGCACCATGGCGGGGGACGTGTCGGGTGTCACGTCGGCGGGCGGACTCATCATGTAGGTGAGCCAGGAGTTGGCGATGAACATCACAGCTGTACCCCAAACATTCAGCAGGATGCCCAGCGTCCAGTGGCCCAGCTTGGCCCCGCCGACAGACCAGCGCTCCCATCCGTAGTAATACAGGTACAGGGTAAACGACTCGAAGAAGAAGAGTCCCACGTACGCCCACATGGAGGGGGCGAAGATCTCGGCGAGATAGCTCCAGACGCCCGGGTAGAGTGTGATCAGCCCGAACGCGAGGATCGCACCCCAGATGGCGGTTGCCGAGTACGAAACCAGGAGCAACCGCGTGAACTCCTTCGCGAGCTTGTCGTACTTGGGTTCCTGACCGAAGATGCCCATGGCTTCGGCGACCACCGCGAACATTGGTACGCCCAGCACGAACGCCGCGAAGAACAGGTGCACCTGCGCCGCGATCCAGATCGCGAAGCGGGCGCCGCCGTATGGGAATTGCCCGTACATGGGCATCTGGACAGTGCCCTCGGCGGCCTGCGCGAGCAGGGGCATCGGAACCGCAGCGACAAACACGGCTACGACAAGCGCCGTGCCGGGCGCGATCTGGCCAGTGACCCGGCTCACCGCTCACCGTCCTTGCTCAGGAAAAACGGCAACCGTTTCGAGAAATCCACGGGCATCGCCCTCCGCACCTCCACCATCACGTCCAGATCGACACGCTCGTAGCCGCGCTCCCGCGCGAACTTCTCAACGCGCTGCGTGACCACGCCGCGCACAAAGCTGGGGATCGCCTTGAGACGTGCCGCAGCCTCGGGCGCCCAGTCGAGTTCAGCCTCGAACGCAGTACCGTACGTGACGGCCCGCCGCTGAATCAGCGGCACCTGGCCCGTGGGCTCGTACGCGCACGACTCGTCGGGCCCCAACAGGTCGTGGCCCTCGGCGTACGCGCGTGCACGGCAGCCACCGCAGACAGCCCGGAACTCGCAACGGCCGCACTTGCCGCCGAGCGCCCCGGTGCGGAGGCTCTGGAAGACTACTGACGTGTCCCAGATCTCGCCGAACGACGCCTTCGTGAGGTCGCCGGCCGTTACCGGGGTGTACGGGCACGGCGTGACCTTCCCTTCTGGCGTGATCCGGCAGTACTGAATTCCACAGGGGCAGCGGGTCTCATAGTTCAGGAGTGGCGAGTCGGCATCGCCCGCGAGTGCGTGACGCATGAGCTGGGGCTGGCACTTGGAACGCACCATCATACGGCCGCGGTAGATCCGCTCCAGCCCCACGAGGTCGCGTAGCACCGCGTCGTTCTCATCCGGCTCCATCGCACGCATTCGATCGCCGCGCCCGGTCGGTACCACGAAGTACACATTGAATGCCACTGCACCGTGCTCAGCCGACCACGCAGCGAGTGCCGCGAGCTCTCCGCGGTTGCCGCGCGTGACCGTCGTCTGGACGATGAAGTCAAGCCCGCGCGCGCGCAGGCACTCCACCGCGGCGAGCGTATCGCCGAGTGCACCTTCGCCGTGTCGGAAGCGGTCGTGATAGCGCTGATCGAGCGAGTCGATGCTCACCGCGACACCCTTGACGCCAACGGCCATGAGTGAGCGGATTCGCGCTTCGGTGAGCCGCGTTCCGTTGGTGCCAACCACCACTGTTGCACCGCCAGCGGACGCGTGCTCGGCCAGCTCTTCGAGGTCCGCTCTGAGCAGGGGCTCGCCTCCCGACAGGATCAGCACCGGGGCGGGGTTGACCTCCAGTACCTCGTCGAGGATCCGCTTGCAGGTGGACGTGTTGAGTTCGCCCGCGGCAGAGTGCCAAGGGCCAGCCGAAATGTAGCAGTGGGCGCAGGCCAGGTTGCAGCGGCGGGTGAGGTTCCACGCAATCACGTGGGGAAGGCGGGTGCGTGGGTTCGTCGCGGCAGCCGGTTCTACCATGGGCACCAGCGCAGGGGATGCCACGTCGAGCAGCCCCGAGGGCGCGCCCGTAGTACGGAGCGGGGGCACCGCCATGGGGTTCAATCGCCCGTTCCGGCGGGCTCGCGATGCTCGCGCTTCATGGACTCCTCCACGGCGGCGCGCGCCTGCTCGGGCGTGACGGTATTGAGGTCGACCGGGCACTGATCCGCCTTGGCGACCACGTCACGGATGGGACAGCGGGTGACGCCGGACGCCTTCGCCTCTTCGATGAAGCGTCGCGTCTCGGGAGTGAGCCCGTCCGTGCCTTCCGCCTGGGCCTGGATCTGCTTGGTCTGCAGCTCACGAAACATCACGAGCATCGTGTCGGTGTCAAACTCGTCCGCCTCGACCATGGCCTGCTTGTTCTCGTCCATTACCATCGTCGTGATCCGCCACATGCCGCGCTCGCGCGCGAAGCGTTCCACCGTGTTGCGCGCCAGCGGACGTGCGATGAGCGGGACTGCGCGAAGTCGCTCGAACGCTTCGTTCGTCCAGACGATCGAATCCTTCTCGGTACGGGCCCGGGTGGATACCTGCCCTGTATAGGGGCACTTCACCGTTACCATTGCGTGCGCCTCGTCGGCGTCCGATCCCTCCACGGCGGTCCGCTTCATCGCCTCCTCGGCCTTCACCTCGGCCAGTGCCAGCTCCTCGGCCGTGCCGATTCCCATGATCAACTGCATGTGGGTGGGTAGCAGTTTCGTAATCGCCTCGTCCAAGCGCTGGTTGGTCACCATGGGAAACCCGTCGGCGCTAACCGGCGGTATCGAAGCTGTACGTGCTCCGCCGTTCGAGCCTGCAACGCCGTCAACGTGCGGGGCGGCTCCGCGCCCGTCTTCCGCGTAGGTGCCGTTAGCTCCTGGACCGTAGTTGTCGAGCACGAACTCTTCGACCGCCTTGCGCGCGATGCCCAGTGCGAACGGGGGCACGCGGTGAATGCGTGCCTCCGCGTCCGGGGCCCACTCCAGGCCCTTCTCGCCGTCCTCCTCGATCCAAGGAATCTCGTCGGGACGGACATCCTGGGTGCCGACGAGGAGCACATTGGTTGGTGCAAGCCGCACCAGGTTCTCGGCCTGCGATCCCAGGTCGGTGCCCTCAATCCGGTGGCCGCCGTGGCGTGCAAAGATCAGGAGCGTCGGGTCGATTTCCCGCACCCACTGGAGGATACACTGGAACGGCTTCCCGATGAGGACTTGCGTGTCCGTCACGACCTCGGGATGGGCCTCAGCCATCACCCGCGCACGCTTCAAGTTGGCCTGGCACAGCTTTAGCAGGCCTTTGTCAATGATATTGTTGTGGAGCTCCTCCTGCTCCTCGAACTTGAAAATCTTGGAGGCTTGGATGGAGAGCACATCCTTGATGTTGCCAAAGACCACGTGGTGGTACTCGACATCGAAGGCGCTGCATATGTAGAGTCTCGCGCTGTATTCCTCGGCCAGCTCGAGGGCGATTCGCAGCGCCTTGTAGGCGTACGAGGAGCCGTCCACGCAAACCATCCATCGGCCGCCCTCGAGGGTTCGGTCGTCGCGCACGAGCAGGATGTCCTTCTCGACTTGGCGGAGAACACGTGCCGCGACCCCGCCCAGCTGACTGTAGGGCTGACGGCCGATGCCGTGGGCGCCGATTGCGATCAGATCGTAGTGGCGGCCGCTTGAGCCTGCGAGTTTCTCGTCCTGTTCCTCGTCCTCCTCAACGATACGGCCGTCCGCGCCTAGCCTCACATCACTCCTAACCATATCCCCGCCGTCGTACTTGTGGGTGATGTTGGGGTCGAACCCGATCAGACTAGGGAGCCGGCCAGCGCCGCTGTTGGCTTCGCGGACGATCTCCTCGTAGTTGATCCCCTCAAGCAGTTGGCGGGTAATCGGCACGCCCGACGCTTGGCAACGCTGCTCGGTCTGGTCTAGGAAGGAGTCCGAGATGAGCTGCAGGCCCTTCTCAATCAGCTTGTCGTGGACCTTGCGCTGACGCTTGATCTCTTCCGGTGTCTGGAACTGCGCGGGAAGGCCCGTCTCAAGCTGCCGAAAGCGGACGTCGTGGAGGCGGGCCGCGTAGACGTGGTTCCCCGTTATCCGGCCGGCGGAGCGTCGACATAGCTCGATGGCGCGGTCGACTGCCCAGTGGGACGGATCGGAGTTGTCGACCGGGACCAAAACCTCTCGGTACATTCAGTTGCCTCGCTCACGGGCTACGCGCCCCTTGTGCCGTACTCTTGTGGGTAGGACCGCCCGCAACCTTGCGGCGCCACGGTGTGCGTGCCCGCTTCCCCTGTCCCGGACCTGAACCGGTGTCGGACACCGAACGCAGGGAGGGCCTTCAAGCGTGAAACGCGCAGCGCCGGCCCGTCGGGCCGACGTGAACGCGTCACCTCGGTCGAGTAGGGGACGTCGAGTCGTACAGTCTTAGAGGGCGTCAGAAACGCGTCTTGTGAAATAAAGTACAAGGTAAAAGATAACAGTATACCGGTGCCTGATCGGACCCGTCAACAATCCTAGCCCGAGTCGCGAGGCGATTCCTTCAGAGATCCCAGCCAGCGCGTGCCAGTAGCCAGAGATTTCCGAGGACGACGAGCAGCGCGATGAGGAAGAAATCGGTCGCAATCTGCGTCTGCGGGTCGGGAAAAAAGGCTCCCCCGATTAGGGCCGGCAGGCGAAACAGGCCGAGGGCCCAGACGATGCGCGCCACCCAGACGCTCTGCCTGCTCCAGAGGGCCCAGAATACCAGGACGACAATGGCGGCCCCGGCGAGGAGCCAGATCCAGGGGATGCCGCCCCGTCCCTCCAGCAGCCCGTGGCGGGCCATCTCGAAGACCGCAGCCTCGTAGAGTACTCCCATGTGCAGGTAGTAGAAGGCTGCCTGCCTGAACTTGCGCCGCCGCTCCGGGGTCGCCTCCAGCCTACATCCCCTCGAGACCGAGCTCGCTCCGTGCCCGGTCCATGACCTCGGGGGTAAACTCCGAGATCCCGTGCTGGCGGGCCCAATCGACGTAGATGCGTTTAACCATTCCGCGTACGAATGAGGGCACCCGCTCAAGCCGTTCAAGCGCGCCCGGGCTCCACACGGGTCCTGGGCCACGGCTCGCGGCATCCTCGCGGGCTAGAGGTGTGCTATCGTTAAACGCTTCGGGACGGCCACCCTCAAGGCTTCCGCGCATGAGTTCCATCGGCTGTTCGGGGACGGTCCGGCCCCCGACCTTCACGCCGAGACTGCGCACTAGCTGACTCTCGTACGGGTTAGCGAGCAGCGCCATCTCACGACCACACCCCGGGCAACCGAATACGACGGTCAATGTGCCGTCGTCAGGAACGTGACGTTCGGCGAACGCCATCACCCGGTCGCACGGTACGCAGAGGAACTTCACAAGTGGAGTTCTCGTCTCAACCGCGTGGCTAGGGCGGTGATGGCGCGTGCGGCCGGAGCGTCCGGATAGGCGAGCACAAACGGTGTGCCCTCGTCAGTGCTCCGAGCGAGCCTCGGATCGAACGGCACTTCAGCCCAACACTCGATCTCACGGCTGGCGAGCTGCGGCTCAGACGACTCGTAGAGTTCGGTGAGGGCTCCGCAGCCCGGGCAGGCCCAAGTTGTCATGTTCTCGACGAGGCCAATTCGGCGAACCCGTGCCTCGCGCGCAAGACGCAGCGAGCGCGCGACGACGCGCCGGGCCATGGCCGAGGGCGTTGTGACGAGGAGTAGCGCCGCGGGATCGGGCACTAGATCGAGCAGCCTGGCGATGCGGTCCGTGCCCGGAGCCACGTCCACGAATAGCACGTCTAGCTTGCCCCAAGCCACGTCGGAGAGCAGCTCCCGTATCGTGCCGGTCTCGATCACGCCCCGCCACGCCCAGCTCTCGCCCTTGGGGCCGCGCCACCGAAGCGGATCGTCGGCACCGTCCTGAAAGAGTTCCATGGAGACGACGCGTATTCCACCGGATCCCATGGGGGGGATCATCCCGTTCTCCCCCGCAGTGAACCGTGCCCCGACGACTCCGAGCATGCGCGCAAGCGATGGACCGTTAAGGTCGCTGTCGAGCGCACCCACCCGCAGTCCGTGGGCACCCAGGGAGACCGCGAGATTCGCGGTCAGGGCGCTCTTGCCCACACCTCCCTTGCCGCTCGCAATCGCCGCCACGGCCCCGATGTCCGCCAGCCGCCGGGCGAGGCGCTCGCGCTGTGCCATCACCTGTCCGGGAATTGTGACGACGGCCGCACCAGCCTCTGCGGCAACGTCCTTGTAGGTTCGTATGCGTCTCATGCGCTCTGGGGGGCGATTTGCGTTCCGTTCTCGTAGACCGTGATGGCATCAACGGGACAAGCCTCGCAAACCGAAATGATCTGCTGCCGGTCCAACCCATCGGCGGCCTCGGTAAACGTGACGATACCCTCTCCGCCGAATACCAAGGCGTCCGGCACCTCGGCGATGCAGTCGCCGAATCCTACGCAAAGCAGCCGGTCGATGCGCACGACCAGACCGCCGATGGTGCGCTCCTCGAATTCGTTCACAATCCAAAGCTCAGGGCATTTAGGACGCTTGTCAGCTTCCCGCCATGACGGACGCGCGCGAGGTGACGCTACCCGTCCGTTGTGTAGGCGAGGAGGGCTGCGCAGTCGGCTCGCGTTTCCACACCCGCTCTCCTCGTGAACACACTCCTCCAGAACCAATTTGCCGCCACGACGGGATGCCGACATCCACTACCAAGGTATCGCTACGCTCGGTAGCCGTTTGCAGGCGCACAGTCTCGCCGAACGACACGGGCCTCGCGGGTCCCGCGGGAACTGCCTCCTGGCGGGGCGCGGATGTCGGCCTTGGATTGGCAATGCTAGCCGAGAGCCCCGTCGCAACCGATCCTGGGCGTGGCCAACTCGGGTTCACGTGGCGTGGCGACGCTTCCGCTTCATGAAGTCCATCATAATGTACTGGCCGAGGGTGATGGTCGTGGTGAAATACGCCTTCCCCCGGGCGACCTCCGACACTTCCTGAACAAACTTAACGAGGTACGGATCGCGGGCGAGCATGAAGGTGTTGACAAGGATGCCGGCCTTGCGGCACTCGGCGACCTCCTGGAAGGTGCGTCGCAGGATGAGTCCGTCTATTCCGCTGGAGTTCTGGTAAATGCGGCCGTCCGGCAGGGTGACCGCGCTGGGCTTACCGTCGGTAATCATGATGATCTGCCGCATGTCCTGCTTCTGGGTGGCGAGAATCCGTCGTGCCACCTGAAGCCCCTCCGCCGTGTTCGTGTGGTAAGGCCCTACCTGCGCCTTGGCGAGGTGCGAGAATGGGATCTCTTCGGCGCGGTCACCGAAGGTGAGCACGCGCAAGCTGTCGCCCGGGTACTGGGTACAAATGAGGTGAGAAAGAGCGAGTGCCACTTGCTTCGCGGGCGTAAAGCGATCCTCGCCATAGAGCACCATCGAGTGTGATATGTCGAGCATCAGGACCGTGGCGCATGAGGACCGATACTCAGACTGATGCACCATCAGGTCCCTGTAATCGAGCGCCCAGGGACCCTCGAGTCCGGTTTCGTAGTCGCTGTCCTCCCGAACGCGTGATAGCGCGTTCTTAAGCGTAGCAGGAATGTCAAGATTCATTGTGTCGCCGTATTCATAGGGACGACTCACCGCTTCCGTTTCCACGCCAGTCGAGAGATGTGACGTGCTGTGGGAGCCCAGGTCGGATCTGCCCGCCGCCGACAACAGCCTCTTGAGCGCACTGTAGCCCAGGAAATCGATGCCTTTGCGGGTCGGACTAAATTGAACCTGCTGCGCCGCCTGTTTGGGGTCGTTCACTTGACCCTGGCCCGTGACGTGCTGGGTGGGGCCCGCGACCGTGGGCAAGTCGGACTGGATGGGAGCGAGGTATCCCTCCTCGACCAATAGTTCGATCAAACGATCGAGCAGCTCGGCGATGCTCTGCTGAACGTCGGCGTCGCCCTGGCCCTCCCCACTGAGTTCCTCGACCATCTCGGGAGTGAGTTGGCCGGTCTCGACCAACGCCTTGAATAGAGCACGCTTGAGCGCGTGCGGCGATTTGTCTTCTTCAGTTCCGGACCAGCCCCAATAGGGGTGATAGTGTGGGCCCCCGGCGAATCCGCCGTTTAGGAGAAACTCGGAAAGGTGGTCGAGCAGGGACCGGAGGTTAACAGCGTCCGCCCAGGTCCCCATGTACTTCGTGTAGGTCGTGAAGCGCACGGGATCTCCAGGGAGGGTTACTTTAGCTTTGCCATGGCCGAGATGTCGGAGGCGGAGACACGGCGCACGCGCCGTGACATACTGAAGTTCTACGACGCTGGCCACCGGGCCCTACCGTGGCGTGGAGAGCTGCATCCCTACCGAGTGTGGGTTTCGGAAGTGATGCTGCAACAGACACGCGTGGACACGGTCCTCCCGTACTACCGGGCCTGGATGGAGCGGTTCCCGGACCTGGAGGCACTAGCGTCCGCGTCACTAGACGACGTGCTCAAGGCTTGGGAAGGCCTGGGCTATTACGCTCGCGCCCGCAACCTGCACCGCGCGGCCCTGCTAGTCCGCGACCGTATGGGTGGCAAGCTCCCCGCCCGCGCCGCGGAGCTCCGCGCGCTACCTGGTTTCGGCGAGTACACGTCCGGCGCCGTGGCGAGCATCGCGTTCGGGGAGTGCGTGCCCGCGGTGGACGGCAACGCACGGCGCGTGCTGGCAAGGCTCTCTGACGAAGCCGATCCAGCGCCTCGCTGGCTGCGCGCATACGCTGCTGCGCTCGTCGATCCTGTGCGCCCGGGCGACTTCAACCAAGCTCTCATGGAACTGGGCTCCACAGTATGTACGGCAGGTCAGCCCGCTTGTTCGCGATGCCCGCTTGCTCGGCAATGCCGTGCACGCGCGCTCGGGACCGTCCTCGAACGTCCCCGTCCCCGGCAGCGCTCCGTGCTGCCCGAGCGCGAGATCGCGGTCGCCGTCCTGCTGCGCGCTGGCAACTCTGGCAGTCCCGAGCTATTGCTTGCTCGCAGGCCGTTGGACGGTCTGCTCGGAGGTCTATGGGCCTTTCCCAGCGCGACCCTTCCGTTGCCCGGCTGCACGCGCCGCGCCGTGCTCGCAGCCGCCACGCGAGCCGCGCGCGCCGCGGGTGTGCTGCCCCGGCGGCAACCGACTGAGCTTCCGCCATTCAGAAACACCTACTCCCATTTCCGTGCGACCTATCGTCCGTTTGTCTGGAACACAAGCGCACCGAATTGGCGCGAGCCCGTTGGGATTCCGGCGCGGCACGCCTGGACTCCGGTGGAAGCGCTCGAAGAGCGGGCCCTGGCTGCGGCGTACCGAAGGATCGCACGCGCCGTCACTGCATGGATCGAGCGCTCTCCAGGCCTTGAGGGCGGCCAACCGGAAAGGACCCATGATTCGCCGCCGATTCGTAGAGCCCTTGAAGACCGTTCGGGCAACATGTAAGCCGCTGGAGAGCCGACGAGACGCGCCCTGGATCGCCGCCGTTCAGATGCCTAGCAATTCTCGCTACGGTAGAAGAGCGTGGTTCGGTAGAGATCCACGCTCATCGGCTTGTGCCCCTCCAGGTGCAGATGTTTCAGTCCGGCCGCGTGAGCAGTCGCGAAGGCGGGGGCGTAACGCGGACGGTGGCTATCGTCCAAGAGGATCACTCCTTTCCGATTCAGGTGGTCGAGCGCTTTCTCAAAGGCCTCATTCCGATGTCGACCGTCAACCAGAATCACGTCGAAGAACTCGTCCAAACCTGCTAGCGGAGCACAGTACACGGCGGCCGGGCCACGCCGGGTCGGCACCAGCTCAACGTTCCTTGGGATGCGCGCGCGCACCCACGCGATCCAGCCGGCGTCATGCTCGATCGAGACGACGCGACGCGCCCGCGCGCCAAAGAAAAGGGTCGAGTAACCGGCTCCGAACTCGAGGACGGTATGGCTGGATGACAGCCGCTCCGACAACAGCCCGATTGCGCTGTAGGAGATCCACGGCAACGGTTGGCCAGCGGCGTCTTGCGGTATTTTGTCGCGTAGGGTGCGTGCCCAACCGTAGTGATGTGCGAGAGCACGGCGCGGTCCCTTCCAGAAGAAGATCCAAGGAAGGACGAGGCGGAGCGGGACGAAGCGGGAGATCCAACCGCGCACGGGTCGGTTCACGTTGCCAGACAACGTCGGTGTTGCCCGGTGGACGAGCGCCGGGGGAATAGTATGGCGGCGCAGTGGCGGTCATCAGGCGGGCGGACTGGCGTGCAGGGTGTGATTGTTGTCACGAACTCTAAGAATCGAATCCCGTGAAGCCCTTGCCGGTTGGACCATCGCGGCGAACCCGCCCGTAGCGACCGGGTCGCGTGCGGCTGATACGTCGTTGGCCTACGAGGGCCTCCAAGGTCAGTTCGCAGGCGGCGGCGCGGGTGCCATCGGAGGCGGATGCGGTCGCGAGCCCCACCGACTCGACCAGCTCCAGAAGTCCAGGCACGGTCTCGAACCCCTGAACACAAGCCGCAGCCGAGGCATCCTCGCTGATCTGGAGCGCGCCGCCCTGCTCGAAGTACTGAACGATTGCCTCGACATCCGTGCCGCCGGCGCGATCTTGGAAGGTGCGCTGAGCGGCCGCTTGGATGAGCTCACGTGCGATCTTGGCAGCGCCATGCAGCTCTCCCTCATACTCCAGTTCCATCTTCCCTGTGATGGCGGAAAGTGTCGCGTAGAGGTCGCCGATACGCGGTACGACGCGTTCCTCTCCGAGCTGGAGCGCACGGCGCTCGGCGTTTGACACGATGCTCTCCGTCACCGAGATCGGCATGCGCTGACTCACGCCCGAACGCTGGTCGACCCGCTTGTCCGCACGCGCCAAGAACGCAATTCGTTCCACGGTCTCGGCCACAAAGTCGGGAATTTCCACGCGCAATCCCTCGCGTGTGATCCATGACTCCTGCCGCGTGATCTCCATAGCGGTCTTGATCGCTTCTGGATAATGCGTGCGGATCTCAGCACCGATCCGATCCTTCAGGGGCGTGATGATTTTACCACGCGAGGTGTAGTCCTCTGGGTTGGCTGTGAATACCATCAGAAGGTCAAGCGGGAGGCGGATGGGGTAGCCCTTCACCTGCACATCGCCCTCCTGCAGGATGTTGAAGAGCCCCACCTGGATCTTGCCCGCGAGGTCAGGCAGCTCGTTAAGCGCGAAGATCCCGCGGTTGGCGCGCGGGAGCAACCCAAAGTGGATCGTGAATTCGTCGGCTAGGACATGCCCTCCCCGGACTGCCTTGATCGGATCCACGTCGCCGATTACGTCAGCGATCGTGACATCGGGCGTCGCCAACTTCTCGACATAACGATGGTCCCGCTGCAGCCACTCGATCGGCGCGTCGTCGCCCTTTTCGAGCACGAGCGTGCGTCCGTGCTTAGAGACGGGGCACAGCGGATCGTCGTTGACCTCACTGCCCGCCAGAAAGGGAATCTCCTCGTCCAGGAAGTCCACGAGCTGGCGTAGGATCCTGCTCTTCGCCTGACCGCGCAGGCCAAGCAGAATGAAGTCGTGTCGGGCCAGCAGAGCGTTGACAACCTGTGGGACCACGGTCTCGTCGTAGCCTTCGATGCCCGGAAAGAGCCGTTCCCGTGCGTGCAGTTTGCGCACGATGTTAGAACGAATCTCGTCCCTTATCGTGCGCGTCCTGTAGCCCGCGGCCTTTAGTTCGCCGAGGGTGCGCGGGCGCAGTTCGGTCATCTTGGCGAAGGAGGTTCCACGGACGAGAGAACACGACGGGCCGAGTCGACTGAACGGAAGTTGACCGATGACCAGGTGTCAAGCACGCTACCCTCCGGCCGTTGGGCAGGTTCTTGGGTCGGACGCTGCGAATCGGCTGCAAACGGGCCCTCGGGGAATTGCACGTACATGGTGATACTCCCGCTAGAGTACTAGCCGCCGTTCCGACTGAACGGACAATTCGGGCCGGTCCGTGCGACGCCGAAGCGATCGCGTTGGACGTCTAGTTCGTGGGGGCGGGACCCGCAGGTTTGGCGAGGGCAATCGAACTTGCGCGCCTCGCGAGGAGCGATGCCGAAACCGGCGACGAGCTCGGGGAGGTGGAGGTCAGCGTAGTGGAAGCCAGGTGGCCTCCCGTGTGTGTGAGTGGGTGCGCTGGCTGGGAGCACGAGCTGGTGCCACGGGTGTCAATAATCTTTGCTAGGCTGGCCAGTGGGCTTGCTCGTGGAGGGGAGTCGGGTGTCGATCTCACGGCGTGTGTGACCGTGCTGGCGGAAGGGGTGCGTGGTCTTCCGGCCAAGGATTGGCTCGCATGGCAGCGAGCGGGCTCTCGAACCCGCGGATATGCGCGCTCGACGAAGGAACTGCGGAAGGTGAAGTGGCCACTTGAGCGGAAAGTGCACAATACTGTGCGTAATCTGGCTTGTCTTTTGTCGAACTCGACATGCGTTTGCGAATCCACTGACTAGGCACGCAGTCGGCAGCACGGGCGGAGCCCAGGATGAACAACCGGTCAGGGTCGGCGTGCTGATCATCGGATCGCTCTATTGGGACTCCGCGCCGCCCAGGCCGCGCTGGCGCGCCGAGCGCCTCGACTGCATGCATCGGGAGCACGTGAGGGTCCCGATCCGCTACGGACGGAGGTCCACCAAGCGCGGTGACACCTACACCATGGTCATCTCGCCGCAGCTCGGCGCCTACGAGTACGGTACCGCGATCGCGGTACCGTACTGGACACGGAATCTGATCGAGGAGGCCGAGAAGCTCTGGGCGGCCGAGGACAATCGCGGACGGAGGCCCGAGGGCCGCATCTCGACCGACTTGGGCTGCGTGGCCCTTCTGGAGAACCCGGACCATCGCCTTCCGGACCGAATGCGCGAGGAGTGGAAGGAACGGATCGTGCGAGAGGAAGGCTACCATGGCTCGGTTCGAATGAATGGGGAAGAGCGGGACGTGGTCGATCCGCGCTCCGGCCTCCTCGCGATAGACTGGCCGCGAACGGTCACCGGATCACGCCTTGAGTGGAGCGCGCTGCTCGCCACCGTGACCCGACCCAGGGGGCCCGAGGGCTCACCTCGACGCTATCCGCTGCCCGAGGAGATCGCCGATGCATGGGGCAACGCAGAGGACAGCGAGCCCGACTCGGGCCGAACAGCGGACTATTTCTGGAAGAACCGGGAGCACGGGATCACTACCCATCAAGACCCGGAGATTGAGGCCCTGCTGAGGAAACTGGGCGTCACGACGCAGTAGCCTCGCCGGCCGGACCCGGAAGGGTGAGACGCGGGCCCGACGCCGTTGACTGCCGCTCAAGGGCGTCCTCGGCACGCCGGACCCTCTGGACTCACATGAAGCCGAACAGCGGCGGAGAGGCGAGGACGACGAAGGCCACCCAGACCGGGAAGACGCGGTCACGACCCGTCGGGACCCTGAGATCCCGGCCCCGTCGAGGTAGGGGGGCCTCGTGGGGATCGATCGACCTTGAGCAGCGCGACGGTGATGTTGTCGATCCCGCCCTCGTGGTTCGCCGACCCGACCGGCGTCCGGGAGCAACCGAGACATGGTCGCGCCATGCCGTCTTAAGGCACAACAGGCACGTCAACGGGTCCTGCGACACAACCTTTCTCGATAAGATGGAAGGATTGATCAGTGAAGCCGAGCGGGGACTTCCAGACCCTAGGGGCGCGGCCCGACCAAGTACAAGGTCCCGGGTGGGCATTCCGGGCCCCGCGGCGCTCCTATCCTCAGTACGAAGAGGGAGATGTCAATCAAGGTTCTTCGTGAGGATCCTGGAGTCCTCTATCTTGAGTTCATGTCTCAGTGGCCTCAGCTAGCGCCGCCGCGAAAGCCCGGAGGAGCAATCGAGATCGACGTCAGCGACTTGAGATCGCTGGACCCGAGCCACTCTCAGAGAAGGCCATGGGTATCTTACGACGACCGCTAGCCGTTATTCAGTCGAGCACAGCTTACCGAGCGGCTCTCGGCAGCAAAGGAGCAACCGTGGCGATGACCGCTTCAAATAACTACTTCCTAGGTGGATGATTCGGTGCCGGGGGGAGTTGGACAACAGGGCGAACTCTTTGGTTCTTCGTGACCCAGTGGGGGCAACTTGAACGCCGGCCGACATTCAAATCGCAGTCAGGGATCTCAACATGATTGATGGTCACGGTCAGGATCGCCTTCAAGCGGCTTGCCCGGCTTGCCTACATCTTCTTCGCGGGCTCGCGCGGAGAGCCACGGATCGGCATGATTGCGCCGGATTCGACATCGCGCGACGACACGGTTGCCCTTGCGCATGGGGTGGCCATAATGGGCAGCAGCCGGTCACACCCCTTCGTAGAGGCATCCATGGGTGAGCGCCACCAGCTTCCGGTCCTTCCGCTTAGGGACACGGTTGTATATCCGGGCGTGGCGGTGCCGATCTCGGCCGGCCGGCCAGGGACGGTCGCAGCCGTGCAGCACGCACTTGAGAGTGATCGACACCTGTTCGCGGTCGCGCAGCGCGAAAATGTTGACGAACCTCTTCCAGACTTGCTCTACAGGGTCGGCACGGTCATTCGGATCGTTCAGACGCATCGAGTGCGTGGCGGAGTCCAGCTGCTAGTGCAGGGTGAGAAACGTGCGCAGGCGGTGACCTACGAGAAGGAAGGCGAGCACATGTTGCATGCCGTCCTTCTGGAGATGGATCGTCAAGGGCCTCAGGCAGAGAACGACCCCGCCTTCCAGGCGCTCGATCGAGAGCTGCGCGACCGGGCGGCTGAGCTGGGCACCCGGCGCGGTGTGCCAGCCGAGGCCCTGAACCAGCTGATCCAGGGTGTCGACGACGCAGGTGCGTTCGCCGACTTGGTGGCCTTCTACCTCGAACTACCCATTCAGGACAAACAGAAGCTGCTGGAGACGCTGGACGACGAGGAGCGTATGCGTCGCGCTCTCGTTGCGGTAGAGCGCGAGCTCGCGCGTATCGACGCTCAGGAGGAAATACAGGCCAAGGTTCAGTCCGAGCTGGGTGAGCGACAACGCGAGATGCTGTTGCGCGAGCAGCTCAAGCAGATTCAAAAGGAGCTTGGAGAGGAGGAAGAGCGCGACGATGTCGGGGAGCTCAAGAAACGGATCGAGGGCCTGGAGTTCACTGACGACCAGCGTACTGAGGTCGAGCGCGAGCTGAACCGACTGGAACGGACCAGCCCGCAGTCTGCCGAATACCAGGTTATCCGCACATTTCTCGAGTGGGTGACCGAGCTCCCGTGGAACGAGCGTACCGAGGACAAGATCGACCTAACTCGTGCCGAGGAGATCCTGCACGAGGATCACCACGGGTTGGAGGATGTCAAAGATCGTGTGCTGGAGTTCTTGGCGGTGCGCAAACTGCAACTCGAACGCATGCCAGCTGCCGTCGAGGGTGAGCTGGGTCAGCGTGAGACGCCATCCACGCAGTCGCCGCGCGATGAAGCGATTCCGGCGCCTTCCACTCCGTCGCCGAATCCGCTCGGCGGGCCGCCGCCGCTAGGTTCCGACGCACCCGTCGGGAGCAACGTGGAACCCCTTGGGTCGGATAGACCGGCTGCGCCTGACCCGGTCTTGCCGGAAGGTCCTGAAGAGAGGCCTTCCGTGCCCGTCGAGGACCGAGAGAAGGAACGGTGGAAGAAGGCTATGCATGCCGTCGGGCGTGGTCCTATCCTTCTGTTCGTAGGTCCTCCTGGGGTGGGCAAGACTTCAGTTGCGCAGTCGATTGCGCGGTCGCTGGGGCGCAAGTACGTACGTATCTCGCTGGGCGGCGCTCGGGACGAGGCTGACATTCGCGGCCATCGTCGCACGTACGTGGGCGCCATGCCGGGCCGAATTGTTCAGGGAATGCGCCAGGCGAAGCGGAAGAATCCCGTTTTTTTGTTGGACGAGGTGGACAAGCTTGGGGTGAGTTTTCAAGGCGATCCCAGTGCGGCGCTTCTGGAGGTGCTCGATCCGGCTCAGAACTCAACGTTCGTAGATCACTATCTCGGTATGCCATTTGACCTGTCCGAGGTCTTGTTCATCGCGACCGCGAACTACGGCGACCGAATTCCTGCACCCTTGCTCGACCGGATGGAGCGTGTGGACTTTGCCGGGTACACGGAGCAGGAAAAGCTTGAGATCGCCAAGCGCTACCTGCTACCACGTCAGCAGAAAGAGAACGGGCTTCACGACGAGGAGATCGGGGTTACCGACGATGCCGTCTTGGCCATCATCCAGCAGTACACTCGCGAAGCCGGAGTGCGACAGCTGGAGCGCGAAATTGGCAAGCTTGCGCGCAAAGTTGCACGCCGCATCGCGGTCGGTGGAACCGAGCGCGTTGAGGTGGATGCCGACACCGTGCGCGAGCTGCTGGGGCGTCCTCGGGTCCACCCGGAGTGCATAGCATCTTTCGATACGGTTGGCGTGGCCACCGGGATGTTCTACACGGCGGTGGGAGGCGACATCATGTTTGTGGAGGCGAGCGTGATGCCGGGCGACGGAGGGCTCGTGCTGACCGGTCAACTGGGCGACGTGATGAAGGAGTCGGGGCGTGCTGCTCTCACCTTCGCCAAGAGCAACTGGGAGCGGTTGGGTATCGGTGAGCACGCGCTCACTGGACAGGAAGTGCACCTCCATGTGCCTGCAGGCGCGGTGCCCAAGGACGGCCCCTCAGCCGGCATTACGATGGCGACCGCGCTCGTGTCAACACTCTCGAACCGCAAAGTGCGCCGGGACGTTGCGATGACGGGTGAGCTCACCCTCACGGGGCGTGTGCTTCCCATTGGTGGGGTGAAGGAGAAGGTGCTGGGCGCGTTGCGCGCCGGGATCAAGGAAGTCGTAATGCCAGCCGAGAACGCCGCAGACCTCGAGGACATTCCCGAAGACGTGATGACCGTGTTGGTCTTTCATCTGGTCCAAGACTTAGACGAAGTAATGGACATCGCGCTGCTGGGGGAGCGCCTACGCAATCGTCGACCCGCTGTTGGACCACGCCAATTGGACGGGGGGCACACACAGCCGGCCTAGCCGGTGGAACGAGCGGGTCCCGTCCGGCGGATCGCCTGCGCCCGACTCGGGCGGAACGACCCGCTGGCCGGGCACTTTCACGCACCGTGAAAGCCATCCTTGGTTCGAGGGCTGAGCGTGCTGGCTATGTCGGTGTGCGAACGGTTCCTGCGCGAGGAGCGACGGCTTGAGAGCCATCCCGGCGGATCAACTTGTCGAATACGTGAAGTGCAGCCTGAGCAATGAAGCCACGCACCTCGTGATGCTTGAGAGGTTGACGCGAACTCTAACCTAGGACCGAGTACCGAAGGCAGACCGGGTCGGCGTGTCCACGGCGTCCCGAGGGACCGCATCTGGCACTCGGCATGCGATGAGAAGAGCAATGAGGGTGGCCCGTCCGGTATTCCTTTACGGGATCAAGCGCACTCCGTGCTGTTCCTCCGCCAGCTGACCCAGCAGGGGGACCCAGAAGGGGCCGGCGGACCACGGCGGTGAGAATGCCCACCAGATCAGTCGGATATCGGGCGGCGCTTGGCGGCGTCGCTGTAGCCGACCGTCCAGACCGCGCGTTCGTAAGAGTGGTTGGCCGAGATCCGGGGAGCATGCTCGAAGGCATTCTCACGAGTCGGATCCCCGCGCCTCCGGCACCCGGGGACCGCGGGTTACGACGGGGGCAGGGCCGTTACTCGGCGGCGCTCACCCCCAAGGGTAGGATGGTGGCGGACCTCCATGTCGTGCATGGTCCACGCGACGGTGACGGACTCCTGCTCGAGCTCGCCGCATCAGCGCTGAACGGCTTCCTTGCGCACGTCAACCGTTTTCTGCCTCCACGCCTGGCCCACGCTTTCGACGACACTGGCCGTATTGGCGCGCTCACAGTTGCCGGTCCGGAAGCGGCGACGTTGCTCACGCGCGAGGTGATCGGGCTCCGCTTGGAAGAACATGAGCTCACCGCGCTCCCCGAGGACGCCTGGGTGTGGGTGGACATCGGCAGTGCCGGGATCTTTGTGATCCGGAGTGGTGAGCTGGCCACGGCCACCTTCGATGTGGTCACGGATCCCACGAACATTGCAGTGCTCCGGGAACGCCTGATCGAAGCGGGTGCCGCTCCACTCGAGCGCGAGGATCGTGACGCACTGCGTGTCGAAGCAGGAAGGCCCGCGTGGGGTTCCGAACTCGACGGTCGCACGCTGCCGCCGGAGGCTGGACTCGACGTGCGTGCGATTGATCACACCAAGGGTTGTTACACGGGACAGGAGGTGATTGTGCGGATCCGTGATCGCGGCCACGTCAACCGCCATCTCCGTGGCCTCAAACTCGGAGGCACAACCCTCGTCGAGGCCGGCGCCCAGCTTTGGATTCCGGGCAGGGATACTCCAGTGGGAACTATGACCACGGTGGCGAACTCGCCTCGGGCAGGCGAATTGTTGGGACTCGGCTATCTGCGGCGCGAGGTTGATGTCCCCGGCAGGGTCTCTGTCAGCGCTGCCGGTGGCCCTGTCGTTACGGCTGTAGGGCTCCAGGCGCATGACGGTGACGAGTGGTGGCGGGCTTGACCGCGGCACTGAGCTCTGCCGGCCAGCGGCGCGCTTGCGTCATCGAGAAGACGAATGCGCTCTGGAGTCGACGAGCGCGCGCGCAATCAGTGCACCATGATCCCGACCGTTCTCGATGAAGATCTTGTTGGCGTCGTTCCCCGCCGCCAGCACGCCCGCGACGAACACTCCGGGCACGTTGGTCTGCATGGTAGAGGGGTCGTAGGTCGGGATCCCGGTTGTGTCGTCGATCTCAACACCGAGGGAGCGCAGCAACTGCTGATCCGCGCGCCAGCCGGTCATGGCGAGCACCCACTGATTCGGAAGCTCAACCGTGCGTCTAGTGTGCTCTGCGCGCAGTACGACGCTGTCCGGTTTCACCTCGGCTACCCGGTGTCGGTAGTACATCTGGATCTCGCCGTTCTCCAGGCGATTGGCGATGTCCGGGATCACCCATGCTTTCACCCCGGGATCGAGCGTGTCCTCGAAATGGACCATGGTCACGCGTGCACCGTTCCTGTGCAACTCAAGCGCTGACTCGACCGCCGAGTTGCGTCCGCCGACGACTAGGACGTCTTGATCGTAGAACGGATACGGCTCGCGATAGTAGTGCAATACCTTTGGGAGATCCTCGCCGGGGACACGGAGCCAGTTGGGCTCGGAGAATCCGCCGGTGGCGATCGCGACCGCCCGTGTACGCACCGCACGCTCGACGCCGCTCAAGCACCTCGTGTGGACCGTAATGTCACCTTCGACTCCGGTCACCGAGGTCACTTCCTCGTACTGACGAACATCGAGCTCACGCTGACGCACGACACGCCTGAAATAAGCCAGCGCGTCTCTCCGTGTCGGCTTGCTATCGGGGATCGTGAACGGCACACCTGCGATTTCCAGTTTCTCAGCGGTGCTGAAGAATGTCATGTAGTACGGGTAGCCGATCAGCGACTGTGTGACGCAACCGCGGTCGAAGAGAACCGTCCTGAGGCCGGCGGCTCGGGCGGCCGCACCCGCGGCGATTCCGCATGGCCCCGCTCCGACGACGACGAGATCGAGGTTTTTCTCGGACATGGCTGAGGAGACCCCCGGAATTGTGGCATCGTTCCGGCGATAGGACCCGAAACCCGCGGCGACAGACCGCCACGGGGTCGTTCGGGGAACAGGCGGTAGACAGGTTGCGCCCGACGCTTTGCGTGCCGCCTACACCGGGTAGCCGCGCGACTCTCAGGTCGGCGGTAGGGTGTCACCCGGCTCCAGCGTGACCGCACCCAGCAGCCCCTGCTCTAATCCTGGCGGTGTGGGCGCACCACGCACCCCGAGACCGCCAGAACCACGACCAGCCCGAACCGAATAACATGGAGGGCTTACATAAGACCCCATTCCTTCCTATGTGTCTTGACGAGATACTCGTCCACCGGGGTGGACGACCGGCACGGGTAAACCCAATGGCTCCACCTGTTGAGGTCCATCAATTCCACCGCGGGGACGAAGACGGATTGCCGTCATCGACCTTTTCAGTCCCGACACTATCGGGCCGACGTGGAGTGCGAACAGCGCGACTGCTGGGCGGGCCCAGAGCTCCCGGTAGCGTCCGGACTGAACCTACTGCACCGGGATCTTAGCACTGACCCCGCCGCGACCTCGCTGGGATAACCCTTGGGGAGTCGTTACCATGGCTGCCGCGGTTGTTGCGGGGGGTGGCTGGACGGGGACGGGGCGGCAAGTCATATGGAAGGCGGGGGGCAGGCTGACGGACGTACTCCCGCAAAGTACGCTACCTGACAACCCTGACCTAACGAATGAGTGACGCAGCTACTTCTGAAGCTCGCAAGGCGCTAAACCGGCTCCGCCGGGCCGCCGCCAAGGCGCTTCACGAGTTGGAGTCGCTGGAGGGAGCGATCGCACGAACGGAAGGCCAGGATTTCCCGAAGGACGACTACACGGCTGTGCGCGGACTACTCGCCGAGCTCCTTGGTTTCGCCGATAGGGAGGGGGCTCGCCTCCAGCAGAAAGTCCTGCAGTCGGGAACGTCTGAGCCCGGATGGGTCCGGCATTCAGGGCCCGGTTGAATGCTGCGGCAGGCGGAGCCCACTATCGGCCTATGACGCGTGCCACCGGCGAGTCCTTCGGCGTGCTTGCGCGCGGTCTCTCCTCGCTGTTCGCGCGAGGGGTTGCTCGGCCCCTCCCTCCCGACGAGTTCGACTGCTGGGCCTTGCGAGTCTTTCGGTGGCAGCTCGCTCGCAATGAGAACTACCGTAGGTACTGCGCCGACCGCGGCGCCACGGCTGACACCGTGACGAGGTGGGAGGACATTCCGCCAGTGCCAACCTCCGCGTTTCGACACGTGCGGCTGCGCTCGCTTGAGCCGGGCCGTTCACCCGAAGCGGTATTCCGCACAAGTGGCACGACCGGAGGTCCGACCCGCCGTGGTGAGCACGCCGTAGCGAGCCTCGCCCTCTACCGCGCCGCTGTGTTGCCCCCATTTCGGGCGCACGTGCTTCCAGAGGGCGGCCGCCTGCCCTTGCTCGCGATGATGCCCTCGCCGTCGGACGCTGCCGACTCGTCACTCAGCCACATGGTGGCGACAGTGATGGCGGCGTTTGGTGGCCAGGGGAGCGAGTGGTTGGCCGGGGCGGACGGCACATTGGCGGAGGGCCGACTGCTCGACGTCTTCGCAGCATCGGAGAGCGGAACGCGTCCGGTGTTGGTGGTGAGCACGGCTTTTGCACTCGTCCATGTCCTCGACCTGCTTGAGGCTCGGAATACGCGAGTCCGGTTGCCCGACGGTTCACGGTTGATGGAGACCGGAGGGTTCAAGGGCCGCTCCCGAACCGTAGCGCGCGGCGAACTGTATGCGGGCGTCCACTACTACCTCGGCATCCCTTCCGAGATGATTGTCAACGAGTACGGGATGACGGAGTTGATGTCTCAGTTCTACGAGCCGGTACTCAAACATCCAGATCTCGGTCGCGGGCTGCCGAGCGATCGCTTCCTTGTGCCGCCGCCCTGGGTACGGACTCGCGTTCTTGACCCGATAACACTTGGTTCGGTGGCCGACGGTCGGGAGGGGCTTCTATGCCATCTAGACTTGGCCAATGCGGGCTCCGTCGCGTGCGTGCTCACTGACGACCTTGGGGTTGCGTTGCCAAGAGGATTCAAGGTGCTCGGCCGGATCGCGGGAGCCGAGCCGCGCGGTTGCTCGCTTACGGTGGAAGAGCTGCTACGAGGGTCGCGGACCTCGGGCCTGCGTGGCCCGTGAGCGCGTTCGACGCTTGGGCGGTGCCGGCCAACACACTGCCCCCGGGGCTTACCACTTTGACGGCTGACGGCCTACGCTGGCCGTGCTTGGATGCCGAAGCGTGCCGCGGGCTCGCACGCACGCTTCGGGCGGCACGTGGGATTGTGGTCGCGGATCATACGGCACGCTGTCGTGCCGCCCTGATTGGTCGGGCGGGCGCACGCTTTCTTGACCGCGACGATCCACTCCGTCGCGAGGCCGAGGAGCGCCTGCCACCGACGGCAGGCCTCTCGGCTGGGATGGCACGCGCCGTGATCGACGGAATGGCGCGCGACTGGACTGAACAGCGGCTACTCGCAATGCTCGCGGCCGAGCTGCATGATCCTGCCGCGCTCGACCGCTTTGTGAACTCTCCAGGGGTGCCCGGCGGTCTGCGGGTCCGATCGTACGCTCCCTCGCTCTCACTCCACCTGGGCGCTAGCACCGTGCCCGGTGTGTCCGCAACGTCTCTCGTCCGCGCCCTGCTCATCGGATCATCCGCTCTGGTGAAGCCAGGCCGTGCCGATGTCGTGCTTCCAGTACTGTTCACTCGTGCACTTGCCGAGGTGGCGCCAGAGCTCGCTGCGATGGCTGCGGTGGTGTACTGGGAAGGCGGCACTTCCGCAGCGGAACAGGCCGCCTTGGACGAGGCAGATGCCGTGGTCGTGTACGGCGGCGACGAAACCATTCGCGCAGTGCGGACTCGCGTTCGGGCGGCTACGCGTCTTGTGCTTTACCATCACCGAATAAGCGCGGCCGTGCTCGGTCGTGAAGCCTTCGCTGCTGGCGGGCTCGAAGACGTTGCCGAAACCTGCGCTCGGGCGGTCGCCATGTTCGATCAGCGCGGGTGCGTATCGCCGCACGCTTTCTTTGTGGAGGAGGGAGGGGCAGTGAGCCCTCAGGGTTTTGCCGCTGCCTTGGCGGCGGCTCTCGACGTTCTGGAGAGCGTTCTTCCGGCGGCGAAAGTGACTCCAGCGGAGGGTGCTTGGCTACAGCAGCTTCGGAGCACAGCGGAGCTGCGCGCCGCAGCAGGCGAGGCCGTAGAAGTCTTTAGCGCACCGGGGACCGCGTGGACGGTCGTACTTGAGCCCGCAGCCGTCCCAGAGCCGTGCGTTGCCCGGAGTGTGCGCGTGCACCCGGTGCGCGAGGCGTGGGAAGCGTGCACCCATCTGGCGCCACTGGGCGCACACCTCCAGACGGTTGGCTTGGCGGGGTTGCAGCCTATTCACCGCGAACTCTTGGCTGCCGGGCTCGGTGAGATCGGGGCGGTACGCATCTGTGCACTTTCCGAAGTCCCGTTCCCACCTCCCTGGTGGCACCACGACGGCCAGGGGCCGCTCGCGCCTTTACTGCGTTGGGTGGACCTCGAAGGACCGCCCTAGTACCTCTTTGTAGTTGCTATGGGGCTCTAGTCCGGCTAAGCCTTATGCAGCGCGTGGCGGAGCAAATGCTCCCAGCGCTGGCAGGTTGGTTTCCCGTCGCCGTCTGGACGACGAACCATGCCGGGAGCTGGCCGCCCCCGTGCGGGGCCTTCTACTCCTCCGGTTGTTGCTCCGCGCGCCAGAGCACCATCTGACGCGCTCCTTGGTGAGTTTCCTCTACTCGGATTGTGAGCGTGTCCCCCTCGTCCATCCCCAAGTCCTCACGCATCTCCTGCGGAATCGTGATCCGGCCACCGACCCCCACCACGACGTCGCCGTAGTAGAGTGTGCGGTAAATGGCCATTAGACCCCCGAGCCGAAGGTTCAAGTTCAAGGAATGTAGGGATTTCCCGCGTTTGCGGCAAAGCAGGTTCGGGGATTTTCGGGTTCCGTCGATATGAGGCGCTTGTGTGACGCACCTGCACCTCTTGGGAAACCCGTAACCGTCTCAGTCCGGCAGCACCGAGCGCAAGAACCCGACGAGCTGGTGCTGCTCGAAGCTGCGCGCCTTGTGTAGTGCGTCTTCGTACGACGACTCTACGATGATGGCAGTCGTCCGCCTGGGTTGTTCTCCCTCGTTGCGGTCGGACGGACAGAAGCAGAGGACGCCACGGCAGATGTCGGGACGCTTCGGGTCGTCGTCGAACTCGAGAAAGACGTCCCAGAAGCGGCCCAGATGGCTCACATTCGCGACATACTGTCCGCGCGAGGGCGGACCCGGCTTAGGTGGGAGAGTTGCAGTCACGGCGTCCTCACGCGGTACCTAGTGGGCTGCGAACGCGGCGATGCACCATAGGTCACCGGGTCGTTCGTGTTTGTCCAATAGATAACCCCCGTAGCAGACACGAAGTTGTAGCGGATCCTCAGCTGCTCTGCATGGCTACGCGTCGTGAGGCACTCGACCGGCTTGGCGCCCAACGTCTTACACCTCTGTCTGGACTGGTGCGGGAGCGCAGCTCGGGTTGACGGAGGAGGCGACAGTATACGTACTTCTCCGCCAGTTGCGCTTGCCCACATAAGGACTTCCGGGGCACGTGGTATGGATCCGGTTGTATTCGGCGAAGGACGCACGACCCGACGGATGACCCAGCGGGTGAGATACTCAAGCCGGAAGCAGCCTTCGCGAGTCAGCGAGGCGGTCTTGAACACCGTCTCCAGGGTCCGCCCGAAGGGGATTTCCCGGCGTCCGCACCAGTCCCGCCAGAGGTCACGCGACGTCTGGAGAAGTCCGGGCGGTTCCCGAAATCCGTCGTAGAGAGAGGGTCCGGAGGGCAACGGAACGATCACGCTCGCGTTCACCAGAGCGTCAGAAAAAATCCGTTGACACGTCCCAAAGCGGTCTCTACCTTCGCTCCGCTTTCTTCCTGAGTCTCCCGGCGAGCGCGCACGGAGAGTGTACGCGCGGCGCCTGATCGAACCCTGTTCTATATCGGCATGACAAGCAGACAATGGTTGTTTGCCGCCCTGATTGCGGGCGGTTCTGCCATGGGTCTGGCCTTCGTTCAGACTCAGGACACAGACACGGGCGCGACGCCCGGGGCGCAGCCTGCGGTCCAGACGCAGGCTGTCCAGCCGATCCCGTTCCGCCACGACATCCACGCAGGTACGTACGGAATGGACTGTATGTACTGTCATTTCTCCGCCGAGCGGTCAGTGGACGCTGGAATGCCTCCCGTGGCGACCTGTGTGGGTTGCCATCGGTTGATCCCGGGCACGGAGAACCCCGGTGCCGTGCAGGAGGTGCTCGATTTCGCGGAGCGCGGCGAGGTCATCCCGTGGGTGCGCATATACAAGATCTCAGACCACGCGCACTTTCCACACATGCGTCATATCAATGCCGGTCTAACGTGCCAGCAGTGCCACGGACCGGTCGAGACCATGGGGGCGATCGAGCAACGCGACCCGGCGTGGCGAGGCGATAACATGGGGTGGTGCGTATCGTGCCATGTTGAGCTGGGTGCGTCGCGTGACTGCACGGTCTGTCACTATTGAGGGCATCGGACCATGAGTGGGGTTATCAAGCGACGTGATTTCTTGAAGGTGGCAGGGGTCTCTGGGGCCGGGGCCACGCTCACCGCCTGCAACACGGGAGAAGTGGAGAAGCTTCTTCCCTACGTGGTCCCACCGGAAGACATCACGCCGGGCGTCGCGACGTGGTACACGACGGTGTGCGGCGAGTGCGCCGCGGGTTGCGGGGTGTGGGCACGTACTCGCGAAGGGCGCGCCGTCAAGCTGGAGGGCAATCGAGGGCACCCTATCTCGCAGGGCGCCCTTTGCCAGCGTGGTCAGAGCTCCCTTCAAGGCCTCTACAACCCTGACCGCTACGCTGGCCCGATGCTCCGTGAGGGTGGTGTGCTGCAGGCCGTGACGTGGGACGAGGCCGAGACGTTGTTTGCTCAGCGCCTAGAGGCAGCGGGCAGCAACGTCTTGCTGATCACCGGCCACACTGGGCCCACGCTGTCGGGTCTATTCGACAGGTTCTTGGCCGGCCTGGGTGGCCGCCGGATCGAATACGAGGCGCTCTCGGAGGCACCGTTGCGGGAAGCGGCTCGCATCGTGTTCGGACAGGATGTGCTGCCGCACTACCAGTTCAGCGACGCTCAGTTGATCGTGTCGTTCGGCGCGGACTTCCTAGACACATGGTTGTCTCCCGTGGAGTATGGCCGCGGCTTCGCCCGTGCCACCGCTGTGACCGGGGCGGGCACCAAGGGTCAGTTCGTGGCTGTAACGCCCCGTCTCTCCCTCACGGGACTCAACGCGGACGAGTGGCTTCCTATTGCACCCGGCGCGGAATCGGCGGTGGCTCTCGCCATGGCTAGCGTGGTCGCGGAGTCGGGTGGGGGAGGGGCTGGCCCCTATGAGGAGATCTTGGAGGCATATACGCCGGAGGAGGCGGCACGCCTTTCGGGGCTCGCTCCCGAAGTGATCCGCCGGCTTGCGGAGCGCTTCGTCTCCGAGGGTCCGAGCCTCGCCATCGGTCCGGGTGTGGCGGGCCATCACCGTAACGCCACAGCTGCGAACCTAGCGGTGCTCGTGCTCAACGCTGTCGCTGGGAACGTTGGTCAGACGTTGCAATTGGACGGCTGGGCAGGACAGCGTGCACGGCCGTACACAGAGCTGCAGCAGGCGATGCAAGGGTCGGGGGCGGGTGAGCACGTCGTCATGGTCCATGGTTCGAATCCCGCTTACACACTCCCCGCGGCATCGGGATTCCGTGAAGCGTTCCAGCAGGCAGCGTTCAGGGTCTCATTCGCGTCCGCACCGGACGAGACCGCCGAGCTGGCCGATCTGATCCTCCCTGATCTCCATTACCTGGAGTCGTGGGGCGATTCCAATCCTCGTCCCAGCATCTACGCCGTCCAACAGCCGGTAATGCGACCGGTGCCGATGTTCGACGGTAAACAGACGGGTGACATTGTGCTGTCGCTTTCGGCCCGGCTCGGTCGGGACATCGGCGCAGCGACGTTCCACGACTACCTTCGTAGCGCGTGGGACGAGCTGAGGATGTCCGTCCCGGCCGAGCAGGCCGCCGGTGGGACTGGCGACGCTTGGTGGCGAGGTGTCCTGAAGAGTGGGGTACTGCGGACGACCACGGACCAAGTTTCGGCCACCCCTGCCCTCCGGGCGCCGGAGAGCGCGCTCAGCTTTGACCCGCCCGAGCTGGACGGTGAGAACGGCGATTATACGCTGATCGTTTACCCGTCGGCCCGCCTCTACGACGGTCGCTTCGCAAACCGGCCCTGGCTTGCGGAGCTACCCGACCCCGTCGCCAAAATCGCATGGCACGCCTGGGTCGAGATGCACCCAGACGATGCGGACCGGATCGGCGCGCGGAATGGCGACGTGGTGAGAGTGGCCTCTCCGCACGGTTCGCTTCAGGCGCCGTTGTTGCGCTACCCCGGGATCCGGCCGGGAGCGGTGGCGATCTCGATGGGAGGCGGGCACACCGCGATGGGGCGATTTGCCGATGGCAACGGCGTGAACCCGATGACACTTCTACCTGCCGCGGTGGAACAGCCGTCGGGTGCGCTCGTCTACATGGCCACAAAGGTGACGGTCGAACCCACTGGCGTTTGGCAGCGCATGGCCACAATCGAGGGTGCGGACGATCAACGCGGCCGCCCCATCGCGTCCGCAGTGGAGCTTGCCGCCTTATCGGTCGTGTCTGAGTCGGCTTCCCCTGAAGCAGATGACCCCGGGAAAGAGGAACACACGGCGGCCGAACATGAAGAGCTTCAGGAACTCAATCTCGGAGGCGGCTTCGTGCCGGTGCCGACGGACGGCGGTCCTGAGGCCTACCCACTACCGGGCTCCCAGTACGGCGAGTACGCAGGCGCGCACGAGATGCCTCGCTGGGCCATGGCAATCGACATGGAGAAATGCACGGGCTGCAGTGCGTGCGTGGTGGCGTGCCAAGCCGAGAACAACGTGCCCTGGGTCGGAGAAGAAATGGTTGCAATGGGGCGCTCAATGGCCTGGATCCGTCTCGAGCGCTACTACGAGATCATCGATGCCACGCACGCTGGTCCGCTTGACGTGCGGCTGCTCCCGATGCTGTGCCAGCATTGCGGGAATGCTCCCTGCGAGCCCGTCTGCCCGGTTTTTGCGTCCTATCATACTCCAGACGGGATCAACGCCCAGGTCTACAACCGCTGCGTCGGCACGCGCTATTGCGCCAACAATTGTCCCTACAAAGTGCGCGTTTTCAACTGGTACACGTATACCGATGTGCCCGAGCCGATGAACTGGCAGTACAACCCTGACGTCACGATTCGTGAGGACGGCGTCATGGAGAAGTGCAGCTTCTGCGTTCAGCGCATCCGCGAGGTTGAGAACCGAGCCGCGCTGGAGGGTGGCCGCCCGGTGGCGGACGGCGAAGTTGTGCCCGCCTGCCAACAGACGTGTTCGGCGGAAGCGATCGTGTTCGGCAATATCCGCGACCCTAAATCCCGTGTGGCGCAGGTCGTCGCAAACGAACGCACGTATCGCGTATTGGACGAGTTCATCAACACACAGCCGGCTGTGTCGTACCTCAAGAAAGTAACGTTCCATCCGGTGGCGGCGGGCCATTGATGGCAACCGCCGTGGAGGTCAAAGAGCCACGGGGAGCCGTGCCCCACCCGGACATCACCGCGCACAGTGACGTCAATCGTGATGTCCTGGCGATCCTCGGGCGCCCTGGGTTCGGCTGGTGGGCGCTGTTCGCGCTCGCGGCTAGTGGTGTGGCCCTGATGTTCGGTTCCTGGGGCTGGCAGTTGTATCGCGGCATGGGGGTCGCGGGGATCACGAAGCCGGTGGGCTGGGGCGTCTACATCACGACGTTCGTCTTTTGGGTCGGGATCGCCCACTCTGGTACGCTGGTTTCCGCGATTCTCTTCCTGTTCCGTGCGCCATGGCGACAGTCGATCTACCGGGCTGCCGAAGCCATGACCGTGTTCGCGGTCATGACCGCGGGGCTGTTCCCGCTGATCCATGTGGGCCGAGCTTGGCTGGCGTACTGGCTATTTCCGTACCCTAATAGTCGCTTCCTCTGGCCGAATTTCCGCTCGCCGCTTGTGTGGGACGTATTTGCGGTAACGACCTACTTCACGGTTTCCGCGACCTTCTTTTACCTCGGGACGATCCCCGATCTCGCCGCGGCACGTGAGCGGGCTAGTGGCCTGCGCAAGAAATTTTACCAGATCACAAGCTTGGGATGGCGTGGTACGGATCGTGAGTGGCACCACTTCGGCAAGGCGTACATTTACTTGGCCGCGCTGGCCACGCCACTGGTGTTGTCAGTGCATTCGGTCGTGTCGTGGGACTTCGCAATGGCAATCGTGCCTGGTTGGCACGCAACGATCTTCGCTCCGTACTTCGTGGCGGGCGCGATCTTCTCGGGCATGGCCATGGTGATCACGCTAACCATTCCGCTTCGGAAGGTGTTCGGTCTCGAAGCGTACCTCACAACCAAGCACTACGATGCCATGGCCAAGCTGGTCATGCTGACCGGCTTGATTGTCCTGTACGCGTACTTGACCGAGTTCTTCATGGCGTGGTACTCGGGCGAGGAAATCGAGCGAACTGCGTTCTGGGAGCGGCTGTTCGGAAGCTACTGGTGGGCTGCATGGGTCATGTTGGTCTGTAACGGCATTGTGCCTCTGACGCTCTGGTTCAAGCGAGTGCGACACTCAATTCCGGCGCTGTTCGTGATTTCGATCTTCATAAACATCGGGATGTGGTTCGAGCGCTACGTCATCATCGTGGTCTCCCAGCACAAGGAGTATGTGCCGTTCGCCTGGGGTGTCTATCGCCCGTCGATCGTGGAGATGAGCATTCTGCTCGGAAGTTTCGCGTGGTTCGGTTTCTGGTTCTTGTTGTTCACTCGGCTACTTCCTCCGGTCGCGATTGCCGAACTCAAGGAAGTCCTACCGGCGCCTATGCGAAGGCGAACCCACGATGGCTAACCAGGAACGAGGCGGATTACTGGCGTCGTTCGAGTACCTCGATTCGACCGTGGACGCCATCCGGGAACTCAGAAAAGCGGGCTTCAAGGATTTGCGTGCCTACATGCCGTATCCGGATCACCACGTCGAGGAGGCACTCGGCCACGGCTCCAGCCCGGTGCGAGTGTGGACGCTTGTGGGTGGCCTGACCGGGGCAGCCACCGGATTCGCGTTCACGACGTGGTCGGCGATGGACTGGCCGCTTGTCACCGGCGGTAAACCGATTGTATCGATTCCCACATCAGTAGTAATCGCGTTCGAGCTGGCGATCTTGTTCGGCGCACTCTCCACCCTGATTGGGCTCTTCATCCTAAGCCGGCTGCCCCACGTCAAACCGATCATCGTCTACGACCCTGAGTTCGTTTCCGGGCGCTACGGACTGTACGTGCCCGCGACCGGTGCCAAATTGACCGAGGTACGCCGTATTCTTGAGCGACATCAGCCTGCGGCTCTGACGGAGGACGCGGAGGGCACGCATGCCTCGTGAACGGACATTCGGTGAGCCCGTGAGGCGCACTCGTGGCCACACGCTGATCGCGGTCCTCGTCTGCTTGCTCCAGATCGCGGGGTGTATACCGATGGACAACGCTGTCCAAGCGATCTTCGGTCGGAGCATGCAGGATCAGGCATCATTCGATCCGTACGAGAACCCCGTGGCACCACCTGAAGGGGCAGTCTCATTTTCTTCCGGGAACCACCCCGCTGCGCCGGGGGACGTGAACGTGGGCCAGCCGGAGGGCACCCCGGAGGACATTCCGGAGCTGTCACCGATTAGTATGGCGCAAGCGCTGGCGGGCGTGGGTCCGATCAACGAGCTCGAGAACCCCGTACCCCGGAACACGGAATCGCTGGAGCGCGGCCAAGTGGTCTACGACCGCATGTGCGCGATTTGTCACGGTCCCGAAGGAATGCCGGCAGAGGCTGCTATCCTAGAGAAACTCCCGGCGATGGTGGCGTTTCCGCTAGCCACCGGAGGGGCCCTGCTCCGCACCGACGGCTACATCTACGGGATGATCACGGTAGGCCGTGGCATCATGCCCGGGTATGGCCATCAGATTGCTCACTACGACCGCTGGCACGTGGTGAACTACGTCCGGCAGCTCCAGGGTCCGGCTGTGGTGGGTGGTGCAGCCGACGCCGGAGTTCCTGCGGACTGAAGGGACTGAGACATGTCGCGCATCCACATTCCTTCTGACATCCCGATTCGCTACCTGGAGCGCTCGAAACGCGGGGACATGATCGTGGGTGTGCTCGTGGCCGTGGGGCTCGTGGGGTTCACGGGAGCGCTCGTGACTGACGCTCATGTGGCTTGGATCAGCTGGGTGGCCAACTGGCTCTTCTTCACCAGTGTGGCCATGGGAGCAGTTCTTCTGGTAGTTGTAACCACGATCACCAAGGCGCGCTGGAACTGGTCGGTCAAGCGGCTCAGCTTGGCTTTTTCGGCCTACCTGCCGTTCGCTTTCCTGACGCTGCTGCCGATGCTCGGTCTGAGGGAGGGGTACTTCCACTGGATCGAGGAAATGGCGACCGACCCGATCCTCCAGGCGAAGCAGGCATACCTCAACATCCCGTTTCTGATCACGCGCAATGTGGTTGGGGCAGCGGTACTTTTCGGCCTTTCGTTCTATATCGTGCACCTGTTGTTGCGACCCGACCTGGACTTGGCGCGCGCGGCCGCAGACGACGGCCCTGATAGAGCTTCTTGGCTCGACCGTCTTTCGGCTGGCTGGCTCGGCCAGGAAGCAGAGGAAGTACGGAGTTGGCACCGTTTGCAGATGATTTGCCCCGTATTCGTGATCCTCTACGGAGTGATCATGAGTATGTTCGTAATCGACTGGGCGATGACGCTCGAACCGCACTGGTACAGCACACTCTTCGGCGGCTGGTTCTTCATGGGCGCGTTCTGGGGGGGGATCGCAGTCACGGCAATAGTGGCTTGCCTGCTCATTCCTCTCCATCCCGACTTCCGGACTTCAATCGGGCTCCAGCAACGTCACGACCTGGGCAAGTTGGCATTCGGTTTCTGCGTCTTCTGGACCTACCTATTCTGGTCGCAGTACTTGGTGATCTGGTATGGAAAGCTGCCGTGGGAGCAGGCTTGGATGATCCGGCGCGCGGGTGCCCCGTGGGGTGGACTCTCTGCCCTCACGATCCTGCTCTGCTTCGTCGTTCCGTTCGCGGGACTACTGGGTAAGCGGCCAAAACTGAATCCACGTATCCTCTCGCTGTTCTGTGGCGTGATCCTCACGGGACTGTGGCTTGAGCGCTGGATGCTGGTCGCGCCATCACTCCACCGGGAGGGGGACCCGGTGTTCCCGATCTGGCATCTGCTGATCACTTGCCTGTTCGCGGGGCTGATGATCGGAAGTGTCCGATGGTTCCTCTCAACCTTCCCGGCCATTCAGGTTTGGCAGCCACCGGTGCAACTTGAGATGACGGAGTCCGAGCGGGCTCATAGCGTCAGTTCGGGCGGGGCAGTCCAAGGCTAGCTGTCGCTACGCAGGCAGCGAATAGAATGGCGCCTTGCGAGGTAGTCTGCCCGACGTTTTGCTTCCGCATTCGTGTGTCTAGCGGTTACGAGCGCCACCGGCGGTGGGATTCGCTCCAGAGACGGTCGTAGCGGCCGATCTCTACTTTTTCGCACTGCACGCACTGAACTAGAGCTTCCGCGGTGGGATCCACCTAGGCTCAACATTTTGCCTAAGCCACGGCCAGCGTCCTCAGTACTTCGTCGTGCAGCCGGCCGTTGGTCGAAACACCCGATTCCCCGTGCATGGTGGCCTCGCCCGCGAGCGAAGTGAACCGTCCTCCAGCCTCGGTCAAGATCACCGGGAAGGGCCCGGCGTCCCACGCGGCCATCACAGGGTCAACCATTACCTCGGCCCGCCCTGTCGCGACTAGGCAGTGGCCGTAGCAGTCTCCCCAAGTGCGCGTGAAGAGGGCACGCTGCTGGAGTCGGCGGTAACCCGCTCCTTCCGTGCGCGCGAGGATTTGTCTCACATCGGTAGTGAGCAACAGCGAATCTTCGATGCGCTCTGTGTCCGAGACCCGAGAAGGCCGACCATTCCAGAAGCATCCGAGCCTCCGGCCGGCAGCGACCAGTTCGCCAAGGGCCGGGAAATAAGCGACTCCCACCACAGCTTCGCCCTCGATCTCAATCCCAATTAGGACACCAAAGATCGGGACGCCTCGCGCGAAGGCGCGCGTGCCATCGATAGGGTCGATCACCCAGCGAACACGCGCCCGCGGGTTCGTCTCGCCGTGCTCCTCGCCCAACACGCCGTGGTCGGGAAACCGTGTGACGATACGCTCGCGCAGGAGCTCTTCAGCGCCCCGGTCCGCTGCCGTGACAGGCGTGCCGTCCGGCTTGTCATCGAAATCGACGCGATGCCCGAAGTGACGTAGCGTGAACTGTCCAGCCTCACACCCCCATTCCGAGGCCACCTCGAGCAGCTCGGCCACTTCCCGGTCCGTTGCGCGGGCCTGATTCCGGGCTGAGTTCATCGATTGTGCTGACCCTTGTTCAGGTACAAGTGCACGTTATCGGCCCAGACCGTATCGTCCGCGGGCGTCATGGGTTCCGGGTCCAATGGGATTGTCCTGTTGGTCACCTTGATGTTGTGCGCACGAGCGCCAGTTCCACTTGGATCCCGACTTCTAGCCGGTGAACACAGGCGGGCGTCCTGTTCGGTCCGCCCTCAGTCGGCACGGGCACGGACACACAGTTCGCTGAGCCCATCGTTGTGCGCCTCCACCGTGCTGCCGTCCCATGCTCTGCCAACCACTTCACGGCTTTCGGTCCTCGCCTTCGCGGCTGCGGTCCGGATAGTGGCCGATCTCGAACGCGATCGCCCGCACAAGCCGCGCCTCGCGTCCGTCCAGCTCCGCCCGCTCGAGCGCAGTTCGCAAGGTCCGCAGAACCGAGGCAGGCTGTCGAGCGCCCTTGAAGAAGTGGATTCTGGCGAGCCCATTCTCAAGTGCGCTGTACATGCTCTCGAGCTCCTCACGCGTCGCGGGATCAGTCGCCCGTCGACCGCGTGGCAACGTGCGCTTACCCCCGCCGGCCGCTAGAAAGAGTTCGTAAGATATGAGCAAGCAAGCCTGAGCGAGGTTGAGACTCCGGTGATCCGGCGCTGTTGGGATCGTAATGATCACGTTACACAGATCAAGCGCCGCGTTGGTGAGGCCGCGGTCCTCTCGGCCGAACAACAGGCATACGGTTCCTCGCCTGGCCCGCTCTACCAAGCTATTGGCGACAGCGCGAGGGCGAGCGTAATTCCGGTTGGCGCTCCGGGGGCGAGCGGATGTTCCTGCCACGAATACAGCGTCGGCAACCGCGCCCGTCAAGCTGTCGTAGAGTTCCGTGGCACCCACCAGGTGGGTGCTACGGTGGGCGATGCCTTCGACGCGATGGGGGTCGAAATCGAGCGGGCGCACAAGCCTTAGCCTGGTGAGCCCCATGTTCATCATGGCGCGGATGACTGCAGCCACATTGACCGTGTTCTGTGGCTCGTCGAGCACCACCACCACATTGGCTAGCGCCTGCTCGTCTGGCGCTGACGGTTGAGGAAGACCCGGGTGGGGGGTGCGCGGAGCGGGACCCGAGCCGTGTTGCGGGTGTGCTCCGTCAGCCACCCGGCGTGTCGCGGTCCTCCGGCAGCAACCGGGTGTCCGGATCCTCCTCGTCCTGTTCTTTGAGCTCAGCCTTGAAGGTCTTGATCCCGCCGCCGATGCCCTTGGCGATCTCCGGAATGCGCTTGGCGCCAAAAAAGAACAGGAGAGCGAGTACGATGAACAGCAGCTCGCCGACACCCAGGCCACCGATCACAAGTGCGTACGAAACGGGATGTCGAGAATGTTCTTGTTTCACGTCATCCTCTCATGAGGGCGATGGCGATAGCCTACTTCTGCAGCATGTTGGACGTCCCCTCGTAGATCGTCCCGATACCGGTGTCACAATACAACTTCGCCACCGACTGCTCCCGGGTGAAGCCGTAGCCACCAAATAGATCGACACAGACCGAGGAGACATGCGGCGCCACCTCGGGCCGGAACAATTGGCCAGCGCCGCCGCAACGACGAACGGCTCTCCAGCATCTCCCAGTCGCGCAGCATTGTAAACCATCAAGCGCGCCGCCTCCACCTGTGCTATCGTGCGTGCCCCGCGCCAGCCCGAGCCAACCTGGCAACCGATGCCGACCGTCCTTCGTTGTGAGTCTCGATGGCGATCTCGTAGCCGTTGCCTGCCTCGCCGGCAGATCCGCCTGCTGATCCTCAGCGTCGTGAGGGCCGGATGGGTGTCGGTGAGCACGTTGCCCATACTTGCTGGCCCGGTGCCTGGATGAGGGATCGCGGACAGCGGATGGGACGCAATCTAGGGACTGGCTGCGCCACGTGCTCATGCACGCTGCTTCCTCTATCTTTCGCGCTCACTGTGGAGGTGGTCGCGAAGGCCGGTCCCGTTTCGAGCGCCCACGGAGGCACCCGAGCCGAGGCCCTCACCGGACGAGGCGAATGTCGGAGATCCCCGTAGACCTTACGTATACGAAGGAGCACGAGTACCTGAAAAAGACCTCCGAGGAGGCGATCTATCAGCTCGGGATCACCGACTTCGCCCAGGGGGAACTCGGCGACGTGGTGTTCGTGGAACTGCCTGAGGCGGGCACGACCCTGGAACCGATGGAGCCCTTCGGTACGATCGAGGCCGTAAAGGCCGTAAGCGACTTGTACTGTCCCGTACGAGGTGATGTGGTCGAGGTCAACGCTGCGCTAGTAGACGATCCGTCCCTTGTCAACTCTGATCCTTACGGTGACGGGTGGATGATCCGCGTCCGGGTCGCGGATGAGGGCGCTCTCTCAGGCCTGCTGGACGGAGCGGGCTACGCTGCTCACATCGGCGAGGGCTGACCCCGAACAGCATGGTGCTGTCGATCGATCCCGACCGCAGGTTCCACGAGCGGCACATCGGTCCGGATGATGAGGATGTCCGGGCCATGCTTGAGGTGCTTGGATTCGACTCGCTCTCTGGACTTGTCGAGGCTACGGTTCCGTCGTCCGTTCGCTTCCGCGGCGAGCTCCGTCTGCCGGACGGACTGAGCGAGCGCGAGCTTCACGACCGACTGCGCTTACTCGCGGCCCGCAATCAGGTTTTCCGCTCCTATATCGGTATGGGCTACCACGGCACGATCGTGCCGGGTGTCATACGGCGGAACGTGCTTGAGAATCCCGGTTGGTACACGCAGTACACGCCCTATCAGGCCGAGATATCGCAAGGCCGGCTCGAGGCATTGCTGAACTTCCAGACCATGGTGATCGATCTGACAGGGCTTGACATCGCAAACGCGTCGCTGTTGGACGAGGCCACCGCTGCGGCGGAAGCGATGACCCTGCTGCGTGGCCACGCGGGAGAAGGGCACGACACGTTTCTGGTCGCCTCCGATTGCCATCCCCAGACAATTGAGGTGGTAAGGACACGCGCCTCACGTCAGGGTATCCGAATGGTCGTGGAGGATCCCGACGACTTCGATCTCGATGACGCGTTCGCGTGTCTGCTGCAGTATCCGGCCACGGACGGCGCTGTCCGCGACTACGGCGGCCTGACCCAACGCGCGCGAGCTGCCGGCGCCAAGGTGGCGGTAGCAACGGACTTGCTAGCGCTGACCGTGCTCACGCCTCCGGGTGAGTGGAGTGCAGACATAGCTGTGGGAAGCGCGCAGCGTTTCGGGGTTCCGATGGGTTACGGTGGGCCGCACGCTGCGTTCCTCGCAGCCAAGGAGGAGTTTCAGCGGCGAATGCCGGGGCGGATCGTAGGTGTGTCGGTGGACGCCCATGGCAAGCAAGCGGTGCGTATGGCGTTGCAGACCCGCGAGCAGCACATCCGCCGGGAGAAGGCCACATCAAACATCTGCACCGCTCAGGTGCTCTTGGCGGTAATGGCCGCCATGTACGCTGTCTACCACGGACCGAAGGGACTCAGACACATCGCGAATCGCGCTCGTGCGCTCGCGTCAACGCTTGCCCACGGTCTTCGCTGCGCCGGACACGAGATTCTGCACGAGCAATTCTTCGACACGCTGCGCGTGCGCCCGGTTGGCCGTCGCGCGGTCACGGTGTTGAGCGCAGCTCGTGAGCGCCGCATCAACTTGCGCGACTACGGCGACGGTACATTGGGAATCGCGCTTGACGAAACCGTCGATCCCGAGGACCTGGACGACGTATTGGCCGCGTTCGGCGTAGAGAAACCGAACTCTCGGGTGCTGAAGGCTAGCTTCGAGGTCCCGCCGCTGCCCTCGGGGCTCGCCCGTACTAGCGCGTATCTCGAACATCCGGTCTTCGGAACATATCACTCAGAGACCGAGATGCTTCGCTATCTACATCGGCTCGAATCCAGGGACCTTTCTCTCAACACGAGCATGATCCCGCTCGGCTCGTGTACGATGAAACTGAACGCGACGGCTGAGATGGATGCGATCACTTGGCCCGGCTGGGCTCATCTGCATCCGTTCGTGCCCATCCAGCAGGCAGGCGGCTATGGGGTAATCATCCAAGAGCTTGAAGGCTGGCTGGCCGAGATTAGCGGACTGCCTGCGGTCTCGCTCCAGCCCAACTCGGGCGCGCAGGGCGAGTACGCGGGGCTGCTTGTCGTCCGGGCTTTCCACGAGGACCGTGGGGAAGTGCACCGGGATGTGTGCTTGGTCCCGTCATCCGCGCACGGAACCAACCCGGCGAGCGCGACGATGGCGGGCATGCGTGTCGTGGTGGTGAGTGTGGACGCGAACGGTTCGATCGACTTGGCCGATCTACAAGCCCGCGCCAGTGAGCACCGTGACCGGCTCGGCGCAGTCATGGTCACGTACCCGTCTACGCACGGTGCTTTCGAAGGACACATCCGAACTGTGTGCGAGATCGTGCACAAGAACGGTGGCCTAGTCTACATGGACGGTGCCAACCTCAACGCGCAGGTAGGGCTCTGCAGGCCGGGCGAGTACGGTGCGGACGTCATCCACATTAACCTGCACAAGACATTTGCCATTCCGCATGGAGGGGGAGGGCCAGGCATGGGACCGATATGTGTGAGCCAAGCGCTAGCCCCCTACCTGCCGGGGCATCCGCTGGCCCGTGTAGGCGGCCCGAGTGCGATCGGGCCGGTCGCCGCAGCCCCGTGGGGCAGCGCCAGCATCTTGCTCATATCGTGGGCGTACGTCGCGCTTCTCGGGCGCACGGGGGTGCGTCGCGCAACAGAGGTCGCACTGCTTAGCGCGAACTACATGGCGCAACGGTTGGAAGGCCACTTCAACATTCTGTACCGTGGCCCGGGTGGTCGCGTCGCGCACGAATTCATTCTGGATTTGCGACCGCTCCGGCGCACGACAGGGATCACGGAGGAAGACGTTGCCAAACGCCTGATGGACTACGGATTCCACGCGCCAACCGTATCGTTTCCGGTTGCTGGCACGCTCATGATCGAGCCCACCGAGAGCGAGCCCAAGGCAGAGCTGGACCGTTTCTGCGACGCGCTGATCTCGATCCGGGCGGAAATCCGGCAGGTCGAGTGCGGGCTACTCGACCGCCAGGATAATCCACTCAAACATGCGCCACATACCGCGGAAGCCGTCACGGCCGACTACTGGGACCACAAGTACGGGCGCGAACAGGCCGCCTTCCCAGCCCCGTGGACACGGGCGCACAAGTTCTGGCCAGTTGTTGGCCGGATCGACAACGCCTATGGCGACCGCAATCTCGTCTGCGCGTGCCCGCCGATTGAGGCGTACGCCCACGAAGAGGAGATAGCGTCGCGGGAAGGGTGATGACGGCAGACGAGAGTACGTCACTCGTGCCTGTTGCGGTCCGGACGCGCGAGCCGGGACCGCTGGGCCTTAGGTGGACCGCACGGGTGGAGTCGGCGTGTTCGGGGGCAAAGAACATGGCTCGCGACCACGCGTCGGCGCTTGAGCTGCAGGCGGGTGGCGCGGCACTGCGCCTTTACCGCTGGGATGTGCCCACGCTCTCCCTTGGCCGCAACGAGCCGGCGCTCGGCCGCTACGATCCCGATCTGTTGCGGCGGCTGGGCGTGGCCGTGGTTCGCCGACCGAGCGGCGGGCGGGCGGTGCTTCACTGGCGCGAGCTTACGTACTCCATCGCACTCCCGGCATCGGTCCTGGGTCCGCGCGCCGCGTATCGTTGGATCAACGAGATGCTAGCCAGTGCCCTGGCTTCGTTGGGAGTGCCCGTAGAGATTGCGTCTCGGGCGGGACGGGCTCGGCTGCCCGAGGCCGGGCCCTGCTTCCGGGGCTCGGCGCCGGGCGAAGTGGTTGCACGGGGCCGAAAGCTGGTGGGTAGCGCACAGGTCAAGATCCGTCGCGTCATCCTCCAGCACGGCTCCATCCTGCTGGGGAACGATCAGGCATTGCTGCAGCGTCTCGGTGCCACCGCAGGCGGTGTGGCCCCTGCAACGCTCTCGGAGCTCCTCGACCGGCCACTCGCCAAGCACGAGCTCGAAGTAGCATTGCTCGGGGTGTTCAAGGCCACGGCAGTGCGGGGGGCGCCCAGTCAGGCGATCGAGCGAGAGCTTGAGCTGCGGTACCGATCGGATGCTTGGACTTGGCGGTGCTGACGCCTGCGAACTCAGGAGGACGACACCATGAATACAGGGGCGGCGGGCCTCACGCTCGCAGTGTCGACGCTCTTTGCCGCGTGCGGCGGCGACTACGGCGGCGGGGGTGGCGTCGCCACTGCGGACTTCGGAAGGTTTTGCGAAGAAGCACTGGCGCGCGTCGACGCCTTCATCGGGCGGGCGGAGTCGGAATGGTCCGCTCCTGACTCAACGCGCTACGGGGGGACCGCGGTCGTGGGGGCGATCGGTGAACTCACGAACGGGATGAACCACTTCGTCACGTCGAACTACGAGACGAACGATCACCAGCAGTTTGTCAATCTCATGACGCTGCTCCAGTACGACTCTACGCTTGCAATGCAGCCGTACCTGGCCGAGTCCTGGGAGGTGGATGACCTCGAAGACCCGTCTACGATCACGTTCCATGTCCGGCCCGACGTCTTCTGGCACGACGGCTTCAAGGTCGACGCCGAGGACGTGGCCTTCACCTACCGCACCATCACCGACACGGCCACGGCGTATCCGAATCTCAGCATGTTCGACCACTACGTGCGTGGTCCGGAAGGCGTGGAGGTGATCGATTCCCTCACGGTCCGGATCCGTTTGGCTCGGCCTCATGCCGAGTACATGGACCCGTGGCCGAGCGTTGTAATCATGCCCCATCACCTTCTGGAGGATGTACCTGTAACGCAGCTGCAGCAGCATCCCTACGGAACACAGTGTCCGGTCGGGAACGGTCCGTTCGTGTTCGTCGAGCACCGGCCACAGGAGAGTTGGATGTTCAAAGCGAACCCGGTGTTTCCGAACGTTCTCGGCGGTCGGCCGCACCTGGACCGTTACGTATACCGGGTCATCCCCGAGCAGACGACCCTACTGACGGATCTCCTCACCGAAAACATCGACGTCTACATCAACCCGCGCGCCGACCAAGCGCCGCAAATCGAGGCGTCGCCACGGCTCACGCTCCTGCACTATACTTGGCCTGCCTACACGTTAGTGGCGTGGAATTCACGCAGGCCTTGGTTCGCTGACGCACGTGTACGGCGCGCAATGTCGATCGCGGTTGATCGTCGGAAGATTGTGGAAGCGCAGCTACGCGGCTACGGATCCTTGGCAAACACTGGGGTGAACCCATTGCACTTCGCCTACGATCCGAGCCTGGCGGACGAGCTTGCCTACGCCCCTGTCGTTGCGCGCCGGCTCCTCGAAGAAGCCGGCTGGCTCGATCGGGACCGTGACGGCCTGCGCGAAAACGCCGATGGCGAGCCCTTCGAATTCACGCTCAAGTACAACCAGGGGAATCAGCGTCGCGCCGATATCGCCGAGATCATGCAGGCCCAGCTGGCCGAGGTCGGCGTGCGTGTTCGACCTCAGGTCCTTGAGTTCGGGACGATGATCGCACAGATGACGTCGCAGGAGCGTGACTTCGACGCGGCCATCTTCGGTTGGAACACGGGCATCGGTAGGCTCGACGAAACCGCGCTCTTTCACTCCGATAAAGCTGGCGAGCCCTACGCGATGACAGGTACCAACGATCCTCGCATCGACCAGCTGCTCGACACGCTTCAACTGGTTATCGACCGGGAGGACGCCGCGCGGTTCTGGCACGAATATCAGCAAGTGATCCTTGAGCAGCAGCCTTATACGTACATCTATTTCGACGACCGATTGGATGGAGTCAACAAGCGCCTACGCGGTGTCCAGATGGACGCCCGCGGCGAGTGGATCAACATCAAAGACTGGTGGATCCCCGCGGAGGAGCGTCGGGGCAGCGGGTCCTGACCCGCCAAGCCGACGATTTCGCGTTTCGGTCGTTCGATGCACCGTTACCTAGCCCGCCGTACCGCGGCCGCGATCCCGCTTGTTCTCGGGATCGCCACGATCGTGTTCTTCGTCATCAGCCTGGCTCCGGGAGACCCTACGCAGGTGCTGGTGAGCCCCGGAATGCGGCCGGAGGTGATCGCTCAGGTGCGCGCCAACTTCGGTCTAGACCAGCCGCTGCCCGTCCGTTATGTGAGATGGCTCGGCGCCCTGCTGACAGGTGACCTGGGCTATTCGTATTCACACGGCCGTCCCGTGCTTGAGGTGATCGGGCAGATCCTCCCTAACACACTGTTGCTCTCGGCGGCAGCTCTTCTCGTAGCGTTCGCTGCGGGCGTCTTGATTGGCATAGTGCAGTCGTTGCGACAGTACTCGATCACCGACCAAGCCCTCAGTGTGTTGGCGCTGTTCTTCTACTCGATGCCCTCGTTCTGGCTCGCACTCATGCTGATTCTCGTGTTCGCGCTTTTCGCGAGAAATGTTTGGGAATGGCCGATCTACTTTCCTCCGTCGGGAACCCGCAGCATTGAATACGCGACCCTCGGTCCGTTCGAGCGAATCGCGGACCGCATCCGCTACATGACACTTCCGGTCACCTCTTTGGCTCTCGTACTTGCGGCGGGTATTGCGCGCTACACGCGAGGTAGCATGCTCGAAGTGATCCGCCAGGATTACGTGCGGACCGCGCGCGCCAAGGGTCTGCCGGAGAGCCGGGTGGTGTTCAAGCACGCGCTCCGAAACGCGCTGATACCTGTGATTACACTGCTCGGACTGTACCTGCCCGTGCTGTTCAGCGGTACCGTCTTCATCGAGACAGTGTTCGGCTGGCCAGGCATGGGGAAGACAATTGTCGACGCGATAGGAACCCGTGACTACCCGCTTGTGATGGGTACAAGCCTGATCTTTGGGGCTATGGTTGTGCTTGGGAACCTGATTGCCGACATGCTCTACGCCGTGGTCGATCCACGCATCCGCTATGAATGAGTCGGCGGTTTCGGATAGGCCACGGAGCCACGGCGGACGACCGCTGTCGGCTATACTTCCCGGAGCTCCGCAGATTTTGGCAGGCCGATCGGGTGCAGGCGTGGCAGCGCTGCTCGTGTGGATTGGTCTGATGGGTGTGGCGGTGTTGCGTCGCGAGCGGGTAGCGGGCGCGCTCTCCGGGTCTCTAGAGGACCGTGTGGCCCTCGCAACGCTGGTGGGCGGGCTCGCCACCGTCTGGGTCTGGTCCTGGCGGGACGTGGCGAAGCCGCCCTTCCGCTGGCTCGGAGTCAGCCAGTGGGCGCTCGCCGGGCGCGCTTTCGCACGCAATCGGCTGGCGGTCTTGGGAGCAATCGGTATCCTCGGGCTCTATCTGATCGCACTGCTCACACCCTTCCTCGCTCCGGCCGACCCCGCGCTGCTCGGCGACTTGCTCACCGAGTTGCTCGCGCCACCTAGCGAGACTCATCTGCTCGGTACCGACCATTTCGCGCGGGACGTGTTGTCACGCGTGCTCTACGGTGCCCGGGTCTCGCTCCTGATCGGATTCGTCGCGGTCGGAATCAGCGTCACGGTCGGCACGCTGCTCGGTGCGGTTGCCGGCTCCCTCGGGGGCTGGGTGGACACAATCGTCATGCGCTTCGTCGACATGGTCATATCGTTCCCTCAGCTCGTGTTGTTGATCACCATCATCGCGCTCTTCGAGCCATCGATCTTCCTAATCGTGGCCGTGCTAGGGCTTACGCAGTGGACGGGAACCGCCCGGCTCGTTCGTGGAGAGGTGCTCTCGCTGCGCGAGCGGGAGTACGTTCAGGCAGCTCAGGCACTCGGCTTCTCCCGGTGGCGGATCATCATCGCCCACTTGATTCCAAACGTGCTTGGTCCTGTGACCGTCGCAGCCACGCTCGGCATCGGAAACACGATCGTACTGGAGGCAGGCCTCTCGTTCCTGGGACTGGGCGTACAGCCTCCTATGGCATCGTGGGGCACGATGGTTGCAGATGGCCGCAACGTCATGCTCCAGGCATGGTGGCTGTCCACGTTCCCAGGGCTGGCGATCGTCGTCACGGTCCTGTGCTTCAACCTCGTCGGAGACGGACTGAGGGACGCTCTGGACCCGAGGCTCCGCAGGTGAGCCCGTGAAATCGGCGCATGGTCTTGTCAGGCCCCGCGCGAGCAGACACACGGGGGCAACGTGGAAACGTAACGAGCCACAGGCCACGTCTCAGTCGTCGCGCTCGCCTTCCGTGCCCAGTATCTGCTATGGCGTGTACGCTGGGCCATGAAGACGCCCCTTCTGCAAGTCACCGACCTGTCTACCTGCTTCGAGACCGATCAGGGCATGGCCCGGGCCGTGGACGGGATCTCATTCTCTGTGGCGGAGGGGGAGACACTCGCGCTGGTCGGCGAGAGCGGGTGTGGGAAGACAGTGACTGCGCTCTCGATCCTCGGTTTGGTGCCTGACCCGCCGGGACGGATCGGGACAGGCAGCTCCGTCCGGCTCCGCGGGGAGGAGCTGGTGGGTGCTTCGGAAGAACGCATGCGGAGGCTCCGGGGCAACGAGATTTCGATGATCTTTCAGGAGCCGATGACCTCGCTGAACCCGGTCTTTACGGTGGGTGGACAGCTCGCCGAGCCTCTCCGCCTGCACCAACGGATAGGTGCCCGACAGGCGCGCGAGCGAGTAATCGAACTGCTTCGCGAAGTACATATTCCCGAGCCGGCACGGCGTTTCGGTGAGTACCCTCACCAGCTTTCGGGCGGTATGCGGCAACGGGTCATGATTGCGATGGCGCTGGCGTGCGAGCCGGCGCTGCTCGTGGCAGACGAGCCCACTACGGCACTCGACGTCACGATCCAGGCGCAGATACTTGAACTGCTGGCCGAGCTGCGCGAACGGCGCGGCATGGCTGTGTTGCTCATCACACACGACCTCGGGGTCGTCGCCGAGGTGGCCGATCGGGTCGTCGTAATGTACGCGGGCCAGGTCGCCGAGACAGGCTCGGTACGGGAGGTGTTCGCGTCACCGACGCATCCATACACGGAGGGACTGCTCGAATCCATTCCACGGGTGGGACGGACGGACGAGCGACTGAGACCAATTCCCGGCGTTGTTCCAGCCCCGACTGAGTGCCCATCCGGCTGTCGTTTCGCCCAGCGCTGCGCCCACGCCTGGGAGCGCTGCCAGGCAGTGATGCCCCCGGCTTTGGAACTTGTGCCCGGACGCGGCGCGGAGCGGGCCGTGCGCTGTTGGCTGGTGGACGAGCCAGGCCGGCGCCGCGATGGGGTCGAGTCTTTGAGGTGACGCCATTCCAGCCAACCGGAGCCGCGCTTCTTGAGGACTCTTTTCCGTCCTCAGAGGAGCTGCTTCTCGAAGTACGGGGGCTCGAGAAGCGTTTTCCGCTGGGCAGAGGGCGAGGCGGTCACAAGACGTCGGTACGCGCGGTGGACGGAGTGAGTTTTTGGCTTCGTCCTGGTGAGACCTTGGGCTTGGTCGGAGAATCCGGCTGCGGCAAGACGACGACCGGCCGCACCGTGCTGCGTTTAATTGAGCCGACGGCGGGAACGATCCGGTTCAGGGGGCAAGACGTGAGGGCCATGGGCCGGGACGCGTTGCGCGCTTTTCGTCGGCGAGCTCAGATCGTATTTCAGGACCCGTTCGGCTCGCTCAATCCGCGCATGACGGTTGGTGGCATGTTGGACGAGGTGCTCCGCGTGCATCGCCTCGGGGGCGACCGCACCGGGCGGTGCGTCCGGATTGGCGAGTTGCTGGAGCGTGTAGGGCTTCGTCCCGAGCACGTGGACCGGTTCCCCCATGAATTCAGCGGAGGACAGCGCCAGCGACTGGGTATCGCGCGTGCGCTGGCGGTGGAACCCGAACTGATCGTGCTCGACGAGCCTGTATCGGCGCTCGACGTTTCGGTGCGGGCCCAGGTAGTGAACCTACTCGAGGACCTACAGGCTGAGCTGGGACTCACATACTTGGTCATCGCCCACGACCTAGCTCTCGTACAGCATGTCAGCGACCGTGTGGCCGTCATGTATCTGGGGCGCATCGTTGAATGCGCGCCGGTGGCGGAGCTCTACCAAGGCCCTCGACATCCGTACACACGCGCGCTGCTCTCAGCAGTCCCGCGGCCCTATCCTGCAGCGTCGCGGGCAGGCCGGATCGTGCTGACCGGAGAAGTGCCGAGTCCGGTGTCGCCGCCCTCGGGGTGCCCGTTTCATCCACGTTGTCCGCACCCGGCCAGGGACGGCGACTGCGCACGAATCGTCCCACTCCTGGAGAGGAAGGGCCTTTCGCAGTTTGCTGCCTGCGGCAAGGAGACCGGTGTGCCCGCGTAACGGTGCTCCACTCCGCGACTGGGAGTAGCAAACGGCGAAACGAAATCCTGACGGGGGTGTGTCTCCGGGTTGTAGGGTGCGCTGGCTAGAGAGTCATCTGTATGGCCGACGGCATGCATCTTGGTGACATTATCCTCATGGAGTGCCATGGATCATGAGTCGCCACCAATACGGTGATCGTGTGAGTTGGCGGCGCATTGTGCCGGTCTCTCTGGCTGTGCTCACGATGGGCACGGTCGGTTGGGACATGAGCCGCCGCGACGGCGCAGGGCCTGGTCTTAGAGGCACCGGTGCACAGATCGCCGCCGCAGCCGGCAGTTTCGACGCGGATCCGCAGATCGATTCGGCCCGTGGCGAGGCGGATGCCGGACGGGCCTGGCACGCCAGCCGTCTGCTTCGCGCTGTGGAGCGATCCGGCACGACGCTGGCTCCACAAGACGTGTTGTTGTTGGCGCGTGCGGATGCGGGATGGCGGAACTGGGCGGGAGTCGTAGAGCGTCTCGCCGGCCAGGCGTGGATCGACGACGTCGGCGGCGGTTCGGGGTTGCTGCTACTTGGGCGTGCCCACGAGGAGCGCCGTGAGTGGAACGCGGCCGCCGACGCCTACAATCGGTATGTCCGAACCCCGCACGGTGCCGTCAATCCGGTCCTCCCTGGCATCCTTGTCCGCCATGCGCGCGCACTCGCCAACACGGGCCGGGGTGTCGAGGCGCGGGCCGCGCTCGAGGGAATCTCTAGGCCGGTGGTGGCAAGCTGGGGGTCACTGGCGGCGGCGGTGGGCCCGGCAGATTCGGGCAGGGTCGCTGACGTACGTGCCCTGTTAGGGCTGATCTCGGATTCGGTCGCGCGCCTCAACGCATGGGAATTGCTGCCAAAAGCGCTTCTGGCGGCGGGAGACAGCGCGGGGTCTGAGCGCGCCTACCGAGACGCGGCCGCGAGAGTTACGGGGAACCGCCGAGCCAAGGCTTGGACCGTGGTCGGGGACATCGCGCGGGTAAGAGGCGCTTCTTCGACTGCGCGCTCCGCATACGGTACGGCGCTACTTGAGGGACCGAACACACCGGCGGCGTCGCGGGCCGCTGCGGGACTGCTGTCCGTAGGCGGGGCCGACGCGGAACAGGCGCTTGTCGCTGCCCGTGCGCTTGATCGAACCAACGACTACGGGCCCGCAGTTCGCGCCTACGATCTCCATATGGAGCTACGCGGTGGTCCCGACCGTGTCGGCGAGACCGTTCGGCTAGCCCGCGCTATGCGCCTCGCCACGACGCGTGGGCGCGAGACCGAAGCAGTTGAGGAGTTCCGCGCTCTATCCACTTCGCCTCGTCCCCAGATCGGTGCAGGGGCGCTCGAGCGGTGGGCTCGGTTGCGCGAGCGTCAGGGCCGGATGGGTGACGTGGCTACGCTGCAACGGTGGCTGGTCGAGCGCTACCCGACAACCCCTGAAGCAGCGGACGTGCTCTTCTTCCGGGGCGACGCGCGGCACGACAGGAACGAGTTGGACATCGCGGTTGCGGCGTACCTTCGGCTGATCGAGACCGCGCCGTCGCAGGACCGAGCTGGACTAGCCTCAATGCGCGTCGGGCAGATCCACCTACTTCGTGGCCGGTACATGCGTGCAGCCGAGCAGTACGAGGCCTACCTGGTGAGCTTTCCGAACGGCCGGCGCTGGCAGGAAGCCTCCTACTGGGCAGCCCGAGTCCGTCTCGCGCTAGGCGACACGACGCGCTCACGTCAGCTCGTCTCGCGGCGTAGCCGCGCCGCCCCGCGTTAGTACTACACGGGTGTGGGTGGGGGCCTGATGGGAGAAGACTTGCGGGTGAATATGGCGGGGGATGAAGCAACGTCCCCCCCTCCGCCCGGGGGGTT
>JAPPGF010000002.1:2625-20758 GCA_028875075.1 Gemmatimonadota bacterium | reverse complement strand
GACTTACGTGATCTCCTGCCGGGATGTTGGCCGTTAGCCGTCCGCCTACGCGCCACTATCGCGGCGGCTCTCCGTCTATGTCGCGCGTGGTGCCTTGGCACGCCCTGCGGTCGCTGAGTTCGTTCGTTTCTACATGGAGTACGCGGATGTCCTAGTCCCGTCCACCGGCCATTTGGCGCTCGCACGGGAACAGTACGAGCAGAACTTGCAAGCGATCTCGACTGGTTCCGGCCAGTGACCCCTGAGGACGGCGCCTTGTCAGGCTTGGACCCGGACTCGTCGGGCCTAATGCCAGCGCGCCTGCGGCACAGCCGCACGCGCGATCTCGGGGAAGCGGCGATCGGGTGGATACTGTTCGCGTGCGCTGCCCTTTCTACGCTCGTGACGGCCGGGATAATATTCGTGCTCCTTGGCGAGACGATAACGTTCTTCACTCAGGTCTCGCCCTTCGAATATCTGACCGGCACCGAGTGGACCCCGCAGTTCCTGGAGAAGAACTTCGGAGTACTGCCGCTGGCCGCCGGATCGATCTTGATCGCAGCCGGCGCGGCCTTCGTTGCGATCCCGACGGGGCTGCTGACCGCGATCTACATGAGCGAATACGCGCGCGCCCGTACGCGTGCCATCCTCAAGCCGACGCTCGAGGTGCTGGCCGGGATCCCGACGGTCGTCTACGGCTACTTCGCCCTGACGTTCGTTACGCCGACGCTGCGCACGATCTTTCCGCAGACCGACATATTCAACGCTGCATCCGCCGCGATCGTGGTAGGGATCATGATTATCCCGACCATCGCCTCGCTGTCGGAAGACGCCCTGCGTAGCGTCCCAAATTCTCTTCGAGAGGGTGCGTTTGGTCTGGGCGCCACCAGGCTCGAGGTGTCGCTGAAGGTTGTGGTGCCGGCAGCCCTGTCCGGAATCACCGCGTCGTTCATCCTGGGCATCAGCCGCGCCATTGGCGAGACCATGGCCGTGTCCATCGCAGCCGGGAACCTGGCTCAGCTCACTCTCAGTCCGTTCGAATCGATCCAGACCATGACCGCGTATATCGTCCAGGTGAGCCTAGGTGACACGCCTCAGGGAACGATCGTCTACCAGACCCTGTTCGCCGTCGCCTTCACGCTCTTCTTGATTACACTCGGGATGAACGTGCTCTCCCAATGGGTACTACGCCGGTACCGCGAGGTGTATCAGTGAAGCGTTTTCAAGGACAGCGCGCGGACGCCGCCTCAACAGAGGGAGAGGAACGCCGTCCCGGCAATGACCGCCCCCCCGCCGCCAGGGACCGGCGGCCCAGGCGTCCACCGAGCCCGACGGCGCCGTTCGCCACTTCCGATTCACCCTGGCGAGTGCGCCGCCGCCGCATTGCCGGTCTGGGTTTTCACCTGCTCTGCGCATTGTCGGCCGTGGTGGGTGTGGTGGCGCTCGCGGTTCTGCTGACGGAGGTGTTCGCGGAGGGTCTCGGGGAGCTCGACATCGCCTTCCTGACCAGCTTCGCCTCCCGCATACCTGAGCGCGCTGGTATCAAGGGGGCGCTGGCGGGGAGCCTGTGGATGCTCGCGCTCACTGCGGCCATCTCGTTCCCGCTCGGGGTGGGCGCCGCGATCTATCTCGAGGAGTACGCGCCCAAGAGCTGGATTACCCGTGCGATCCAGACCAACATCGCCAACTTGGCGGGCGTCCCATCCATCGTCTATGGTCTCCTAGGGCTCGCCCTGTTCGTGCGCATGTTGGCTCTGGGACGAAGCGTGCTGGCTGGGGCGCTCACGCTATCGCTCCTGATCCTTCCAGTAATCATCCTGGCTTCGCAGGAAGCTATCCGGGCCGTTCCCGATTCGATCCGCCAGGCTGCGTACGGGCTCGGCGCGACGCGCTGGCAGGCATTGCGCATGCAGGTCTTGCCAATGGCTCTCCCGGGCATCCTGACCGGGACCATCCTCGCACTGTCGCGCGCGGTGGGTGAGACCGCGCCCTTGATCATGATCGGCGCGCTCTCATTCGTCGCTTTCACCCCCCGGGGACCGCTCGATCAGTTCACCGTGCTGCCACTGCAGATATTCAACTGGGTCTCACGGCCCCAGGAGGAGTTCCGCCAGTTGGCGGCTGGCGCCATCATCGTACTGCTGGCGGTGTTGTTACTCATGAACGCAGCTGCGATCCTGCTTCGCAATCGTCATCAACAGCGCGTCTAGCTCCTTGGCCACCACACACAACATCGACACCAGAGGTAGCGCGCCAGCCCTCGAAGCCCACAATCTGTCCGTCTTCTACGCTGCGAACCAGGCAGTCAAGAACGTCAGTCTCGTCGTTCCAACTCATAAGGTGGTGGCCCTGATCGGCCCCTCGGGTTGCGGCAAGAGCACCCTGCTCCGTTGCTTCAACCGCATGAACGACCTCGTGCTGGATGCGCGCATCGAGGGCGAGGTGCTATTCCATGGGCAGAATCTCTACGACCGGGAGATTGATCCCGTCGAAGTTCGCCGCCGGATCGGGATGGTTTTTCAAAAGCCGAACCCTTTCCCCAAGTCCGTATACGACAACACGGCATTCGGTCCACGCGTCCAGGGATATCACGGAGACATGGATGCTTTGGTGGAGGATTCGCTCCGGGCAGCGGCGCTCTGGGAAGAGGTGAGTGACCGACTCGGCGACTCCGCCTACACTCTCTCGGGAGGCCAGCAGCAACGGCTTTGCATCGCGCGCACTCTTGCCGTGAAGCCCGAGGTCGTGCTGATGGACGAGCCTGCATCGGCACTGGATCCCGTCGCTACGCAGAAGATCGAGGACCTCATCTGGGAACTGAAGCAACGCTACACCATTGTGATCGTGACACACAACATGCAACAGGCGGCACGCATTTCGGACTACACGGCGTTCCTGTATATGGGCGAACTCATAGAGTACGGATCGACCGATACCATCTTCACCAACCCGACAGAGGAACGTACCGAGGCTTACGTGACCGGGAGGTTCGGATAGCGCTTCGGCTGGACTGGTGGAAGAGCTCGTCCGAGTTGCGGTTGACGCGCTGGAGCGTCGTGACCCCGATGGCGCGCGATCTCTGGCAAGTCGTGGCAACGCTCAAGATTGCCAACGATCTCGAGCGGGCCGGGGACCACGCGGTTAACATCGCCAAAGCCGGGCGCCGCCTTGCCGGGGCACCCACGTTCCGGGAATCCCGGAGATACGCGAGATGGCCGGCACCGCGCGCGGTATGCTCCGTGACGCCCTGGCGGCTTTCGTGGCGCGGAACCCACCTAGCGCACGCGCCGTGTGCCTGCGGGACGACAGGGTCGATAACCTGCATCGCTCTCTGTACCGCATCCTGCTGACCCACATGATGGAAGACCCCGCCGGATCACGCCTGCGCTGGAGCTGCTATTCATCTCGCACAATCTCGAACGGATCGCCGATTTCTTGACCAATATCGCGGAGGACGTGGTATTCATGGTGGTGGAGGGCCAGACAATCAAGCACCACACGGACTCGTTCACGGCGGACGTCGACCGGTAGCTCGCTCTAGAGAGTGGGGTTGGAGTTCGGCTGACGGAACGTCGAATACCTGGGTCGGCCGCGAAGGCAGCCCGCGTTGCGCGCTCCTGCGCACCGCACCTACCATCTCGGTATGCCTGGAGATCGTCGGTCTCGCCCGGCGGGAGTGCGTGCCGAGAAGCCTTCGCCGACCCGAGACATCTTGACGTCGGAGCCGAAAGAAGTTCAGGACGTGGTCGAGCAGTTGATCGAGACTGCTGTCCCGAAGACCCAACCCCAACCTCTCCTGACTGCCCCCGAGCTTTGCGGCCGGGTCGCGATCGTGACAGGTGGTTCGACCGGGATCGGACGGGCGGTTGCGCTTGCGCTCGGCTGTAGCGGCGTACACGTCGCGTTCAATTTCCTGGACGACGGCCCGTCGGCACGGAGCGACGCGCAACGTGTGCTCGGAGAACTGCGCGAGCTTGAGGTACGCACGTTTTGCCGGGCGTGTGATGTGCGTGACTCGGCGGACGTCCATGCGTTCGTGGCTGAGACGATCGAGCAGCTAGCGGGTGTGCACATTCTGATTAACAACGCGGGCATCGGTCGTGACAGCGTACTCTGGCGCATGGAGGACTTCGAGTGGGAGACGGTTCTGAGGACTAACCTTGACGGAGCATTTCACTTCATTCGTTCAGTATCGGGTCATATGCGCACGCAGGAGTGGGGGAAGATCGTGAACATCTCCTCCGTCCATGGTCTGCGGGGGGACTTCGGATTGGCGAACTATATCGCTTCGAAGGCAGGGCTCATTGGGTTGACCAAGAGCGCTGCGGTCGAGCTCGGCCCGCAGAACATAAACGTGAACGCTGTGGCTCCAGGCTACATCCGTACCGGGCGACTCACGGCGCGCGTGCCTGCCGAGCTGCTGGACCGTGCTCGCGAGCGTAGCGTCCTGGGTCGTCTTGGCGATCCACAGGACGTCGCTGGCGTCGTGCTGTTCCTATGCTCTGAAGCAGCACGCCACATCACCGGTACCGTGATACCCGTGGACGGTGGTTACCTCGTGTGGTAAAGGATACCGACCGGCAAGGGTACGACGCAGGGCGCGACGCCCACGCGCGCCCGGGGGCCGCAGCCCAGCCGACGATGCCGAGTCCGGAGCGGACCTCGTGAGCCTGCTGCGCCGCGCCGCGGACGCAATCGACCGAGTCAACGACAAGATGGGGTCAGCGATAGCTTGGCTAACGCTGCTCATGGTCCTATTCGGGGCCTACAACGCGGTCGCGCGTTGGGCCACCCGCTACGTCGGCGTGAGTCTAAGTAGCAACGCACTCAACGAACTCCAGTGGTACCTGTTTTCTGTGGTATTCCTGCTGGGCGCCGCATGGGGACTCCGCCACAATGTCCACGTGCGCGTAGACGTTCTCTACGGACGACTAGGCGAGCGTGCACAAGCGTGGATCGACTTGCTCGGCAGCGTGCTGTTTCTGATCCCATTCTGCGCGATGATGCTGTGGGTATCCTGGCCCGCCGTAGCACGTTCTTTCGCGGTAAGAGAGGTTTCACCCGATCCTGGTGGTTTGCCGCGCTGGCCGATCAAGGCCCTTCTCCTGGTCTCGTTTGTTCTCTTGCTGCTACAGGGGCTCGCGCTGGCTGTGCGAAGGGTGGACTTGCTTCGAAAGGACGGCGGCCCGAGATGAGTCGCGTGAGCCCGGCAAGCGTCGCGTCCTCCCGCGCGCGGTCGGCCGGGAACTTTCCTTGAATCAGGACGTCTGGGGTCCGCTCATGTTTGGCGGTGCCCTGTTCTTCATCTTCACGGGATACCCGGTTGCGTTCGCGCTCGGCGGGACCGCGCTCATGTTCATGGCGCTCGGCACGCTTGTCGGTGACTTGGATCCGATCCTAATGCGTGCGATGACCGAACGTGCGTTCGGGACAATGTCAAACTACACGCTGCTCGCGGTGCCGTTCTTCATCTTCATGGGGGTAGTACTCGAGAAGTCCAAGCTTGCTGAGCAGCTGCTCGAAACGATCGGAGTCTTGTTCGGACGCGCGCGCGGTGGGCTTGCGCTGGGCGTGATCTTCGTGGGTGCGCTGCTTGCGGCCGCGACCGGCGTAGTGGGTGCGTCGGTTACAGCAATGGGCCTGATATCGTTACCCGTGATGCTCCGGTACGGATACGACGAAAGACTTGCGCTCGGTACGATCGCCGCGTCTGGAACACTCGGACAGATCATACCACCCAGCATCGTGCTGATCGTACTCGGCGACCAGCTCGGCGTGTCGGTCGGCACGCTTTTCCGCAACGCGGTGATCCCTGGCGTGGTACTTACCGCGAGCTATGCGGCGTGGGTGATGGTGGCGGCGCTCACGCGACCGCTAGCGGCACCGGCGCTACCCCCTGAGGCGCGTGCCCGCGGAGGCGCAGACCTGATGCGACGCGTCGCGCTGTCGCTGATGCCGCCGCTTGTGCTGATCCTGGTCGTGCTGGGGAGCATCTTCGCAGGTGTCGCAACGCCCACCGAGGCAGGCGCTCTGGGCGCTGTCGGGGCGATGGCTCTGGCGGCGACCGGCCGTCATTTCAACCTGGAAATGCTACGGGCCGCGATGGAGGAGACGAGCCGGATCACCGTTATGGTCGTGTTCCTCCTGATCGGGACGACAGCGTTTGCGCTCGTCTTTCGGGGCCTCTCGGGTGACCTGTGGATCGCTGGCGTGCTCAGCAATCTGCCGGGGGGTCCGCTCGGGTTCCTGATCGTCGTGAATGTGACCGTGTTCCTACTCGGCTTCTTCATCGACTTTTTCGAAATCGCGTTCATCATCGTACCGTTGATCATCCTGCCTGCGGAGCAGCTCGGGATCAGCTTGGCCTGGCTCGGCATCATCCTCGGGATCAATCTCCAGATCTCGTTCCTTACGCCACCGTTCGGGTTCTCGCTCTTCTACCTCCGGGGCGTCATGCCGAAGGAGATCGCGACTGAGACGCTGTACCGGGGCGTCATCCCGTTCATCGTCGTGCAGGTGCTCATGCTCGGAGCGTTCATCCTCTTCGTCACGCCGAACGTCGGACCCGTGCCGGGCGCGCCGTGACCCCTAGGGACGTAGGACGCGACAGGGCGGAGCGGAGCGCTGGAGACGCGACACACTCCCACAGCCCTGCCGAGCACCGCTCCCGCGCTGCTACGGACAGCCTATGGGCGAAGGGCTACGAGCGTCTGTTAGTCGATCCCGCGTTCGGGTCGCTAGTGAAACGTGTTGGTCCAGTGCGTCTCCAACACAAGGCGCCCGACACGTTTGCGTTCCTCGTCCGCGCCATCACCTACCAACAAGTCGCTGGCAAGGCCGCCAAGACCATCCACAACCGGGTTGTTGCGGCACTCGGAGGTGCGGTGACGCCGATAGGCGTGCGGAAGGCATCAGAGGAGGGCCTCCGCGCCGCCGGGCTGTCGGGCAGCAAGCGTGCGAGCGTCAGGGAACTTGCCGAGCGCGTAGCAAATGGCAGCCTCGTTCTGGGTGACCTCGGGGACTTGTCCGATAGAGAGATCGTTGACCGACTCGTGCAGGTGCGGGGCATCGGGCGCTGGACAGCCGAGATGCTCTTGATCTTCCATCTGCGCAGGCCGGACGTATGGCCGGTGGGCGACCTCGGCGTACGTAACGGTGCGGCACGCATCTTTGGTTGGCGTGAGGCACCTAGCCCCCGCGAGATGGAGTTAATCGGGCTCGGCTATCGGCCTTGGCGGAGTGCGACAGCCTGGTACTGCTGGCGGGCGGTGGAGACACCGACGCCGCATTAGCCAGCTGTCCGACTCGCGCCGACTCTGGGAAACGCGAACGCCGCATACACCTGCTCGTTACCGGCGAAGTACGGATACGCCGTTCCGCGGAAGGACTTGAACGAGTCGTAGACCCTGCGGAATTCGGGACTCTCGACGGCCCGGTCTTCGAGGTACGCCTCGCTCTCACGCCAAGCCGCCTCCATCAGGTCGCGCGGGAACTCTTTGACCGCGACACCATGCTCTTCCACTAGAGTCTGAAGAGCACTCGGGTTAGCGGCATCGTAGCGCGCGAGCGTGTCGTAGTTCACCTCACGGCAAACTTCCGCGAGCATTTCCTGGTACGCCGGCGGGAGCGCGTCGTACGCCTCGCGGTTCACATGTAGGGAGAGTGTTGGACCAGGCTCCCACCAGCCGGGCATGTAGTAGTTTCCGGCAACTTGATGGAAACCCAGCTTCAGGTCGTCGTACGGACCTACCCACTCTGTTGCGTCGATCGCTCCCCGCTCGAGCGCCGGGTAGATGTCGCCACCCGCGAGTACTTGAACCGACGCGCCCAACCGTGTCATGACCTCGCCCCCGATACCGGGAATCCGCATTCGCAGACCGCGCAAATCCGCGACCGAACCCACCGGGTTACGGAACCAGCCTCCCATCTGCAGGCCGGTGTTGCCGCATGGGAAGTTTATGATGTCGAACTCGGCGTGAACGTCGCGCATGAGCTCGAGTCCACCGCCGTGGTAGAGCCAAGCGTTCTGTTGGCGAGGAGTGAAGCCAAAAGGGACAGCTGTGTCGAACGCCAGGGCTGGGTGCTTGCCAATGTAGTAGTAACCGGCGGTGTAGCCGGCCTGCGCCGTGCCGGCCTGAACGGCGTCCATCACCTGAAGGCCGGGCACGAGCTCTCCGGACGCGAACACCCGCATCGTGAAGTGGCCCTCCGTCAGCGTCGCGATGCGCTCTGCGACTCGAAGAGGTGCACCGTGAATGATGTCGAGCGACGGGACGAAGCTCGACGCCAAGCGCCATTCCACCCGTGGGCCGCTCACTACGGTCCCAGCTTGCACGGTGGTGTTCGAGGCACCATCTCCTTCGCAGCTGGACAGTGCGCCGGCACCGACCACGCCGGCCGCAGCTTTGCGGACAAACGCTCGACGCTCGATTCGCTCCATGGTAGATCTCCTGGGTAAGGGCGCAGCTGACGTGTGCGTCGGCCGCCCGGCGATGAATACTCTGTCGTTTTCGGCGGGGCAATCGGTAGCCATACGGTCCGGTTCGGCGTTCGCCAAGGATCGAGAGAGATGACCCCAAGGCGGAGTACTTGAGGCGCGAATCACGGCACGACACTCTGTAAGTTCAACAAGGACTGCACGATCTGCCGTTCTTGCCGTCGCGCCATATCTAGTTTCACAGTGCCAATATAGCCGGAAAGTCGAGTCGAAAGGCAGGAATTTCGCGGTGCTCACGCCACTTGAATCTGACCCGTGTCCACGCCTCGCACGGGCCAGTGTCACGGCACGCGGGGCGGACCCACCTACGATTTGCCACCGCCTGTCTCAGGCGGTGTGCGGGAGCGTCTTGGCGGGCTGGCCGTCCTCCAGACATGCGCTCTTCCTGGAACGAGAGCACTGGTAAAGACGGAATGAACTCGTTCTATAAGGTGCAGAGCTATTTGGATGACTTCGAGAACGAGCACCCCGCAGCAGTGCGTGACAGCAAGTACCACCGGAGGACCCTTTCGGCTTGGATTGGCCGAAAGCTCCGAGATCGAGAGGCGTCCCGGGGTGACGGATCCGCTGCCAAGACCGCAAGAACAGAAAGCGGACGATGGAGTACCGCCGTGCGTCGTTATTCGATAGGATCGTCAGGCTTGGCGCCGTGGGGAGGGCTCAGCCGAGGCGCTTTTGGCCAGAAGCGCCTCGTGGCCGTGGTCGGGCGGATTACGGGGAACATCATCAGTCGCACCGTCTCCTTCGTCCTGGCGCTCGCTCGCCCGGAGTTCGCGATCGAGCCCATAGGTCTGCGGATCGGGCTCATCGATCCGCCCGATCAGCAGCGAATTCGCGGTAGCGAGGTCGTGCATGGTAGGACTAGTTTCTTTCTTTCGTCTTGCTGTGACCAAGAGAAGCTGCGATGCGTGCTATCTGTCGCATAGCTGACAAGATATGGGTTAGGCTGGGCGGCGGTCGTCACCTTATTGGCCCGAACAAGCTAGGAATGGGCCCTCACGACTGCGCGCCCACCAGTCTGTATCAGGTTGTACCGTGGATTCCAGAGGCTCGGATCATCGAGGCGTTCCAACACTGCACGGATGGGTGGCCATACGCTGGCGTCACGAACAAGGAGTTTCAGATCGTTGTGAAGTACTTGGAGATAGATGTCCGCTACTCAAGCGCGTCCGAGACCATCGGCACGTTGTTAGAGAGGTGCCCGGCCAGGTGTATCGCGCTCGTGCCATGGCATTTCATTGCTATCATCAACGGCAAGATCATAGGCCGAGATGCTGGCATGAGTCACAGTACGCTAGTGTACTGCTATTGGATGTTCAGGCCACCTCGGCTGCTATCGGCCGCAAACAAGCGTCGTATCTTCGACGATACCATCTAAAGTTGCTGTCGGCACACGTCAAGTGGCTCAACAACATAGTAAACGCGACCGACGTGGCTTCATGAACAAGGGACGCGAAAGACGCGTTCTCTGGTCCATATCCTTCGTCGGCCGCTTTATCCGGTGGAGTTACAGGCGACCATGTGCACTCGAACTCGAAAATATCGGCTTCCCGATCCACGAGCACGCCACAAGACAGAAGCATGCCACGGCCTTTGTCCCTATGCAGTTCTTCGATAGCCAGCCTAGACGTGTTCGTGTCGGTCCCAATAAACACGACATCCGCATCGTGAACGGCGTCTCTGACTAATTGTCCCTCGGGACGAGTGATATGTTCACGCCTCCGGAAACTGTCCTGAAATACGTTCACTTCTAAACCTGGGCGGATGCTCTCCAGGTAGCGTTTTAGTACGCGTACCTTGGGCTCTCCACAGTCCGCATTGACGAAACTGAACACACGGTTGAGGTTAGAGTCTTCAACTCTGGTGCCATCTACAAGCGTCAAATGGGTCGCACCTGTCCGGACCAGCATCTCCGCGAAGTTAGCACCTGTGGCCCCACATCCCACTATGCAGAAACGGAGAGAAGCCAACTGACGCATTACAGAGTCACCTAACGCTACACTAGTTCGCTCGTGAAGGCCCATGAGTTATTCAGTCGAAGACGGCATGTTGGTAGAGGATCCAGCACACCCTGTACAATTCATTTGCATCTTGAAAAACGGTTTGCTCTAGAGGGCGAATTGAGTACGGGTAATATGATGTTTCCTTATGACAGAAATTCCTGTAATCGTCGTGCCGACTAGGGGCCTGTCCATTTATTTCCCGTACCTTCGGTACACTCAACCAGCATTTCGCTTGACCAGCCATATCGAACGCGATAGACAGAGATGGCAGGTCATAACTCGGGGCGTAGTTGGCCACGATCATGACCGGCGTATCTAGCTCAGGTACGTTACCTATCGACCAGTCTATGCATCGTTCGTTGAGTCCGGAGATCATCTCCTCGGACAGGGAGATCATCCTAACTTCCGGGGTAGCCGAGTGGCTCTGTCAGGTCGGCCTCCTTGATTGCGAATGCTGGGTCAGCCTCCGGCGGATTCCACTTCACATCTGCTTTCCTCAGATTCGTCCTGATCCCAATGACCGTGTGCTCAGCGTTCTTTATGTCGTTCAGGTCCTCCGGCTTTAGTAGAGGATCGAACCGTGTTTCACTGACCAGTGTGAATCTGAGTAGCCAACTGTCATCATCTTTCTCAGCTGCCCAAGCGGGGCGGCCAGGTGCTGGATTCCCTTCGACAAACGGTGCATCGGGTCCTTTCTGTATAAGTGCCTTAGCAGCGTCGTGCGCTACACCCTTGACCAAGGGCGTTGTTGCGCGAAGAATCGGGCGTCCGTCGTCGGTTGTAAGGGTGAGAGTCCAGCAGCGCTCTCCCGTGCCTCCGGTCTTGCTGATTTCGAGCACAGGCATACATACCCCCTCTGTTATGCGCGATTCCGTTGTGTGCCGAGGTGAAACGCTGATAATGCCCGGCGTTAGCACGTCGTGGCACGAAGCCAGACGGCGAGGTCCAAAGCTCACAGCTAGGTGAAGTAGCTCCACTAGCGACGACGGCGAGTTTCGCCAGATTAACCACGTTAGCGAGTTCAGCGAGCTTTGTAAAGGCCTACACGGAACGTCTATTGGTTGTCGTGATCGAATTGATTGAGCCGACATTATATTGTCGGCTAGGCTTCTATAACAATTGGGCACCAGGGGTCGTGTGACTTAGTGTCGTGGGCTACCGGTGCGCGGACTACGCACAACACCGCGGCACGAAGTAAGCCGCCTACCGACGTAACGACACGAGGCCCAAGATAGTCCGCACTCTGCGGCCTCACGCTGGACACTTACTCCAGGCGAAGGCGAGTCGGACTGATCCCGAAGTCCACTCGACATTCTTCAACGAATTGATGCAGGGCCTTACTCAGGTCCGTCATTGAGTATCCCAATTCATTTCGGTGGTACCTCACCATCTTACGGACCGTCGTCGCACGTTCGCTAGGGATCATGACTGGCTCGGCCCTTCCACTTTTCTTCAAATAGATCCAGAATCGGCGTGCATGGCGCTCAGAAATGTGTCCCATCTGTGTGGCTCTCATGAGCAACGCAGCCATCGATATCCGCCAGTGTTTCTTGAGGGCGGCCAGGCGATGCATAGTGATGTGCCGAAGTTGGCCGGAGATCTCACGGGCAGGAGCTGAGAACTCCACGGCGAATTCGAATGCCTCTCGCTCCATCTCCTTGTCTGAAGGGGGTACATCCAAATGATGGTGGAGAATGATATGCCCGAGTTCGTGGGCAAGGCTCAAGCGCCAGCGGTCTCCTGGCAGGTTGGGGTTCAGAAATACCATCGGTGGAAGAGTGTCAGTGGGCTCGTACAAGCTGAGGCCATCCACTGACTCGTTGGCGAAATCCATCGGCACAACAACCACGCCGTATGACTCGACTAGCTTCGTGAGATTGTGGATGGGACCGGGAGGAACGTTCCAGTACACCCTGAGCCTTGCGGCTGCCTCGGATGGAGAGAGGCCATCCTCTCGCGTACCAACCTGAATCAGCTTCGCATCCGCGAGGTCGAAGGACCGGAGCAGAATCTCCAAACGAAGTCGATAGAGGTTGACTAGAGCGCGAATTGCTTTCACGTCAGCCACGCGGACGCGCGTCCTCTTGCGGAAGAACGTCATCGGCAGTTCTCGAAATCGCAGAGGGACATGAAGTAGTGAGGGTGGACACCCAAGCGACTCGGCAAGCCGACCCACAATCTCGTCTGATGGTGAGAAGAGGCCTGCCTCAATACGGGAAACGATGGATTGTGCGAGCCCAGCCTCTTTTGCCAGCTTGGTCTGCGACTTCTTCTTCGACTCCCGCACGACTGTGAGCATTAGTGGCGAGAATGGCGGTTTGTCGTTCAAGCTTTCTCCTCTCGCTGATCATCTTCCTCTGTCTTGCGCCGACGCTCTTCCTCTTTCTCCAAATCTGCTGCCCCGTCATGTGGCCGGGGAAAGTCAAGCGTGATCGGGTATTCGCCGGTTCGAAGATCGTGATACCACTGAAGCTCATTGCCAACCAAGAACGCGAGCCAGATCCCAGAGAAGTCTGTGCGATACTGTCCCAATTGGTATCCGGCCGTGAGCCGTGGGAGGGCGGGATACCCCTCAATCTGCTCTTGACGGTCGAATGCTTTCGATGTCTCGGTGGGGTTGTTTACGGTGTGGAAGTCAGTGGTCAGCTTTCGAAATTGTATGACAAAGAAGCCATTGACTTCCAAGAGGAAACGGTCACCGGTCGGATCATCACGAAGAGTAATCCCCACCTCACCAGCAAATACGTGACGCACCTCTTCGAGAATGAATTCGCGGATTATCGTTGCTTGAGCAGTAGGGTGGCATAGGGGAAGCACTGGGCGGATCAGGGCCTCATACTTGTCCCACGCCCGTTCCAGACACTGTCGCAAGAGGTCTAGATGCCTGGGTCCAAGCTGCTTGAGCGCGGTCTCGCGGTCAATTGACATATACATTCTTACACCTTCCATATTGTTGCTGTACAATGTGATACCAGATGTATGGCCGATTATCCATACAAATCATCACTAAAATTATACTTTCGATGGCCTCTTTGGTCAAGCGTCGTAACGCACGCACCTCGAAGGGGTTCGTCGTCGAGATCCATCGGGGGCGAATATGGGCCGAGAGCGCCGGAGTCCGGCGGGGCCCCGTGAGCTTTGCGATCCCGGTGGCCGAGGCGGGTGCCCGGCCCGGGGGCAAGTCAGTGCGGACCAGCACGTTTCTTCGAATCCGTCGCAGACCCTGCGTGCTGTCCTGTTGGCGAGTGCCCGGACCTCGAGTTCGCCGGCAGGTGATCGACTTGGCGGGCGCGGTCAAGCATCTTCAGCCGGCCTAGCGGCGTCGCCGGACTTCGAGCCACTGAAAGAAGCGCCGCTAGCTGGGCGATTTAGACCGAGATCGAATGTGGCCGCCGTGCCACATGGCTTCCGCTCCAACTTCTGGGCCTCACCGGCCGGGAAGACCGACGACCCACGGGAGGTCATGCGCGGTCGGATCTCTTCGAGCGGCGCGGTTGCTGATGGAGGACTGGCCGAAGTATCTCCGCGGCGAGCGCTGGCCGGATGTTGCCCCGCGCCGCTGACACGGGTCGCATCGGGGACCATTCCGTTCCCGTGCCAAGCCGTCGCGGCGCGCCAGTCGACGCCGTTCGACTTGGCAGCGTACAGGAGATAGCTCTCTCGTGGCTGTTGGACCCCGGTGGCTCCTACCGCGAGCAGATGTAGCTCGACAGCACGTTCCCGACCTCGTAGATACTGAGCTTCCTGTTGAACTTCTTCGTGATCGCAGGAGTCTGGCTCCCGGAAACGAAGATCTTCAGCTCCGCGTCCCAGTCGTTGATACCGGCTGTCTCGATGGCGAAGTGCGAGATCGACCGGTACGGGACGGAGTGCCACTCGATCTTCTTCCCGGTGAGCCCTTGGGCGTCCTTCGCGATCAGCCGCCTGTCCGTGAACACGAAGGCGTCCCGGTACAGCTCGTAGGCGCGGTGCACGGGCTCGCCATCCATGAGCACCTGGTTGAACAGCTCGGCACCCTTCTCTGGTGGAATCTCCGCTGCGTTGCCCGTAAGGGCAGCCATCACACCCATCTATCCCTCCCCTGTCAGCCGTGAACAAGCCCTCCCTCGTAGCGAAACTCGCTCGGATGTCATCACCGTTCGGTTCCGAATCAAATTAGCCGGAACGAATTGCCGGAACGGGATCCCGACAATCCTCGTCCATACATCGTATCCGAACTAAGGCGAGATCGTCTCACCGTTCTCCACCGATCAGTGCTGCTCTCATTGGAGCAATCCCTCCTACAAGTAAGTCGCGTTCTCCCGAAGCCGGTTCAGTATCCTCCAAATAGCCTTTCTCGGCCAACTGTTCCGCCTCTTCAAGCGACAGGTGAGGGTTCCTCGCACGCACCTCCCATTTGGTCAGCTTTCTCTCTTTGCCGTCTGGGCCCTGAACCCACATCCCGTCCCTACGTGGAGTCCGCAATTCTCACCTCCCAAGTTCATTCCTGCTCTTCTTTAGACCACAACCAACACCAAGTTCACATTGGCTGCCACCACGGAGCGCGCCGGATGATGCCGCCGGGGCGGTCCGCGTCCGCGTGCGCGACATGGCCTGCCGGAGCAGCGCCGACAGCGATACCTTGTGATCACCCTTTCCACCCCGGGTAGAGGAAGCCCTTCGACCAAGCCCGCTCGCCGCCGCTTGGAAGCCGCTGCGAGGCACAGGAGACGCGGTCGTCGAGGCGGAAGCGTTCCACCGCGTTCGAGCCGAGCCCGCTCTCGTGGTGCTCCGGTGAGCCCACGAGAGCCTTCACCGGCAGCTCAGAGGGGACACTACCATCATGAGAACCAGACGCCATGCTCAAGTATCCGAGAACAGTCAGAAAAATCGCTCGGGAGATTGCGGACGCAGCGGACGGGGCGTTCGATTCGTATCGGGAGGGGGAGGCCACGGAAGAGCCCCAGGTCACCGACCGGATTCTTGGGGCCATTCAGGACCGCATACGAAGTCAAAAGATCGGCGGGGTCACTTGGAGTGCACGAACGCTCCGCACGGGCCGCGGTACGGCCGCTGAAGAAAGGCGTCACGGCGCGGATATACTCGGAGTTCTCGATATCGATCTAAAGGGTTATGTCACCCAAAAGGGTTTCCTGGCGCAAGCCAAGAAGGCGGAACCTGACCACACGTTCCCTAACAGAGAATGGAATCGATTGCGTAGGCAGTGCGAGATCATGCTTAAGCGTACATCAGATTCATTTGTGTTTGTCTACTCTATCCAAAGAGGCATCAGAGTAGTCCCAGCCAATTCAGTCCTGGGTCTTGATTCACGAAACATATTTGATCTTTACGATCGAAGCTTTTCCAGCTTCTTCGAGGGCCATATCGAGTGCTTCTTTGGCGATCCTCGCTTGGCCTCTACGGACATAAATACACTGGACTCTATCGCTGACTTGCAGGTCAATAGAGTGCTCAAACTGTATGCACGGATGGCCAAATGACAGTGCTCAGAAAGAAGTTCATCAGGCCTTCCACGCAGACAACGGAGCCGCGAACACGGTCCTCGGTGATTCCGAGTTCCTCCTCCCCTCCGGTGGGCACGAATATGGACACGCCCATCGGCGCACATTCGGCGAAGAACCGGACCCGCTCCAAGGCGGAGTACTTGAGGCGAAAATCACGGCAAGCAATCCCATAAGTTCAATCAGGATTGCACGATCTGCCATTCTTGTCGTCGTCAACGGCGGGAACTGCTAGGGGTGTGATATGCGATATTGGGTTGAAGCAATGCGTAAGTTTTTGGTGTTCCGGGGACGGGCAAGCCGGAAAGAGTACTGGATGTTCGTACTCGTGACGGCGCTGATAAATGTTGGGGTCTTGGTCTTGGCGGTCTCGTCCGAAACGGACTCGCCGGGGCAGTATCTCATGTTCTTGCTCCTGATGCTGCACTTGCTGGCGATCCAGTTGCCAGCCATGAGTATCAGCGTCAGGCGACTTCATGACTTCGGAGCTAGCGGATGGTGGGTGTTGGTCCTGTGGGTCATCCCGTTCAGCATCCTTGTCCTTATCCGTTCCGGCAACGAGGGAGACAACAAGTACGGCCCGCCGTCACGGTTCTCCTAGCCGTCCTCGTCCTCTAGCATCCGGTCCAGTTCTTCGACCGTGAGTGGCCGTCCAGACGGCAGCTCTTCGTCATCGTCCACGAACTTGAACTTGTGGCGCTCCACGAACTCATCCTGAGCGCGGATCAGGAGGTGCGGGTGGATTCAGCTAGCCCTCGATTACATCAGCGCCACACCTACGTCGATGGTGGCCCACACTCGGCCTGGTGGGCCCGAGCTTTTTCCTTCCCGCTGGCGCGGCCCGGTCGGCAAGACGGCGGTCGTGGGCATGCAGGACCGGGCCACGAAGCGAGTAGCCGCGAAGGATCGAGCACACGGACAGCGAGACGCTGCAAGACTTCGCGGAGGATCACGCGAGCCCCGGCGCGACGGCCTACACGGACGACGCGACGGTTTCGTTCCCCCTTTTTCCGGTCTTGTCAACCCCGAAATTCCCGAGTAGCTTGCTCCCGCAAGCTACTCGGGAATCGGGATAAGAGTGCTGCCGCTGGCTGTAGCGTTACGTTCTAGGGGTTCAAGAACGAGGGGTATGGACCACCGGGGGCGGGCGTGTTGTACTCCCCACGGAAGGATCGACGGAGCAAGAGCAGTTCACCGAGCCGGTGTCAGGGGACAGACGTACCGGCACCCCCTTTCCTACTTCAGCAGGGGATGAGCCTAGTGGAGGAATGGATACTAGTCGCCGACGTGGTGGTGGTGGTGACCGCCGGTGCTGCCAGTTTCTGGAGCGTCAGGTGGCTACGGGACGCCATCGAAGTTTCCCGCACCAGGGTCACCCTCATGGCCCCAAACAGTGATGATACCGTGGTGCCGATCTTTCTGGACCTTCTGGCGGAGGCCGACCAGGAGATCATCATCTATGACGATGGCGACACGGCGGCGGAGTCGCTGTATCAGAGCCGCGAGGTGGTGGACGCCGTGAAGGCCAAAGTCACGGAAGACCATATACGGGTTCAGTGCATGCTCAACCGGCGTATGGGCGAGACCCTGTTTGAGCGCGAGCTGAAGCAGTACCCCGGCGTGGACATCAAGGGGCGCGCTTCTGGTACCGAGGAACGGGAGCACTACAAGATCATCGACCGGACGAAAGTCTACGTGTCGGCCCACCACGAAGGGCAGAGCACCCGCAACCGGAAGCTGATCGACTGTACCCACTCCCAGTCGCGGCGGGGCGGCGACCCCTTGGCCATTCGGCGGTATATCAAGGACTTTGCACAGCATGCCGTCGCCTGAACTGGCACCCATCCAACTCTACATCGTATTGGCTATCACGGTAGCTACCTTTGGGTGGCTACTGAGCCCGATGCGCCTAGAGACCCTAAGTGCGAAGGAGACCTGGGCGCCGGTTGTCTTCATTGGAATCCAACTGGCTGCCATACTGATGTATGGCAGTTTGCCCAACTGGGCGGCCTCAGACGTGCACCAACTCACGCTGATCCTCTATGGGCTGATCGCCGCTCGGCTTTTCAGGGGGGCGTGGGTTTACAGCAGGAACAGATCCCAGTCGCGGCGGGGCGGCGACCCCTTGGCCATTCGGCGGTATATCAAGGACT
>JAPPGF010000002.1:0-2525 GCA_028875075.1 Gemmatimonadota bacterium | reverse complement strand
TGGGCTGATCGCCGCTCGGCTTTTCAGGGGGGCGTGGGTTTACAGCAGGAACAGAGCCCTAGAAATGCCGCCCCTCTAGGCCCCCCTCCGTGACGCGGGCACTACCTCTGGCCGTGCTCTTGCTCGGCTGCGCCGTCCCGGCAGCGGGGCAGGAAGCCCCCATCACTGAGGCAGTGATGCAGGGGATTGAACGTTTCGAGTTATTCACCGACTGTGCGCTGTTACCGTTGGTCGTGCTCGCGGAGAGTGAGGAGCTTGAGGAGCGTCTGCGCGCAATGGCGGAGCGCCGTCTGCGGGCCGCGCGACTGTATGGACCCCAGGGGCCGGATGCGCGGTTCATGCCAGGAGACTTTCCGACCCTTGCTGTGGAAGTCGTCACCGTAAGTCCGGCATTCATGTATACCGTGGCCCTTCGCAAGTGGCTCGTAGATGAGATAGCCAATGTCATGTGGAAGGTTCCCGCGTGGCAGAGATCGCTCGTCGGCACCTACGCCAATGACACGGACTTTATCGTGCAAGGCGTTTCCGAGACTTTGGACGAGTTCATACTTGAGTACCTGCGCGTCAACGGATCCGCCTGCTAGCCATCGGGCCGACGACGAATGAGAAGGGAATACGTAACGCCAGAACGGCTCCTAGAAGTCTTGAACGAGAAACTGCACGAGGACGAGGAATGTCAGGACTGCGAGTTTCGGAGGCCTCCGCACGGCCCCAAGGACCCGGACGAAGACGGATGCAACTGGTCAAGCTCTCCGGACCTCCTAGGACGGTGCAGCGGGTGTGGTCCTAACCTGACGTATGTCATCCAGTGGACTCGCGAGCGATACAATTTGCTACCGCGCGCCTAGATCAAGGGGTGCGAGCATGGCATCGACACGGAAGGAAATCGAGCGGGACGAGGCGGTCCGCGAGTGGTCGACCACGCCATCGGTGAACCCGCGCTACAAGGGCGCGACGCCTGCGGAAGTGGCCCGCGCGCTACTCAAGAGGCAAGTCTGTCACACCCCGGAAAAGGGTCGCGACAGACCCACCGCCCGTTAACTCAACTAGGTAATCCCCTTTTCATAGCCGCCTGAGCCCGACTGGCGACGAGCGGCGAAACCCTGATCCCGTATCTCGTTGGCCATCAAGCAGGTAGGAAATATCCTATCTGCCATCCCATTGCGTGATTTGCCGACTCGATGTTCTGGTGAACGCGTTATGGAGAGCCTGACGAAGCGGCGCGAGCCGCATGTGGCGGATTTCCTGCGGCGCGACGAAGCGGAGCGTCTGCGGCTGCGGCGGAGGGGCTTGTCGGACGCCGCTAAGGCGGGAGAGCCAGCCCACCCTGGGTATAACCCAGGGGCTGGCGAGGGGCTCCGCCCCTTCGAACCCGGACGAGCCCGCGCTCCGGTGGATTGCGCGGGCGGGGGCGTCGCCCCCGTGCCCCCCGTGGCGGCCCGTCCCGATGGCTAGACGCCGCCCGGTCCTGGTCGCCGTTCGCCTTACGCCGGGCGAGGTCGCCGACTGGCGGGCCAAGGCGAAGGCCGCCGGCGTGCCGCTCTCGGCGCTGATACGCCGGGCGATGGCCCGCACGCGGACGTGGACGGCCCCCGCGGCCGAGGTCGAGCGCGAGCGCACCCGGCAGGTCTCGCGCGTCGGAAACAACCTCAACCAGATCGCACGGTGGGCGAATACCCACAAAGAGGCGGCCGAGGCCGTCGAGGTCGCTGCCCGCCTCGTCGCCATTGAGCGGACGCTCTCGGCGCTGGCTCGCTTCGAGAGCCCGGACGTCGATGCACATTAAGTTCCTGGCCCGAGGAACCGGCTCGGCGCGGGACGCGGCCGACTACCTGCTCGGGGAGCGGGACGCGACCGGGAGGCCGCGCGAGGGCGTCGAGGTGTTCCGGGGGAACCCGGACATGGCGGCCGCGGTGGCCGACTCGCTCGACTTCGAGCACAGGTACAGCTCGGGCGTGATTGCGTGGGCGCCGGAGGACGAGCCCACCGACGAGCAGATCGAAACCGTGCTGGACGAGTTCGAGCGGACTGCCTGGGCGGGCCTCGAACCCGACCGCTACGCATGGACTGCCGTGCTGCACCGTGAGCGCGGCGGCGGAGCTCACGTCCACGTTCTGGCCGCTCGATGCGATCTGGAGACCGGCCGGAGCCTTAACATCGCGCCTCCGGGCTGGCGGAAGACGTTCGATCCGCTCCGCGACGCCTTCAACCACGAGCACGGCTGGAGCCGTCCGGATGACCCGGCGCGGGCCAGGGTGCAGCAGCCCGGCCACCGCGCCTACGTCGAGGCGACGCGCCTACGCGCCGGGCTCCGGATCGAATCCTCACCGCGCGACCTGATCCGGGACTACCTGCTCCAGCGTGTCGAGCACGGAACCGTGCGGAATCGCCACGAGGTCGTCGCCGCCCTGCGGGAGGCGGGACTCGAAGTGCCGCGCCAGGGCAAGGACTACATCACCGCGCTGGACCCTGAGACCGGGGACCGGTGGCGGCTGAAAGGAGAACTGTATGGAGAGAACTTCGAC
>JAPPGF010000017.1 GCA_028875075.1 Gemmatimonadota bacterium | reverse complement strand
ACGGCTCTCCGTAGGTATAGCGCCGACAGAAGACGCGCTCACCTACCGTGACGAGCATGAGCGTGATGAACCGGTGGGTATACCCTGCCCGGATCTGGTGCCTCAGGGAGTTGTCGACCAGGTCGGCCAATTCGCGCTGACTCTTCGGGTGCGGCATGGGACCTCGCATGGCGACTCGGATTGGCCGGAGCAGCTGCCCGACCAGCAGTCGTGGTATCCCAAGGGCGGTCTCCAGTAACGATGACATGGTCGATGTCTCCTCTCATTGACCCGAGGATCAGCGCTCGCGCATCACCTCGCCGAAGATGACGGCCGGCATGATTGAAACGACCATGAAGCCGGCGAACCAGGCAATAGAGTCAACTCTATGACATTATTTGCGAAGAGGCCGGCAATCCGTTGCCAGCACATATCTTATGGACGCGCGTGTTGATCGTGCGACCGCTCGTCCGGGCACGTACGGGCCGGACGCTCACGGCTTTACCGGCAACCACGTCGCTCGGAACGCACTCGGGGCTCGAGACCGCCTCCTGCTGGCGTCCCGCGCTCGAGGTCTTTGAGCCCGTCTACGAGTGGCCGCTCAGGGTCGCCCACCCGGGACCCGGGAGGGACACCGGGGCGCCCCGGACGTTGCTGCTGCGGAGGGAAGGCGGGGGAGGGGGCGCCGCGTCAAGCACCCCTGCCGGACGCCGGGGATCGGGGCGCAGCCGGGCCTCGATCTGTGAGTTGCGAAACCCCGCCGCACCGGGTCTTCGGAGGCGCGCGGCCCGACACATCTTCTGCGCTCCTGTCGGCCGAACTTGTACCTTGGAAGTTCTCGCAGCGCCTCAGGCCTGACCACCGGACGCTCCATGGACTTCCAATTGATCGCCACCGCCCTGGGAGACGTCGCCTGGATCGGCCTGGCCTTCGTCCTGGGCCTGCTGTCCAGGGCCGTCGGGCTGCCGCCCATGGTGGGGTTCCTGGCAACCGGGTTCGCGCTCAACCTGTATGGAATCGCGAGCGGGGAAGTGCTGCAGAGACTGTCGGATCTCGGCGTCACCCTGCTGCTGTTCACGGTCGGGCTCAAGCTCAGCCTTCGTACCCTCGCTCGCCCGCAGGTGTGGGCCGTCGCGGGGCTGCACATGTCGATGGCCGTCGTGGGCTTCGCGGCCGCCATCCATCTCCTGGCGCTCGTGGGAGCCCCGTTGGTCTCCGGTGTCGGCCTTCCCCAATCGCTGCTGATCGCGTTCGCGTTGAGTTTCTCCAGCACGGTATTCGTCGTGAAGGTGCTGGAGGAGAAGGGGGCGACGGCTTCGGTGGCCGGGCGGACCGCGGTGGGCGTCCTCATCGTGCAGGACCTGGCCGCGGTGGCATTTCTCGCGGCAGCGGCGAACACATGGCCGAGCCCTTGGGCGCTTCTCCTCCTGTTGCTGATTCCGTTACGGCCGTTGCTGACGCTCGTCCTCGAGCGAGTGGGCCACGGCGAGCTCCTCGTACTGTACTCGCTGCTCCTCGCCCTGGGCGGTGCGCAGATCTTCGAGCTGGCCGGGTTGAAGGGCGACCTGGGCGCACTCGTCTTGGGCGTTCTCGTCGCCCGCCACCACAAGGCCGACGAGGTGGCGAAGACCATGTTCGGGCTCAAGGACCTGTTCCTGCTCGGCTTCTTCCTGTCGATAGGGCTCTCGGGACCGCTCACGCTGGAAGCGCTTCTCGCCGGCGCGGCCATCACGCCCTTCGTGCTCGTGAAGTCGGCGCTGTTCTTCGGTCTGTTCACGAGATTCAAGCTGCGGGCGCGGACTTCGCTGCACGCTTCCCTGACCCTGGCCAACTACAGCGAATTCGGGCTCATCGTCGCGGCTTTAGGGGTTGCCAACGGCTGGCTCGACGCCCGCTGGCTGATCGTTCTCGCGACCGCCCTGTCGCTCTCGTGCGCCGTTGCGGTAGTGCTCAACGCCGCCGCCGACGGGATCCACCGGCGATACCGCGCGGTGTGGACGCGCTTTGAACGCTCCGAGCGCCTCCCCGATGAACGCTCGCTCGACATCGCAGGCGCGAGCATCGCCGTCCTCGGCATGGGCCGCATCGGCACCGCGGCCTACGACCATATGCAACGGCTGTACGGCGGAGCCGTCGTCGGCGTGGACTTCGATCCCCTCAAGGTGCGGCACCACGAGTCAGCGGGCCGAAGAGTGCTTCTCGGCGATCCGCGCGACGGGGACTTCTGGGAACGCGTTCGGAGCACTCAAGCGCTCGATGTCGTCATGCTGGCTTTGCCGAATCTGGCTGCCAAGCTCGCCGCTCTGGACCGCATCAGCGCTTCCGCCTTCGAGGGCCGGATCGCCGCCGCCGTCAGGTTTCCGGATGAAATCGATGTGATGCGCGAGGCCGGGGTGTCGATCCTGTTCAATCTCTCGGCCGAAGCCGGCTCGGGATTCGCCAGGCACGTGGCCGCGCAGGTTTCTTCTCGCGCGAACACGGGAGCGGATGCGGAGGGCCGTCCGGGCTGACGCGGGCCACTGCGGCCTACCGAAGCCTCTGGCAGGCCTTCGGCGAGCGGTGCCTCTCCGCCGAGATTGTCGTCGTCCGGATCCGCGGCGTTAGCGCGCGTCGTCCGGACAGGGTCGAGGTGGCCTGGCGGCCCTACCGGGATTTCCGGGACCCGGGCGGGCCCGTCTCACGGGCGGTCGCCCAAATCGGCCTTCAGCGACGCACCGCCTCGAGTAGCAGCTCGCCCACCTCCCGATTCTCCTTCAGTCCACCGAAGCGTTCCGCACCGGGACCCACGGCAAAGAGCGGCACGAAGGCCGCCGAGTGGCCCCCGGTGGCGTACTGGAGGGTGTCCATGCGGCCCTCGCCTGCGGCGAGACTGATCCCGCCGGTCTCGTGGTCCGCTGTCACAACCACAAGGGTCTCGGGAACGCGGCGATGGAAGTCGAGGGCTAGGCGCACCGCTTCATCAAAGTCGAGCATCTCGGCGACGAGGACGTCCCGCTCGGCATTTCGATGAGCTTCCGTATCGGTGCCCTCATTCTCGACCATCAGGAAGAACCCCTCTGGGCGGTTGTCGAGGATATCGAGCGCGACGGACGTCATCGTTGCGAGGCTGGGGGACCTCTCCGCAGCGGGCGGCATCGCGCCTCTGGCAAATATGCCGAGGAGAGCCGTCTCGGAATCGGTATCGACGACCTCCAGCTCCGTCAGTGACTCAACGATCTCGTACCGCTCCGCAGCCTGAGCCCATAGGTCGACGCCGACTCGCTCCCCTGCGATCTCGAACACCCGGCGGCCGCCCCCCATGACCACGTCCACGGGCAAATCGATCATCTGCCGAGCGATGCTCACCTGCTCGGCACGGGAAACCGCGTGGGCAGCGAATGCAGCCGGAGTGGCATCGGCGATGGACGCTGTCGTGACGAGCCCCGTCCCCATTCCCTGTCGCTTGGCAACTTCCAGCACGGTCTCGAGGTGCGTCGAGTCTGGCCCTACCGCGATGGCTCCGACGAACGTTCGGGTGCCGGTCGATAGCGACGTAGCACCTGCCGCACTCCCCGTCACGACATGATCGTGGCCTCGTGTATCGACGAGGCCTGCCACCGGGAACTCGCGTACGGCCAGCTCCTCCCGAGAGGACCGAGCCAGTGTCCAGTGCCCGACTCCCGCTCCATCGGCAATCATTACGATCAGATTGCGAGGCGGGAGTTCTCGGCTTACCGCGGTGCTACAGGCGGACGTGGAAAGCGCCGCGAGCGCGACGAGCCGGAGAAAAGGACGGGAGGATGCAGTCATGGGGAAGCTCAACCTAAGATCCACTTCGCCACGCCGTCCAGTGTGCGGACTACGTATGCGGAACCGGGGCCTTCACGTGGACGGTGAAGTGTCCCCCTTCCACCTCCAAGGCCCCGCCTGCCTCCACCACGAACCTTCCCCGGCTTCTCTTCCGATTGGCCTGACCCGCCTGCCGCTGGCCATGCAGCTTGGGTACGCTACTACCACCCAAACCTCGAAGAACCGCAGTGGCCGATGCCGAGGGGCTTCGATCGCAGTGACCTTCTTGGCTTGAAGGAGCTCCAGCGGACCCTGAACCGGTGGACAAACAGGTCCATCGGCCGCGTCGGCGACGGGCTCAGCAGGGATTTCGCCGCCAATCGAAGCCGGACTTGGTGCTGATCCAACAGAAATCCTGCGCCGACACGTTGCGCCTTGGATCGCATGCTGAACTCGGCTGGTGGTACGGCCCTCTTCACTGTCCGGGACCGGGCACGCTCGGGCGCGAACTGGACCTCCACGCCGATGTCGTCGACGCCGCCTCGATGTCGACACCGTACCCGATGACGCCCGAGCGGTCGTCGAACGGGCTAGCGGATCTGCCCGCGGTCGTCCTCGATCCCCGTCCCGGACGACGTGCCCGACAGGGAATCCCACCCGAGGTACGTCCCGAACAGGGTGCCCCCGACGACTGCGGCCGTTCGCCACACGTCGAGTACCCGCTTGTCGATCGAGACGACCGGGGCGCGCGGCAGCTGCACCGTCCACCCGCCGCCCGGCGTGTCGGAATCGAGCCAGAGCGCCGAGACGATCAGCTCCGAGCCGCTGATCCGAACGACCTCGGTGTCCATGCTCCTGATGTTTCGGACCGTGACGTCCTCGAGGTCCACGCTCGCGCGGTCGAGACGGACCCGGACCGGGTCGCCCCTCGCGAGCCCGGGAGCTCCGGCCTCGATCGGCACGTACTTGTAGCAGCCGCCCAGGAGAACGAGCAGCGCGAAGCGGTGCCTCTCCGCCGAGATTGTCGTCGCCCGGACCCACGGCGTTTTCAACGCTCAGGTGGCCGACCGTGGTTCGTCTGGGACGTACTTGCTGAAGCGCTCCAATACCGTTTGGACCGAATGTACACCCTGGTTATACAGCCCGTGTCCCCGGCGACGCCCGAGTTGGCGTCGAGATCCTGGCGATGGGCGCGGGCTTCACGTGGCCGAGCGAGCGGATCGAGGAGGACCCTGCCGGCGCGGGCGTGCTGGGCACGCTGTCGCGGGGCTATGGACTCGTGGCGCTACGACATCGTCATCCTCGATGCGCTGACCTGCCCGCTCGCCTACGGATGGCTTGAGCACGACGAGGTGTTGCCCCGCGATCCGCGATCGTCCCGCCGGAACGCACGTGATCATCACGGGGCGCATGGCCACCCCGGAGCTCATCGACTTCGCGGACCCCGTGACCGGGATGAAGCAATTCCGGGCGATGGCATTCCACCCTGAGTTCAGCCTCGTCGTTGGGCGAGGGGCCGTGAGTGAAGCTCGAGTCGCGAACCTTTGACCCGAGATTATTGATAGCATAATTTGATTGACGAAGGAGTCCATTGAAGGCTCCCGACCGAACAGGAGGTGTCCGCATGGGCAGCAGCGTCATCGTCCGCGACATCGACCCCGGCGACAAGTCCTGGCTCCGGCGCCAAGCCCGGCAGACCGGCGTGTCAATGGAAGAGCTTGTCCGGCGCCTGATCCGCGAGAAGCGCACGAAGACCGAGCGCCGCCCGAAACCGTCCGAAGCCTTCGCGCGGCATTTCGGGGAGGACCATGGCGTCGAACTTCCGCCCCCGATCCGTTGTGGCTACCAGCCGCTGTCGTTCTCCGGTGAGGAATAGGCGTGAGCGCTCCACTCGCGTGGCTCATAGATACCAATGTCGTCTCTGAAATGATGCGGCCGCGGCCCGAGCCGCGCGTCGCCCTGTTTTTGGATTCCATTGCCGAGGAAGGCCTCGGGCTCGCGTCCATCACCGTCTGGGAGATACTCGACGGTATCGGCCGTCTGGCGCCGGGCCGGCGCAGGCGCGCTCTCGCCGAGCGGTTCCACGATCTTCTCGACGACTTGTTCGAGGACCGCATCGTCGACTGGACACAGGCCGACGCCCGAGCTTGTGCACGGATCATGGAGGACAAGCGACGGCGCGGTGAAGCGCTCGATGACCACGTGCCGGACGCTTTCCTCGCCGCTGCTGCCGCCACGCGCGGACTCGCCGTCGTGACGAGGAACACCCGGGAGTTTCGTCACACCGGTGTCGAGACCGTCGATCCCTGGGCCGTGGGGTCGCAATGAACGCCGCCCCCGTGGCGTCGCTGCCCGAGCCGCCGGCCGCGGAGCGGTCCTCGCATCGGCTAGCGGATTTGCCCGCGGTCGTCATCGATCCGGGTCCCGGACGACGTGCCCGACTGGGAATCCCACCCGACGTACGTCCCGAGCAGGGTGCCCCCGACGACTGCGACCGTTCGCCAATAGATTATATCCTCGACGAATAGCAGGCGGGTCGCTAGGATGACGGCATGGGAAATAGTCTTGCGGTTTTCGAGCGTGTGTGGGAGTGGATGGAAACGAAAATCCCACTAGAGACACGTTCCACTGCGGTCAAGAGACGTTCCGCCGAATTCGATGAAGCGCTAGATCAGTTTACTGAACCCAGAACACACCTTGATCGCGTGAATGCTGCTGCAATACTGGCGCGCCTCGCTCGGAAAGACCCCCGAAGGTATCATGTTCGGACAATGAAGGCCTTTACAACCATATTGGCCGTTCCTGCCAGGTATGGTCGGGGCCAACCTCTTGAAGGAAATCCTGATCCAGAAAGTCAGGATACGGTAACGATGATGGAGACTGTTTGTAATCGTACGCCTCTACAGAAAAAGACAGAAGAGGCAGAGGGATATATCTTCAGATTACCAGCCATATCACCCTTCGAATATCGAGAGAATCGTTTCTATCTTGGCGACATACAAATATTTCCATATGTATAGTTATTGTGTGAGGACCGCCCTAGGTAACGAGTGTCTTGTATTGGAGCGGGTCGGTGGTCATTATACGGGCTAGACCAAACAGTTCCCGGTGCACACTAACGGGGTGCACTTCCCGCCCATCGAAGCTGCAACTTGAGGCACGCCAACCCTAGGGCTCACTGGCATCGGGCGGGTAGCCCTCTGGAGTTGCTGGAGCTGCCGGAGCCCTGAGCGGGCGGAAGCCCCGGAGATCGGCCAGGAGAGCACCGGGGAGAGCGGACTAGATCCTCCAGGGAGAAGTGGCGATCTACGATGGACCAGCCTGAAACTGAGATCAGAGAGTGACAACGATGGTGCAGATCCTGGGCGGTACACTGGGCAGCTACATCATGCTGCACTTGATCCTCTTGGCGTATCTGTCAATGGGTATCGGAAGAACAAGCATCGGATACAGTCGATCCTACAGGCTGGAGCGCTTACGCTGATGGCCAGCACGCTGATAGCGAGCTACGGGCTCCGCGACGGCGGACCGAGCCCGCTCTTTCTGGAAGCCTTCGTGATGTATCTCCCCTGCGTAGCGCTCGCAGTACCGATCCAGCTCTTCCGGACCCGGAAACACCGAACGTCCTAGGTAGCACTCGCAGGATGGTACTGCCCCGTCCCGTGAAGGAGATTGAGGTCTCCACAAATGACAGCCAACACCCGCAGTTCCTTAGATCGTGTCAATGGATTGCGAACACTCGAATTGGGATCAGCACTGTATTGGCTAAAAGAACAACTCGCACGAAGGCTCGGACGCGGTCCGCGAACCATATCTACTGTGGGCCGCCGAACCAAAGAGGAGCAAGAAATCGCGGGCATGTCACAAATTTTATTTATGATGTATCCGCTAGCGATCGAACTCGCCTTGAAGTCGTTGAAGGGACATCTACACGTAAAAGGTCAATACGATCACCGACACGAATTAGATGAGCTGTTTACTTCACTTCCCGTCGACGCCAAGGACGCGAACGAGGCAAAACGGGCACAAGATGAAGCCTCAGCATCTTGGAAAAAATTTCAGGACGACGGATTAGTTGGTTTTGCTGGTACGCTGAAGCAGTTCTTGAACGAACACTCAAGAGATTTCATCAGGATCAGGTACTATGACTGGACCAATTTAAAGGATTCACCGTTAAAGGATCTCGAAGCGTGTTATTTTTCCATTCTTCAGCCACTTATTGTGCGAGATCATGAAACACAGATCAATTTTCTTGACCAATTGTCCCCGTGACTGAGCTGCAAAGGAGCCGGTTCGGGTAACGATAGAATTCGTGGACAAGATCTGTCAAAGAAACGCTGCTGCAGCAGCGGCCTTCTCCTCGCGCCCGGAACCTCCCACGAACACGGCTTGCGGCCGTCAACCTGGGATCCCACGGGACGACCGAGGCACCGGGCGTATCGGCGAATAGCGGTCCTTAGATCGTCCTCGACGGAGCCCTGAGCCGGCAGCCACCGAGCGGTCGCCGCACGGGCTAGCGGATCTGCCCGCGGTCGTCGTCGATCCCCGTCCCAGACGACGTGCCCGCCAAGGAATCCCACCCGAGGTACGTCCCGAGCAGGGTGCCCCCGACGACTGCGGCGGTTCGCCACACGTCGAGTACCCGCTTGTCGATCGAGACGACCGAGGCGCGCGGCAGCTGCACCGTCCACCCGCCGCCCGGATAGCCGACGCCCGGTGTATCGGAATCGAGCCAGAGCGCCGAGACGATCAGCTCCGAGCCGCTGAGCCGGACGACCTCGGCGTCCATGCTTCTGATGTTTCGGACCGTGATGTCCTCGAGGTCCACGCTCGCGCGGTCGAGACGGACCCGGACCGGGTCGCCCCTCGCGAGCCCGGAAGCTCCGGCCTGGACCGGCACGTACTTGTAGCAGCCGCCCAGCAGAACGAGCAGCGCGAACAGGAGCCTAGCCACTCGAGACCTCCTCTCCGTGGGCGCTCACCGACCCGCCGGGCGGACTTGCCCGTGCACGACACCTTGGTCCTGGTCCCGCGATGGCAGCCACCAGCGGGACCCAGGGGAGCCGAGGGGAGCGTAGGGACGCATGGCACAGCCGCTCTCGAGGAACATGCCGGTCACCCCCCGGAGCGGTGGGGGCGCATCGAGAAGGCCGCCGAAAGAGACGGATCGTGCGGCGGCCGAACCCGCCGAGCACATCACTTGTCCGCTCGTCTCGAATCCAACAGCCGCCGCCTGAACACGGCCGGAGAGAGTATGGGCACGGCGAATGCGTCCGCGTGCGCCAGAATGTCCGCATCGCTGCTCACCAGTGCATCGGCACGCCCGGCCAGCGCCAACTCCAGGAACGGCCGGTCGAACGGGTCGCGGCACTCCGGAGTCGCGGGCGGCGCGACGGGCACACCCACGGTCTCGCAACAGGGGAGATAGTCGTCGAGCAGGTCGCCCCGATCATCGGCACTCAAACGGAACTTGGGATAGGCGAGGACCCGGATAAGCTCCGCCGTGGTCTCCCGACTCACGAGTGGACGGATGTCGCGCCGACGCCAAGAGCCGCGCAGCCACGAAAGCACTCCCGAATAGAGGACCAGCGCCGATACGACGACGTTCGCATCCAAGACCGCACGGACTGTCGTCACTCACCCGACCGGGCCCAAGCGACCGCATCCCCTACGTCGGTCTCCGTGAGCCCGAGCTCGGCGAGCTTCGCGCGCACTCCATCCGCGCGGTTCATGCGGACCGGCGTCAGCACGATGCGGCCGTTCTCCGTGGTCACGTCGAAATAGTCGGTGGCCTCCACGGCGGCGGTAACGGCCTTGGGTAACGTCAACTGGTTCTTCGAGGTCAGTTTGGCGAGCATGGGCGTCCCCCGAGGGATGTATCCAGAGTAAGGATACAATGCTCCCTTACCACGCCCTCGGCAACACCGGGCACGGGAAGAACTATGGCGCTGAAGCGTGCAGCGACTCGCCTCGCGTTCGTTTTCCCGATGGCCCGGGGCTGCCGTCCCGGGCCACCCTGGAATCCACGCCCCAGCACATATGGAAACGGGCCTTGAGCGTCCGCGCCACGGCCCTCCACGCCGCTGGGTCGCCGCCGAAGCTCAGGTCGCCGCCCCGGGGCCCCCGCTCCCTCCCAGGTTGCCGATGGCCTCCGAGGGCTGCATCAAGACGCCGGACATACGACCGTACGTGACCAGGCTGCCACCGATTCGGTTCTGAAGCCGGGCTCGCCACTAGAGGGCGTCCACGTATGCCCTATTGTCCAGGAAACCGGGGGCGGTTCATGGGTATTCGAAGCGGCGCTCGGCTCTAGCGACAATCGACGTCGGGATTGAAAACAGATGATCGTAACTAAAGATAACAATCCACAAGCCGTCTTCGATCGGCACTATGCTTTGAAATGTCCACACTGCGGCGTACAGTCCAACATCTCTGCAGTCTCAATTCCGCGATACGAATTTGTTTTTCGTTATAAGCCGAAAAATATCGGTATCGTCTACCGATGCGATTCCTGCAATGCTCCAGTTTTTCTGCGCTTTGAAATTAGGCACGAGTTTGGCAGTTCTCGCTTCCATATCCATGAACAGTACGAAGAAATCGAGCGCCCCCAGGAGACATTTGATTTTGAGTATCTCCCGGAAAGTGTGGCAGGTGACTTCCGTGAAGCGCTAATCTGTTATTCCAGCGGTGCTTATAACGGATTCGCCGCACTGTGCCGACGCACGGTCCAGTCGGTATCCACCGATCTCGGTGCCGATGGAGGAGACAAGGTTCTCGCTCAACTGAGAGATCTCAAGGAGATGGCGCATGTCGATGACGACACGTTCAGAGTTCTGAAACAAGTGATAATCGATGGACACGATGGCGCGCATCCGCATCTGCCACGTTTGGATCCGCAACGCTCTGCGGTGCTCCTAGAGCTGATGAAGGACGTGCTGTACCAGGTCTACGTTAGGAAGGGAAAACTCCAGGAAGCGATGGCGCTTCGGCGAGCAGCGATCCAACCGCGAGACGAATGACTCTCCCAGCAGCTATAGAATCCTACGCGGTATAACGGAAATACGCTGCGCCTCAGTTATGGATCGAAACCCACGGAGGCGAGGCAGCCGGCACGACACGAATTAGGGGAGGCGAAGACCAGCGACGGTCGCATCGGTCGAGAGCTCTTCACGGTCGCTCGTGCCAACTGGCGCAAGGCCAGGTCGTGCTGAGATGGTATTCGTCTGACAGATGGCCACGAGAGAGGACGGTGGCCATCCGCCCTCGCCAGAGCTAATTGAGAGATGTGAAAGTCACTCACTTAGCACGGGAGAGACGATGACGACCGTCTAAGGGGAGAAGATAGCGTGTCCCAGTAACACGACTTACGACCTTCGCACACAATACGTGACACACGTATCTCAGAGGGTGTTAACAAGTCATTGTCCCATCGTGACCTACGAAGACTGATCCCGGCTTCCACCTCGAATGCCAGCCTCTGTCACGCTTCGGTTCCAGTCCTGCGAACTCCTGGGCCTTCGTCCACCAGCCACCAGCGAGTGAACGGTTAACATCGTATGCCGATCGGAGACCGGAACGCGTTGGAGCCGATGTGATGGGTGATCCAGATATCCTGTCGGGCTATCGAGTCACTGACCTCACGTCCCACGTTTGTGGACGGCATATCCGGCCACACCGCCCAGTACCGGAGTGTGCCTCTTCCTATCCATGCTGACCTCCCTGTAGCTGGGACCAGGGGGCGTATCCTACATCCTCCCTGGTCTCGTTTCAGGGGGTCACGTCAGTAAGGAGGGAACGCTCGGCGTTGTCAATCAACGGGTCGGGACGCTCCCTTAGCAAGGTTGTGGGCCCGGCATAGCACTTGGGCGTTGTCGATCACAGTCGGTCCTCCCTTCGAGTGCGGCACGACGTGATCCGATTGGTATTCGGACCAGGGCACTCTCGCCTCGTCATCCGGTAACCCGCGCTTCGAGCACTCTTGGCAGACTCCGTCCACGGCTCGGTAGATCGTGATGCGCTCGCTCTCGCTGAACCGTCTCCTCTCGTCCTTCGTCAGAATGTCGACGCCTTCGGCACCGGCGTACTCAAAGAAGAGTTGCCGGATGACTCGGTCCCGTATAGTGATTTCGCGACCGCTCTGCTGACGGTAGGAGGTGAAGACCTGGATGTCAGAGTCATCCTCTCGCCGATCACGGCGTCGCTTGTCGAACGAGATCGTGAACGCCCGGAAGAGTTTCTCCTCCTGTTCGGCGAAGACGTAGTACTTCCGCAGGTGCCGGAGGAGGAGGTACAGGGAGATGATAACGTACTCCGCCTGTAGCTCTCGCATCCCGTATCCGTCGGTTACATCGTTGCGGAACACGTGGTAGAATGTCCGCATATTGGAGAGCGCGGACCGTGCCGGCGCGGTGTCTTCGTACGAATAGTTCCCGATACCGTCAGGGTGATGCCCTTTCTCGATGAACTGACTGACGTTCGTGTCACTGATATCCGACGGTCCTTCCTGCTCTTCTAGGATCAGCAGCCGGGTCAGAATCGCGAGGTGCTGCATTCGGTCGTTAGGGCGGGTGATCGTGCGGAAGAATTCATGCGTATCGGGGTTGTTCTCGATGGGTCTGTAGCTGTCGTAGTCGAAGCTGATGTCGTCCGCGTACTTGACGACAAAATTTCGGGGAAGGCTCGACAACCGGGCATGTGCCACCTCCATGTAGTTCAGCGTCTCGCCCTGCTGGAGACGCCAGAAGATTTCGGCGGCCGTCTGCTGGTGCTCCGGGTTCCTCGGGTCGTCGATTCCCTTCACCGTGTCGACATCGTACTGAAGGGTCTTGTCGACGAACTTTCGTACATTGACCGATAGCTCGCTGTACTTCCGACCGGGAAGGGACTTGTCCAGGTCCTCAAGGGATTGCGGTAGCGTCAAATCGTCCTCGTAGAATGCCTGGGCGACTCGGATTCGTTGCTGACCGTCGATCACCTCTACCTTCTTGTAATTTTCGGCCAGCTTGATCTCGCGGAGCACGATCTTCGGGACGTAGTACCGGCGGAACAGGCTGTCGAGTAGTGCCTGTTTCTTCCCGCGCGCCCAGACGTTCTTCCGTTGGTAGGGCGGGTGGACGACGTAGTCCTCTGGATACTTGTGGAAGTCCTCCAGCTTGATGTAACCCGGGATCACGTCGTAGCTCGTCTGCGGATTGAACAATGCTTCCCCCCTCCTTTGAGAATTCCTCAACAGTAAGGACCCGCGCCATCCGTGCAGCGCCGGCGTGATTTATCATGCTATGCGCACGCTACCAGGATCAGGCGGCCGGATAATCAGATCGCTTAGGGGGTGAACTCCCGCACTGCCGCCAGTGCTGCCCCGTGCCGGCCCGGCTAGCCGGGCAACACCGGGCACGGGAAGAACCATGGCGCTGAAGCGTGCAGCGACTCGTCTCGCGTTCGTTCTCCTGATGGCCCGGGACTGCCGTCCCGGGGGCCCTCAAGTCCGGGGTGCGATCGTGCAAGGGGCCGCGAGGGATCGCTAGTTGCAGCCCGATGGATCATTGTCGTTCCTGGCCGGCTGCTGTGCCGGCTCCGGAATGTTGCCCGAGTTCGTCTGCCGCTCGGTCAGCCCGTAGAAGAACCGCCCGGGCACGCCACCCGGCCGGGGCTCGAGGTCGGGTCGGCAGGTGCGCTTGTAGTCGTTCCAGACGTCGATGTTGAGGAATTGTGCAATGTACTTCTGCTCCAGGATGGCGTCCAGCAGCGCCGGTGCCGCGAGAGCGCCGATCGTCTCCCCGACGCCGGACAGGTCCACGCCGTAGTAGGCCTCCTGGCACGCCAGGCCCTCGCGGGCGGCCGAGAGGGCCTCCGCCTCGCTGCCGCTCATGTGGTGGGCCTCGGCCAGGATGTAGGCGTTCTCCGCGCAGGTCGCGAGCGGGAAGTTCGCGTCGGGCGCTGCCCGGCCCGTCTCGCTGATCTGCGACGCCGGCGCGGCCCCCGACTCGAACGGGGCCAGGTAGCCGCCGTCCGGGACCTCGGTGAAGTACTGGGCGATCCGCGGATCACCCCGCTCGCGCATCAACGGCAGCAGGTGGTCGCCGGCCGAGATGTATCCCGACCGGTCGCGGGCGAACTGATGCCAGACGTTGTTCTCGAAGGCCGTCGCGCCGTGGACGGCCTCCCAGTTGCCGGCCGCGTCCAGGATGCCCTCCCGGGCCTCTGCTATGGCCTGGCCGTAGCGGGAGGGGTCGGACTCCGCCCAGTGCATGTGGAACCGGGCCTTGAGGGTGCGCGCCACGGCCCTCCACGTGGCCGGGTCCCCTCCGAAGCTCAGGTCGGCGCCCCCGGGGCCCCCGCTCCCTCCCAGCTCGCCGATGGCCTCCGAGAGCAGGTTCTGCACGGCGGCGTAGACCCGGGCCTGGTCGTCCAGGACCGGGGTCTCGATCGCGGGGTCGGCAGCCTCCGAATAGGGGATGTCCCCCCAGAGGCTCGCCGCCATCCCGAAGAGGTACGCCTCGTGGACCTTCAGGATGCCCAGGTAGACGCTCCGGCCCTGTTCCTCGGCGAGCGCCTTCGCGGCCTTCAGGTCGACGAGCCCTCCGCCCGTGTAGATGGCCTGGAACTCCGTGTCGGTGTCCTGCTCGTTGAAGATGTAGGCGTCGAGCGCGGTGAACTGCCGGTCGGTTCCGGTCATCTGCTGGGTCCAGAGCGCGGCGAGCCGCGAGATCTGGCCCTCTCCGAAGAACCACGTGTTGACCTGGATCCCGGTGAAGAGCTGGTCGAGCGCGGCCTCGGGCACGGCGTTCGGATCGGCGGTGATCGGATCGAGGAAGTCGCACGCCCAGAGGCTTCCCGTCAGGAGCAGGGCCGTCAGGACGCCGCGGGCCGGCGGGTGTCCGTGCCGTCGCATGGCTCGCTCCGCGTGCCGGCTCAACGGTTCAGCGTCAGCCCGAAGACGAAGGAGCGCGTCTGCGGGTTGTTGAAGTACTCGAGCCCCCGGCCGAGCGTCTGGCCGTTCAGGTTGCTCTCGGGGTCGATCCCCGTGTAGTCGGTCCAGGTCTTCAGATTCCGGCCGCTCACGGTGAGGACCGCGCCCGAGAGTCCGATGCGGCCCAGGAAGTCCAGGTCGTCCAGGACGTAGGAGACCGAGACGCTCCGGAGCTTCACGAAGCCCGCGTCCTCGATGAACTGGCTGGCCGGCCCCGTGAAGCCGCTCCCGATGCTGCCGTAGAAGTAGGTCTCGTCGACCGGCACCGCCCTCCCGGCGCCCGGGCCGGCCACGCGCTCGCCCGCGAGCGTCGAGTTGCTTTCCGCGCCGGGATTGCTCTGGCCGAAGACGACCGTCGCCCCCTCGCCGTGATAGGGCTCCGTGTCCCGGTGGGCGCCGAAGTAGTAGAGCGCGCCCTTGGTGCCGTTCCACATGTCGCCGCCGCGCTTGACGTCGATCAGGCTCGTGACGACGAGGTTCTCGCCCAGCCGCAGCGTGTTGCGGAGGCTCGCCGTCCAGTCCGGGTTCGGGTCCCCCGTGACCCGCTCGCGCGGGTCGTGCTGCGGATAGCCGTCGTCGCCGATGTAGACGTCGCCCTCCCTCCAGCCGCTGAACATGTCGTCGATGTCGTAGCCCTCGGCGCTCCTGTTGCCGGCCCCGAAGCGGACGAAGTCGTCGCCGAAGAAGACGCCGATGGGATAGCACTGGGCGACGGCTCCCCCCGCGTCCCTCCTGGGCGCCACGACCGAGCTGCTCATCCCCGTGAATCCCGTGAGCATGACCTGCTCGGTCCCGGCCAGGTCGAGGACGCAGCTCCTGTTGGTGGCCCACTGGCCCTCGATCGACCAGCCGAGCCCCGGCCGGTCGATCGCCTGTAGGCCGGCCGTGAGCTCCCAGCCCTCGTTCTCGAACTCGGCGGCGTTCGCGTACTTGCTGACGAAGCCCGTGCTCGGCGGGACGTCGACGTCCAGGATCGCGTCGGTGGTCCGCTGCCTGTAGTACGTGACGCCCAGCGAGAGCCTGTTGCCGAACAACGCCAGCTCCGCGCCCAGCTCGTACTCGGCGATGCGCTCGGGCTCGATGTCCTGGTTCCCGAGCGTCCCCTCCGAGATCACGCCCTCGGCGCCGCCGTAGATCGTCTCGAGCCCGTTCGGGTCGAGCCAGCCGTCGGTGATCGTGCCCTTCTGGAACGCGTTGACGTTGGAGAAGACCGGGGGCTGCTTGCCGGCGACGCCGTACGCGGCGCGGAGCTTGCCGAAGCCGAGCGGGCCGCCGCCCAGGCGGTCCGTGAAATCCCAGGTCGCGCTGAGCTTCGGATACGCGAAGCGCGAGCCCCCCGCGCCGAAGGTGTTCGAGCCGTCGTAGCGGACGCCGCCCGTGAGGAACAGCTCGTCCCAGAGGTCCAGCTGGCCCTGGGCGAAGTAGCCGTCCGTGCGGACCGTCGAGGTGTACTCGTTGGGGCTCTGGTCGACCGTGAAGTCGAGCTGGTCGGTGCCCAGGAGGAGCTTCTGGCCGTTGACCTGGTAGCGGCGGAACTCGCTGTGATTCAGGTTCTGGCCGACCGTGACGCTCCCGGCCACGCCGCCGCCGAAGTCGCGGTCGAGCGTCGCCGTGAGGTTGTGGTCGACCTCGAGGTTGACCAGGTCCGCCCGGATCAGCCGGCCGTCGGGGAAGTCGGAGGTGCTCTTGGGGAAGAGCGCGCTCCGCTCGTCCACGGAATAGTCCGCCCCCAGGGTGTAGCGCACCGTCACGTCGGACGTGGGCGTGTAGTTGACGCCGACGTTTCCGAACGTCCTGCCGACGGACGCCGTGTTCAAGAGCTCGTTGGCGATCCAGAACGGATTGTCGTATCCCCTCCGCTCCGTCACGGTCTCGGGGGAGCGGTTCCGGTAGGAGCGGTGGAGCCCGTTGTCCGGATCCAGGTAGGGCAGGTTGTCGAAGTCCGGGGGAGTCCGGAGCGCGGCCAGCTGGATGCCGCTGATGTTGGAGCCCGTCTGGACCAGCTCCGAATAGGAGGCGGTGTAGGCAAGGTTGCCGTCCAGGCGGAGGTCGTCGCGGAACGCGTGGCTCCCCCGGAGCCGGACGGTCGTCCTCTCGTAGCCGGAGCGGCCGCGGAGCACGCCCGTCTGGTCCAGCCGGCCGAGCGAGAGGTAGTACGTGGTGCGGTCGCTCCCCCCCGACATCGTGAGGTGCTGGTCGTAGGCGTGGCCCGTCCTGTAGAGCTCGCCCGCGTGGTCGTGGATCCGGGCGCCGGGCCCGAGGAGCGGGCCCCACGAGAACGGGGTGCTCGCTCCCGCCTCGCCGCCCAGGCCCTGGCCGTAGGCCGTGTTCAGGGGCTGGAGGCGGTTCACGCGGTCGTTCGAGTAGGTGAGCGAGTACGATACGTCGCTCGTGCCGGGCCGGCCGGACTTGGTCGTGATCAGGACCACGCCGTTGGCGGCGCGCGAGCCGTACACCGCGGCGGCCGCGGCGCCCTTGAGGATCTGAAGGTCCTCGATGTCCGCGGGGTTCAGGTCCTGGACGCGGTTCGCGACGGCCGTGCCTGCCGTCGAGACCTCAATCCGGTTGGTCGAGTTGTCGACGGGCAGCCCGTCGATGACGAAGAGCGGCTGGTTCGAGCCCAGGAGCGAGTTCGCCCCGCGGATGCGGATGTACGCCCCGCCGCCCGGGTCGCCCGACGAGCTCGTCACCTCGACGTTGGGAGCCTTGCCGGCGAGCGCCGCGACCAGGTTGCTCTCGTTGCTCCGCATGATCTCGGAGGCCTCGATGTCCTCGATCGTCACGCCCAGCTTGGCGCGCTCCAGCTCGATCCCGACGCCGGTCACGACGATCTCCTCGAGCTCCAAGGGATCGGCGAGGAGCACGAAGTCGACGGTCTGGGCGCCGGGCGAGAGCACGGCCGGCCGGCTCTGCGAGGCCCGCCCGACCAGCCTGGCGGCGATCGTCACCTCCTGGCCGACCGCGCGCGAGGCCGGGATGATCAGCTGGTAGCGGCCCTCACGGTCCGCCAGAACGCCCACGTTCATGCCCTCGATCTGGACCGCGGCGGACTCGAGCGGGGCTCCGTCCTCGTCCGTCACCCGGCCCGTGATCGTCGTCGGCTGCTGGGCGGCCAGGAGCGTCGGCAGGGCCCAGAGCGCGGCCGCGAGCCACCAGGACCGCCGCGCGGGCGTGGCGCCCCGCCTGGGCCCGGACGACGGCCCGCGCGCGTGGTGCTCCATGGATTCCTCCCCCCCGGGGCGGCGCCCGCGGGACCTAGACCGGCCGAGTGCCCGAGGTGTGACCCGGTCGTGGCCTTGCATGAATTCTCTGTGTCCATGCAACGTATTGACGCCCGCCGGGGCGCTGCAATATTGACCGTCCCACGTGAGGGGCGGCCCGCCGGCAGAGGGCGGCCGCCCGGCGCCGGCAACTCCCGATACGACCCTGGAGGCACCATGAGCGGGGAAGGGCCCACTCCGTCGCCCGAGCGCCCCGACGACTTGGGCGGGCACCCGAAGGGCACGCTCGCCATCCTCGGCGTCTACGGGCTCCTGTTCGTGGTCGGCTGGCTGATCATGTACTTCTGGGTTTTCGTCCCCCGGGGCGTGCTGACCGAGTGAGGCGGCCGTGCACGTAGATCTCTACGAGAGGATCTGGATGGGCGCGGCCGGGGCGATCATCGTGGTCTTCCTGGCCTCGATGGGCTACACGACGCTCGGCCGGGCCGTGCAGCCGCCGAGCCACGTCGAGACGATCGACCCGGCCTCGGTGAGGAGCGACGCCGAATTCGGCGCTCCGGGCGTCACGGTGCACGAGGACGGCAGCGCCACCGTCGTCATGCAGGCGTTCATGTTCGGATTCCTGCCCAACGAGATCCGGGTGCCCAGGGGCCGCGACGTCACGTTCCGCATCACGAGCCCCGACGTGATCCACGGGTTCCAGATCGTGCAGACGAACGCCAACGCGATGGTCGTGCCGGGTTACGTGAGCCAGTTCACGACCCGCTTCGACCGGGCCGGCGAATACCTGATCGTGTGCAACGAGTACTGCGGGCTCGGCCATCACGTGATGCAGGGCACGCTGATCGTCGAGGACCGTCCGCCGTTGCTGAGGGCGCTGCCGCCCGAGGGAGGCGCGCCGTGATCCAGAGCAGGAAGCTCGCACTCGCGAACCTCTGGGTCGCGATCGGCGCCTTCGCCGTGGCGTCGGCGATGGCCTTCATGCAGTCGCTCTCGCGGGCCGACCTCGACCTGCCGTTCCGCACCGTGCGCATGTACTACCTCTCGGTGACGGCGCACGGCGTGCTCATGGCGATCGTGTTCACGACGTTCTTCATCATGGGCTTCGGCTACGTCGTGGCCGAGCGCGCGCTGGGCCGGCCCGTCGTGGGCAGGAGGCTGGCGTGGGCCTCCTGGTGGGTGGCGCTCATCGGCACGGCGTTGGCTACCTGGGCGATCCTGCGGGGCGAGGCGACCGTGCTCTACACGTTCTATCCGCCGCTCATGGCCCACCCCCTGTTCTATGTCGGCACCGCGCTCGTGGTCGTCGGCTCGTGGGGCTGGTGCTGGGTGGTCGCCCGCACCTGGCACGTCTGGAAGAAGGAGAGCCCCGGGGTGCGGACGCCGCTCCCCGTGCACGGCATGCTCGCCTCGATCATCATCTGGGTGCTGGCCACGATCGGCGTGGCGGCCGAGGTGCTCGTGCTGCTGATCCCGTGGTCCGTGGGCTTGGTCGACACGGTCGACCCGATGCTCGCGCGCATCCTCTTCTGGTGGTTCGGCCACCCGCTCGTCTACTTCTGGCTGCTTCCGACCTACGTCATCTGGTACACGATGACGCCCAGGATCGCGGGCGGGAAGCTGTTCAGCGACCCGCTCGCCCGGCTCGCGTTCGTGATGCTGATCCTGCTGGCCACGCCGGTGGGCTTCCACCATCAGCTCGTCGACCCGGGCGTCGAGGCCGGCTGGAAGCTCTTCCACACCTTCAACACGCAGCTCGTCCTGTTCCCGAGCTTCGTGACCGCCTTCACGGTGATCGCCTCCTTCGAGATCGCGGGCCGCAAGAAGGGCGCCCGGGGCCTCTTCGACTGGATCGAGGAGCTGCCCTGGGGCGAGCCGGCGTTCTCGAGCGTCGCGCTGGCCATGCTCATGTTCGCGGTGGGCGGCTTCGGCGGCGCCATCAACGCGGCCTACGGCATGAACGCCGTCGTCCACAACACCGCCTGGATCCAGGGCCACTTCCACCTGACGGTAGGAACTGCGGTCGCGCTGACGTTCATGGGCACGTCGTACTACCTGATGCCGCGCCTGCTCGGCCGCGAGCTCGAGCTCACGCTGCTGGCGCGGATCCAGCCCTACCTGTGGTTCGGCGGGATGCTGCTCTTCTCGATCTCCAACCACCTGACGGGCCTGGCCGGCATGCCGAGGCGCGTCTTCGACGCGAGCTACGCGGGCAGCGAGATCGCCCGGCAGTGGGTCGCCGGGACGGGGATCTCCGCGGTCGGGGGGATCTTCCTGTTCATCAGCGCCACGTGCTGGGTGGCGGTGATGTTCGGGACCGGTTTGGCTGGCAGGAGGATCGAGCCGGACCCGATCGAGTTCGCCGAGCCGCTCGAGGGAGAGAACGGCAAGGCGCCCATCCTAGACCGGTTCGGCCTGTGGGCGACGGTCGCCGCCGTGCTCGTCGTCCTGGCCTACGCCTGGCCCATCGCGCAGCACCTCTCGATGGAGCGATTCGGCTCACCCGGCTTTACGCCGTTCTAGCCGGTTGCCCGGGGCCGGGTCCCCTGGCGTCGGTCGTCGCTCGCGCCGCCTAGCCAATGCGGCGTGCCTATCATGCGGGCATGGGGGACTCCCTTGTTGGCGAATGGTTCGGACGCCGAGGCACTACTGCCAAGTGACCGTGTCGAAGGCTATGTATGGGCGAGAGGTGAATGGGATTGCGTGTGAACTATTGAGTCAGTGGCCGCCTCATATACCTACTAGGGTCGACATTATTTGGGCCTCACCATATGTTGGGTTCTTCAGAAAATAGAGCATATACCATCCCCTACTGGAAAATACTGAAGTGCATAATCATCTTTTTTGGGGACCACACTGGTCGGATGTGGAAGAGCACCAAAGGACTTTACTTGAAACAGAAATCGCCAAGATCGATGGAAATCGTCTCCTCAACACATCGATTGATGATTTGTGTGACTACCTGGAACAAAAGTACAAGATTGACGTCCCAGTGATACACGACGATCAGGTCGTCGTAGACCAGCGAGAAACACCTATTGACGTTAGCTCGGATTTCGATCGCGCCATCTTTGATCGAAGCCGTCCGTTCTTAGTTCCGGGAACAGTGATCGAGGCAATTGTTCCTTTCTCTGGCGACTCGAGCGCGTTCAACATTCGCACAACTGTCTTCACTACGACTCTACCCAGAGCCCGGGTCAGAGACAATTCTCTCACTATAGAGGTAAAGGGCACCGATCTTGATCCTGATACGGTCAAGAATGAAATCCAAAAGACGCTTTCAGAAATAAGGGAATCTCTTGGAAACCTATGCGACACGGCCTCCGAGTTCAATGGACAGATTCGTCAACTGGCCCTTGAACGGCTCAATCGCCGTCGCCAGAAGCTACTCTCGGACCGGAATCTGGTCGCAAGTCTTGGCTTTCCTCTCCGAGAAAGTACAGATACTCCACGTACGTTCACGGTTCCCGACGTACAAAGGCGACTACGTCCGGCCATGCCACTCGCGAGCACAACACCCTACAAACCGGAACCTAGCTTAAGCAACGACGACTACGACCACATTCTATCTGTAATGTCCAACATGGCGCTGGTTATGGAGCGCAGCCCGGAGGCGTTTGCGGCGATGGATGAGGAAGCGTTGCGATTTCATTTCTTAGTCCAGCTCAACGGCCACTATGAAGGACAGGCATCAGGAGAAACTTTCAATTTCGAAGGCAAGACCGACATTCTGATCCGCACCGATGGGAGAAATATTTTCATAGCAGAGTGCAAGTACTGGTCCGGTGCCAAAAAGTTTGGCCAGACTATAGACCAGATACTTGGATACTTAAGCTGGCGAGATACTAAGGCTGCAATCGTTGTCTTGTGTCGAAACAGAAACTTTTCGAAGGTTCTAAATACTATTCCCCATGCCGCAAAGAAACACGCAAATTTCAAACGAGAGATTGGTGTAAGAGAAGAAGGACAGTTTCGTTACATTTTTGCAAATAGGGATGACAGAAATCGGGAAATGACACTAGCGGTGTTAGTATTCCATGTCCCGCAGTCTAGCTGAGTATACCCTAGAAGAACGCAGTTACTACAATGGATAAATCTACAGCCATGAAGGCGCTGAATTTCGGCGAACGAGTAGCGGAAGAAGAGCGAGATGACCTCATCCATTACTTTGTAGCCACCGATTTATGGAACCGCCTTGTCAACGGAGAGATCGACATCGTATACGGGGCGAAGGGATCTGGAAAGAGTGCGCTCTATACCCTACTCATTGCCAACAATTCGGAACTCTTCGATCGGAATATTCTGCTCGTTACGGCAGAGAATCCGAGAGGCGCTCCCGCTTTTCAAGGTCTTATTCCGGATCCTCCCACCACAGAGGATGAGTTTCGTGGGCTCTGGAAGCTCTATCTGGCAACTCTCATTGACTCGGTATGCAGAGACTACGGCATCAAGACCAGCGCAGGAGATGCCTTACACACGGCCCTCGCGAACGCGAAGTTGATTCCAGCTGATAAACGGCTGGCATCTATGCTTCGGACCGTAGCAGAGTATGTGAAAGGAGCTATGCGTCCAGAATCTGTCGGGATTGAAGTGACGATTGATTCGCTGTCGGGATTGCCGGCAGGCTTTGCGGGCAAGATCACATTTCATGAACCCTCGAGTGAGGCTCGTAAGAGAGGTTTCCAATCTGTCGACTCTATTCTCCGGCTCGCGGATTCCGTGCTTTCAGAGACGGATATGCGAGTTTGGGTTGTGCTCGACAGGCTGGACGTTGCCTTCGCAGAGTCACCCGACCTTGAGAAGCATGCCCTGAGGGCTTTGTTCACAGTGTACCTTGACCTTCTGGCCTATGAGTGCATAGTCCTGAAGATATTCTTGAGGTCGGACATATGGAGCCGAATCACATCAGAGGGATTTCGAGAGGCAAGTCACATTACGAGGCACTCAACGATAAGCTGGGACCGTCTAAGTCTCATGAAGTTGATTGCAGAACGAGCGGTACAGTGCCGTGAGTTTTGTGAGTTTTATGGCACCGATCCAACCACGGTACGAAGACTGTCAAATGAACAAGAAAAACTCTTTTATCGGATGTGCCCGAGTCAGGTCGATATCGGACCAAATAAAGCGAAGACCTTCGAATGGATTCTTGGCCGGACACGTGACGGCTCCGGTGACAATGCTCCGCGAGAGCTGATCCATTTCATGAACTCACTGCGGAATGAGCAAGTGCGACGACTCGATGCAGGTGAAGCCTTGCCCGAAGCAGAGATGCTCTTCGGCCGCGCCTCGTTTAAGAACGCGCTGCCCGAGGTATCGCGTGTTCGCCTTGAGCAGACTCTCTACGCAGAGTCCCCGGCCTTGAAGGAGCACCTGGAGAAATTGCGAGGTGAAAAGACGCGACAAACTGGGTCCTCCTTGGCTGCCCTGTGGGAGTGTACTGAGGCCGAGGCACACCAAATTGCAAGGACAGCAGTCGAAGTCGGGTTTTTTGAGGCTAGAGGGGATAAGAACAGCCCAGACTATTGGGTCCCGTTCCTTTACCGAGACGCCTTAGGCCTGGTTCAGGGTACGGCCGACACAGCGTAAATGTGATGACCTCGCAATCGGCCATTGCAGAAACGCTTTCTAGGCTGCTTGGTTAGTGGTCCGCTCTCCCTGATGAGGCGCGTCGCCGGGAAATGAGGATAAGCCAGAAGCGGCGCTTTCCGAGTTTGTGGGTGCGAAGGTTGGGACGGTGCAGCCTTGAGAAGTCCTACCAGACCTGACTCCACCTGAACCCGAGATACCCGGAGGTGGGTTCTGGCGGGCCTTGTCGGCGCCGCTCTACTCTTGCCGCTTCTAGATCCATGTGTCGAAATGCGGCGAGCGCAAGCCCATGGGGGTTCGAGTCCGGCTCCACTTAGTAAAATCTCTCTGTGGTGAATACTCCTGCGGCCGACGCAGTAAACAGCGCGCAGTCAACATGACGTTAAGCAACCAAGGGGAGCTCAGCGCTGACTGCAAATCGCGGTCAACGTGTCGCGATCTCTGGCAACCAAGCGGGGCGGAAAACCGCCGAACGCACCTGCGACGCGGCGCTCTCCGAATCAGTGGTATTGCCGCCTTGACGAGGGATCATGGCACAACGGCAGGGCACGTCTAGTTGACTTCGTACGGGACGTGGAGAATGCTTGGCGCAAGCACGAACACTACCTCGCGTTCGTCGAAAGGCGCGGAGCGCGACCAGGCCGCATGCCTCGGCCCAACAGCTCGGCAAGGCGCTGGGGCTCACGCCTAAAGTCGGCGAGACGGAGCCGACATGACTAGAACGGCCTCCGCAGCACCTCGAACACCGACTTGAAACGCACCTGCATGCACCCTGCCCGCACTGCCTGCTTATAGGCGGTGTCAAGCTGTGGCGTTAAGCGGCTAGGGTCACAGTCCCACAGGGGATGTGTGATGATCTCGGCATGGTTGCCTCGACGACCCGCCTGTACGCCGGCGAACGTCACCGGGCGCCAGCCCGGCATAGCCGCGAAGTAGGGCGCCGCCGCTGCGGCATCGAGTCCTTGCCAGTAGGCCACCGTGAAGTCGATCTGGGCGGCTGGGTCCAGCGCCAGCCTTGCGAGATCGAGCCCGAGGCGCCAGTCGAGGATGCCGTGGTAGGGTAGATTGCTGAAGTCCCGAAGGCAGTCGGGACACGAGGTCGTGCACGCGCTTGGCCCCGGCCCAGCGTGTTGCTGGCCCACAAGAAAACCATAGAAGGTCCGGCTCGACTGGCCGACGATGTATTCAAGCAATGCCTCGGCCTCCGCGGGCTGGCCCAGCAGGGAAGCGTAGCCAGCGCCGTTTTCCAAGCTGTCGGAGATGAAGACTTGGCCGATGATGTCGCCAGCCGCGTCCCGGAGGACCCTCAGCCCGACCTTCATCTCACGTTCATGCACGTCGAGGCGGTCTGCGGCGGCTCGCCGCGCCAGGAAGCCGAACGAGTACAGCGCTGCGCGAACTCCCAGCCCGTCGTCGCCCACCGGAGACGTCCGAACCCCCGCTGGCCAGTCGACGATTCCGAGCACCATCACATCGGTCGTTTTGACTGAACCCAAGGCCCGATGGTCGCTCCCGGCGCCTACATCGATCGACGGACTGTCCACGCCGACCTTTGCCAGGGATGGCCGCGTTACCCAGGTTTCACCCTGTGCGAGCCTCTCGAATTCGAAGAGGTGACCGTCGTTGTCGTTGATTACGTAGACAGTCTCCTGGTCTGCCCATACCTCGTAGTTCGCCCTCTGTGTCATCGGCAGAGGCGTGACACCCATCTTTGCCCGCGATGCGCGCGGGGTCCACTCGAATGTGCCATCGAAGTCACGGCTCCGCCTATACCATGTTCGAAATCCCGCAGGTTGCGAGAGTCTCGTGATCCTGTACCCATCGTCCTGCTGTTGCGTGGCCCCACACACCGGGCAACTCGTGGGCGGGGGTTGAGTACCGTCGATGGCCTGGCAAGCGGAGCAAACCCCGACGTCAAGTGGCGGCCCCAGCGGATTCGTTGCCTCCACGGGCCGATTCCCCTGCGGCCGGTAGTTGACGACGCCCACCGCTGTATGGATCAGCCCGTCCTTCACAGTCTCCGAGCCCGGCGCGAACTGACTGATCGCGATATCCAGTTCTCGATCGACCACCTCATCCGGTGGCCACGGATACGCACGCGTAGGCTCGTCGTGGAACAAGTATCGCGTTCGCGTGGGGAAGCCGAACATCGGTAGGACGCCGGCGTTGGCAAGTCGCTCACTGAGAGCATCCTGCGGGTAGCGGGTGTCCGTCGAAACCGAGGTGACGCCGTGGGCCAACTGCTGCGTGCAGTAGTTGATCAAGGCCTGCCGTTGCGCCTGAAGCACCGGATCGCTGTACGACAGCAGGACGTCAGTGACTCTGGCAATCTCAACGGTGTTCTGTTGGAGCCATCCGGACACGAGCTGTGCCGTAGTGGCTCCGGGAGGACTGCCTGCCGGAGGCTGGGATGGCGGTTGGTCCCATGCTGTGGCAGCGCCGAACTCGCCGTGGACGCTCTCGCCGCCGCGACCTGTGAACAGGTTGAGTGCCGCGAAGGCCTGGCGCAGCATCTCCTTTGCTAGGACACGCTTGATGACACTCTCCCGCCGCATGTCCACGTACGGCTGTGGGGGCGCATCCGACGTAATGCGCTGGGGGCGCTGAAAGTAATAGTCATCGTGGGTCCGGCCCCGGCACAGCGTCAGCGCCACGGACATGCCCCCGCCACGCCGACCCGCTCGACCAACGCGCTGCTGGTAGTTGAAACGCATGGGTGGCATGTTCGCCATCATCACCGCGGTGAGCGTACCGATGTCTACGCCTGCCTCCATGGTCGTGGTGACGCTCAAGAGGTCCACGGGGTCGGCAATAGGGTTCTCCTGTGGTGCGGGCAAGCACACGTTCTGAAACAGGCGTTGCCTCCGCCGCGCATCCGACTTGTTGGTCTGGCCCGTGAGTTCTTCGCAGTTCAGGCGGAAGAGGCTCCCAGCCAGAGTCGCTAGGTGGGAGTAGTAGTCCGGTGACAGTTGGGCTCCTGCCATCGGCTGCGCCGGTCCCAGTGGGGACAGGCAGTCTGCGCACACCCCTCCGGACGGATTCATGTGAGTGCGGCGGCATTGCGTACACTCCGAGTAGTTGGCGGAAGGCCCTGCCAAGCAGAGCGCGGGTACATTCAGGTAGAAATGAGCCGTATTGAGGCCGCCCGCCGCTGCGAGGAAGTCGATGACGTCATGCGTGTAGGCGTTCGAGTCCAGCCCGGATTGCTGCGCGACTGCTGCGAGGTAGGCGGCGACGTATCCAGGCCGTGAACTCAGCGAAATGCAAGAGTGCGTCGATAAGCGCTTGCGCGTCCCTAAGAGGAAGAGGGCGCCGTCGGCGCCCTCCTGGACTAACGGGCTCGGCGCCGGAGTCGCGCGGCGGTCGACCGTTGGCATAGCTAGGAGGAGGGACTCGAGGCTCCGCCGCCCAGAAGCGAAGATGATGTCCATCAACTCGACAAGCGCTCGTTCCTGGAGCCGGGTCAAGTGCACCTGCTGCGCTTGCGTGAGCTGGCCTGGTGGCTTAGGTGTCGGCTTGGCGCCGACCGGCCAAAGATGCAGGTCTCTCCAACTGCCCTGGCGATCCTGCGGATTGGTCCACACGACTGCCTGCGTGTAGCCCGCCGGGTTCATGCCCTCAGCAAGCATGCGCTCAGATACGTCGGTAGCGATCTGGGTCAGGCGGAAGGGGCCTGTCGTGGCCCTCTGGAGAATCTGTTGTGCCGCCTGCTGGTTCGACAGGCCGGGGTAGGTAGTGCAGGAGAACGAGGCCGTGGCCGGGTTCAACCCCATCGCCAGTGCCGTAGCGTCGCCCGGATGGGTGCTCGTGAAGGCCGCCGCAGCCGCCTGATTCTGCGGCGACAGCTGCTGACCCTGGCACTGTGAGGCGAAGGCTTGGGGGCCTAGGCCTTGCTGGGCTATGGAAGCTACCAGCGCTTGCCGGAGCGTGTCCCGATAGTGGGAGAAGCGCATCCCGGCGGACAGCTTGGCCGCATCTTGGCGGCTGTCGGAGAACACCACGAGTTTCCGATCACTGGACAGCGGGGGCTGAGCCAAGTCTCGGAGAAGCGTGTCAGACAACACCTGCGCGATCTTCTGGAAACCAGTTCTCTGAGTACGAATCGGGGACCGGATAACATCACGGCGGCGCCAGTCCGCGTCGCACCTCGGACAGATCGCCGGATGGCCTTCACGTCCCGCCGGTGGATCTGGTGGGCTCGTGCCATGAATGGCCGGTACGTAGTAGAGGTAGCCCGAGGTGTTCCCTGCCTGGAGGCCTAGGCCCACGCTCCCATCCGTCGGATCGAAGCTTGCCCGCTGCCAGCGCCGGGGGACTGCATCCTGCGTCCACTGGGGTGTACCAGGCGTCTGGTTTCCCGAGGCGGGCCAAAAGACGGCGTAGCGATCGTAGTCGCGGTCGAACGACGAGAGATCGGGAGCGGCCTCGAGGTTCGGTCGATCCGGACTCAGATACCACTCGTTTGGGTTTCCGGTTGTGCGTCGATAGCCGCCGAAGAATATCTCACCGCAAGGCTCGCAGTACAGGAGCTCAAGGACTCGTGACCCGCACTGGCAGGTCAACGTCGAGACGTAGTGCAACGCGCCGGACGGGCATGGGCTCGTTCGAGGAGGCGCTTGGCTGCACCCGGGATCTGTACAGACCCAGAGTCCCTGGAGGTTCCGCAGCATGAGGTGCACGCGCATCGGAAGCGGCGCCAAGTTATCGGCGTTGCGTGCGTGTGAGAGCGCGGTCAATAGACCGTCGACTGCGTCAGTTGCCTGCTGAGCCGGGGTGCCCGGGAAAAGAACAGCAGCCAGATCCTGAGGCGGCCGTGGCACAATCTGTTCGTTGATCGTGGATGCCAGCCGGAGAGCATCAGGTGCGTCAACGTGTTCCAGTGCAGCGTTGAGCCCCTCTTGCGGTGTCGTGCCAGGAGTTTGCGCCGGTGCGCCGATGGCTGCGAGAAGGGCTGCGGTTGCCTGAGGCAGCGCTGCGGGCCCAGCGTTCGCGATCCTCTGTCCGAAGCTCTCAAATGCTGCGGCGTGTGGAACGAGAGCCGCAGGCGCGCCAGGACGCGGTGGAATCACGTACGATGAGCCGCCGATCACCCGGAATCGATTCCGGTCCCGCCCGAAGAATTGCTCGAGGTACTGCAGGCCCGTGGGGCCGCTCTCGAGCGACGCACTTGAAGAGATAATCCTGAGCTGATCGGAGTTCGGAGTGAGGCCAAGTCGGTCGAGCAGAGCACGCAACAAGTATGCGACCTCCGTCCCGGGAGTACCCCTGTACGTGTGGAGCTCGTCGACTACGAGATGAAAGACATGCTGTGGAGACTCCGACAGCCACACCCGCGTTTGATCGAAGATGCTCGTTTCGATTGCGCGCATGAGCATGATGTTGAGCATCGAGTAGTTGGTGATGAGTATGTCGGGTGGCGTGTCCTGCATGTCCCACCGGGACCACATCTCAGCGCCATCCACGTGCTGGAAGAAGCGCTCAGCTGCACTGCCCGCAACAGCTTGCGCGTCTTGATGAATGCTGCGGAGTTCATCGCGAAGGCGTTCGGTGTTGGACGCGGTTTGATTACCTGATACAGGAGTGCGGCCGGTGTAGCGGCCGAAGTAGATCTGGTTCCCGTGCCGGTGTGCCTGCAACCAACGTCGAGCTCCCGGACTATCGAGTGCCTCTCGCAGGCGGCTAAGCTGATCCTCGACTAGCGCATTGAGAGGGTAAAGGATGAGTGCTCGAACGGCAGCGGTCCGGCCCTCATGTCCCCGTTGTGACGCGCGAGGAGCCCACCGTCGCCGTGTGCCTTGCAATGTGAAGTGATTCCACCAGTCCCACTCGCGCTGTTGCTGGTCCGGCGCAGGCCAAGCCGCAGACTCGCGCACGATGGAAGCCACTACGGGCAGCAAGAAGCACTCCGTCTTTCCGGAGCCTGTCCCCGTCGTAACAACGGCGTCCATGCCATTGACGACAACTTCTTTGAATACGTCCCACTGATGCTGGTGGAGCTTGCGTTTGGGCGGGGAGAGCCCTTGAGATATGAAGTCGGCAGCCTCGGTGATCTCAGCCTGCTGCCAGCTTCCTCCCAGGAGAGTTTGCGCCGCCTGCCCGAAGCCTTGGCTCGACGACCGGTACGACGGCACGGGCTCGATCAGGGGGTTCCGGTAAATGCGACCATCCTGGTCGAGAAGCTGCCGCCGCTCCGCGGTGAGGTCGCCGTAGCGGATGTCGAACGGACTGTCGAGGTACCGCAGGTACATGTCCCGCAGGTTCTCGAAGAAGCGGATCGGATTGCTCATCTCACCTCTTGCCGTAGCAGCTGGGCAGCGAGGCGCGCTACATCTGGCGGGACGTTGGTGTACTCCACCCGGCGTGACCGTGCATCGAACACGGGGAGAAGGCCAGAACAAAGAATAATCGCCCTCTCGATGAGAAGGGGTGGGCGGCAGACCGCGGGGACGGACAGCGTCTTGGTTGCAGCATCGTAAGCCAACAGGCCACGCCTCCTCCGCATGACGACGTACTTGCCGACTTGGACCGGGATGCGGTAGGAGCGACCGCGCCAACGCAGATAATGAAAGCGCTGGTGCCTCATCACGAACCGAAAGAGACCGGTTTGAGTCTTGATGGCGTCAGTCCCCGCTGCTTCAACCCACCGGAGACGCGAAGACGAGAAGCGGTGGACCGTCCAACCCGGCGTCTCTGGGATTGCCATCCCGAGCCACGTGGCCTGATCCAGCACGCCGGGTACTGCAGACAGGATGGTGGTTGGTGCGTCCACCTGGAAAAGAAGGCTCATCCGCCCCGCGGCGAGCGCCACTGTCTGGCTAGTGCCACTAACCACGATTCGTTCGGGCATGCCAAGCACATCTGCCCTGATTACGTCGACGTCGTTGACGTGATTCAACGTCTCCAACAGGTCCGGGGACCGCGCTCCGCAGAGAACGCCCTCACCTGGATTGCCCGGGAACAAGGCGACCACTGGCGGGACAACACGCCAGTCCGGGTTTGCTTCGTTAGAGCAGAACTCGACGTGGCCCAGGCGCGGCGCCCCAGACGGAGACCGAGAATTGCGTGGCGCACAATGGCTCGCTCGTGCCCGTTCCCGGCCGCGACATCAAGGTCCAGGGTTGGTACCAGGGGGGTATCTCGGTATTCGACTGGACCGACCCGAAGAGTCCGGTCGAGATCGCCTACTTCGACCGTGGCCCGCTCATTGCGGACACCCTGCGCCTGGCCGGGTCGTGGTCCGCGTACTGGTACAACGGCTACGTCTACAGCTCCGAGATTGAGCGCGGCATGGACGTGTTCGAGCTGCTGCCCAGTGGGCACATGTCCGAAAACGAACTCCAGGCGGCCGCGACCGTGGCCTTCGATTACCTGAACGTGCAGGAGCAGCAGCAGCTCGTTTGGCCCCCGAGCTTCGCGTTGGCCCGGGCCTACTTGGACCAACTCCAGCGGGGCAACGGGTTGGCGGCGGACCGGATCGTCGAGGTGCGTGAGGAGCTCGCTCGAATCGAGGGGCTTTCCGGCCAACCCCGCTCCGAAGCGCTCCGCCGGCTGGCCATCCGGCTCGACGGGGAAGCGGAGGAAGCGGCCGACCGGGCCAAGACGAACCTGTTGGCCACGGCCGTGAGGGATCTGGCCCCGGCACGGTAGGGAAGCGCTGTCTCAGTTCACACCCAGCTCCGGATGCGATGTCATCGAAGAAGGCTCGTCGCAGAAAGCGTCAGGCCGAGGCCGAGAGCCAGAGCCGTAGAAAGCTCAGCCCGGTGACGCTCTTCCTGCTTGTGATCGGCCTGGCCTTGGCGCTCACGGTGGCCGGGGCCGCCATCTTCGGAGACCGGGAAGAGCCGCCCTGGCCCGGTGCCGTATGGTCCCCTCAGCACGGTCACTGGCACTGAGGTTCCGCCCTGGCCGCAACGACTCCCATCTCCGATCGCGGGAGGATAGCTCCATGTCGAGACTCCTGATCGCCGCGCTGGCAGCCTCGAGCTTCGCGACCTCCCCCCTCGCCGCGCAGACCGCGGAGCCCTACGACCTGGTGATCGCCAACGGCCGAGTCTTGGACGGCACGGGCAATCCGTTCGTCTTGGCCGACGTGGCGATCCGGGGCGGCAGGATCGCAGCGGTCGGGCAGGTGGAGCGGAGCCTTGCGGCGCGCGTCATCGACGCCACGGGGCACTACGTCACGCCAGGCTTCATCGATCTTCACTCGCACTCGGCGAACGCGAGCGACGGGATGATCCTCCACCCCGAGGGGAGGACGGGCCACAACTCGGTCACCCAGGGGATCACGACCGAGGCGGTCAACCCGCCGTGGCCGCTGGCCGAGAAGCTCGAGCAATTCCGCGCCGGAGGGCATGCGCTCAACCTCGTCGTCTCGGTCAACCACAACGACCTGCGGCGGATGGTCTTGGGGATGGAGAACCGGCCTCCCACGGACGCCGAGCTCGAGCGGATGCGCGACATGATCCGTCAGGCGTTCAGCGAGGGCGCCCGCTACCTCTTCGTGAATCTCGAGAACGGGATGCCCGCTCGATTCGCGAGGACGGACGAGTTGGTCGAGCTCGCGAAGGTGGTGGAGGAGCTCGGGGGCTACTATGACACCCACCAGCGTTCGGAAGGCATCAGTCCGATTTGGTATTACCCCAGCGGCCGTGACCATCGACCGGAGAGCGACGGTCCGGTAGTGGACGGCGTCGAGGCCGTTCGGGAGACCGTGGAGATCGCGGAGCGCTCCGGCGCCCGGGTCGTGGGCCACCACGTGAAGGTGAAGGGACCGAACTTCTGGGGCGCGAGCCACAGCTACGTCCAGCTCGTGAAGCGCGCCCGCGAGCGTGGAGCGCAGGTGTATTTCAGCATCTATGGCTACGACTCGTACGGAAACCAGCCGAGCGTGCGGGTGATTCCTCCGTGGGCGTTGGCCGATCCCGGCGTGGATTCCCGGATCGAGCGCTCTGCGCCGCCCGACGGGAAGGCCAACTTCCGGCGCGTGCTGGACACGCCCGAGGTACGGCGTGACCTGGTCACGGATATCGAGTACCAGTTCACCAAGGCCGGGGGCCCCGATCGACTCCTGCTCGTGCGGTATCCGGACGAGCGCTACGCCGGCAAGACGCTGCAGGAGATCGCCGCGATGAGGAACGAAAGCGCGGTAGACGCGCTGATCTGGCTTCAGTTGAATGGCGAGAATCGGCCCGGCGGAGGTGGCTTCCGTGCGCTGGACACGGGTGACGAGGACGTCCGCCGTTTCATCCGGCAGGACTTCACGGCGTACGTGACCGACGGCGGAAACATCGTCCCGGGCGAGGGCTATCCGCATCCGCGCTACTACGGGACCTACCCGCGCTTCCTGCGCCGCTACGCGCTCGACGAGCCGGTGATCACGCTTCCGCACGCGATCCGGGGAATGACGTCGCTCGCCGCGCAGATCGTCGGCCTCGAGGACCGCGGGCGCCTCGAGCCCGGATACTGGGCCGACATCAACGTGATCGACCCTCTCACGATCCGCGATCACGCCACCTACATGAACCCCCACGAATACAGCACGGGGCTGCGTTGGGTGCTCATCAACGGCGTGCCGGTGGTCGAGGACGGCGAGCGAACGGGCGCGCTCCCGGGGCGTGTTCTGGGATGGAACCGAAGCCCGGCGACGGACTGAGCCGCCTCCCGCCTCGGTTGTTTCATTGAAACGTTCCACCACGGTCGGACGCATCTCGGTGGAACGTTCGTGCTTGGCCGGTTGAGACCCCTCGGTCGGTCACGGCCGGGGGGCCATCTTCCCGCAGGATCGTCTCAACCTTTCCGCGTCGACCGGGGTCCATTAAGGGGGCCCGGGCGCATGGATCGCGGGGAATTTCCGTACGGCCCGGGCTGCGCCGCCTATGCGGAGGGAAAGAATCCCCCATATTCATGCGTAGGGCTGTCATCCGTGAATTCTTCCTTCGCGGGGGTCGGAGTCTTCCAGACGCCGAGGCCGTCGATGCCTGCCTGTTCCTTCCGGTTTGCCACGTTCGTTCTCTTGTCGCTCGCGTTGCTCCCGCGAAGCGGCGAGGCACAGCAAGGCTCCCAAGGGGGCGGAAACGCGCCCAGCGCGCCTGCTGAGCGCGCCCGGCCGGACTCCGCCTCCGTGCCCTCGATGGCCACGTACAACCCGAATCACGACGAAGCTCCGGTGGCCCGGGCGGTCCGGATCGACGTACCGGTCTCGATCGACGGGAACCTCGACGAACCGGTCTGGATGAGCGCGCCTCCGGTCACGGATTTCTGGCAGTACGATCCGGGCGACGGCGAGCGCCTCTCGGAGCCGATCGAGGTGCGCTTCCTCTACGATGACGACGCGCTCTACATAGGCGCGTGGATCTCGGACAGGGACATTCGACCGCGGTTGGCGCGTCGCGACGGCTACACCAACGACACGGACATCTTCAGCATCTACATCGACAGCTATCACGATCACCGGACCGCGTACCGGTTCGCGGTGAACGCCGGAGGTTGGGTCCGGGATCTGATCGTCGGGGGGGGAGGCGGTCGCGGAGGGGGGGGAGGGGGAGGGCGTGCAGGCGGTTTGGGTGGGGACGATTCGTGGGACCCGGTGTGGGAGGTCGAGACCCGGATCGGGGACGGGGCATGGTACGCGGAATACCGGATCCCGTTCAGCCAGCTCCGCTTCAGCTCCGCGGAGGAGCAGGTCTGGGGAATCCAGCTGGAGCGCAAGAACCGCCCCGTCCCGGAGGAGACGTTCTGGTCCTGGACGCCGAGCACCGAGTCGGGCGGGGTCCCCCGGTTCGGTCACCTCGTGGGGATCCGCGGGATTCAGCCGGGGAAACGGCTGGAAATCCTGCCCTACTTCGCCGGGCGGGCCGAGTATCTCGAGATCCCTCGGGATCCCGCATCCGCCTTCGGCAATCCGTTCCGGAGCGGCTCCGACTACTTCGGCTCGGCGGGCGTCGACCTCAAGTACCGCGTTACGTCCAATTTCACCCTGGACGCAACGTTCAATCCGGACTTCGGCCAGGTCGAAGTGGACCCGTCCGTGATCAACCTCACCGCGTTCGAGACTCGATTCCAGGAGCGACGCCCTTTCTTCGTCGAGGGCGGCGAGGTGTTCCGGTTCGGAACGGGCGGCCCGACGCTCGTCTATTCGAGGCGCATCGGCCGGCCGCCGCACGGAGGCGCTCCCAGCGACGCAGTCTATTCCTCGGAGGTCGGGGCCACGACGATCCTCGGCGCGGGGAAGCTGGCGGGAAAGACCGCCAACGGCTGGTCGCTGGGGTTCCTGGACGCCGTCACCGGGCGAGAAGAAGTGTCATGGATGGGCGGCGACCGGAGCGAACAGCGTCACGAGGTGGAGCCGCTGACGAACTACTTCGCCGGACGCGCGCGGCGAGAGCTGCGATCGGGTCAGACCGTGATCGGCGCGCTGATCACGGGCGTGAACCGGAGGCTCGGCGGGAGTCCGTTGGCGCCGGACCTCCACTCGAGCGCCTTCTCCGGCGGCATCGACCTCGTGAACCAGTGGGACAACCGCATGTGGTCGCTCGACGCCCACTTTTCGCCGAGCCGCGTGTCCGGAACTCGCGAGGCGATCGTTTCCACGCAGCGCGCCTCCAGCCGTTACTACCAGCGCCCGGACGCCTTCCGCGTCGACTCCGCGGCGACCTCGTTGACCGGTTACTCCGCCTCCATGGAGCTCGAGAAGGAAGCGGGGTTCTATCGAATGGAGATCGCGGGGTCCGCGGTCAGCCCGGGGTACGAAGTCAACGATCTCGGTTTCCAGACCGACGCGGGACGCAGGACCCTGAGCGTGAGCGGAGGCCTCGAGCAGACCCGGTCGGGGCCGCGCTTTCGCAGCTGGAACATCGGCGCGCGCGGATCCTCCTCCTGGAACTACCAGGGCGATCGAGTCGCCAACGAGATCGAGCTGCGGGGTGGCGCGCAGTTCCTCAACCTGTCGCGCCTGGGCCTGAGCCTCGTCTTGAGGCCCGAGGCGACGAACGATCGCCTGACCCGCGGAGGCCCACTGGCGCAGAGCCCCACGTCCTACTCGGGTTTCGTGAACTTCGGGACCGATCGGCGGAGCTCACTGTCGGGGGGCGCTCGGATCTGGTTCGGCGGCGACCGCGCGGGCGGCTGGGACTACGGCGCCGGAGTGAACGCGGCCTGGCGGACCGACTCGAACACGGAGCTGCGCCTGGAGCCCTGGCTTGGACGGAGCTACAACACCGCCCAGTATCTCACGAGCGAGGCTGACCCGACGGCGGTCGGGACCTTCGGCCGTCGCTACCTGTTCGCGGGGCTCCACCAGACGACGCTCTCCCTCACCACCCGGTTCAACGTGCTCTTCACCCCGGACATCAGCCTGGAGCTCTACGTGGAGCCGTTCCTGTCCTCCGGTCGATACCAGCCTCCCAAGGAGCTCGCCGCTCCGCGCACGTTCGAGTTCAACGAGTACGGATCGGACGTCGGAACGATGGAGCGCCTGCCGAGCGGGGAGTATCGGATCGATCCCGACGGTTCCGGTCCCGCGGAGGCGTTCGACGTGAGTAACCGGAGCTTCAACTTCCGGTCGTTGTTGGGGAATGCCGTGTTCAGGTGGGAGTGGCGCCCGGGATCGGCGCTCTTCCTGGTCTGGCAACAGAGTCGATCCGTCCGGCTCCGCCCGACATCCCCGGGCGACCGGATCGGCGAGTTCGACTTCGGGCACGACGTTCGGGAGCTCTTCCGGGTCCATCCCGACAACATCTTCCAGATCAAGGTAAACTACTGGCTCAACCCCTGAGGCATTCGCTTCCGGGCAGGCGATCCGGGCGCTCCCCGCTCTCGGGCGAGCTATCCGCCCGGTCCGAGGTTCTTCAGCGCCGTCTCCACCGGGACGCTTCCGTTCACCACGCCGAAGCGCCTGCCGATCGTGGCCGGCTCGTCGAGGCAGGCCACCAGGACGGCCGCGAGCGTCTCCCGGCTCGTGGTCGTGTCGTCGAGGTCGACGTGGATGTCGGGCAGGATCCGCACTTCCTCCGGGCGCGACTCGTCGTTCAGGCGTCCGGGGCACACGATGCTGTAGTCGAGGCCCCGTCCGCCCATGACCGCCGGCATGGTCATGATGAAATCGTCCGCGCGCCCCTTCGCCGCCCTCCAGTGCGGGATCGAGAGCCCTTCGCCCGGATGGGGCGTGGTCTCGAGCCCGCTCAGCATGACGAAGCGCTCGGCTCCGTTCACGAGCGCAGCCACGGCCGCTCGAATCCCTCCGAGGTGATCGATCAGAACGGTCTTGTCCTTTCCCGTCTTGCCGCCGGATCCGGCGGCGAAGATCACCGCGTCGCAGCCTTCAAGGGCGTGGTCGATGGGATGCTCGAGGTCTCCGGTCACGGTTTGCGCGCCTATCCGGTCGAACTTCGCCTTCTGATCCGGGCTTCGGATCATCGCGACCGGCTCGTGCCCCCCATGCTCGACCAGGCGCGTGACCACACGGGCTCCCGTGCTCCCGTTGGCACCGATCACGAGGACTTTCATTCGCGCTCCTCATTGCCTGCCGGAAATCGTGAGGCCCAAGACCTAGTTGTCCCGGATCGTCTCGGCGACCAGGCCGGAAGCCGGCGTCCACCCGGGTCAGGCCGCCGCCCGAACGACCGCCGCACGAGCCCTGGCCGACGTCGGGTACGGGTCCCCAGATTCACCCTCAGCCGATCCGTCCCAACCTCAACCAGCGAGTCTACTCACATGCGAAATCCCGTCGCCTTGTTCCTCTGCCTCGGCGCACTCCTGGCCCCCGCGAACGCCCGTGCCCAGCAGGCCGAGGTCCCCGATGCCATGCCGAACAACATCCCCTACGGCCCCACCGTCACGGCCGACCGCGCGGCCGAGATCGTCGAAGCCGTGATGGCGGCAGGCAGGATGGGAGCGCGGGACTGGAAGCTCGCGATCGCCGTGGTGGATCCTCACGGAGACCTCGTCTACTTCTACAAGATGGACGACACGCAGTACGGCTCCACCACGATCGCGGTGAACAAGGCCCGGAGCGCCGCGCGGATGCGCCGTCCGACCCAGGTGTTCTCGGAGCTGATGCAGACCACGGCGGGCTCGTTCGCTCCGACGCTCGGTCCCGACGTGGTGGCCTCGCCGGGTGGTGTCCCGCTGATCGAGAACGGGCGGTTGATCGGAGGGATCGGGTGCAGCGGAGCGTCCGGCGCGCAGGACCACGTGGCCTGCACGGCCGGAGCGAACGTGCTGCGCTAGACCTTTCAGGGCGCCTCCGCCGATTCGCAGGGGGGTGAGTTCTCGGGCGTCGCCCTCGATGACCGCCTGCGTCTCGGCGGGGGGACGACCGTGCCGACCCGGCCGCGCTACCGGGAGGCCGCCGGGCTCTGGCATGGCCACGGAGGCCGGCACGGCAGCGTCGCCACCGCGCTCAGCGCGGACCGCCGGACCATGCCGAAGAGACGTTCATCCTCGGACCTCCGGCTTTCCGGCGCGGATCGTCCCGCTGTATATCGACGCCACGAAGGCACGGACCTCGGCTTCGCGCGCGGGCTCGCGGCGGATGACCGCCTGCACCTGGGGATCGGCGAGGACGTGCCCGGCCGGATAGCGCTGGCGCCGTTCGACGCTGATGTCGATGAATCCGGCGGCTGCGAGGTCGGCTTGGTACTCTGCGGTCCCGACCGGCAAGCAGCCGACGAGCGAATCCTTCGAGGTGGCGACGAAATCCGGCGCGGGGTGATCGGACACCAGGTCCGAGATCATGACGCGGCCACCGGGCTTGAGCGCGCGGAGCGCCTCGGCGAGGACCCGCGGACGGTCGGCCGAGAGATTGAGGACGCAGTTGGAGATGACGATGTCGGCAATCCCGTCGGCCACCGGCAGGGCCTCGATCTCGCCCAGCCGGAACTCCACGTTCGCGACGCCGCCCTTGAGTGCGTTGGCGCGGGCCCGCTCCACCATCTCCGGCGTCATGTCCACGCCGATGACCCGGCCCTGGGGGCCGACACGCTCGGCGGCCAGGAAGCAGTCGAAGCCGCCGCCCGAGCCGAGGTCGAGCACCGTCTCGCCCGCGACCAGCGATGCGAGGGCGACGGGGTTGCCGCATCCGAGGCCGAGGTTGGCGCCCTCGGGGACGCGGTCCACTTCGTCCCGGTCGTAACCGACGGCGCAGCTGATCTCGTCGGGGGTGGCGGAGGCGGCGGTGGTATCGGTTGCGGCTGCGTCGGCCGCCGGAGGCTTGCAATCAGCGGGGCCGCAGCAGCTTTCTCCGGTCACGGCCGCCCGAGCGTATCGTTCGCGGACCGCGGCGCGCCGTTCTGTGGTGTTGATCGTCATGCTGCACCTCGTGAGGGGTGGATCTGCTAACGGTCGCGCACCCGCTGGAGCAGGACAAGCCCAATCAGGAAGAGTGCGGCCAGGACTGGGAAGCCGGGTCGCTGCTTGCCGGCGGGCTGGTCTTCAGCAGCACCCGCTTCTCCATCCCCGCGATCCCCAGGGCGTCGTGATGACTCCCTGCTCGCGCGCGGCGGCCGCGGCGCCTTCTACCAGAACACCGCATAGAGGCCCAGCGTGAGGATCACCACGACCGCACCCCCCCACCTCGCCGACGGTGCGGGTTCAAGGTCCACGGCATCGGAGTGCGGCAGAGCCCGAGCCTCAGCCAGTGGCCGGACGCGCGACCCAACAACAAGCACTAGGCTCGAGAGGACGAACGCTCCGGCTGCGGCGTTCAGGTACGCCTGCGAATCGAAGAAGAAATCGAGGCCCAGCGTCAGCAGTCCGTACGCCGGCGGGGAGATCAGGAGCGCCACGGTCGCCGCCCGCGGAGGCGCCTTGGGGAGGACCATCCCCATGAGGAAGACCGCGAGGATACCCGGCCAGATAAAGTTCCAAACCCTCTGCATGTACTCGTAGATCCCCCCGACCGAAGCAAGCTGCGGGGCCAGCAGGCAGCCGATGACGACGAAGACGCCGGTCGCGATCCTCCCGATGCGAATCGCCCTGCTTGGCTCGAGCTCCTTCTTCACGACGTGGCGTGAGTAGATATCCAGCGTGAAGATCGTGGACGCCGAGTTCAGCATGGAGTCCAGCGAACTCATGACGGCCCCGAAGAGTGCGGCGAACATGACGCCGCGAAGGCCCGTGGGCAGCAGATTGGCCATGAGCTCGGGATAGGCCTGATCCCCGATCGCGATCTCGCTGGCGTAGAGTTGATAGGCCGCGATCCCGGGCATCACGATCAGAAACGGGATCAGGAGCTTGAGGAACGCCGCGAAGATCACGCCCTTCTGGCCCTCGGCCAGACTCCTGGCGGCCAGAGCTCGCTGCGATATGAATTGGTTCAGTCCCCAGTACGCGATGTTCGGGACCCAGATGCCCAGGACGTAGATCGTCCAGGGGAGCGTCGGATGATCGGCCGGCAGCATCAGGTGGAGCCTGTCCTCGTTGGCGGACAGGAACGCGCCGAATCCGCCCACCGCGTTCATGCTCAGGAAGAACAACACCGTCCCGCCCCCGAGCAGCGCGATGCCCTGGAGCATGTCGGACCAGACGACCGCCTTCAGCCCGCCGTAGATCGTGTATCCGCCCGCGAGGAGGCCGATCGCCCAGACCCCGGCCGTGAGGTCGAGCCCGAAGATGCTCGTCAGGGCCAGGCTTCCCGCGTAGAGGATTCCGGCCAGGCCCACCACCACGTAGACGGTCATCAGGTATGCGGCCATGATGACCCGTGGAGTGGGTCCGAACCGGAACTCGAGGTATTCGGGGAGGGTGTAGATGCCGGCCTTCAGGAACCGGGGCAGGAGCACGAGTGCCACGAAGACGAGCGCGATGGCTGCGACCCACTCGAAGGCGGCGATGGCCAGTCCCGTCTGGAACCCCTCGCCCGACATCCCGATGAAGTGCTCGGAGGAGATGTTGGAGGCGATCAGCGAGATGCCGATGAGCCACCAGGGCAGATTGCGGCCAGCCAGGAAGTAGTCGGCGGTCGTGTCCTCCCTGCGACCCGCGTAGAGGGACACGCCGACCACGACGGCGAGAAAGGTGACGAAGGCGACGAGATCGATCCGGTCTAACGCCATCGTTGTCTACCCGGCCGAGCGCTTAGCCACGGCACTCTCCCCCCCTCATCGCCACCGGCCCGGATCGGCCGCCTCTGGATCGCCGACGAAATGGAGTATGTCGTCCACACGTTGACCACCTCGGTGGTTAGTCCGAAGATGACGGCGACGGCCAGCGCCCCGAGGGCAAGGTAGGGGAGCAGGCTCTCCGCCCGAACTCCGGGAACCGATCCGACTCCTCGCCCGCTCACGCGTCCAGCGGCGCGCGTTCGTCAGCCGTGAGGAACGAGGTAACGAGGTCGAGGGGGCGCTCTGGAACCCCCCTGATCGACTGTATCGCGCCCGGCAAACCCCGTCCACACGACGATAGGAGTCACGACCCGTGAAAAAATTCACAACGTCGATTCTCCTCATCATCGGCTCGGCAGCCGGCCCGCACGCCCTGTTCGCACAAGATGTGGGCGAACGTGTTCGCGTCACCACCGTGGACGGAAGGGTAGTGGGTCAGGTCGTGGAGACCGACGACGACCGATTCACTTTGAGCGGGGGCGGATCATTCCGGCACATCGATATCATCGGGCTCGAACGAAGCACCGGACGCGGGTCGGCCTGGAAGCGCGGCCTCGTGTGGGGCGGGGCCGTCGGTGCGGTGGGAGGCACCGTGTTTGGAGCATGGGCCTCCAGCTTATGCTTCACAGAAGCATGTGACGACGACGACGTCGGCTTGCGTACCGCGTTGGTCGGCGGCCTGATCTTCGGTGCGGCCGGAGGTGTCGCGGGGATGGGCATCGGGGCGTTGCTGCTTGGGCCTGAACGGTGGGAGAGCATTCCGCTGGGTAGCGACATCGTTGCCAGCCCGCTCGCCGAACTGCGGTTGCGCGGTGGTAGCCCCGCGGCACGCTTCGGAGCGCGCATCACGTTCTGACGTCGCTCCTTGGGGCACGCCGATGCGGCACCTGGACACGCCCCCGTGGGAACTGGCGGAGCAGAGAGGGTGATGAGACTCTGCGTGCCATAGCCCAATGGCAGGTTCTTGTGAACCGCGTAAGGGCCCTCGGGCGCGAAAAAGACGAAAGGCGGCGTGCTCGGCCGCCGAGACTAGACCTGCGGCTCTTAGATGGCTTGGACGGCTACGAACCACCCCCGATGGATGTGGACAGCGATGCCGAGCCTAGGGACTGATCGTCTCTCCGTTCCAGTCCTCGGGGAACGGCTGATAGGTGTCAGACGGGTAGGGCCTTACGGGCAGACGGGGGCCGAGTGGCGTGTCTTCTGGCGAAAGCAACGCAACCTCCCGCGTACAACATTCGATGTATTCCCATACTTCGTCTGCGCGGATGCCGAAATCCAAGCTCCCCTCGCGGAAGCCTGCGTGGTTGACGGCCACGACCCACCCTTGATGATCGAAGATCGCGGAGCCGCTCGTGCCGCCTGTCACATCGAAGTTGTGTTGGATCTGGTAGTGGGTCGGAAACTTGTGGATCGCGCTGATAGTTCCGTCCTTGAAGGTCGGTCTGACCGAGCCATCGCCCCGCCCCCACCGAAGTTCTCCCGGGAATCCGAGAGTCCCGATGGGCTGTCCTTCGTGCAGCCCACCGAAGTATTCACGAGGCAGCAAACTGAGGGCGGTAGCATCGGCATCAAGCGGCAGGTAGTACAACCCTATGTCGGGAGAGCTATTGGTGCCATCGTAGTCGGGGTGTATATGGCCTCCCCCCAAGTCATACTCTGTCCACCCGCCACCGCGGTTGTGGCTGCCCGCCTTTACGGCGATGGCCTTGGGGTTAGCGCCAGCCAAGCCGGTGACCGTCTCCCGCACACCCCTGACGACGTGAGCGTTCGTCCAGAGCGCGTTGCTGTAATAGGCTACGAACCCGGTCCCGTTTATGTGAAAGCGCCGTGCCCCAGAACGGTCGTCATATGCAACCCCGATCGCGTATATTCCATCGACCAAATTCTGCCTCTCCAGTACGTCCGCCCAATTCAGCGGATCGCCTTGGGGGCCGCGCTCTCCTGGTGCTCCAGCAACTCCTTGTACTCCCTGAGGACCTTGGGGGCCCGTAGCTCCGGTGGCCCCATCGGCACCGTCCTGGCCGGCCGGACCTTGAATGCCTTGTGCGCCTTGGGGACCTTGAGGTCCCTGCGGCCCCGTAGGACCCACCGGACCCTCGCAGCCGAACAAGAAAGCGAGCATGAGAGTGACGGACAGCAGGACATAGTGGCGCACGGGGTGATCTCCTCGGTTGCGGTGGGCACAAATGGCGCCGGGCCATTTGTCACCATCGCACAAGGAAGCTGCGGAAAGTTCCTGCCTATTCGCCGTCCAGACGGGAGCTACCCGCCCGGCTTTGTCCACAGGCTCTTGTATTCGGCAGGTAGCCCGACAGGGGCTTCCTTGCCTCGATGATGACGGGGGGAGGGTAAGCGCTGGCGCGGCCTCAGGCAACCAGTTCCCGGTAGCGGAGTCGGTCGGTGTTAAGGATGCGCCGGAGCGTCCCGCTTTCGCGGTACGTTCCAGCAGGGTCCAGTACAACGGCAGGAAACGCAGATCATGCGGCCCTGTAAGTAGTTAGCCGACTTCCTGCCGGGATTCTGGCCTCAGGCGTTCCGCCTGCGTGGCTCCTCCACCCATGCCAGGTCTCGTGCACGGAACCCGCGGGCCAGCACCAGTCTCCAGCACCGGGAGGGGACCTCCGGGGCTCTTGAGCTAGTCACACCGTCTATTCAAGGATGGTGGCGAGGCGGGCAAGCACGTCGTCAATGATCTGCTCGGGAACAGTCTCAAGGCGCTTCCCCTTCCGGGCTGTGAGATCGAGGGCACACGGCTGGTCGCAGCGGATCACACCGGTTGTCCGGGTGCCTGTGCCCTGTAGAGACACTGCGAAGCCGCGCCTGCGCGCGAAGCTTCCGCCCGTGGTGATGGGCAGCACTACCGGCGTCCCGGTCAGCTTGTTGAATGGGGCAGGGGAGATGATCAGTACCGGCCGGGTCCCCTGTTGCTCATGGCCAGCAGTGGGATCGAGGCTGACAAGCCAGATGTCGCCCCGCTCCACTACAACAGTTCGTTGCCGACCGGCTTCGCATCAATCCAGGCACGGTCCTCGGCGGACGGAACGTCGATTTCGTCGCATTGCGCCAGAAGCTCATCGAGCGAGTAGCTGGGACGTGCCTTGGGCTGAATGATCAGGCGACCGTTCTCCACGTCGATTTCCACTTTGGCCCCAACCGTGAGCTGCAGGAGGTCTAGAAGGGCGGGGGGTACCGCGAGCATGATGGAACCACCGACTTTGCGCAGGTTTGTCGTATGCATGGACACCTCCGTTATTATACATTGGTATAACAAGAATGGTCGGCAATGCAAGAGTTCAGATCAACTGTGGATCATGGGTAAAGTGCCGTGGCGCCGCACTTTGTGCTCGGCTACCGGTCACATAAGAGGTACCAGGCCACCACGCCCGTCAGGAGGGGTCCCTTGTGCTAGCCCAAGGTTCCTCCTGAAACGGACTACAGAGCGGTAGGAGCGAACGGCGAGGGTAGTGGAGGCATGTCCCAGACCGCTTGATCACTATCCGACATTGGAATCCAGATGACTCGGACCCGCCTTGGCTTGGCCATCTGGTTGTCAGGTGTCCTGGCACTTTCGATGTACGCGTGCGCCGGCTTTGCAAGCGTCTCCGACGGATCGAACGCCGTAAACTGCGAGTGGCAGGTCTGCGTGCGTTGGAGGGACACGTCCCGCGGGAGAACGTACTTTGTGACCAACGCTGGTCCGGTCCCCGCCACGGTACGCGTGGACCTGAGAGTGCTCAGGAACCTCCGTGGGCGAGGAGGCAGGCCGGCCCGCACCCCCATCGAGCGGGTGGTGGCCCGCGAGTCCACGGAAACGCTCACGTTCCTGGAAACAGTGATCCAGGGGGTCCCGATAGGCGCTGACTTGTCCGTCTTGATCGACCTTGGTGCCAGCGATACCCAACCGGACGATTACCTATACGGTATGCCTTTCGGGGGGACGGAGGCGCGTCCGCTCCTTCAAGGCTTTGATGGCGCAGAGACGCACATGTTCGGCATGAGGTACGCGCTCGATTTCGGAATGCCCGGGGGCACCCCTATCGTTGCCGCCCGGGATGGGATCGTCGTGCATGTACAGGACGGCTTTACCGAAGGTGGACCCGATCCTGACCTGCTCGAGCGTTCGAATCTCGTCGTGGTGGGACATGGCGACGGCACGCTCGCATTCTATGGGCACCTGTCGCCGGGGATCCCGGTGGCGGTTGGTGACCCGGTCAGGGAAGGGGATTCATTGGGACGTAGCGGGGCTACGGGGTTCGCGGGACAACCGCACCTGCACTTCCATGTCGGCGTGAGAGCCATGGGCGACCCGGGCAGGACGATCCGTATTCGGCTCAAGGATTCGAGTGGCCAGGAGGTCGAGCTTGAAACGGGGCGAAGTTACGAACCGGCACGGACGCTCATGTAGTTCGGTAGCGCCGTTTGTTCAGCCGAACGGGACTCCAGGCTTGCATAACCAGTCGGCTCGGATCTGTCATGGACTTCGCCCGAGCGGCCGCGGTCCACGGAATGGTCGGTCTGCTTGCCGGGCCCCTTGGCCAGGTGCCCATGAAGATCACGCTATTGAATGATCCCCAAGAGAGTTGAGAGACGATGGGAAAGACCTACGATGAACTGACTCCCAAGCTGCAGGATTTCATCGGCGCCCAAGCATTGTTCTTCGTGGCAACGGCTCCGCTCGCACCGGATGGGCACGTCAACTTGTCGCCGAAGGGGCTGGATACGTTTCGGGTGCTTTCGCCGTCTCGGGTTGCCTATCTCGATCTGACGGGGAGTGGTAACGAGACGTCTGCTCATCTGGCCGAGAACGGCCGAATCACCTTCATGTTCTGTTCGTTCTCGGGGCCACCCAAGATTCTGCGGCTATATGGCAAGGGCAGGACCGTCTTGGAGCGCGACTCGTCTTGGGCCGAGCTGCTTCCGATGTTTCCCGCTCATGCTGGAGCTCGCCAGATCATCCTTGCCGATCTGCGGAGGATACAGACGTCCTGTGGTTTCGGCGTGCCGGTGATGGAATCGGTACGTCAACGGGATACACTGCCGAAATGGGCTCAGAGGAAGGGTGCGAACGGGCTTCGCGAATATCAGCGTCGGACGAACATCTGGAGCATTGACGGCTGTCGTGCACCGTTGGGTGAGACGCTGGACGTGCCCGTTCCAGAATAGGTAGATCCGAAGGTAGCGATGCATACGATGGTGGTGTCCCCGGTGCCGATCTGCGACGCCGGCCGTGCGGTCGAACAGCGCCAACCCCTGGTGCAGCCCGAGGGGCCGCCACTTTGCTGACGCCGGCGTCTATGCGTCGCGAAAAGGCGTGGGGGTCGCGGACAGCGTCTCGGCCACTGCTGCCGCTGCCCGGAGCGCCAGCGCGGCGATGGTGAGCGTCGGATTGGCCGTCGATGCGGTGGGGAATGCCCCGGCACCCACAAGAAACAGATTTGGATGGCCGTGGCAGCGCAGGTCGCGGTCTACAACAGACCGGCTTGGGTCGTCTCCCATACGGGTCGTACCGATGATGTGTCCCGCACCCTGGAAGTCGTCGGCGTGATGGAGTTCCGTGGCGCGGAGCCGCGCGAAGATCTCGTCATGGACCCTCCGCGCCGCTGCCAGCCCCCGACGGGAGTATTCGCCCACCCGGTAGTGCACACGGGGCAGCGGAACCCCGTGGAGGTCCCGGTCCCGCGCATCCAGTGCCACCCTGTTTTCCGGCTCCGGCAGCTGTTCGGTCAACGCCGCGAGCTGGACCTGGCGGGATGCGTGGTCGGCAATCGCCTGCCGGAGCGCCACGCCCCGCAGACCTCTGCGCCACAGCATGTCCGCGAGCGTCATTGCCCCGCCCGTCGGCCAGTTCCAACCGTCATTGCTGATCTGGATGCGCAGGCTCGACCTCTGTCTTCGGAAGGACCCGTCCCGGAGGTTTTCGATACCCGATGTCGAAAGCGGGCCGCGGTAGGGCCAGACGGGCTCGCCGGCCACCGCCCAACTGAGCTGGACGGGATGGTCCATCAAGTTGCGACCCACCTGATCGGACTCGTTGGCGATGCCGCCCGGCAACCGCTCCGAACTGGAGTGAAGCAGGAGGCGCGCGGTCTCGATGGCGTTGGCCGCCAGAATGTAGACCCGCCCGCGGGCGAGGCCGCCACTGCCGTCCGGACGACGAAAACGGAGAGCCGACACTTGGCCGTCGGCGTCGGTTTCGATGCGCGTGGCGGTCGTGCGCTCGTGAAGTACGGCACCCTTCGACGACGCCCGCTCGAGATGAACCGTGGCGTCGTACTTGGCGGCAACCGGACATATCGGAATGCAGGTGGCGCTGCCGCAGCAGGCGGGCCGCCCCTCCCGGTTCACGGAGTTGCGCGCCTGGGGCGTCACCTTCACCTGCAAGGACGTTCCCGCGAGCGCCTGCTCGTAGACCCGGTCGAGATACGTTCTGGGAACCGGTGGCATCGGGAACGGTCCCGACCGCGGAGAGCCCAGATCCTCGGCCGAGTCTCCGGCGACACCGAGCTCCCGCTCGGCTTCCGTATAGAACGGCTCCAGCTCGTCATAGCCGATGGGCCAGTCCTCCGCTTGGCCGAAGAGAGTCCGCATTCGGAAGTCGCTCGGCAGAAAACGGACGCACGTGCCGAGCCAATGCCAGGAAGTGCCGCCGACCGCCTTCAGGTATGTGCTCTTGAACGTGTCCGGGCCGGCTTGGCGGTACCAGTGGCCGCTGTCTTGGCTGATCGGGAAATCAGCGTCGGGCAGACGTTCGTAAGGACTCTCGGGCGTCTTGACCACCGCATTCAGAAAGGACTGGAAGGCGGTGCTACGGTCCACCCGCGCACCGGCTTCGAGAACGGTGCATCCGACGCCCATGTCGGCCAGCCGGTCGGCCAGCAGGGCGCCGGCAAAGCCCGAGCCGACGATCAGCGCATCCGCCTCGATCTCATCCATCACCCGATTCCCGCGCCGAGCGGTGGGTGGCCCCAGTCGCCCGCTTCCACACTGCAGCGGCCCGGAGGATTCGTGAAGTCGAGCGCGCGCCAGACGAGCGCGTCATGAGCGGCGCGGACCGTTGGTCCGTCGGCCGCCGGATAGATGCCGCTGTACCACGCAACAACGATCCGTCGGACAAGATCGGCATCGGCGTCCCGAGCCGTACCGGACACTAGACGCTCGACGCCTGGGCCGTCTCCCGTCGACGCCAGCCCCTCCATCAGGACCAGCGCAAGATCGCGGTCGAGTGCCTCCTCCGGAAAACCCGTCAGCCGGGCCGAAAGCAACCGGAAGCGGGCCGGGTCGTCGTCGCCCTCCCTCGACCACGCCGATCCGAACGCCGGGATCCCAGCGAAGACGGCAACGAAGCGCCGCCTCGTTATAGTCGTCACACACCGCCCCCTGTCGTCATGATCTTCCCCGTGGCAAGCCTGCCCCCACTCCGCCAGGTCACCACCCGGAGAGAGACGCCGCCTAGGGGTCCACCTGGCGGAAGAACGTCTTCGCGCCGTCCCGGACCGACATGATGACCACGCTCTTGGTGGGATGGCGGTCCTCACTGTAGCGGGCGATGCGCGTGGCCCCCGCGTAATCTTCGGTGGCCGCGATCTGCCTTCGCACGGCAGCGGCTTCCAGGGTGCCCGCCCGCTCCGCGGCCTCGACGAAGATCCGCACCGCATCGTAGTTCACCCCATCCCCCCCGCTCGGGAGTGTCCCGTATGCCGCCTGGTAGGCCGCGACGAATGCGCGGGCCGCCGGCTCGTCGGTGTCGGGCGAGAAGTGGGTCGTGAAGTAGCCACCCTCGACGTCGGCGCCCTCGTTCTGGAGGAGCTCCGGGTTATCCCACGTATCCCCACCGGCAAGGACCGTCTGCCCGCCGTCCGCATCTGTCAGGGGAAGCGCGCGGGCCGCCCGGGTAATGAGCGCGACCTCCGGCGGGAAGCCCGGAAGGAAGAGGATCTCGGGAGCTGCCGCCGAGATGCGGGCGAGCTGCGCCGAGAAATCCGTCGCACCGGCGTCATAGAACTCCTCGCGGACGACCGTCCCCCCCAAATCGCGGAAGCTGACGGCGAAGAACTCGGCGATCCCTTCGGCATAGACGTCCCCGCGCTCCGTGAGGAAGGCGGCGGTCGTGACCCCGAGCGTCTCGCGCGCGAACTGCGCCATGACCCCGCCCTGGAACCGATCCGTGTAGGCGGCCATGAAGACAAGCTCACCGGCTTCCGTGACTCTCGGGTTCGTGGCCGCCGTCGTGACCATCGGCACGCCCAGCCGCTGCGCCACGGGGCCGACCTCCACTGCGTGAGTGGAGCGGTTCGGACCGATAATCGCCACGACCTCGTCGGTGACGATCATCCTCTCCGCGATCTGCGCCGCGACCGCAGCCTCCTCGATCCCCACCTCGCTCACGAGTTCGACGGGCCGACCGAGGAGTCCCCCGCCGGCGTTCACCTCATCGACGGCCAGCGCGGCGCCGTTCCGGTACGAGATGCGGTCCCCGGAGACGAGGTGCCCGATCCGGACAGGGCCATCGTCGGGGGCGACGGAAGACGGGGTAGTGTCGTCCCCGCACGAGGCCAGTGCGATGACCGCCGCCAAGGCGACGGATGTGCGTTTCATTCTCGGGTCGGGTGGATTTCGGGTCGGTGAGGGAACGGGCGGACGGGTCATCCGCGCACGAGACAGGCTTCCGCGACGGACATTGCCGGTGCGCACATATATGGAGGGGCGGGATGTCCCAGGGCGACCCGGTACCGGCCAGACTGTCATCCTTCTGGCATGGTCAGATGCGCTGACTGCCTCGTCAAGGGTACCGCCCGACGCCCGGGGGCGCCGTTCAGGAACGAACGTCCATTGCCACGTAACCGCAGAGGCCTCGTCCGCAGAACCTGGATTGCCCGTTGGCGACTTGATGTCACATCCTTCCGCCCCCCCACTTCATTCCTCGCCATCCCATTCGATCCAGATTCCCGGGCTCCCCGAGCCCTCCGGTCTCGATATCCGGCCCGTGCGCTTGTCGCTCGGCACCTAGCGCCCAGTCGGTGTGCCCTCCCATGATTCGGTCACGGTGCTAGCAGCCCCGCTACGACCTCAAGCGAGATCATCGCTAGACGGATGGCGAAGAGGGCCTCGACGCGGGTGTACTCGCGAGCCTCCGGACGGTGCGCCTCGAAATTGCCCATGTCTTTGGCGCGTGTGACTATCCCTAGGTAAAGGTCAGCGTGTCGCTTGTCGATTCTGTCCGTCAATGCGGTCCGGAGATCCTCTCCGGTCGTCGCCTTCACGGACTCCTCCATGAGGGTAACAGCCTTCCGCGCTTGCAGGACGGCCCGGTTGAAGTCGCCTCGGTCCACTGCTTCCTGCGCAAGACCGATCTCCTTGACGCTCGCCTTGTAGCAGGCGGCATACACAAGATCAAAACGGATCTCCAGGAGATCGACTCGCTCGCCAGTCAGTACCCGGAGTACCGGGAGCCAGTCGTCACGGGAGACCTTGAGTGCGATTTCCTCGACTTGAGCATCGGTCGTCTTTCCGCCCATCTCAATGCGCGTCCATAGTCGCATTCTCAATTCCAGAGCGGCACCAGCCCGGTGCTCCTCTATCCGTTCCAATCCGTCGCGCCCCAGGTCGAGGGCGACCGATCCAGCTTGGGTATCCACATAGCCGAACGAGCGTAGTGCACGTCTCGATCCGTCCCGCACGAGAGTTCCGACGAAAAGATCGTCCGTCCCCAGCCACAGTTCGCCTCCAAAGTCGATGAGCAGATACTCCTCAGGGGGTTTTCCACGTCTCGAACGATCAACGTGCCCCAGCGTCCACGAGAGATCTAGACGGATTCGTGGGGTCAGAGCCGGGACGGATGCGACCTTCGTGACGGCTACACGGCCTGCCATGGTCGACCCAATCGACACACGTCCATCCCCATATCCCGCTGCCATGTAGTTCCTCCAGTCTATGCCAGGTCTGAACCGCGTGGGACCTCGCCCGGTTCAGGCAGCCAATCGGCATTTCATCATTTCTGGCATCATCAGCAAATCGCTGAAAACATCACATAAGTGAAATCGATTGACTGTTTTCACCAATAATGGTAATTTCAGTGTGTGATGAAAAAGCCGACATCAGGAAAAGACCTGGAAATCACGGCCGTCAACCTGGCCCGTGATCTGCTTGATCATGTGCTGCGCCTCGACGCCAGTTCGGTTCGTCATGGACAGGGGCTCGGCAGTGACGATCTCATAGACGGACGTATCGATTTCCAGCACGGCGATGACACCTATGCTCTCATCATCCAGGTCAAGTCCAACGGTGCTCCCCGTTTCATCCGATCTGCGGTCTATCAACTCAAAGGCTACTTGGCGCATGCTCGTCAGTCCGGTTACGAAGATTCCAGCCGGCATTTGATCCCCATGCTCGTGAGTCCCTACCTGTCTCCCGAGTCTCGGTCGATCTGCACAGATCATGATGTCGCCTACCTAGATCTGGTCGGGAACGCTCACCTCGCCTTCGACAGTGTTTATATCGATCGAGCGGTCGCAGACAGGCCCAAGTCCGAAACCCGCGCGCTGCGGTCGATCTTCACCCCGAAGTCTGCCGCAATCTTGCGGGCCCTCATTCGCGATCCTGACCGGGCATGGCGCGTCGCCGACCTAGCGACGGCGGCCAATGCGAGCCTCGGGCATGTGAGCAACGTTCGCAAAGCCCTGCTCGAACGGGAATGGATCGAAAAACGAGACAACGGCGTCATCCTTGTCCAGCCGGATGCGCTATTGAGGACATGGCGCGAGGACTACCGCCAGCCGGACGGTCACCGCATCAGCGGATACACGTTTTTCCACGGAGAACAACTCAGCCAACAGTTGTCTGGAAAGCTGAATCCGGAACCGCAGCATCCGCGCGCAATTTACTCGTCCAATTCAGCCGCTCAATGGTTTGCCCCCTTCGCCCGGGGCGGCACACACAGCTTCTACGCAGACGAACCCGGCGCTCGTATGCTGAAGGAGGTATTGAAGCTGACTCATGCTGCAAAGGGGGCAAACGTCATCCTGCGCATCCCGAAAGACGAGAGTCTATTCGAAGACGCCGATCAGCCGGCACCGGGCATTTTCTGCGCCAGTCCAATCGTCACATACCTCGATCTTTGGAACGGCAACGATCGAGATCGTGAGGTCGCCGATTACATGGCCTCGAAGTGTTTTCCATGGTTATGAGAGAAACTCAATCCGCCGGTGACTACAATGACCGGACGACAACGGCGGTCAAGTCTGTGCTGATCGAGATCGGCCAGATCCTCGGCAGCTTCGAAGGCAAGTTTGCGATTGTCGGCGGTGCCGTTCCCTGGCTGTTGCTGAGCGAGGCCGACATGCCCCATATCGGCACTGGGGACGTAGACCTCGGTCTCGACCCGTCCGCTCTGGGCGACGGCGAATATGTTCGACTTGTCGAAGCCCTCCAGGAACATGGCTACCACCAACGGGACAATCTCCGGCGCTTCCAACTCGTACGCACCGTACCAGCCAAGGATGACGAGCCCGACATCGACGTCGTCGTCGACTTCCTGATGCCACGCGACGCAGAGATTACGGGAAATACACCGCCGCTCATCAACCAGTTTGCCGTCCAGCGTGCCGACGGCGCTGACCTAGCGCTCAGGTTCTATCAGATGGTCGCCATCGAAGGCGACATGCCCGATGGCGGCAGGAATCTCGTTCGTATCGCAGTTGCGTCGATTCCAGCCCTCTTGGCCATGAAAGGCTACGCCATCACCAACCGTCTGAAAGGCAAGGACGCCTACGACATCTACTATTCCATCCGAAATTTCCCCGATGGGATCGATGCGCTTGTCAAGGCAACCCAGCTACTCCTCGACGTTCAGTCGGCCCGACAAGGTTACTGCTTGATCTCCGACAAATTCCGGAACATCGAAGACTTCGGACCAAGGAGCGTCAGACTATTTGTGGAAGGTTCTCACTCTCTTGGTGATCGTACAGCGGATCAATGGCAGCAGGACGCCTTCGGACAGGTTGACGCTTGGCTGAGAGGACTTGGCTTGAGGAAGACATGACCGTGCTGTTCGCTGGCAGGTTGCCCCGTGAAGGCAAGATTTCCGGGTCGAACCGATGAGGGGCGTGCCGTCAACCCGGTCCAGGACCCAAGGCCCCCGGCTCGATCTCCTCGCCTTCGTCCGGTTGTAGGCCCGGCCGTTGGGATCCCGCACCGCGTGGGCCAACTGGTGTTCTATGAAGTCGGGCCGGAACCCGAGCACCTCGTCCAGAATGGTGCGCGCCATCGCGCGGAACCCGTCCATCGTCATCGGTTCGTTGGGGATGTCCAATGCCCGGAACGCACTCCAGGGCGTGCGGCGGCTCATCGGCAACTCCCGGCGTGGATGGCGCGCGTTGGGGAAGGCGTAGCGGTTGTGCCCCGTCAGGGGATGAACCTAGCGCAGAATCGCGGGCGCCTTCGGCGGCAATTGGGCGGGCGAAGCCACACGGCGTGCACTTCCGCTAGGCGTGGGAAAGTGGCGGGAATGGGAATTCCGGAACCGCGTAAGTTCAATAGGGAGCTGCAGTATTCGAACTTGCCAACTCCTGTTAGGGAGTCGTGCTATGAGCGGTGTGAACGAACAAGGCAAAACGCGGCTCGCCACTTGTCGTATTGGACTCGGGATCAGGGTGCCAACCGGTATACGACCGGCAGCCGCGCCACGTCGCTCACCCGCGAGTCCGTGTGGTGGACGATGTTGATCCGCTGCGTGCCGCAGTCGCCCAAGTCGTCACAGGAGATCTCCCCGCCTTTTTCGAGGAAGGAAGCCCGCTAGAGGGCTAGGTGGATGCCTCACGTGCTGATCGTCGTGGGACGCGTGCTGGTCTTGGCCATACTCGGATACTTTGCGCTGATCTTCGCCCTTCAGCGCCGGATGGCCTTTCCCGGAACGCTTCGCAGCTCTGCTCGCCCAACGGCGTCCGCACCGCCCGATGTCACCCAGGTGTGGCTCGAAGCCTCGTTCGGACGCGTCGAGGCCTGGTTCTTCAACGCCGAGGGAGACGTCGACAGGCCCACGATCATCTTCGCCCACGGCAACGGCGAGTTGATCGATGATCGGCGCGGAGACATGGAGCACCTCGCAGCGGCAGGAGCGAACGTACTCCTGGTGGAATTTCCCGGATACGGTCACTCTCGAGGAACGCCGTCCCGCTCGACCCTGCGCGAGACATTCGCACTTGCGTTCGATTGGCTCATTGCACGGGGCGACATCGACGCCGACCGCATCATAGCGTATGGATGGTCGCTGGGCGGCGGCGTGGCGGGAGATCTCGCTTTGGACCGGCCCGTCCGGGCGTTGGTTCTCCAATCCACGTTCAGTTCCGCAAAAGCGATCGCGAGGGCGAATCTCGTCCCCGGCTTCCTGGTGCGGGATCGTTTCGACAACCGACGTGCGGTTTCGGACTTTTCGGGCCCCGTCCTCCTGATGCATGGCATCCGCGACGACGTGATCCCCTACGCACACGCGGAGACGCTCGCGGCTGCCCGGGAGGAACTCGATGTCACCGAATTGGACTGCGCCCACAACGACTGCGCTTCCGAGTGGCCTAAGGTCGTGGCGCTGGTCACGGGATTCCTTCGGAGCAATCAGTTGTTGGACAGATAGATGGGCGGATCGATCGCCAAAGGGGCCGGACGGCCGATTGTCCGGTCCCGAGACGGGGAATGAAGCCATCGCCCGGTAGCCGATTTTCCCCGGTGGCGGCAAGCGGTAGCTTCTGTCGGCTCAAGAACGACATTTCGCCACGATCCAGCACTCCTTCAACAACTTTCCCGTGCCTGAGCCCACCTCTTTGCAACCGCACAAGAAGGCGAGCCGGATCGCCGTAGTCGGCAGCGTCCTCTACTTCCTCGGCCTGCTGTACCTGTTCTTTTTCAGCATCAAGCTGATGAGCACGGCGTTCAGGATGGGGGGGCTCGGCATCGCCGAGCAGCTCTTGAACATGGCCGCGGATCCGGTGGCGGGGCTCTTCATCGGCTTTCTGGCGACCAGCCTCATCCAGAGCTCGTCTACGACGACGAGCCTCATTGTCACCATGGTCGCCGGGGACATCCTCACGGTCGGGGCCGCCGTGCCCATGCTCATGGGCGCGAACATCGGAACCACCACGACGAACACGCTGGTCTCCCTCGGGCACATCACGCGTCCGGCCGAGTTCAAGCGCGCATTCGCGGCCTCCACGGTGCACGACTTCTTCAACGTCTTGGCGGCGATGGTGATTTTGCCGCTGGAGATTTTCTTCCATCCCGTGGAAAAGATGGCGACGTTCATGGAGGGCATCTTCGCAGGCGCCGGCGGAATGTCACTCTTCGACCCGCTCGACGCCGTCGTGGGGCCGCTCGTCGATCTTGTCTCGGACGCGCTCCCCGCGGGGTTGCCGCTCATAGGCATCGCGTTGGTCGTGCTGTTCATCTCGCTGAGGCGGCTGATGCTCTTCATGCGCGGTGTGTTCTTGGAGAGGATGGCGTCGCTCTTCGACCGGGTCCTCTTCCGCAACGATGCCACCAGCTTCGGTCTCGGCATCGTAGCGACTGCCGCGGTCCAGAGTAGTTCGGCGACGACATCGCTCGTTGTCCCGCTGGCGGGGACCGGAGCTCTCTCGCTCAGGCAGATCTTCCCCTACACGCTCGGCGCCAACATCGGAACGACGATCACGGCGATCCTGGCATCAATGTCGACGGGTGAGCCCGCCGCCGTGGTCGTGGGTCTCGCACACTTCAGCTTCAATATTCTGGGAATCGCGATCTTCTATCCGCTACGAGCGATTCCCATCTGGATGGCGCAGAAGCTCGGCGCCTATGCGGCTCGGACCAAGGTCAGTTCAGCGCGTGTGATGGGTGCATATGTGGCACTCCACATCATCCCGATCATCTACTTCATTCTGTAGCGCAAAGGTAGCAAGCCATGTGGAAGAAAATCGTCACGCTCTTCAGGTCCCAAGGCCCGCTGCGGGAGGCATATGACGAGGCAATCCTCATGCTCCAGGCCTCGCACGACATGTTCGACCACGCCGTCAAGCAGCTCCATTCCGATGGCGCGCTAGAGACGGACATCTATAAGCGGGACAAACGGCTCAACAAGTACGAGCGGAGTGTTCGGCGGAAGATTGTCACGCACCTGTCCGTGTCGGCCAAGCCGGACATCAACCTGGGGCTGGTCCTCACGGCGATCGTCATCGACATCGAGCGGATCGGCGACTACACCAAGAACATCGTGGAATTGGCCGGTGCGGTTCCGGGGCCGTTCGATGGGCTCGAGCTACACGACGAGGTGGCTGAGATCGAGAAGAACATGGTTCGGATGTTCGACGACAGCGTGCCCGCCCTCGAGGGATCCGACGAGGTTCGGGCCAGGGGCATCATCGGGTCTCACGCCATCATCGCATCCAAGGTGGACGAAAACCTGCGTGCCCTGTGCGCAGGTGAGGCGTTGTCGGGACGGTCGGGGCATGCGGTCACGGTGGCCATGTACCTGCGTTATCTGAAACGCGTCAGCGCCCACCTGAAGAACGTGGCGACGAGCGTGGTGAATCCTTACCACCGGATCGGGTTCCGGGAAAAAGGGCGTCGAGCCTAAACACGCAGAATACAGCCGGCATCTTTTCGAGTCGTCCCGTTCGAGTCCGCCTCCCGTCTTTCGCCGAAATTGGGCGGACGAAGCCACACGGCGTGCAACTTCCGCTAGGCGGGGGAGAGTGGCGGGAGGAAGTGAGGTCGCACGACCGCATCCCACCGTTTGCCTGCCCACCTTGAGGAGGGTCCCTGTGCGTCGTCTTCTGACCGGAGTGTTCTGGTCCTTGCTTGCCGGGCACGTCGTCGTTGCATGTATCGACGATGCTGATGACGCCCGCCCTCGCCCGGCGCCCGTTCCAGAATCTGTGACTGACCAAGAACGGCCAGAACCGATTGACCAACTCCTAGATGAATCGGGCGACACACGGGCCGACGGTCAGCGCGGAAAAACCGTGGGAGGGCTTGGATTCGCAACGCGGGAACGGATGGGCAGTCTATAGGCGACTGGTCAGTGCGGAGGATCGAGGTCAGGCTGAAGCGGATCGTGTGTTTCCGATCGAGAACGCCGTGACAATAGACGATTTCACGCAGCACTTCGAACTAGTGGACCAACTCCAGGAACGCTACAGGCGAGAGCTTGCTGATGAGTTGGGCATCACGCGGGATCAACTCCGTGGCATTGGCAACGAAGGAGCGAGGCAGAACTGGCCAATGCCAACCCCACCCAGGTAATCGAGGCCCACGTGGTCGCCGGCTCCGTGCCTCAACAGAGGTTTCTACGAAACCCGTAAGGGGTGCAGTCGAACCCGCTCTCGGCCCAGAATCCACTACGCCGGTCTTTAGCTTCCTCGGCGATTTCTCGAAACCGTGCCAAGTAGCGGGTATTGGGTGGGTAAACAGCCAACAGCGCCATGCCCCGCCGCAACAGTTCCTCGTTGACCATGCGGCCATCGGGCAGGTAAACGTAGGCCAGTAGGCGACCGTACGGCCCCACCGGCTCGACATCCGTCTCCAACTCTACTCTCATCCCGACGGGAATCATGCTCGACAAGGCGGCCGTCGCGCGCGGTCCAAGCGTACCCTGATTCCATTCGGGAGTATCGACCATGAGAAGGCGAATCCGCCCATATGGAACGCAGTCGAACGTATCTCCATCCAGAACCCGAGTTACCCTACAGCTCTTTCCCCGATCGGTAAGAAGATCCTGAGCAGCGAGACCCTGCGGCCCGGTGGGGCCCGCGCAAGCGGCAAGCGATAGGAAGAGTAGCGCAAGGACAATACGTTGCGGCGAGGTTGCTCCTCCTTGGTTCCCAGAGTGGATCAGTTCCGGCATAGACAAGCGTATCAGCTTGAGTCGACGGTGCGGACGGCGCGAGCCTTGATCATGCGTGCAGCGCCCTCGTGCGCCCTTCCGTCGCCATCCGGTCACGTCGCGCCTGTGCAAGTTCGTAGCTCGCCTGCATCCGCATCCAGTGCTCGGCGGTGCCCCAGCCGATGTCCTGCAGCGCTAGCGCCATGTTCACCGACACTCCCGCCTTGCCGTTCAGCAGACGCGACAGCGTGCCGCGCTCGCAGCCGAGCCGCGCCGCCGTTTCGGTCACGTTCCAGCCCACGTCGTCCATGCTCTCGCGGATCAGTTCGCCCAAGTGCGGCGGGTTCGCCATGGGACCGACCTGCTCGCTTGCAATGTCGTTCATGGTCAACGCTCCCGTGCGGTCAGTGATAGTCGATCAGGTCCACGTCCACGGCCTCACCGTCCTCGAAGCGGAACACTACGCGCCAATTGTCCGAGACGCGGACGCTCCACTGGCCCGCGCGGTCGCCCTTCAGGGGATGTAGCCGGAAGCCCGGCGCATCGGCACTTCGCGGATGCGTCGCCTCCTGCAGCCGGAACAGGATACGCTTGAGCCGTAGCACGAGACCCGCAGGCACCCGGGCGGGATTGTCCCGCTCGTGCAGCGCCCGCAGGCCTTTGTGCCTGATCCTCATGATTCCACTGTAGCGCGTCACGTTACACGCCGCAATCGCCCGCCGTGTGCGTCCCGTTGTCGCGGAGCACCATCTATAGTGCGGTTGGACCAAGGGCGCTTCCCTCGGCCGGTGTCGCTAGGTGCACGCGCGGTTGGCTGGATCGAGGCGGAAGTGGACAAGTGGATGCGGGAGCGGATCGCAGAAAGCCGGGGCGGGAATGCCTAGTCTAGGTCTCGCTGCAACCGGCGTAACGGTTTCCTACTTCTGTAGGACCAGGCTCAGTGTCGTGCTCCCGAGAGCCTCGCATCGCTCGTCTAAGAGGACGAACGGACCCGTAACCCGCAGGGTGGCGGTCGCGCTCTCACAAGCCCCCGCGTACACGCCCTCCCACGGGCATTCCGTCGACCGGACCGTCACTCGGACGCTGGGGTCGGGACCCGGCTGCACCGTCCCCGTCAACCCCTAGCCGCTCACCGATACAGGTCGCGTTCTGCTGAACTCTGGCGGAATCGGGCCGGTCAAGGCGTAACTTCAACCGAGCCAAAGCGCCTCCGAACTCGGCGGGCTAGCCAGTGGCCATTCGAGTCGGCGCGGCTGTGCTTCACCAGGACAGCGACTTGGCTGTGCTGGCGCGGTCACCTCGCTCCAGCATGGCACATCCGCCACCTAAGGCCTGGAGTGACTACCGCCGATGACCGGGCACGCACGACGTATCGTCCACGGCCGCCTCCGCACACTGCTTGCCTGGCTGCCCGCTTTGATCCTGCCTACGGCGACAGCGGAACAATTGCGCGCGCTTCTAGCCGCCGAGTTGATCGGGGGGGCCACCGCGTGGACCTGGGGACTGTTCTTCCTGGCGAATGTGGGCGCGTTGTTCCTGGGCACGCCCGAGACGCGACTGGCGCGCTTTCAGATGGCGCTCGCCTTTGGAGTCACGGCCGCGCTGGACGTGGTCCTGGTCGCCGTCATTCTCATCGCGTAGTTCGTGGGATTGAGCCGGGCCACGGCGCGGACGACCAACCCTGCCATCCGGAGCGTCGCCGCCGACAAGCTCACTAGCCAACGGCACGCCCTACCCGCTCCGAGACCGACGATCGTCCGTCAGAGGCGATCCTATGGCCCGTACCCTTCCTGAAAGTGCCCGTCCAACACCCGAAAACGGCCTGTGAGCCCGTCGCGGCGACTTTCATGGACGATTATAGCGGCAAGACTCTAGGCCTCCTCCTCGAGCAGTCATTGAGGAGCCGCATGCACTCACTGATCGGCTCGCCACATCACGCATCCAACCTTACTTATAGTTTCGAGAGCCAAGCGCCGGCGAGGAAGGGTCTGTCGAGACCTCGTGCATTCTGCGAGTAGCGCGACGGTCCGGCCCCTAGAATCGGACAGGTGATCCCTACGGCCCCTTGCGCAGTCCGAATGAGCTGTTGCCGAACGATGATGAAGATGCCCGCCTTGTTGGCGGTTCTGGCATTGGCGTCGGGTTGCGGGGACGGCGACAGCCCTGTCGCACCGCTGCCTGATCGGCCTCGTCCCACGACGGTGGCCGTGAGTCCGACCACCACCGCGTGGGGCGCGAACGTGCTGGTAAAGCGTTTTGTCACCAATCCTCCTCCTCAAGTGAACCCGCAGCCACCCTACGGTGGCCCGTGCATCCCTCCCGACAGCCCGTGGAAATAGTCCACCTGTAAGTGGGGAATGCTGGCTTAGGCAGCCCAATGGTGCCAGACGGTGCGATGGCGGAGACGATGCGGGACGCGGCGCCGCTGAGCCTGGATGGCCTTAGGGAGGGCTCCTCTTCTGGGTCCCCTCGTTCTTCGGCGGCAATTGGGTGGGCGAAGCCACACGGCGTGCAACTTCCGCTAGGCGGGGGAGGGTGGCGGGAATGGGAATACCGGAACCGCGTAGGCTCAATAGGGAGTTGCAGTATTCGAACTTGCTAACTCCTGTTGAGGGCGTCGCGCCATGAGCCGGATGAGCGAACAGGGCAAAGCGCGGCTCGCCACTTGTCGTGTTGGACTTAGGATCAGGGAGCGAACCGGTATACGACCGGCAGCTGCGCCACGTCGCTCACCCGCGAGTCCGTGTGGTGGACGATGTTGATCCGCTGCGTGCCGCAGTCGCCGAAGTCGTCGCAGGAGATCTCCCCGATGAGGCCTTGCAAGCGCATCCGGCCGAGCTCGGCGCGCAGCTCGGCGCGGTCGATGTGCAGGCGTTCGCCCTCCTCGACCGCGACCGAGCCGATGGCGGTGAGAAGCAGGGTCGTCGCGTCGTACGCGTGCGCCCAGTAGGGCGACGGCGGCGCCCCCCCGTACGCGGCCTCGTACGCCGCTAGCACGGCTTCGCCGCTCTGGCCCGTCGCCTCGTTCACGTTCGAGCCGAAGTCAGACTCCGGTCCCGCGAAGTACATCCCCTCCGAGTGCGGCATGGAGAGAACGTCGGCGACCAGGAGAGCCGAACCGGAGACGAGTGTCACTCCTTCGAGTCCGTCGAAGGTCCGGGCCTGCTGGGCGAAGGCCGAGCCTTCGGTCGCGAACAGGGGGAAGAAGATCCCGTCGGGCCCGGCCGCCGCGAACTCGCTCAGGACCTGTGTCATGTCCGTCTGCCGCTTCTCGATCGACGCCTCGGCCGGGATCTGCCCGCCCAGCGCCCCGAACGCGGAGGCGAAGGCCTCCACGAGGGCCGACGTGTACGGGTCCCCGTCGTGCACGGTCGCGACGCGCCGGAGCCCCAGCTGGTTGAACGCGAAGTCGGACAGGGCCCGGGCCTGGTAGAGATCGTTGTTCGAGACCCGGAAGTAGCCCGGGTGGTTGTCGGGATTCGCGTTGCCGGCGAGGTCGGACGTGAGGAGCGGAGAAGTCGTGCTCGGCGCGACCATGACGTAGCCCGCCCCGCTGATCACCGGCGAGGCCGCGACCGCGGCGGCCGAACAGTTGGTCCCGATGACGCCCGCGACCTGCGGGTTGGCGACGACCTGCCGGGCCGCCGCCTCGCCTCCCTCGGGCGAACACATCGAGTCGAGCGCGTCGCCCAGGTCGATGTCGCGGCCCTGCACCGTGCCGATGTCCGCGACCGCGAGTTCGGCGGCTCGGCGGGCCGCCTCGCCCAGCGACGGTGCCCCGCTCATCGAGAGCAGCGACCGGATCCGCACCGGCTCGCCCTGCTCCAGAGTGACCGCCCCGAGCAGCCCCGGCTCGAAGCCGGAGGGGGAGGGGGAGGGGCCCGTGCTCTCGCCGCACGACAGGGTGAGCGCCGCCGCGAGCGCCGGCGTGCTCAGTCGCAAGCTCCGTGCTCGAAACCTCATCGGAAACCATCTCCTCGTGACGGGAAGGATCGGGGGCCTCAAGCTACGGGGCGTGGCACGGACGCGGCCACTCTAGGTCCGGCGCTCGTCTTCGCCCACGGCCCCGTCCACCATGCGGACGAGCCGCCTGCAGCGCTCCATGACGCGGCCGTCGTGCGTGGCGAAGACGAAGGTCACTCCGAGGTCGCGGTTGAGCTCGGCCATCACGTCCAGGAGCGCTTCGCTGGTCGCCGAGTCGAGGTTCGCCGTCGGCTCGTCCGCGAGCACCAGGGCCGGCCGGCTGGCCACCGCCCGCAGCACGGCGACCCGCTGCTGCTGTCCGCCCGACAGCTTGCCCGGGCGCCGGTCCTCGAGCCCCTCCATCCCCGTGCGCTGGAAGAGCTCGCGGACCCGCGCGTGACGCTCCGCCACGTCCACGCCCTGCAGCAGCATCGGGAACTCCGCGTTCTCGAGCGCCGTCAGCACGGGCAGCAGGTTGTAGGCTTGGAAGACGAAGCCGACCTCCCTCAGCCGGAGTCGCGCCACCTGCTGGCTCGACATGCTGCTGACCTCGTGCCCGGCCACCCAGACCTGGCCGCGCGTGGGGCGGGTCAGGCCGCCGATCAGATTGAGCAGCGTCGTCTTGCCCGAGCCCGACGGGCCCGCGAGCGCGGTGAACTCGCCGCGCTCGATCGTCAGGCTTACGCCCCGGACCGCCTGCACGGACTCGGCTTCCTGCTGGAAGATCTTCCAGACGCCCTCGGTCCGGGCGGCTGGCGTGTCGCTCGTTGTCATGGCGCCTCACACCAAGTTGAACAAGACCTGCCGCCTTTGCCCCGCGGCCAGCTGCCGGGGCCCGCTTTCCGTGAACGGACGAGCATCGTCGCGGTCGCCTAGCGGTCGAACTTCATCGCCTCGGTCACGTCGACCCGGGCCGCGCGGAGCGCCGGATAGACGGACGCGAGCGCGCCGATGGCCAGGATGAACACGACGATCTGCACGATGAGCCTGACGCCGAAGATCGGGACGATGATCGGATCGATGGCGGCGCCCGATACCGTCAGCTCGTCCATCCCCTGCATGAACACCGACGCGTCGAGCCCGTCGCCGAAGAAGTACCACGTGCCGAGGAGGCCGAGCCCCACGCCGACGAGTCCGCTGACGGCCGACAGCGTGAGGCCCTCGATCAGGACGAGGGTGCCCGTCTGGCCGGGCGTCAGCCCCTGCGCGCGCAGCACGCCGAACTCACGCTGCCGGTGGAGCACCGACATGAGCACGGTGTTCACGATCCCGAACGCGATGATGACGAACAGGAACCCCTGGATCACGTAGTTGCCGAACTCGTCGATCGCGATGGCGTCGGCGAGCACGGGGTTGGCCTCGCGCCATCCCAGGACGCGCGCCTCCCCCCGCGCGACGGGCTCCGAGAGCGCGCGCTCCATGCGGCTCGCGACCTCCGCCGTGGCGGAGCTGCCCTCGAGCAGGATGGCTACGTTGGTCACGTCGCCGCCCGAGCCGAGCCACTCGCCGGCCGTCTCCCGAAGGATGTGGATCGTCCCCTGGTCGATGGCGGGCACGCGGCTCCGGAAGATCCCGACGACCCGGAGCAGCTGCCCCGAGATCTCGCCCTGGGCGTCCTGCGCCTGCACGACGAAGCGCGAGCCGATGTCGAGCTCCAGGCTCCGGGCCAGGTCGACTCCGACGTAGGCCCCGAGGCGGTCGCCGGGCTCCAGGTAGCGCCCCTCGATCACCTCGTCGTCGAGCGCGCCGAAATCCGCTTCGGCGACGGGGTCGACCCCCACGATCTGCGCCGGACGCGCCCCGGCCGCCGAGCTCGCCAGCCCGTTGACGTCGAGCTTGGCCGAGGTGGCCACGACGTGGGGCGCGATCTCGGGAGACGCCAGCGCCCGTTCCGCGGCGCGGCTAACGTCGGCCGTCAGGCGGTCCTCGATCCGGCGGCGCAGGCGGTATTCGGGCCGCTCGACCGTCACGTGTCCGCTGCCCAGGCGCACGCCCGAGTCGACCCACTGCTCGTGGCTCCCGCGGTCGATCGTCATCGACCAGACGAGGAACGCGCCCCCGACCATCATCGCCGACGCGGTCAGCACCGTGCGGCGCAGGTAGCGGCGCAGGTTCCTGAGCGCCAGCCGGACGAGGATCGGGAAGATCACGGCTAGAGCCCCGACAGGGTGTCGGCCGGCGGCACGCGCGCGGCGCGGACCGCCGGATAGACGGCGGACAGCAGCGCCGTCAGGATCAGCCCGACCGTCGCCCAGGTCCATGCCGGCACGTTCGCGCCCACGCGGAGCGTCGGCGTGAGCAGCACGCCCTCGATGGTGACGTTGCCGTAGAGCCAGCTGAGGTCGGGCGGGGCGAGCGCGAACCAGACGAGCAGGGGCGCGGTGACGGCGGTGCCCAGGCCGAGCCCGATGACGCCGATCGCGACCGCCTCGGAGAGCACCGTGCCCACGACGGAGCGGGGCGACGCGCCGAGCGCGAGCATGACCGCGAACTCGCGCCGCCGCTCGAAGGTGGCCATCAACATCGTGTTGGCGATCCCGAAGCTCGCGACCGAGAAGATCAGGACGATGAAGATCCAATACATCGCATCCGCCAGCGCGACGTACTGCGCGAGCACGGGATTGAGCTCCGTCCAGGGCGCGACCAGCATCTCGCGCTCCGGGGCCCCTAGGCTGGCCGCGAGGCGCTCCGCCACGGCGTCCGCCTCGGTCGGATCCGCCGCGCCGATCGCGATCTCGTGGATGCGGCGGGGACCCAGGACGACGAGCGTCTGCAGGTCGGCGACCGGCATGACCATGGTGCTGGCGTCGAACTCGAGCAGGCCGGTCCGGAAGACGCCGGTCACGGTGTACAGGTCGTTGGCCATCGAGCCGTCGGCGCCCGAGGCGACGACGACCAGCTCGTCGCCCAGGCCCACCGCGAGCTGGCGCGCCATCTCCTCGCCCACGACGGCCTCGTTCTGGCCGGCGAGCGGGAGCCGGCCCGAGAAGAGCGGGTCGAGGAAGCGGGTGAGCGCCGTCTCGCGCTCGGGATCGACGCCCAGCAGCATGCCGGCCGAGGTCGACTCGCCCGAGCTCACGAGCCCGCTCGCGTACGCGCGCGGGGCGGCGGCCACGACCGAGGGGTCGGCCTCGACGGCACGGAGCAGTTCCTCCACGTCGACGCCGGCTCGGCCGCCGATCGTCTCGTACAGCGTGCGCTCGGGCCGGTAGCCCGCGTCGTGGATCTCGATCTGTCCGCTGACGAGGGAGGTGGCGTTCTGGACGAGCTCGGTCGAGATCCCCTCGGCCCAGCCGACCATGAACATGACGGCGAAGTAGCCGACCGCGAGGCCGAGCGCGGTGACGAGCGTGCGCCTGCGGTTGCGGCCGAGGTTGCGCCACCCGATCCGCCACCACGGTCCTGTCACCGGGCGCTACCTCCCGCGCTGCAGGGTCCGGAGCGAGAAGAAGGACGGATCGATGTCGATGTCGAACTCGAGCTCGTCGTAGCGGATCGTCGTCCGCTCATCCGGCTTGTCCGCCGGGTACATCTGCATGACCCCGGGAACGAGGCGCCCCCCGAACTCGGTGTACTCGCCGTGCTCTATGGTCCGGACGAGGTCGCCGCCCTCGTCGTAGAACCTCGCCCAGAGCGGCATGTCGTCCGCCTGGCGGATGCGGTAGTCGATGTGCCCCCACACGACGGGGGCCTCGGGCTTCGGCGTCAGGCGGAAGTCCCAGACGGCCACGCCGCCCGCTTCGGCGCCGTCGAAGGCGAGCTCGATGTCGTAGTCCTCCACGAGGCGGCTGTCCTTGATCAGGTCGTCGTTCGTGAAGTGCGAGCCCATCCACGATCCGCCCATCATCGAGGCCGGGACCTTGATCGTCCGGTCGACCCTCGGGAGGTAGTTCCAGATCTCCTCCACGGCCTTGAGGGTTGCCGTGCCGGCCTCGCGCTGCGGAGCGCGCAGGCGGACCAGCGAATAGTCCGTGCCGAGCGACCAGATCTCCATCGTCATCCGCCGCTCCCAGTTCTCGGTCATCACCTCCATCGTCGCCACGCCGCGGCTGGACTCGCCCCTGAGCATCCGGTCGACGCGGTCGATGACGGCCCTCGCGTCCACTTGCGCGGCCGCGGGCGCCGCGACGGCAGGGCAGGCGAGGGCGAGCGCGAACAGCGTGGCCGCGCCGCGCCGTGGCACGGGGAATCGGCGGCGAGTCTTGGACATGTGAGCGCACCGTGACGTGGGTTGAGCGTCGGCCGCGTCCGTCGGCGGCCGGGCCGGGCGGCCGGATCGGCGAAGGCCCGCTGCCCCCGGGCCCCGCCCCTCAGGGCACCTGCATGCGAAGCTAACAGCGAGCCCGCGCGGAGGCATCAAGGCCGGGCAGACGCTCCCGTGGTCGAAGGCGAAGGGGTCTCCGTGCAGGAGTGAGGCCCACATCGCCCCCGGACTGCGCTCACCGGCCCGGCACCATGATGTGGGCCTCGCTCGTGCCCGCCGCCATGACCCATGCGCCGCCCTGACTCCCGCTCTCGGGCAGCCCGGTGGACTCGCCGGTGGCGTAGGGCACGGAGATGGTCGTGTGGATGGTGGCGCTCTCCTGATCCTGGCCGCTCATGCTGACGAACAGCGAGCCGTACTCGGCGTCGATCCTGGTGCCGTCCGCCTGGGCCTGGGCGACGAGAGCAACCCGCTCCGCCGCCGTCTCGCCCTGGGCGTCGAAGCGCCGATTCTGGGCGACCCTGGGCAAGTTCGCGCTACTGGTGCACTGGACCGCGAATGGCGCCTCGTTCGGGTCGCCGGAGCGGTCGTAGCAGACCCACGGGTTCGTTCCTTCCTTGATCGTCGTCCAGGTGAAGTCGGCGTTCCATTTGACGACGGCAGCCCCCTCGGCGGTTCGTGCCCGAAGCGGCAGCAGCACGCGAGCGATGATCTCCGAGTCCGACTGAGCGCTGGCGATCGAAGGGGCGAGCACGGCACAGCCGAGGACCATGAGGATGACGTGCTTCATGGCTGGACCTCCATTTGACGAGTCTGTGAATGGCACCTGGCCAAGCCATCGGCCGGCCGGGGCGAGGATGGAGACAGATCTAAGGAGCGGCAAGCAATTCAGCTACTCCGCCCGACTCGGTCTACCGGGGCTTTGGGCTGCCGAGACCTGGGCTTTCGTCGGGGCGAGGCGGATGAACGCCCATGGCGTCCCGGACCGCCGGACTTGATTTTGCGACATAGTCGTGTTATCCGTGTGTTCATTCGTGTCTTGTTAGTGTCGCCTCAAGCTCGGGGGAGGATTGCCATGAGAAGCGGCGATGAAATGCTCAGGCAGATCGTCGAGAAGTCCGCCTTGGACCCGGAGTTCAAGCAGCAGCTGCTCTCGGACCCCAAGGGCACGATCACGCAGGAGCTGGGCATCACGATGCCCGACTCGATGACCGTGAAGGTCCACGAGAGCGATATGCAGACGGTGCATCTCGCGCTGCCGCCGGACCCGAACATCACCGAGGAGCAGCTCGAGGCCATCTCGGCCGGGCTCTGCTGCTGCTGGTAGTCCGCTAGCCGGAGGCCGGCCGCCCGGGATCCGGAGCGGTTCCGGTCCCGATTCGGAAAAGACCTGGTTGACCCCCTCCCGCCCCCGACCGGGCGCGGGTGGGGGTCTTGTATCATCGCTCCCGGACCGCGTCAGGGGGAGAGCGCCCCGGAGAGCACCATGAACACGTAGGCCTTGGCTTCCCGGAGCCCGTCGCCGGACACGACCAGCTTGATGTGGTGGATACCCCGGAGCATCACGTAGCGTCCGGACTTCCCGAAGATCGGCGTCGGCTTGGAGACCCAGTCGGCGAGCGCGGCGAGCTTGTCCTGGACCACCAGGTCCTCCTGGCCCAGGGCGCGGAGGAACGGATCCCAGTCGGTCAGCCCGTCCAGCCAGTAGCGCGAGTCCTTCGTGTACCGCTGCTTGACGATGAGCGTGAGGCCGAGCGTCGGACCTAGGCCCCCTTCCAGCACGTCGATGTTGACCCCGCTCCTGACGATGTTGACGCGCTCCCTGAAGCGCGCGATCACCGACTCGACGGCGGCGAAGCGGCCCGGCCAGCCGGTCCCCTCGAGGTAGGCGCGGAGCTCCTCCTCGGACCGGAAGCCCATGACCGCCAGCCGGACCGCGCGCGGGCGGGAGGGGAAGACGCCGAAGGAGTCCATGCGCGTGTCCTCGGGCTGCGCCAGATAGGCCCGCCGGACGCCCTCCCGTTCGCCGTCGCTCGGCTCCCAGCCGACGGAGGCGAGGAGGCGCCGGACCACGAGGGCGGCGTCGTCCGCCTGGCCGCGGCCGCCTAGGATCGGGCGCTCCCCGGGCCTCAGGAACATCCCCGGGAGCGAGGCCCGGGCGCCGCCGCCCTCCGACCCGACGTCGTACTCGAGCATCAGCTTTCTGCCGACGATCTCGCGAAGCGGCGAGTCCGGGGCCTCCATCTCCTCGAAGAGGCGGGTGACCGCGCGCGCGGTCTCGTCCGTCTCCTCGCCCCGCGCGCGCTCGCGGAAGAACGCCGCCGCCCGGGTCCCGCTCGCGAGCGAGGCCCCGAAGTCGGCCTCCGGCCTCGGCTCGTGGAGCGGCAGCTCGAAGCCGAAGGGAAGGGCGCCCATCGTGATCGGGAGCCTCCCGGCGCATTCGAGGACTCGCTCCCACTGGGGGTCGCCCACGAGGACCTCCGAGATCCTGCCCCGGAAGTGGGCGAGCAGCTCGGCCATGGTCTCGCCCTCCCGGGCGAGACGGTCCTGGGTCAGCGTGATCGCCTGGTCGATTTCCATGGCGTCCCCTCAGGCGATCACGGGTTCGGGATTGAGCTCGGCCTCGGCGAGCGGCCGGTCGCGGAGGCCCATGGCGACGGGCACGTCGTAGAGGCGCCCGGGAGCGAACCTCGCCCAGAAATGGCGCAGGCCCGGCACGATGACCCGGGCGACCGGCATGCCGATGTCGGGCCGCGTCTGATCCAGCACGAGCAGCTCCATGCCCCCGGCTTCGACCGCCTCGCGGCAGCGCTCGACGTCCTCCAGCGTGTCCGTCGACTCGGCCGCCGGATAGCGCGAGGCCGTGCGCGCGGACTCGTCCGGCGCCGGGGCGAGCCACGGGCAGTCGGCCAGGCGGGCGGTCCTCCACCACCGGAGCGCCATCGGGTCGTCGACCTGGGGCCGGCCGTCGCCCTTGCCGGGGCGCGGCAGCCAGGTCAGGCACTGGTTCAGCTCGCAGAGCGCCCGGAGCGCCGCGATGCGCGGATCCGCGTGGGCGCCCGCGCCGTAGATGATGTCCTCGGTCGGGGCGTCGGGCCGCCTCGAGAGGGCGACGAAGGCGGGGACGCCGAGGTCGGAGGTGACGTCCAGCATCCAGAGTTCCCGCTCGTAGCGGGCGTAGTGCTCCGGGGCCGAGGCGAGGTAGCCGTCGCCCAGGCTCGAGAGGTCGAGCGCCGGCACCCGGAGGCGGTTGTACCACCAGATGGCGAACGCGTCGCGCTCGACCAGCTCGTAGAAGGCCTGCAGGACGGCCTCCTCCAGCGTGTTGCCCGCGGCGCAGCCGTTGGAATCGGCGATCAGGTCGGCGGGGCCCCGCTGTTCGGGGGCCGTGCTGTAGAGCATCGACGTCGGCAGATGCCGGTGCCGCTCCCCGGTGAGCGACCAGACCGGCGTCCAGTCCAGCTCGGCGTCGGGGTCGAGGCGCGGCGGCACGACGTTGTAGGGATGCCCCTCTGCGTTGATGCGCTCGCGCCCGTCGAGCTGAGCGTCGCTGAACAGCTGCACGTCGTTCGGATGGATCGCCTCCCCGTCCCGCGCGAGGTCGGCGAAACGCGCCCGCCGGCTGATCTCGTCCCCGTGGCGCGCGCCGCTGTAGCGTTCGACGGCCTCGCAGAGCGCGCTCGCCTCGGACTGCTCGCGCGTCGCCCCCTTGCCGGCGCTCTTGCTCCTGAGGCTCCGCCTGAGCGAGCCGAGGCTCCGGCTCCTCATGCCGAGGTTGCTTCCGGCCCAGTGGACGTGGAGCCAGGGGTCGGCCTCGTCGGTCGTGCGCCTGAGCCACGTCACGACGCCGCTCACCGGGCTCACGAGGTGGCGGTACCTGGCGAGCGTGGCCTCGGGCGCCACGGCGCGCGCGCCTCCGCTGTTCAGGTGCGCCTTGGGGCTCGACCCAAGACGGAGCGGGGCGGGGGGACGGTCCGGCCGGTAGAGCGCCTCCTCGCCGCAGGCCGCACACTGCGGCCGGCGGCTCACCGGGTGGGCGGAGGTGGAGAGCGTGCCCGTGTCGACCGCGATCGCCCGCTCGTGGAGCGGGGCCGCCTCGCCCAGCACGAGCCACTTGACGATCTCCGCCGCCGCCAAGCCGTACAGCGCCTCCAGCACCCCGGGCTCGGCCGCGAACGGCCTGAAGGCGGCCTCCTCGCCCAGGGAGCTGCGCACGAAGTTGTGCACCTCCCGGTGGCTCCGCATGCGGTAGGCCAGGCACTCCCAGCAGGCGCCCCGGCCGTCGGCCCGGAAGACGGGCCCGAGGAGCGCCTCCATGCCGCGCGGCCGCACGGGCACCCACGCCGTCCCCCCCGCCTCGAGCCGGCACCGGTTGAGCTCGCTGAGGCGCGGGGCCAGGTAGTCGTCCGTCACGACGACGGTGAGCTCGTGGCCCTCGCAGCCCACGCCGGCGCCGCTCTCCTCGAGGCGCCGGGCGAGGCGGCCGCCCTCGCCCTCCACCCGGACGCGCGAGCCGGCGAGCCGCTGCTCGACCCAGCGGGGAGAGGCCCCGAGCGACGTCCAGTAGGCCGCCCGGCCGCGCTCCATGCCGTGCTCTCCGGAGACGACGTATCCCTTGGCGGACAGCGAGACGATGGCCGCGAGCACGTCGGCGGCGGGGTGCGTGTCCTCGAGCGTGCGGACGATCTCCTCTCTCGGACGGCGGCCGTCCAGCAGCGGCAGCAGCTCGCGGTAGAGCCCGCCCTTGAGCAGCGTGTTGAACGACTCGGAGACCAGGAGCGCGCCCTGCTCGCCCACGTCGTGGAAGCGCAGGTGCGGGGTGAGGGCGGGGAGCTCGACCAGGCCCTGGTCGGCGGGGGTCGTCCTCACGGGGATCGGGCGCCCGGCACTCGGCCCTCAGGCCCCCGAGGCGGCGAGACGCTCCAGGGCCTCGATGCAGAAGGCGGACGTCACGGACTCGGAGCCGTGCCCGATCTGCCCGAAGATGCCCCACCTGAGCGTCTGGTCGCCGAACGCGAGGAACTCCGGCCAGCTGCCGTCCTCGCGCTGCGAGGCCAGGAGCGCCTCCGCCTCGGCCCCTGGGTCGATGGCCCCGAGGCCCCCGACGTCGTCGAGCGCCGAGACCGCCTGCGCGGAGCGGAGCGCGTCGCCGAATCCCGCCGCCCCGTCCCGGAGGCCCAGGATCCGCTCCACGAGAAGGGGCCTGAGCCGGTCGAGCGCGGGCTCCGTGCGCGCGACCGCGCGGCTGATCGCGTAGCAGATGCTCACCGGGTCGGGATACCACTTGGAGGAGCCCTCGAGGCCGTCCCGCTCGAGGAGGCCCTCCAGCCAGCGCGCGGCGGCTTCGGTCTCGGGGCCGTGGCCCAGGTAGGCGACGACGTTCGCGTTGACCACGGGGTCGGCCTCGATCCGGAACCGGGACGTCACGTCCGGCTCGTCCTCGGCCAGCAGCCAGGTCATGAAGCGGCCCTGCTCGTCGCGGTTGGCGAGCATCGGCCCGACGTTCCGCCCGAGCGCGATCCAGGGATGAGCCCTGAGGACGAGCGAGCAGAGCGTCGTGCTGTCCAGGTCCTGGGGGAGATGGCGGTAGTAGCGCCAGAGCCCCGGATACTCGATGGTGCTCCCGAGATACCCCTTCGTGGCCGCGCACATGGCCCTGGCCCGCTCCTCCCCGGAACGCTCCAGGGCGAGCACGCAGAGCGCCGAGACGAAGGGCGGCCGCTCGAAGTGCCGCGGCACGGACGGGTCGGCCACGTTGAAGCGGATGCAGTGCCAGGCCCCGTTCCGGTCGACGGTGGACTCGAGGAAGGCGAGCCCCCGGCGGACGGCTTCCCTGGCCGCCCCGGCGAGCGCTCCGGGGGCAGCTCTCCCGCCCGGGGCCCTCGGCGGTCCGGACGCGGGGGGCCGGGCGGGCGGCGCGGGGTCGTGGAGCGTCTTCTTGAGGAACGCGAGCGAGGCCTGGCCGGTCCTCGCCGCCTCCCGTTCCTCCTGGCTCCGCTCGTTTGGCGGAGGAAGCACCACGTGCGTCGCCGTCGGGCTCTCCTCGTGCACGTGGACCTCGTGGCCCGTGGGCAGCGTGACGCCGAGCTCGCCCTCGATCGTCTCCCTGGGCGCCGCGAGCAGGCGCTCGCGGAAGCCTTGGTCCTCCCTGGCTCTCGAGATCAGGGAGGCTTCGCCCCGGGCGGGCTTGCTCATCGCGGTGCCCGTGGGTCCCGGGGCGTCCACCGGGCGCCGGCCGCGCGCGCGGAGGGGGAGCTGCCGGGGGGCCTCGGCGTCCGGATCACGCGATCTGCCTCCTGATCAGCGCGCGGAACACCCCCTCCGTCTCCATGAGCTCGTCGAAGGAGCCGCTCTGGACGACCTTTCCGGCCTGCAGCACGTAGATGCGGTCGGCCTGCTCCAGCGTGGACAGGCGGTGGGCGATGACGATCCGCGTGGACGTGAGCGCGGTCAGGTTCCGCATCACCCTGGCCTGGCTCTCGTTGTCCAGCCAGTTGGTCGCCTCGTCGAACAGCATGATCCGGGGGCTCCCGATCACCGAGCGGCCGATCGTGACGCGCTGGCTCTCGCCGCCCGAGAGCACCGCGCCGCTCGTTCCGACCATGGTCATCATCCCCATGGGCATGCCCCTGATCTCGTCCTCGACGTCGGCGATCCGGACCGCCTCCCACACGTCGTCGCCCGCCACCCCGTCGTGATGCCCGACCAGGTTGTCCCACAGGTCCTGCGGATGGAGGCCCACCGCCTGCGGCACCGCGCCGATCTTGCGGCGCACCTGCTTGAGGTTCAGGTGCCGGAGGTCCCGTCCGTCGTAGTACACCGCGCCCGAACTCGGCTGGTCGATCCCGAGGGCCAGCCGGAAGAGCGTGCTCTTGCCGGCGCCGGACTCGCCGGCCAGGGCGACGAATTCGCCCGGACGGGCGTGGATCGTGACGTCGTCCAGGATCAGGGGGCCGTCGGGGTCGTAGCGGAACGAGACGCGGTCGAACAGCACGTCGCCGCCCAGGTACTCGACCGGCTCCCCCTCGGTCTCGGCCTCGGGGACCGCGGCGAGGAGCGGGCGCATTTGGTCGAACGCCGGCAGCGTGGCGGCGACGGTCCCGAAGGCCTCGCCGAGCCGGGCCACGGCCGACTGGAAGAGCACGAAGACGATGTAGACGACGAGGAAGTCCCCGACCGGGACGTCCCGCCCGAGCGTCGCCGCCGCCAGGAGCAGGAACCCCGCGGCCAGGAAGGGGAGCGCGGCGCCGAACGCGCGCGAGTGGCCCTCGAGCGCGCCGAGCTCGATCTCGGCGCGTTTCTGCTCGCGGTAGTCGCGCGCCCAGACCGCGAACGCCGATCCCTCGGCGTTCTCCACGCGCAGCTTGGAGATGCCGCCCACGATCTGGAAGAGCCGGCCGGCCACGCGCCGCGCCGCGGCGATCATCCGCCCGTGGGGCCGGATCTGGCGGAGCCCGAGCGCCACGGTGACCAGCAGCGAGGCCGCGCTGAACGCGAGGGCAAGCGCCCCGAGCGTGCGGTCGTAGTGGAAGATCACGCCGAGGGCCGGGAGCAGGAACACGATCGAGACCAGGCTGTCGGCGACGGCCCCCTGAAGCCCGTCCCTGAGGCTCTGGAACGTCATCCCGGACATGGCCAGGTCGCCGGCCGGCCGCCGGCGCAGCACGCTCGGCGGCAGGCGCATGAGCCGGTCCCAGAAGGCGGCCTCGACCCTCGAGGCCGCGCGCCCCTCGAGGCGCATCATCGCCGTGCTCTGGAGCAGATGGAGCAACGCCCCCGCGAGGCCGAACCCCGCCACGGCCGCCGCCACGGCGTAGAGCGTCGTCGTGCTGCCGCCCAGCGCCACCTGGTTCGCGACGAAGCCGAGCGCGAGCGCCGGCAGCAGCTTGATCACCCCGCCCGGGAGCCCGGCGGCCACGAGCCGCGCGAGGTCCCCGGCCGAGCCGTGGAGCGCGATCCGGAGCAGGTCGGCCGGACGGACGTCGCCCGGCGGCAGCGGCCGGTAGAACGTCCAGGCCTCCTCGCCCAGCGCGCCCGCGACCTCCGCCGTCACCCGGACGCTCCGCTTGGTGACCGGGTCGACTGCCCGGTAGCGCCCGAACGCTGCCGGCAAGAGCGCCACCGGCCGGTCGTCCTCGGCGCGGAACGCGAGCAACGCGTTGCTGTCGCCCCGCCACCACTCGCTCCCGGCCGGCAGCCGCACGCGCCGGGCCCTGACCCCCGAGGCGTCCAGCACGTCCCTCAGGCTGGTCGGGGCGGCCGCGGGACCGGAACGCGCGGGGACCTTGAAATCGATCCCCTCGCGGCGGCCGATCACGCGGAGCGCGTCCGCGAGCGCCGTGTCCTCGACGCTCAGCCCCTGGTCGACCGGCAGGTCGTAGATGTTGAACAGCCGCTGGCGGGCGGCCTTCTCGGCCGCGTGGCGGCTGGCCGTCTGCGCCCGCTCCAGGTTCGCGTCGTCGACGACGGCGAGGCGGCGGTTGATGCGCTCGAGCGCGAAGGCGGCCGCGTGGAAGGACGCGAGCGCGGGTAGCAGCGCTCCGTTCCGCGCGAGCGTCTCGGTCGACTCCCCCGAGAGCGTCGCCCGCTCGAACAGCGTGAGCCAGCTCGTCCGCGTGAGCGGGATCACCGCTCCCTCGCCCCCGCCCGCCTCGGCGAACTCCTTCGGGTCGACGATGTCCATGAACTGGCTCGTCCCGAGGGGCGGAGCCGAGACCCACACGACGCCCCGCCTGACCGACAGCGTGCAGGGGCCCGTCTCCCGGCTTCCGCCGGGCTCGGCCAGCGCGGTCGGCCGCGGGATCCGGCTCGCGAAGCGCGAGAGCGCGTCGGTGATGGCCGTGAGCCACGTGTCGGTCTGCCCGGCCAGCTCCGCCGGGTCTACCTCGGACAGCGAGGACGCCGGCAGGCGCCTGAGCAGCGTGCCCGGCGAGCCCTTGGCGACCAGACTCAGCGTGGTGCCGTCCTCGCCGCCCCCCTCGTCCGGCCTGACGCCCGGCAGGAACCCGCCCGCCTCGGTGGCGAGCAGATGCTTGGGCGCCGCCAGCTCCACGCCGTCCCCGAACTCGACCAGGAACAGGTTGACGGCGCCCCGCTCGATGAACCAGACGCTCCCGGGGTCGTCCAGCTTCACGGGCAGGTTGCCCGCGCACGGCACCGGCGCGCCCGAGCGGGTCGCGAGCTCGGCCAGCGAGGTGTGGCCCGCCCTCGTCCGCTCCCGCATCAGCCCGACCTGACCAGCTTGTAGTACATGCCGCCCCGGTCGGCGATCAGCGCCTCGTGGGTGCCCCGCTGCACCTCCGCTCCCTTGTCCAGCACGATGATCTCGTCGCAGTCGCGCACGGTGCTCAGCCGGTGCGCCACGATGAGGCACGTGACGCCCCGGCGCCGGAGCGCCTCGTCGACGTACTCCTCCGTCGCGGCGTCCAGCGCGCTCGTCGCCTCGTCCAGGATGAGCACGGTCGGGTTGCCCACGAGCGCGCGGGCGATCTCGAGCCGCTGCCGCTGGCCGCCGCTGAAGTTGGCGCCGCCCTCGTCGACGAGCGTCCGGTATCCGTCCGGCCTCAGCAGGATCTCGTCGTGGATCCTGGCGTCCCGGGTCGCGGGGAAGATGGCCTCGTCGGGGACGGCCGGGTTCCAGAGCGTGATGTTGTCGCGGAGCGACGCCGAGAAGAGCACGGCCTCCTGGTTCACCATCGAGATCGACTGCCGGAGCACCTCCTCGGGGATCCCGCCCCTGGGGTGGCCGTCGAAGAGGATCTCGCCCGACCAGGGCTGATAGACGCCCGAGACCAGCCGCGCCAGCGTCGACTTGCCGGAGCCGCTGGGACCGACCACGGCGACCCGCTGTCCCGGCTTGACGAGCAGGTTGAAGTCCTTGATCAGCGGCGGCCGGCTCCTGTTGAAGCCGAACGTGACGTCCCTGAGCTCGAGCTGGCCCGCGAGCTGGAGCCGGCCGTTGAAGGTGGCGATCGACTCCGATTCGGGGCTCCGGCGCTCGAAGACCGGGTCCTCGGCGGCGCTGTGGATGTCCTCGACCCGCTGCAGGTCGGTCTCGAGCGCGTGGCGCTTGTCGGCGAACTCCAGGAAGCGGCCGACGGGCGCCAGGAACATCTCGGCCAGGACGTAGAAGGCGACGAGCGAGCCCAGGCTCATCTGGCCGGCCAGGACCATGCTTCCGCCGACGCCCAGCACGACGGCGCTCCGTAGCATGGCGACGAGGCCCGGGAGCGCGGCGTTCAGGGAGCCCAGCTCGGCGTGCAGCTGGCGGGCCTCGAGCTCGCGCGCCTGCTGGCCGCTCCAGCGCGCGAAGAACCGGTCGTCGGCCCCCGTCATGCGCAGGTTGTCCGCGTGGCTGAGCATCTGCATGCCGACGCCGATCAGGAGCCCCTGCTCGCGCCTCATCGCCTGGCTCCGGACGGCCCGGGCCCGGTTGAAGAAGTGGGCCGCGACGCCGTGGAGCACCGCGAGCGCGAGCACGAGCAGCGCGAGGCGGACGTCGTAGGCCGCCATGGCGGCCAGCAGCACGACGCTCATCGCCATGTCGATGACGAGCACGAGGAACTCGTCCGTCAGGTTCTTCGAGATCCGGTCGACGAAGGAGACCCGGTCCGTCAGGTCGCCCACCAGCCGGTGCTCGAAGAAGGGAACCGGAAGCCGGAGCAGCCGCGAGAGGCCCCGGCTGTAGCCGGCCACCGAGATCCGGACCGCGAGCCGCTTGAGGAACCGGTGCTTCAGGAGCGAGAGCACGTAGACGAGCAGGGCGGCGCCAAGGAGCGCCGCCACGAGCCCGCCCCAAGGCCCCCGGTCCTCGAGCGTGCCGTCCACGAACAGCGCGAGCGCGGCGGGCACGACGAGCGCGAGCAGCGTCAGCATGAGGGCGGTCGCGAGCACGCCCGTGAGTACGCGCCACGATCCCGTGAGCAGCGCCCCGAGGCGGCCGAACAGGCCGGGCGGCTCGCCGCCCGGGCTGAAGCCCTCGCCCTTGCTGAACCGGAGCGCGATCCCGCTGTAGCCCTTCTCGAACTCCCCCGCGGAGAGCCTGCGGCGTCCCGTCGAGGGGTCGTTCAGGTAGAAGCTCCGCCCGTCGAAGCCCTCCAGGACGACGAAATGGCTGAACTGCCAGAACAGGACGAGCGGCAGCTCGAGCTTCTTGAGCTGCCCGGCGGGCAGGCCGAGCCCGTTGCACTCGAGGCCGTAGTGCCTCGCGGCGCGCGCGATGGCCGCGGCGCTGCTGCCGTCCCGGCTCACCTCGCATCGCTCGCGGAGCTCCGTGAGCGGCACCCAGCGCCCGAAATGGGCGAGCACGCTGCCCAGGCAGGCCGCGCCGCACTCGGACGCGTGCATCTGGAGCACGACCGGCGTGCTGAGCCTTCGCCTCCTGGGCTCGGACCGGCCGTTGCCCCGCGCCTCCTCGGCGGCCGTGGCCGGCATACTACGTTCGCCCCGTCCGGAAGAGCGTGATCGGGGCCCGGCTGCCGAAGTCGACGACCAGCCGGAACTCGGTCCCCGCGAGGGACGAAAGGTCGACTTCCTCGTCGAGCCGGACGGCCACCCGGCGGAGCGAGAGCGGGGCGGCGGCCTCGAGCGCCGCCGTGCCCCCGAGCGGCGGCACGGCGGAGACGGAGAGAACCTCCCCGTCGAGCGCGTCCGCCCCGCCCTCCGCCCCGGGCAGCTCCAGCACGGCCGGCATCCCGGCCTCGATGCCCGGGGCGACGCCGTCCTCGAGCCAGACCAGCGCCTCGACCGAGCGCCCGGCCCCGGGCGGACCCCAGTCGGGCCCCAGCAGCACGCCCTCCACCGTGACGCTCTGGGTGACGCTGCCGAGGAAGAGCCAGGCGCCGAAGACGGACAGCAGGAGCGCGGCAGAGGCCACGAGCAGGCGCTCCCTGGGCGTCGAGACCGTCAGCAGGCGGTCGAGCTGCTCGCGCTCCTTCTTGGCGTCGGCGACGATGTCGTGAAACGAGCTGAACGGATTATTGAACACGGGCGGGCCTGGCCTCCTCATCAAGGGGACGAAGCGACGGGACGGCGGGACTCATGCGGACCGGGCCCATGGTCGGGGGGCCGGACGGGGCGGGGGCGGCGGGGCGCAAGCGACGGCTCCGGGGCTAGGGGCCGGAGCCCAGGCCCTGCGAGACCTGGGCGTAGCTCGTGAGCGGCACCGCGCACATCCGGTTCCAGTCCGTCTTCTCGATCACCGGCCGGTTCAGCAGCTCGATCATCTCGTCGAACTTCTCGAGCGCGGAGCAGTCCACCGCCCCGGGGTCTGTGACCTCGCGGTGCCGCGGCCAGGCGTCGTCCCTGGCGTGGCGCCAGAACCCGCTGTCGTACTTGGAGCCGCACGAATAGTGCCAGCCGACGAAGAGCCCGTAACGGAGGACGGTGTTCATGAGGAAGCGGTTCACGACCGGCGCGTCCCGCTCCAGGTGCTCCGCCGGACGGTTGAGCCGGATGTGGAGCACCATCCCGATCTGCAGCTGCGCGGACACGATCGCCGTCGCCTCGAGCGGCTCCATGAACGCCGCCGCGTTGCCGATCCGGGCCACCCGGCCGTCGTAGATCCGGCGGTGCACGAAGTTGGGGAAGGGGATCACCGCGCGCTGCTCGAAGTCGCGCACGCCGTCGGCCTCCAGGAGCCGGTCGAAATCCTCCTCGACCTCGGCCAGGTCCGACACGTCGCGGTTGAAGACGTAGCCGTAGGACGTGTGCGCCGTGAGCGGGATCACGAAGACCCAGCCGTGGGGGCGCGCGACCGCCCGGGTGTAGGTGGGCGTGAGGACGGGCCCCTCGCGCTCTTGCCCGAAGACCGGCGGACAGCGGCGGATGACGGCCGTGTCGGTCGGGATGAAGGAGAGGTCGACGTGCTGCGCGGGATCGAGCTCCCTCGGGAAGCCGCGGGCGTCGAAGACCAGGTCGTAGCGCTCGGGCGGCAGGCCCTCGAACTCGACCCGGGCTCCGTCCTCCCCGCTCGTGATGCCCAACACCTTGGCGTCCACGTGGCGCGCGCTCGCGGCCTCCTGCAGCAGCTCCGCCATCAGGTCGGCCGACAGGTGGTAGGCGTACGACACCTGCTGCGGCGTGAAGAAGTGGGTGAAGTCGCGGCCCCGCCGGCCCCAGCCCTCGAACTGGACGCCGTACTTGCGGGTGCCGTTGAGGCGCCGCTGGACGGTCTCGTGCGGCACGTTGGTCAGCACCCGGAGCTCCTGGACCAGGCTCGGCCAGCTGCCCTCGCCCACGCCGATGACCGGGATCCTGGAGTCGTAGATATGGTCGAGCTCGTAGTCGCCGGGATGCAGGCGCGTCACGCTCGCGGCGGCAAGCGAGCCCGCGGTTCCCCGGCCGACGACCGCGATCTTCCGCAACGAGTTCGCGCCCGGTTGCATCGTCCCATTCACCCCCGCGTGGATCGGTCGGCCGCTGCGGCGCCCAAGCTTCCCGCGCCGGGAAGCCCCTCCGGCCGCCGCTGGGCCCCTACGATAGCCGCGGGCGGGGCGGTTTGCATGTCGGGGGCCCTCCCGGGCCCCGTGCCCCGGCGGCTCCTCCGGGCCGGGCCCAGGCACCTTCGGCCCCTGACGCCGTCATTCGGCGTAGGGCATCGGCGGCGTTCTGCCCATCACGCGGAGGTAGACCGCGAGCGATCCCCGGTGGTGGGCGGTGTGGTCGACGATCCCGTTCACGATCCCCGCGCGGGGCATCCCGGGCATCATCCGCTCGTCGGGGACGGGGGCGGACAGCTCGTCGTCGCTCGCCCACTCCACCGTGCGGATCGCCGCGTAGAACGCGCGGGCGAGCCAGGCGTTCGCCTGCTCGAGCGACTCGACCTTCCTGATCCGCGCCTCGATCGCCTCGAAGTCCATGTCCCAGCCCTCGCCGAACGCGCCCTCCACGAACCAGTCGACCGTGTCGGCGGCGTGCGCGACCTGGCCCGCGACGGTGAACATCTCCGGGTCGGGCCGGAACCCCGAGTCGTCCTCGTTGAAGGCGGACGTGGTCTGCCGAAAGAACTTGAGCGAATTACTGAGCTGCGTCGCCAGCGTCTCCTGAATGGTCACCGGACCTCCTTGGTTTGTGGTTGCCGGAGGGTAGCGGCTCCGGCGCCAAGGTACGAACCGGCTCGGAACTGGTCAGCCCCCTTGCAGCCCGCCTCGATGCCGCTGAAGCCTTGCGATCACCCTTTCCACACCGGGTAGAGGAAGCCCTTCGATGAGCAGCACCGTGGCACCGTGGGGCGATCTCCTACAGAAGTGGCCCCCGTTCTCCTCTCCGAGCGGACCTAGACCGAGATGCTGCGGGCGTTGCGCCGATCGCGGTCCGTCTCCGAGACCGTGCCTCAGTCCCGTTGCCGTCGGAGCACGTAGTGGCTACCACCGCCGTCGATCCGCATTACGGTTGCGGGACCCTCACCCCCATCGCGCTCGAAGGTCACGATCTGGACCGGACCGACGCGGAATGTCCACCCGTCCGACCAAGCCAGGGGCGCCGACTGGCCACCCTCAGGCCCAGCCCGGAGCCCCCCGTTGGTGGCGGCCACCGTGAAGACGAGTTCACCGTCCCGGGAGGCGCCCGCATACGTCCCGACCAGCGCCCCGGTGTCTCCCGTGAATCTCCCGGTCTCGAACGGCACGCGGGGGAGGAGAACGTCCATCATCTCCATCGACAGTGCGGTGGGAGACAGGTTGCCGGCCGTGTTGACCAGCATCACCACCGTAACGTCGTGCTCCGGGTAGTAACGCGTGTCCGACACGAAGCCCGAGGTGCCGCCACCGTGGCTGATTACGGACCGACCCCCGACATCCGGCGCCACCGATAGACCCATGGCATAGCGGACCGGAGTACCGTCATTGAGTGGTACCGGCGTGATCATGTCCTGGTAGGAGGCGTCCGGCAGGACCCGCCCGCCGTGGAGCGCCTGCAACCAGCGGGTGAGATCGCCGATCGTCGAACAGAGGGATCCCGCCGAGAACGGCCAGATATGGCTCGCATACGGGCGGCGCACCAATCCGTTCGGCGTCCACTGATACCCATGGGCACGTCTCTTGACGACTTCACTGTTGGAACAATAGCTCGAGCGTGACATGCCGAGTTCGGCGAACAGCTCTTCCTCAATGTACTCCTCATAGGACATCCCGCTGACCTTCTCGATGATGTGCCCGAGGAGGATGTAGGCTGAGTTGTTGTAGATCAGGGCTTCGCCTGGGGGAAACAGGAAAGGCGCGCCGGCGAACAGGGTGACGAGGCTGTCCCGGGGGAGCTCTTGTCCGCGGATCGTGCGAAAGGCCTCCATCTCCGTCACGCCCTGGATCCCCGATGTGTGATCGAGCAGCCGACGAACCGGAATCCGATGACCCTGCGTCGGATAGTCGGGAAGATAGTCCGTGAGCTCGGCGTCGAGGTCGAGTTTGCCTTTGTCGCGTAGCTTGAGGATCGCCGCCGCCGTAAATTGCTTGGTCACCGACCCGATCTCGAAGACCGCGTCCTCGGTCATCGGAACGCCCCATTCAACGTCCGCCTCTCCGTACGCCTTCATCAGTAACGTGTCGGCGCCTTGGACCACGATGACTGCGAGCCCCGCGACCCGCCCTTCCACGAGCGGCGACTCCGCGATCGAGTCCATAGCGGCGATCCTATCGGCCCGAGACGTCTGAGCGTTCGCAGGTGCGGCGGTCAGCGCCGCGAAGACGGCAGCGGTCCGGAGCACGGCGAAAGCGAAGCGTGGTCGGCGGAGCACCGCGCCTCCAGGGAGTCCGGGAACGGCCTCAGCCCAGGACGCGCTGGAAGAGCACCATCCGGGCTGTTTGCGGAGCACCCCGGCCCGATGCTCTCTGTCGGCCATTCGTCTCCCTGACATAGTTGAAAGGTTATGAGTCCACGCCGCTCATAAAAGGATATGAACTTAATCTTATGAGCGCTCAACTCTCATATAAGGGAGGAGCAAGCCCGTTCGGTGGTTGGTACCCCTCGGGGCCTGCAGGGCAGCGAAGCCTCACAGTTGGGAATCAGCCGCCGGTTGCGCTCGAACAGACTCGAGGTGCCGTCGGCGGAGCCGACCGAGGTGCGGTCTGACCGCCGAAACCACCCTTGGGGGCGGGAGATACGCCCGGTTCGACTGGTCTCTCGTTCCGCGCCCCGAACTCCAGGGAGTCCGGGAACGGCCTCAGCCCAGCACGCGCTGGAAGAGCACCATCCCGACGAGCGCGAGGCTCACGAGCAGCGCCACCGTCGGCTTCCTCTCCGTCTCGTAGGCCTCGGGCAACAGCTCGACCAGCACCATGAACACCATGGCGCCCGCCGCGAAGCCGATCCCGTAGGGGAGCGCGGGGCGGAACACCTCGACGAAGAGGAACGCGGGAACCGCCATCAGCGGCTGCGGGAGCGACGAGAAGACGCTCCAGGCCGCGCACTTCCACACCGAGACGCCCCTCGGCCGGAGCACCGCGCTGATCGCGAGCCCCTCGGGGATGTTGTGCACGGCGATCGCCACCGTGATGACCGTCGCCAGCGTGACGCCCCCGCCGAACGAGACGCCGACCGCCACCCCCTCCGAGAAGGAGTGGACGGTCATGACGATGAGCATGAGCGCCACGCGCCGGGCGTCGGCCCCCTGCAGGGAACCGATCTCGAGGTCGTGGCCCTCGAGCGCACGCTGCGTGGCGAGGATGAACGCGACGCCGGCGACGGCCCCGAGCAGCGTCTGCCAGCTCCCGTGCGCGGTCCCCTCGGCCACGAGCCCGAAGCTCGCCCCGAGCATGAGCCCGGCGGCCAGCGCGTTCGAGATGGCGACGGCCCGCCGGGACACCGTCCGCACGAAGGCGAAGGGGAGGGCGCCCAGCCCCGTCGCAAGGTCGGTGACGAGCCCGTAGATGCCGACGACGACCCACGGAGCCACGGCTGCGTCAGCCCCCGCCGGCGCCGCCGATCAGCACGACGATCCCCATGGCGACGATGGTGACGAGTGCGATCGTCGTGTGGCCCGCCTTCCTGTAGGACTCGGGCAGGTGCTCGGCCAGCACGAGATAGACGAGCGCACCGAACGCGAACCCGAGCGCCCACTGGAGCAGTCCCGGCGCCGCCTGGATGAGGGCGACGGCGACGACCGCCATCAGGATCTGCGGCACGTTGCTCACGACGGCGAGGCCGGCCGCGTGGGCGAGCCGCACGCCCCTCGCCCGGAGCACGGCGCCCAGCGCCGTGGCCTCGGGCACGTTGTGCGCGCCCATGGAGAGCGCGACGAAGGCGCCGAACGGGAGGCTCACCATCACGGCCGCCCCGATCGCGACTCCCTCCGAGGCCGAGTGCAGCGCGTTCACGAGCAGGACCTTGTAGCCGTACGTCTCGCTCGTCTCGTCCACGCGCCCCAGGTCCAGGTCCTCGGTGCCCGACGCCGCGTGCGTGAAGCGGACGAAGGCGATCCCGAGCAGCGCGCCGAGGGCGGCCTGCCCGAGAGTGGGGTCCAGCGTCGCGGTCATGAGGACGAAGGCGGCGCCGAGCATCGCGCCGGCCGCGAGCGCGTGCGCCCACCCGATCGCGACGAGCGGCACGTGCGCCCTCCACGCGAGGGGCAGGATCCCCGCCGTCGACGCCGCCGCCGCGACGGAAGACAGGAGCAGGGCCGCGATCGCGGGATCCACCCGGACGCTCAGCGCTCCGGACCGAAGCCCCCGCCAGGCGCCGGGAGCCGTGCCGGGCACGGCCAGTGGAGCGGGAAGGCGGAGCGGTTCAGGGAAAGCGTCATAAATTACGACAGGGAAGGTGGTTAGATATGTACATCTATAGTAGTTTCGCCTCCTTGTCTCCACTGTTGCGCGAGCGAGTCCGCGCGACTACGCCGGAGCTCTCCGGACACGCGGAATCCCGTGGACGGGCGGAGCCCGCTCCCACCGACGTGACTGCTCTGTCTCCCCGCGCGGGATCCGCCCGCCGAGGCGGACCATAGCCGAAGACGACGGCAGTCGGCCCCTGCGGCTCCGGTGTGGTACCGGTCGCCCGGCTAGGCCTCGTCCGGATCCTGGAGCCGGTAGCCGACGCCGTGCTGGGTGAAGAGGTACGTCGGGCTGGTCGCGTCGTCGCCGAGCTTGGCCCGGAGCTTCTTGACGGCCGTGCGGACGCGGTCGGTGTCGTCCAGTCGCTTGAGCCCCCACACCTGGCGGAGCAGCGTCTCGTTGGTGACGACCCGGCCGGCACTCAGAGACAGGACCCGCAGCAGGTCGAACTCGGTGGCCGTGAGCGTGAGCTCGCGGCCGGAGACGGCGACGCTGCGCCGTCCGTAGTCGATGGCGAGCTCCCCGACCTCGAACGTCTCGGGCCCGCTCCGGCCCCGGAGCGCCGCGCCCACGCGGGCCACGAGCTCGGGCGGGCTGAACGGCTTCGTGATGTAGTCGGCGGCTCCGCTCTCGAGCGCCTTGGCGACGGTCTCGTCCCTGCGGTAGCCGGAGATGAAGATGACGGGCACGTCGGAGAGCTCGGGCAGTTCCTTCATGAGCTCGATCCCGTCGGTGTCGGGGAACATGAGGTCCAGGAGCACGAGGGCGGGCCGCTCCGCGCGGATGACGTTGGAGAGCCGCGCGGGCTCGCCCATGACGAGCGGGTCGTAGCCGGCGTCGGAGAGCGTGTCCCTCACGTAGCGGAGCGTCTCCGGGTCGTCGTCCACGACCAGGACGCGCGTCTTGTCCCGCCTCGCCGCGGGGGCGCGGGCGGACCCGTCGCGCGCCGGGGCGGGGAGGGCGTCGCCGGCCGCGGGCAGCGTGAACGTGAAACGGGCGCCCTGGCCCGCTCCCGCGCTCTCGGCCCGGATCCGCCCGCCGTGCGCCTCGACGAGCCCCTTCGAGATCGCGAGCCCGAGCCCGGTGCCCGTCCTGACGTCGGCGTGCTTCGTGAAGAGGTGGGGAAGGCGGGCGGGCTCGATGCCGCGGCCCTCGTCCGAGACGGAGAGCGCGACCGAGGCACCCTCGCTCGCCCCCTCGATCCGGATCGACGAGGAGGACGGCGAGTGACGGGCCGCGTTCGAGAGCAGGTTGCCTAGGACCTGAACGATCCGCTCCGGGTCGGCCATCGCGCGGGGCAGGCCCTCCGGGAGGTCGATCACCACGGGGTGGTGGCCGCCGCCGGTCAGGAAGGTCGTCCGGGCGCGGTCGACCAGCGCGGCGACGTTCGTGGGCTCGGGGCTCACCGTGAGCGTGCCCGCCTCGATGCTCCCGGCGTCGAGCAGGTTCGAGATCAGGCCGCGCATGTGGTCGGCCTGGCCGTCGATGATGCGCAGGAACTGCAGCACCTCGGCCGGGGGCGGGGCGGGCGAGGCGCCGAGCACGGTAGCCGTCGAGCCCTTGATCGAGGTCAGCGGCGCGCGGAGCTCGTGGCTCACCATCTCGAGGAACTCGGTCCGCTGCCGCTCGAGCTCCTCGAGCGGCGCCAGGTCCTGCATCGTGACGACGAGCGAGACCACCCTGCCCTCGTCGGAACGGATCGGCGTGGCGTTGACGAGCGCGCGGACGCTCCGGCCGTCGGGCACCGAGAGCTCGATCTTCTCGCCCCTGATCGACATGGCGGCCTGCATGTGCCGGAGCACGGGAGAGCCGCGGAAGGAGTACTCGCGCCCGTCGGCGAGCCGCCACGTCATCGTCTCGAGGAGGTGCTCGATCGACACGCCCGGCGTGCGGATCGCCTCGACGATGCGCCCCGCCTCGCCGTTCGAGAAGACCACGCCCCCTCGCGCCCCGTCGAAGACCACGACGCCGACCGGTGAGGTCTCCACCAGCGCCTCAAGGTCCGCCCGCGCCCGTTCGACGTCCCTGTGCGTCCTCGCGTTCGCGATCGCCGTGGCCGCCTGGGAGGCGAAGAGCACGAGAATCTCCTCGTCCTCGTCCGTGAACGGCGCTCCGCCCTCCTTGTCGCCAAGGAAGAAGTGGCCGACCTGCTCGCCCCTGTGCGACATCGGAGCCGCCTGCAGCGTCCTCACGGGCCACGGGTAGGCCGAGAGCCCGAGCGATTCGAGGTAGCCGGGGAAGTCCGCCAACCGGAGCGGGGCCGGCAGCGCGCTGAGATGCTCGAAGAGCCGCGGCCCGTCGGGCCACTCGAGCATCTGCCGGCGCTCCTCGGGGGAAAAGGCCGAGGTGACGAAGTCCTGGACCGCGCCCCGCTCGTCGATCGTCGTGATCACGCCCCCGTTGGCGCCGGTCAGCGCGCACGCGCTGTCGACGGCCTCCTGGAGCACGGTCGGAAGGTCGAGGCTCTGGTTGATCCGGAGGATCGCCGCGGAGAGCCGGGAGATGCCGGGACCCGGGGCCGAGTTCCGGGTGTCTTCGAAGTCCCTTAGGTCCGCTTCGCTCAAGTGTTCCGTCCCCGCCGCAGGGTGAGGCCCGCTCTCCTCCGCCCGGCCCTCGCCGCGCCCGCAGGACCTCCGAACACGAAAGGTAACCGGTTTCGTGACCGCCATCACGACCGGGCCATGCACTGGAGGGGCGATACACGCGAAGTTCACAGAATCGTGAGCCGGCGCGGCTGCTGGCTCCCCAGGAAGCGCCGCGGGGGAAGGAGCGGGCGCGCCGGGCGCCCGGCGGACTCAGGCGGAGGCCCCGCCCGAGGCGCCCTCCCAGGCTCCGAGGACCTGCGCGACGGCCTCCTCCTCGCTCACGCGCGAGGTGTCGATCCGGAGATCCGGCCGCTCCGGCGGCTCGTACGGGTCGCTCACTCCGGTGAAGCGCTCGAGCTCGCCCCGGCGGGCCCTGGCGTAGAGGCCCTTGGGGTCACGCCGCTCGCACACGTCGAGCGGCGTCGCCACGTGCACCTCGACGAAGCGGCGGCACATCTCGCGGACGCGGAGGCGCGCGTCGGCATAGGGAGAGACCAGGGCGCAGATGGAGCTCACCCCGTGGCGTTCCAGCCGGCTGGCGAGGAAGCCCACCCTGAGGACGTGGGCGTCTCGGTCCGCCCGGGTGAATCCGGTCGGGGCGAGCGCGCGCACCAGGTCGCCGTCGAGGAACTCCGCCGCCACGCCCCGCTCGGCGAGGATCCGGTGGACGCGTGACGCGATCGTCGTCTTGCCGGCCGCGGGGAGGCCCGTGAGCCAGAGCACGGCGGCCCGCCGAGAGGGTGTGCTCATCGTTCGCCCGCTCGCCTAGATGAGCTTGGTCCGATCCACGGGAGCCCTGGGTGGCAGAAGGTCTCGGCGATTCGCGAGCGCGGAAGCTAACAGGATCGGGCCGCCCCTTGCGACCCTCGGACGGCCGCCGGAACCTCGCCGGCCGGGAGCGGAGACGGCCAGGCGATGGTTCGCACGACAGGTGTCGGCGGACTCCCCGATGGTCAAGTCCCCGGTCCCACAGCGCGGCGGCGCCGACTCGCCCGAAATCCTCCGTGGGATGGGGCCCTCCGGGGTATTTTGGTGGCCGGACCAGGCGTAAGGGCCCCACTACTACCGGGTGCCGACACCGGTCGGTCCGCGACGGACGAAACACAACGAGGCGCCCGCATGGCCGAGCAGAAGAGCTACCACATGTCGCCGGAGGATTTCCGCCGGCACGGCAGGGAAGTGATCGACTGGATCGCCGATTACCACGAGAACGTCGAGCGCTATCCCGTCCTGTCGCGCGTGAGACCGGGCGAGATCGCCGACTCCCTGGACACCGAGGTGCCCGCCCGAGGCGAAGCCTTCGACCAGATCCTGCGCGACGCCACGGAGCGGATCCTCCCCGGCCTGACGCACTGGCAGTCGCCCGGCTTCCACGCCTACTTCCCCAGCAACGCCTCTGGACCCGCCATCCTGGGCGAGCTGCTGGCCGCGGGCCTGGGCGTTCAGGGCATGCTCTGGTCGACGAGCCCCGCCTGCACCGAGGTCGAGATGCGGGTGCTGGACATGCTGGCCGACCTGCTCGGCCTGCCGGACGCGTACCGCTCGAGCGGCAGCGGCGGCGGCGTCATCCAGGACTCGGCCTCGAGCGCCGTCCTGTGCGCCCTCGTCGCCGCGCGCGAGCGGGACTCCCGCCTCCTCACCAACCGCGAGGGCTGCGACGGCACGCAGGTCGCCTACTGCTCGGGCGAGGCGCACTCGTCGCTGGAGAAGGCGATGGGCGTCGCCGGCCTCGGGCGCGCCAAGCTGCGGAAGATCGCGGTGGACGGGTGCTTCGCGCTCGACCCGGCGAGCCTGGCCGCGGAGGTCGAGGCCGACAGGGCCCGCGGGCTCAGGCCCATCTTCGCCTGCGCCACGCTGGGCACGACCTCGTCCAACGCGCTCGACCCCCTCGCCGCCGTCGGCAGGATCTGCCGCGACGAGGGCCTCTGGCTCCACGTCGACGCGGCGATGTCGGGCGCGGCGGCCCTCTGCCCCGAATACCGCTACCTCCACGACGGGGTCGAGCACGCCGACAGCTACTGCTTCAATCCCCACAAGTGGATGTTCACGAACTTCGACTGCAGCTGCCTCTGGGTCGCCGACCGAAGGGCGCTGACCGGCGCCCTGTCGATTCTCCCGGAGTACCTGGTCAACGAGGCGACCGAGGCGGGCCAAGTCGTCGACTACAGGGACTGGCAGGTGCCGCTGGGCCGCCGCTTCCGGGCGCTCAAGCTCTGGTTCGTGCTGCGCTACTACGGCGTCGAGGGGCTCCGCCACCACATCCGCCGCCACATCGAGCTGGCCGGGCGGCTGGCGGGGTGGATCGAGGCCGATCCCCACTTCGAGCTCGCGGCTCCGGCACCGCTCAACCTCGTCTGTTTCCGCCACCGGGGAAGCGACCGACTGAACGAGCGCATCCTCAAGGAGATCAACGGCACGGGCGAGGTCTTCCTCACCCACACCCGGTTGGACGGCCGTTTCTGTATGCGGCTCTCCGTCGGCCAGGCCCGCACGGAGGCGGAGCACGTCGAGAGGGCGTGGCAGCTGATCGCCCAGGCTGCGGAACGCTTGCGTAAGAGCGCGACGTGACGACGGCGGGGTCCGATGGCGTGCATCCGAACTTGGGTCGAGGAGATTGAGCGCCTTGCAACCAACGTGGACGCTGTAGCCGAGCGCCCTGGCACCTCAGCCGCCTTCACGGGCCTCGATCACTTCGACGCACGCCCGGCCAACCCGAGGTGAGCGTCGCGATCGTCAGCGGGCAGCTCGCATCCTGGCTGATGCCCGAGCGCCGTGCGGATCGGGACACCGTCGGCATCGCGAGGCCCGGGTCACCTTCTAAGTCGGCCTCGCTTCCGCTGTCCTTCAGTATCATTGACTGTCTTTCCTGGATTCGCAGCGCTCGGAGGACGAGATAATGGAGGCAGTCCTTTTCGACCTCGACGGCACACTTCTGAATCGAGAGGTCACGTTTCGCAGATTCCTGGAAAGACAATTCAGCCGCCTTCCCGGGATCCTGGGCTCCGTACCTGAGTCGGAGTATGTGAAGTGTGCGGAAGAATTCGACCGACGAGGCTATAGCGACCAACAGTATACTTTTAGAGAGGCCTCCCTGGCCCTCTCTCTTCCCTCGGGCGCCGCTGATCGGCTGGTGCACGATTTCGAGCAAAGCTTCCCTGACGAATGTGTACCGTTTCCCGGCCTGCGGCGGATGCTCGTACAGTTACGACGGCATCACGTTCTGACAGGTATAGTGACAAACGGATCCTCCAAGCGGCAACGTCGGAAGGTGAGCATGATGGGGCTTGGTCCTTTGATGGACGTAGTAATCGTCTCGGAGGAGGTCGGACTCAGCAAACCCGATGTGGCGATTTTTCAAGCCGCGCTTGATCAACTTGGCGTATCCCCAGCTCACGCGATGCATGTTGGGGACCACCCTGACGCCGACATAAACGGCGCGAGAAAGTCTGGACTCTTTGCCGTGTGGAAACGTAATCCAATCTGGCCCAGACCGAGCGTGGTTGATGCGGTGATCGATTCCCTCGAAGAGATCGTTCCCCTGGCCCTCCCATAGGAGTGGGTCAGCCCGAGCCGCAGCGTTGGCGATCACTTGCGGGTCTATGCCCGCCCGTTCTCCGGAACATGGAGTCGAGCGGTGTAGCGGCGGACAAGACGCGAGGCATCCTGGTCGCACCCGCGTTTTCCCAAAGGGTGCTCAATTGAGCGGCGATCGAACCGAGGATCACGCTTCTCCGGTTCAATAACGTGCCCTAGAGACGCAATACGTGATCGGACACTCGCTGTGTCGTCGCGCGGTCGGCTGGATCGAGGGCGAAGCGGAGCAGTGGATCCACCGGATCGCGGCGAGCCGTAGCCAAGGCCGGTAGCCAGCGCATTGATGGAAGCTCGGAGTCCTCATCCCGGGTTCGTTTGTCCCCGCCAGACGCGCTGACTGCAGGGGGCGGGAAACTCCGGCGGTTCGGCGTCGCTGGCCGCGGGGTCACCGATCACGCCGACGAATAGAATGGTGCCCGAGAGGCGCTCGCGTATGGCGAAGAGAAAGGGGCGGTCCACGAGGAAGCCGAAGAACGATACAGGCCCGATCCCCACAGCCGTGACTGCCGCTGCACGGGTACCCGCCTCGTCGACCTCGATAAAGGTCTTCTGCCGCACGAAGTCCATGCAAAGCGGCTGGGGAGAGAGGTCGGAAAAATCGGCCTGTCTGGTGAACGCGATCTCCATGCCCATGTCGGTCAGCGCATCGTTCAGGAACGAGTCGTATGCCATCACAAAGCGCGGCAGGGAAAGGCCATCGAGCACCCGGGGCTCGAGCGAAGCAATCAGCGCCTTCCAGCCGCTCGCGTCCATCCCCGCCAGGACCTCCCTGGGCGTCCCGTCCCACGGCAGGGCGACGACCATCGAGTACGCCCCGCCCCCGTAGGGCAGCTCGACGGCGACGAGATCGTCCGTCCGCCCGTAGGGCAGCTCGACATCGGTCAGGTGCATCATCTCTACTGAGACGGTCGAGCCGTCGGCTCGCATGAACAGCCCCGGCGCCGTGTCTTCGGGGTCGAAGCCCGTCCTCCAGGGGCCGTCAAAGTAGACGGCGTTCAGGAGCAGCAGAGCTTGATCGGGATCGAGATCTCCTTCCCGCAGAATGCGCTCGATCAGCCCGCGGGTGCTACTGTCCACCCAGGCGTTGATCTCGCTGAGAGTGTTCGGGTCACCGAAGTCTCTCGATTCGACCGTCCCGTCAAAGTGATCGGTGACTGCGTCGAAGAAGGCCTGGTGGAAGGAATACCGTTCGTTGGCCCATGCAGAGTTCGCGATCGATACTTCCACGAGCGGGTCGAGGTCGGTGAGAAGGCCCGTCAGACCTCGATACGAATCGTTGATCTCGGCGTGCGACAATCCCTCCAGCCGCAGGGCCGTGCGCATGCCGTCCAGAGTGGTTCCGGCCGCCCCGTTCAAGGTCATCGCGAGGACCATGGAGGCACTCAGAGGCGAAAGAACGACGTTTGTTCGATCGTCGACTTCCAGCACTTCTCGCAACAGTTCGATACCGAACGTGTTCGAGCGTTCGACGACCACGGCCTCGCTCGCCGTGAGCGGTCGGGGAAGCTCTTCGAGTGGCGGTTCCGGGCCATCCGGCCCGGGCCCGAGGGGCTCTCCGCAAGCCGCCCCGAGTGCGAGCACGAAGGTCACGGCAATGACCGGAAACCTCCGTGAGTCGAACATGGGGGCGCTCCTTCGTCGCGGTTAGTGAGGGGTCCAGCCATGGGGCGCGAAACCCGCTACCCCGCGAGGCGATGAACTGGACATCCTGACGCTCCTGGTCGAGAAATACGAACAGGAGCATTGGTCGATCCCGGCATCGGATCCGGTTGAGGCGATCCGGTTCCTGATGGAACAGAACGGGTTGAGCCGCAAGGATCTCGAGCCCTATAATCGGCGCGCGCGGGCGCGTGTCCGAAGTGCTGAACAGGAAGCGGAAGCTGACACTGCCCATGATCAAGCGGCTACACGAGGGGCTGAAAATCCCCTACGAGAGCTTGATTCACTAGGTAGCCGCGGCGCCGAATGCGCGAGGAGTGGGAGGAGCGGGTCGCGCGAGAGGAGGGCTGCCAGGGCCCGGTTCGAATGAACGGGGAAGGGCGGGGCGTGGTCGATCCGCGCTCCGGCCTGCTCGCGATCGACTGGCCGCGAACACTCTCCGGATCACCCCTCGAGTGGAGCGCGCTGCTCGCCACGGCGACCAGACCCGGGGGGGCCGAGGGTTCGCCCCGCCGCTATCCGTCGCCCGGGGAGATCGCCGATGCATGGGCCACCGCAGGGGGGTCTGGAGCCCGGCCCCGGCCGACCAGCGGACTATTTCTGGAAGAACCGGGAACACGGGATCACGAGCCGTCAGGATACGGAGATCGAGGTCCGGCTGAGGGCACTGGGCGTCACGCCGTAGTTGCTCGAACGAGCAACGCGAGGATCGCCGACATGCCCCCGGCGAATCATGAAACCCGACTTCGCACGGCGCTTCCCGAACGGGTGCCATCCTGGTCCCCGAGCAAGCGGAGCTCCGCCAGCGCGAGGCGTGTCACCTGGACGGCCGCACGGACGTTCAGTCCCGCGATCAACATCGCCACGGCCAGATCGGGCCAGCGCGACCGGCTCGCGAAGACTCCGGCGGCCGCGATCATGACCGCCACGTTGCCGATCGCGTCATTGCGCGAGCACAGCCAGACCGAACGCCGGTTGCTGTCGCCGGCCCGGTACCGGAAGAGCAACATGGCCACCCCGAGGTTGACCGCGAGCGCGAGCACCGCCGTGCCGCTCATGACCAGGGGGTCCGGGGCGCTCTCCGTGAACACGCGGTAGAGCGCTGCGCCGATGATCCATGACCCGAACAGTGCCATCGTCGCGCTCTTGAACAGCGCGGCGTAGGCGGGGCGCGTGACTGAAATGCCGACTACGGAGAGGGTGATCAGGTAATTCGCGGAGTCACCGAAGAAGTCCAGGGCGTCCGCCTGGAGGGACAGGGAATCACCTACGAAGCTCGCGATCACCTCGACGAGGAACATCGCGAAATTCAGGGCGAGCGCGATCCACAGAACGCGGCGAAACGACGCGTCGGGCGCCACATCCATCTGGCCAGTCGAGCCATCCGTGCACCCGGCCATCAACCAGGCTCCTGCTTGTCCGTTTCGTTCGCGCGCGCGACCCATGGCCAGCCCCCCGCCAGCTCCTGTCGGGGACACGCGGAGTGTAGTTACGGAGGGCATGCTGGCTCTCCCGCCTCGGCGGCCGCCGACAAGCCCTTCTGCCGCAGACGCTCTGGCTTCTACCGCCTCTCCAACACGCAATACCGGTACAGCTTCAGCGTCTCCCGCCAGTCCTCGGGGTAGCCCGCCACCATCTCGCCCAGCCCATACTCTTCGGCCAGCCCCGCGAACGACCCCGACCCGGCCACCCTGAACGGCGCCTCCGTCTCGAAGACCGCCAGGTCGGGGAACCCCGTCGGAAACGACGCCCCCATCGCCTTCTCCACGCCTTCGAGCCGCTGGCGATCCTCGTCGGTCTCGAATTCGCGGGTCTGCAGGTCCACCGCGAAGTAGTCGAAGGCGATCCGGAAAGAGCACATCGCGCCGGCCAGCCGGTTCAGGAACGGCATGATGCCCTCGGGCGGGAGATACATGGTGTTGCCCTCCCAGACCATCACCGTCGGCGCGTCCAGATCGAAGCCGACCTCGGCGAGGCGGTTCGGCACGTCGATCTCCAGGTAGTTGCCGAAGACCGACGGGGCCTGCTTGAGCCCGTGCCCCGCCAGCACCGTGCGCTTGAATCCGAGCACGGCCTGCTGGTCGACCTCGAAGAAGGCGACGCCGGGGCGGGCCAGATTGTGGGCACGCATGTCGAAGCCGCCGCCGAGGAGCACGACCTGCCGGGCTCCGGCCGCGATTCCGCGCTCGACGAACCGATTGAAGTAGCGGGTGCGGATGCGGACCATGGTGGTCGAAGGCGGGAAGGCGGCGTCCATCTGCCGGGCCGCCGACCGCGCCCGGTCATTCGAGAACCACTCGGCGCAGGGGTCGTCGAAGAGTCGGGGCGACTTCTCCGGCTCCAGGGCCCGGATGGACGCGATCACGAAAGCCGTCGCGCCGATTTCGTTGATGTCGATCATCGGCTGGGCGGTAGTGGGTGGAGGGCGGTGGATGGCAGCGGGAACACAAGTCGCCAACACACCTCGCGGGGAATGCCGAGACGGTAGCCGTTTCGCGGCGTTGCGGTCAATGCCGCGGCGACCCTCGGGAGGCTTGGATACGTCGCGCGGCCCGGTTCCCGGTCGCGGCCGCTGAATCGCGAGCTGTCGAGGCCCGATCCGTTGGACCGCGCCGGGACTGACTCCTGCCCGTTACCAACCCGCCTCGCCGGGAGGCCATCTTTCGGTGCCGAGCGAGCGCGGGGCGGCGCGGATTCGAGAAGATCGTGATCGGCGAAGCCGGAGCGGATGTCGGAGCGGTCGAGCTGCGCGTCGACGAAAGAGGGTCCTTCCGCCTGTTCCGGCCGCGCCACACAGGCCGGCAGGGCGCGAGCGATCTTCTTGCGCCGGTCGGTTTGTCTCGCAGTCTCCGGGGCAGCGGTGACACTGGGGGCGGCTACCGGGGAGCGACGCTGCCCCGCCGGACTGAGACACACGTTCGCGCGAGTACCGGTTATCCTTAAGGTCATGCGTGCGGTCGTGATCGTCTTTTCCGGAATCCTCATCGGGCTCTTCGTGCGCAGGAGCGCCGTCCGCGGCCGGGAGCACGCGCCCGTGGTGTTAGGCCTCCGACATCTCCGACGACGACTGGGAGCGCCTCCGGACGGAAGTGAGAGCCGTCGAGAAGGAGAACTGGTAGGCCAGCCGAGGGGTCGCACCCAGTTCTCCCGTTAACGCCCTCACACCCGAGAAGCCATGGCCAAGCCCCAGAACTATGCCAATCACGCCAAGCGACCTCCCCTGCTGTTCCTTGCGGGCTGTTACGGGGGCACGGCCGCTACGTTGGGCATCGGTTACCTGCTCGTCTCCGATTTCGGCGCGGAAACCCTGGCCTTGTTCTTGGTTGCCGCCTGTGCGACGCTCGGCCTCCTCTTCGCGCGCCGTTTTTCGACGGGCGTCCAGGATCGGGTGATACGGCTGGAAGAACGCCTGCGCATGGAGCGGCTCCTCCCCGGGGACCTGAGGAGCCGCATCGAGGAACTGACCACGGATCAGCTGATCGGGCTGCGCTTCGCCTCCGACGCGGAGCTGGAAGGGCTGGTACGACGGGCTCTCGGCGGAGAACTGACGGACCGGCAGTCCATCAAGCAGACCATCGAGAACTGGCGCGCCGACCACCAGCGTGTCTGAATCGCGCGCCGCCTTGAGCTGCTCGGCGGGACGCTCGAGCGGATCCGCCCGATCCTGATGACGAACTCACGACCATACTCGGCTGCTCCTGCTCGCGCTGTTCGGCGGGTCGGACGTCAACATCTGGAACGCGTTCGCGTTCACGCCGGTCGGCGGCCTCATCTCCTCGACCCTACTCGTGCTCAACGGGGCCGTACCGTGGCCTTCAGCGCCTGGGGCGGGGAGCGTTCGCCGTCGACAGAACCAGCCGGACGAGGTCCACTTGCCGGCGGATTCCGTGCTTGTCGAAGATGTGGCGGACATGCGTACGGATCGTGCTCACGTTGCACCCCGTCTCCGAGGCGACCTCACCAACCGTCTTGCCTTCGGCCAGAAGCGCCGCCACCCGGCTTTCCGCAGCCGTGAGGCCGAGGCTCTCCGCGACGACGCCCGGATCGATACCGGCGTCACTCCCTAGGTCCACCACGACGAGCGCCGAGACCGGCCAGGCACAAGACTCCGTCTCCCGGCTGGCTACCGGGCTGACGTGCAACCTGAGAGGCGGCAGACCCGTCGACCGGTCCACCGTCGTTGAGCCGGCGGCCCCCTGAGCCCCGAACGGCGGCAGGGCACGCGCCAACAGCCTTTGAAGACGGGTGTCATCATCCGGGGAATGCGCGAACAGGAACCCGTCTTCGTCGCCGAGGCCGTCGCCCGTTCGAAGGTGCTCCCGGGCACGGTCGTTCGCCTCCAGGATCCGGCCGCGCCAATCCAACTGGACGATCCCGCATCCCGTGGTGGCGAGGAGACTGTCGAGCGAGCTGCCCAGGGCTCCAGCGCCGTCCAGCCGCCGCCGAACGGCGACGCAGTGACGGATGTGCGGGAGGAGACGACAGACCGATGCGATCTGTCGCGACGTCCACCCGTCCGAGGCGACGGGATCGCTGATCCGCCAGACGACGCGGGAGTCGTTCGGTCCGTCCAGGCGCACGTTGAGCCCACGCTGGACATGGGCGCGGGCCAGCATCTCGTTGTACGTGGCCGAGGTCTTCCGCTCCTCGTCGGTGTACAGGTCTCTGACGGGGACCAGCCGGCTGTCGGCAAGCTGCCGGATACGCGGGACCCGTTCGTCCATAGGGTAGTAGACTTTGTAGTACTCGCGCTCCAGTTCCGCTTGTCGCCGTCCCTGGTGGAAGAACCTGGCAAAGAAGATCTGGACCTTCTCCCCCGGACCCCCTGCACCAAACACCAGGCCGCTTCCCTTTGTGCGTAACGCTTCGTCGATGAGCGCGGACGCTCCCGCCCAATGGGTGTCGTCCAGCGCGGCTTCGTGCAGTGACGCCACGATGCGATCGAAGATGTCCCGTTCACTCAAGGCGCTACCTGCACTTCCGGATTGTCCCCGAGGCGAGCTGTCAATCATATCATCTGCTTCAGCGACAGTCTTGTCCTTTCCGCCGCATCATACGCGGCCGTCCTGGTCAGCGGCGACGGCAAAGCGGACAGTCCGCCGGCAATGAGCGGGTACGACTTATCCGGTTGCCGGACTCGGAGATAGCTGTCGCTTCCATCGGGACGCGCGCAGCGCCGCCCACATGCCTCCGCGTTCACGACCTGATGCAACGCACCGGCAGGGACTCGAGGCCTCGGAATACGATCCCCGTGCGAAACCGCGGGCGATCCCCGAGCAGGCTCATGGACGAGAACCGCTCGAGCAGCGTCTCGAGAACGATCCGGCCTTCGAGGCGCGCCAGGCCGGCTCCGAGACAGTGGTGGACCCCGGCCCCGAACGACAGGTGCGGACCCTTGTCGCGCCCGACATCGAGCCGGTCCGGATCTTCGAACACGTCCGGATCCCGGTTGGCCGCGCCCAGGAGCACGACGACGTTGTCGCTCTTCTTTAGGGGATGGCCGTTGACCTCGCAATCCGTGAGCACACGCCGGAAGGTCGCCTGCACGGGAGAGTCGAAGCGGAGGAGTTCCTCCACGGCCGCCGGGATCAGCTCCGGCCCGTCTCGGAGCCGCTCAAGCTGATCGGGGTGCCGTAGCAGGGCCAGGACACCGTTCCCGATCAGGTTTATCGTGGTCTCGTTGCCGGCCGCGAGCAGAAGCCGAAGCATGTTCAGCGTCTCGCGTTCGGTCAGGTGCACACCTTCGTCCTGCGCCCGTACCAGGGCGCTCACGACGTCGTCGCGCGGCTCGGCTCGCCGTTCCTCGATGATCCGTCGGAAATAAGCGTCGAACGCCCGCGAGGCTGCCTCGCCGGCCCTCCGCTCGCGCCGACTGATCGTCGGTTCCAGGAGACGCGCGCGCTGGGCGGACCAGATCCTGAACTGGGCCCTGTCGTCCGCCGGAATGCCCAGCATCTCCGCGATGACCATCACCGGCAGCGGCCAGGCCACAGCCCGCATGAGGTCGAACGCGGCCGGGTCGTCGATCTCGTCCAACAGCCCCCCCAGGATGCCGCGGATGCGCGACTCCATGGCGTTTACGACCTTCGGGGCAAAGGCCTTCGAGACCAGCGCGCGCAGCCGCGTGTGGTCCGGTGGATCCAGGAGCAGCATCGTGAGTTCGTGCTGTGCCTGCCGCAGTACGGCCAGCTGCCGGGACGACAGCGAGCCCTTGCGCGGATCGTTGCCGAAGCGCCGGTGGTCGCGGAGGATGGCGTCCACGTCGGCGTGGCGCGTGAACAGCGAGGCCTTCAACAACCGGCTGCGGTGCACCGGAGCCCGGACACGAAGCGCCGCATAGACGGGATACGGGTCCCGGGCCATCCGGGCCGACAGCGGGTTGTACGCCACGCCGCTCTCCCAACGCTCCCGCAGGAGCAGCGCCTCGCCGACCGCGGATCGTATCGCGTCGCCAACCGAGAGCATCACCACTCCCCCGGCGCCGGTGTTTGACATCCCTCAACCGCTATTTCGACCGTGGCACCGCCGATCATTCTCTCAACTTACATCCGCGAGGGACACAGCTGTAATGATTCGTACCGGCTGCTGCCAGCGGCAATTGGAGGTGACTCGGTGGGTGAGGCAATCATCAATTTTGATGACGCGGCGCTGCGCTCGGGTTGCCATCATCCAAAGGGTTCGGAGTGCGCTCCCGGACGAATCCAAGACTGACCGACAGGCGAGGCCGACGGTTCCCGTCGCTGCTCCGAACTCGGTGAGGAAACGGCCGTTCACGGGATGGCGTCGCCACGTGCCTGGCCGCCGCGCCGGCGTGGGACAGCGCGTCGGTCTGGTGGAGGGCCGACAAAGACAAGAAAAGCGAGGAAAATGAGATGTGGAAGATGTCATGTGGGCGACTCTGGGGATGCGGACTCGTGGTTGCGCTGCTACTTGGCTCGGTCGCACACCCCGTCGTCGGTCAGCGGGTAGGAGCATCGGTCCATGCAGGAACGCTCGGGACCGGCGCACGGGTGACGATCTCGCTCACCGATAGGATCAACGTCAGAGGAGGCGTCGACTTCCAACCGGCCAGCATCGAAGTGCCCGCCCTTGAGGACGAGGGGAACGAGGGGGGCATGGACTTCAACGTGGAGTTGCCCACTCCGGCGGTCACGGCCGTGTTGGATCTGTTCCCGGGCGGGAGCGGCTTCCGTGTGAGTGCAGGCATGCTCTACTTCGCGGAGCCTCTCGCACTCGAGGGTACGCCCACAGAAGAGTTGGCGATCGGAGACCACGACTACTCCCCGGCCGAGGTGGGAACGCTGCGGGGCTCGCTCGGCACGACCCAGATCGCTCCCTACGTCGGGATCGGGTGGGGCAACGCCGTCGGATCCGGGCTCGGATTCGCGCTGGATCTGGGCGTAGCCTATCACGGAGAGCCCGACTTCCGCTTCGAGGCCACAGGACCGGCGTCCTCGAACGCGCAGTTCAGGGCGGACCTGGACGCAGAGGCGGACTCGATCAACGAGGACATCCCGAGCTTCGCGGCCTTGTATCCGATACTGAACCTGGGGTTCAGCTTCGGGCTCTAGAGATGCGCACGGGCCGCAACCCCACGGCATGGTCTACGGCTCGGGCTGCGGGGACGGGGCGACCGGGCGCTCAGCCTCGACGACCAGAAGGCGGGCAGGGAACGGCGCCAGAGACGGGCCGCCAGGTAGTCGCCCGTTCCCCGCGCACCCCATGCGGTCGGTCGGGGGTGGCCAGCCGAGCCGTCGACGGGGGCGACCGTGTTCGGCTCGTGCTCAACCGTGCGCACGCTACGGCGGGGCTGGTCGTCGGGGGTGCCGCGAGTTCGTCTCAGGCATGAACGGATGCGCTTCAGCATCGGATCGCCGAATCCAACGCGGAGCGACCGAACCATCCAGGCTGGACCGGAAGAACGAACGCGAAGGACGAACTCCCGTCGCCCTCCCCCGTCTCGGGCACAGTGAAGCTGAGGAAGAAGAGTTCGGCGCCGCTAGCGACACCGGCCGTCACAGATCAGCCGGCTCCCCCGATGTAGTCTCGGAGCTGGACGTTTTCCTGCTCCGTCAGGTCCAGGCACGCTTTCACGAGATCCCCGATCGAGACGAGTCCGGCCAGGCGTCCTGCGTCCATCACGGGCAGGTGGCGTATCCTGTTCCGTGTCATCAACTCCATCACGTCGTCGAACTGGTCGTGGAGAGCTGCGGTGACGGGATCGCGTGTCATCACGTCACCGACTTCGGTGCCGTCCAGCTTCCCGGGACTTCGGGCCGCGAGCCGCAAGATGTCGCGCTCCGTGAAGATGCCTATCACGCGCTCCCCATCCACGACGACGAGACTGCCGATGTTTCGGTCCACCAGGATCCGAATCGCTTCGAGAACCGTGTGGGATGCGGTGACGGTCGCTACGTCGTGACCCTTGAGCCGAAGAATCTCCTCGATCCTCATCGGTCCCTCCCGGATGCGGGAACGGTCTGCGGGATCGTAGTATCTTGGGCAGTCTGAGCGGCCGGGGCCAGGACACGGGCACGCCGTGCGGAACCCGAAGTCGCTTGCCGGGACGAGCCGGAGGAGACGAGCACTCCCGGGGGCCTGTGGATCGGACTATCCGGGCTGACGAGGGAAGGGAGGAGGCTGAGGTTGGCCCCGCCACTGACCTTCAGGAGTGGCGCCAGGGACGCGCGCGGCGAGTGGGCGTCGAGGCATGTGTGCCCGTCTCCGTCACTGCCGTCGCTTCGCTCGCACGAGGTGAGCGCGCACCTGGGCGAACGGCCGGTCCTGACGCGGACCGCTACGGTAAGGCCCGTTTCTCCAGACCACGTCATTCGCCGCCGTCGTCGCGATTCTCAAGAGCCACGCGCCGCGCCGCCGGCCCCGGCGGCCGGAGCGGTCAGCCGGGCGGCGGGCCCGCGAGTTTTCCGGCGAAGAGAATGGTGCCCGAGAAGCGCTCGCGGACGAAGAGGAGGAAGGGGCGGTCGGCCCGAGAGGCTCAGCGCCGCCCGTCCTCCTTGGCAGAAGCGCCTGAATACCTGTAATCTAGCCCGGCCAACGAGTGGCTACGCGGGGGACTGTTTCCACGGTCTGCCAGAGCCTTGATTCACCTCCACAAATAGGGAGAAGGACTCCGTTGCTGAAGCACTTCGAGGTCGAAGAGCGCAACTCCACCGTGCGCACCGAGGTGCTGGCCGGATGCACCACCTTCCTCACGCTCTCCTACATCATCTTCGTGAACCCGCTGATTCTCAGCGGCGCGGGGATGGACTATGGAGCGGTGCTGGTGGCTACCTGCCTGGCGGCCGCGTTCGGGTCGCTGGTCATGGGGCTGTACGCCAACTACCCGATCGCGCTGGCACCCGGGATGGGACTGAACGCCTACTTCGCGGCGATCGCGGTGGGCACCATGGGGCTGACGTGGCAGGTCGCCATGGGCGCGGTGTTCTGTTCCGGCGTGCTCATGTTGACTTTGTCGGTCCTGCCGGTGCGCGAATGGGTGGTGAACAGCATTCCGCGCTCCCAGAAGTTGGCCATCGCGGCCGGGATCGGGTTCTTCCTCATGATCATCGGTCTGCAGAACGCCGGTGTGATCGTCGCAAACGAGGCGACCCTCGTCACCTTGGGAGAGCTCGCCCAGTGGCCGGTCATCCTAGCGCTCCTGGGATTCTTCGGCATCGTGGCGCTCGAGCATCGGAAGGTGCCGGGAGCCGTGCTGATCTGCATCCTGATCGTGGCCGGCGTGGGCTGGCTCTCTGGACAGTCGCCCGCTCCGGCCTCGCTCGTGGCCACGCCGCCTTCTCTGGAACCGACGTTTCTCGGATTGGACATCGCGGCCGCGCTCGAAGTAGGGCTCCTGGCGATCGTCTTCGCCTTCCTCATGGTCGACCTGTTCGACACGAGTGGTACGCTGGTCGCAGTGCTCAACGAAGCCGGACTGACCGACGAGGAAGGGAAGATCCCGCGGTTGCGGCGAGCCCTGGTGGCCGACAGCTCGGCCACGATGGTGGGGGCGCTGCTGGGGACATCGACCACGACCTCGTACATCGAGAGCGCTGCCGGCGTGCGCGCCGGGGGCCGTACCGGCCTCACCGCCGTGGTGGTCGCCGTCCTCTTTGTGGGGGCAATCCTGCTTGCTCCCGTGGCCACGTCCGTGCCCGCCTACGCGACGGCTTCGGCGCTCCTGTTCGTCGGCTGTGTGATGGCGCGGGCCATGCGCGACGTCGATTGGGGCGAGATGACCGAAGCGGTGCCGGCGATCGTGACCGCGATCACAATGCCCTTCACGTACTCGATCGCGACGGGGATCGGGCTCGGGTTCATCACCTACGCGGTGGTCAAGTTGCTCGCCGGGCGCGCCTCCGACGTCAACCCGGCGGTGGCAACGGTCGCGGGGCTGTTCCTGATCCATTTCTTGGCGATGTAGTTGCCACGGCAACCGTGCCGACGGTGATGGTGTCCGCACCAGCCGGCCCGGTCAGAAGAGGACGCTCATCCAGAACGCGCTGCCCCCGTACGGCGGGTCCACAGCCTTGAATCGGTCGTCCGGGTGGACCGGTCGTCCAGGCGGAAAGGCTCGCTCCGCGTGTCGGACGGGTCGAACTGGAAGGTCCACGGGGCCTTGAAGTAGATCGCGCCCATCATATACATGACACCGTCGTCGGTGCGGCCTACGCACGAGTGGCAGGACCCCAGCCGTGGACGTCGCCGCCGTGATTGCGAGCGCCGGATCCATTGCCGGGTTCCGGCCGCCGGACAGACATGTTGCCGAGTCCGGCGCTCCGCTCCGCACCGAACCCGGCAACCCACGCCCCGCGCTAGCTCTTCCGGCTGACCTCGATCTTCCGGCTCATGGCCTCATCGGCCTTCGGGAGCCGGACGCTGAGCAGGCCGTTGTCGAACTCCGCCTTGATGCCTTCGGCATGCACCGTACGTGGCAGGGCAAAGGACCGGCGGGATGCCCCGAATCTGCCGTAATGGCCGATTGGGCCGGTACGCTGCTTGCGGTAGTTGGAATCACGGCCGCACATCGGCCAGCGCGACGTTGACGCTCCACCAAGATAAGGAGGTCGACCATGTCGACGATCAAGGATGCCAACCGCCGGATGTACCCCCGAACAGGCAGCGTGGCGATGAAACGAATCCTCGTACCACTGGATGAATCCGACTTGGCGGAGCAGGCGTTGAGCCCGGCCGTGGCCGTCGCGATCCGACACCGAGCAGAGATCCATCTGCTTTCAGTCGTCTCCACCGTGCCTCCCGTTCGGTTGTCCTTCGCTGCCGAAACTTACCTCTCGGGCTGGCTGGATCAGGCGAAGACCACACTCCGGGGATACGTGGAGCAGACGGCGGCCAAGGTGGCGGCCGGCTCGGAGGGCCTCCGAGTCGAGGCCCACGTGGGCGAGGGCAGGGTGGGCGAGACCATCAGGGAGGCGGTCGAGGAGCTCAATATCGACTTGGTCGTCCTGACGACACATGGCCCGGGACGACTCGAGCGAGCTTGGCTGGGAAGCATCGCGGACGAGCTGGTTCGCAGCCTGGAACGGCCGATCCTTCTGCTTCCGCCGACTGAGAATGCGTTCGAGGAGAACCAGATCCGCCATGTGATGGTTCCCCTGGACGGCTCGGAGGCGGCGGAAGCCGTCCTTGACGTTCTGCCTGTGGTGCTCCCGTACGGGGGAGGCGTTCGGCTTACACTTGCCAGTGTCGTTGAAGAGGGACTCCCCATCCATTTGGGCTATCTGCCGGACGATACAGGAGAAGTCGTTCCCTGAAGAGCGTCGAAAGACTGCGGAGGCCTACCTGGCTACGGTCTCCCGGCGTCTCGAGACCGAGGGAGTCGGTCTGTTGGAGACGCGTGTGCTCACGGCGTATAACGCGGCCCATGGCCTCCTTGATTTCTGCAAAGTGAATGAAGTTGACGTGCTTGCCCTCTCGACACACGGAAGGGGCGGCGTTGCCCGTTTCCTGATCGGCAGCGTTGCCGACAAGCTGGTTCGGAGCGCCGGGATCCCCGTCCTCATCACCCGGCGTCCCTCAGCACCGTCCGAAACAGCTTGACGGGTTGAGTCCACGCGGTCAGCCCGTGCGTGCGCGCGCGATGGCGCGCACGGGCGGCCGAGGAGCTCCTCTCACCCGCCAATGAACGGTGACCCGGCGAAGAGCCGGAGCCCAGACAGGAGACGATCCGCTGCGGCCCGGTGTGACACTCAGTCCGCCGCTGCCACGTGTCCCGCTCTTTCTCCGCCGCGTCGTTCCTCCTCCACTTGCCAATCAGGCTTCGGCCATGCACTTCGTGGGACTTGCTGTCCGTGATGAGGCCGACGCGCAGGCGGCCGTTCATCGGTCGAGCCATCCCTTTGCGCCTCAGCCGACGGCCGAGAGGGCCAGCCGCTCCACGAACGTGAGGACGACGAGGAACGACAGGCCGAGTACCATGAGCGCGCCGACCGCGAACATCGCCCGCAAGGCTCGGTGCCGGAGGGGCGCGGCCGCGGCCAGTCGGCCGAACTGCGTGGCCACCCTGACCGCGACGTAGATCGCGACGAGCATGGCCGCGATGTCGAGAGGGGGTGCGTCGTCGATCCAGCCCGACCCGGCGAGAGTCGCGGCGACGAACACGCGCGTCAGCCAGGTGAAGAAGATCTCCTCGGCGGGTGCCAACCGGTCGTGCAGGGCGTCGAGCGCGTCTTTCATGGCGAATCCTCCCTGTGCGTCTGCCGCGTTGGTCGCGGCGCAGGTCGTGATGCTCGCGTCGGCCCTAGTGGCGTGTCCCTGGAATGGCCTGCGCGAGAGGCAGTCTCGGGTGCTCTGCGCCCGGAATCCGGGCAATCGGACCCGGCAACATTTCCCCGATGACGGGCGGGCGCGAGCCTGGGCCGCGTTCTTCGTGGCTGGATGATGGGCCGGGTACGGAATCGCAGATCGATGTCTGAAGCCGCTTCCCCTCGGTGGAATGAACGCTGCAACTGAAGTCGCTGGTGGGCGCTCACTCCGTCCCAGGGTCCCCGAGCTCCGCCCTGGGGAAGAACTGGTCGATCAGTATCGGATTGCCGTCCGGGTCGAGAAGGGTGATCGACGCGGCTCCGGTGCCCTCGGGATCTAGGTCGGTCGTGATCTCGACGCCGGCCTCGAGAAGCCGGTTCCTGATGTCGCGAATGTCCGTGAAGTCTCCGAGCCGCTCGGTGTCCTGACCCAGCCCGGGATTGAAGGTGAGGATGTTCTTCTCGAACATCCCCTGGAAGAGCCCGAGCACGGTCAGGCCGTTGACCAGTATGCAGTAGCTCTCGCCGTCGCCTCCCGTCAGCTCGAACCCGAGTCTCTCGTAGAACTCCCTGGACGTATCCAGATCGGCGACCGCGAGGCTGATCGAGAACGCTCCGAGTTCCATGGCTCCACGATGCATGTCTACGCTCCGTTCGTGATTCTGCTGTATGCTTGCGCCGAGCCGAGCCCGGTCTCCCGGCGTGCTCCGGGTCCGGGGCCGCCGCCCCTTACTGCCCGCTCGTGGAGTGTACGGCGAACTGGGCGCCCTGCGGGTCCTGGCACTGGGCGATCAGGTCGCCTCCGGGCACCTCCATGGGTCCGTGCAGGACTTTGCCGACGCGCTCGGCCACGTCCGCGGCCGTGGCGCGCGCGTCGGGCACCTGGACGTAGGGGAGCCAGGCGGATACGGGCATCTCCGGGGGACGGTTGAACATGCCGCCCAGGGGACGCCCGCCCCGGTGGAACATGTGATAGATGCCCGCTTCGCCCATGTCCATCTGGCTCGACTCCTGCCAGCCGAACATCTCCGTATAGAATGCCCACGCCGCCTTCCAGTCCGTGGTGGCGAGTTCGTGCCAGGAGAACTCGCCGACGGCGCCCGGGCCATCGTGGCCCGGTGTCTCGGCTGCCGGCTGGAACGCGGTGAAGACGGCCCCCTGCGGGTCGGCGACGACGGCCAGGCTCCCGATGTCGGGGAGCTCGATCATCTCGAGCAAGGTCCCCCCGAGGCTCTCGGCCTGCTTCGCCGAGGCCTGGGCGTCCGGCGTCGAGATGTAGACGAGCCAGTGGGGCGGCACGCCCCTGGCGGCGAGCTCGGGCGGGAGCCGCATGAAGCCCCCGACCGGTGTCTCGCCGTTCAGCCACGCCGTGTAGGGGGTCTCGCCTCCCTCCAACTCCTTCGTGCCCCAGCCAATCACGGCAGTGTAAAAGTCCCGGGCGGCCTCCGTATCCGTCGTCAGCAGCTCGTCCCAGCAGAACCGTCCGTTGGGTGTCTCGGTCATCGTTCCGTCCTTTGGTCGCGGCGTTTCCATACGAACCACTCTTGACGTCCCGGGGTCAAGCCGGCCTCGGTAGGCGACCGGATCACGCCCACCGGGTTCGGGGTCGGCCCACCCCCGACCCCCTCGAGCTGTGAGCGCTCGAAGAAGGCCTGAACGTACGGGCTCGCCAACGCGGCCGCCTGCCGAACTGGGCCGGGTCAGGGTGACCTGCGTGTCCCCGCGGTGCGGCCTCGGAACGTTGGCGAGGCCCATAATGGACATGTTCAGGACATACTGCGGCAGCGTCGAGAAGCCATCAAAGACATACTGAAGACTGAATCCTTCACAATTCGATCAGTTGTTGCAAGACAGACACGTTGCAGGTATTCTCAACGTACGGCAGCAACGGAGTCCCTACAGCATGCTGGGTCGGCATGAACTCCCTCTTGTCCGTCTAGGCGGGCCGACTTGTTCGTACCCGACTCCACAACATCATGCCGGAGGTGGGTTGGGCGTGGTCGCGCTGATCACGCTCGGTAACGGCCTCGTCTGCGGGATCGGGCCGGGGCTGATTGTTTCGAAGCGCAACCGGGGGTCGTGATGCCCGAAGGATGGCTGACCCAGAACGCAGGTCGAGGCCGTGCTGGAGCGGCCTGACGGATGACGGGGGCGCTCGGCTGGACGGCGAAGCTGGCCGTGGCGGTGCTGTTATGGGTGTACTTGGATGCTGTGGCGCTGCTGCTGGTGCTGGTGGTGCTGTTCGCACTGGCGTGGCTGCTCGGAGGTGCCGCGCTCAACTAGGGGGAGACGAATGACGCGGGCGCTATCTTTGGCGACACTGACCGTGGCTCTCGCCGGATGCGGCGAGGGTAACGGGATCGGCCCAGACCGCAGGGGACTCGATCAGGCAGAGGTGGTGGAGCTGGTCGAGACGATCATGGAGGCGGGATTCGAGGTCACGCCCGAGCCGAGGCCCGAAGTCACTGTCCGGTGTCCGCTCGGCGGGTGGGCGACGGCGACGTCAACGCTCACCACGCGCGGCGATCCACAGGAACCGTCCGGCGTGTCGCTGTCGACGGTGCTCCGTCATGAGGCTTGCGCGGCCGGGATCTTCACGCTGAACGGTGCGCCGGGTCTGACGTTCATGCTCGACCTAGACGCGACCACGCTACCGGCGCTGCAGGTCACTGGCACCGTGACGGGCTCTGTGCGATGGCGCACGACGGACGGACGCGACGGGACGTGCGCGCTCGATCTTGACCTGGCAGTGCAGGAGATCAGCCCGCAGGCCATCGGTGATCCTCCCCCACCGCCAGGGGCCATACTTTCCGGGCGTGCCTGCAGCGAGGACATCACGCTGTCGGTGTTGTGACACGCCTCAAGCCATGAGCAAGGCAGGACGTGACCTCGAGGGCCGACATCGCCGGTTCTGGACGTATTACGCCGCCCGCCATCCTGATGACGGCGTGAAGTGGGCACATGAAGAGTCGCACGTGCTGGTCAAGACCCCGGAGGGGCAGAACTTCGCCATGCAGCTTGTGACCGATCCAGATCGGGTGAGCATCTTCTTCAACCTGCCGACGGAACTGCGTGGCCCCGTTCCGAACCTCTGCATTGAGAAAGAGGTCGAATGGAGAACATACGACTCCGAAGCGTGGAATGAAGCGTGCGACTGGCTGCACATGAGGCGCTTCTTCTATCGCGGCCTCGCTAGCATGTACGCGAAACTGGTTCCACAGGCGTGCCTGCATCAGTTGCTCCACAAGCCATCCTTCGGCGGTGCGGGCGGCATGGAAGGTGAGCGGGCCCGGTGGGCGGATCGGACGTCCACGGACTAGAGCGCGGAGCGGAGCAGCCGGGCTTCCTCTTGCTCCTGTTCCGTTACGAGAGCCAGTCGACGAACGGGCTGACGAAGCCGATCACCACGACAATCCAGTGAGCCACTCGACCCACGGCGCGATGAGGCCGATCGCAAACACGATCCAGAGAAATACGGCGGACGTGTTAACGATGACGGCCCACGCCTTCCGCCGGCGGGCCCTCCACCGCTCGCGCTGCTCGTCACCCCCTCCCCGGCCGCTTGCCGGGGCACGCGGCGGCATGCCATCTCAAGACCCCGTCCAAGGCTGCAGCCGGGCCCGTGTGGCCCCTGTTCCTCCCGGGGCGACCCGCCCCGGACTTCCTTCACGAACAGAACGGAGGCAGTCTGATGTCAACACGAACGGAACAGGGCACGGACGCGCCCGTGCGCGTCCTGCGGTTGCCCCAAGTCCTAGCCCGCACGGGGCTGTCACGGAGCTCGATCTATCTGCGAGTGGCCGACGGGACGTTTCCCCGACCGGTCCGGCTCGGTAAACGCGCCATCGGCTGGATCGAATCGGAGATCGATCAGTGGATCCGAGCACAGATCGCCGCGAGCCGTGGCGGCGCATAGTGATCTGATGCGAACACCATCCGAATAGTCCGCAGTGAAAGAGGACAGGGGCCATCGAAGACCGTCCTCCAGAGACCCTCGCGCCGGCCCGGGTTGCCGCTCGGAGGGATGCTGCGATCCATTGTCCCCTCAGAAGTACAGGTTGCTGTCGTCCGCCAGCTCTCCAGCCCCCTCGTCATGGTCGCACGCTGCGGCTCCGACTGCGCCCATCAGGTCGATCTCGATGGCCTCGAGGTCGTCCCGGATGCTTGTGCGGAGATGTCCCTGAGCGAGCTCGGGCCCTAGCGCTCCCACACTTCCCTCAATCCGAATACCCCATTCGCGGAAGCAACCTGAACAGCCAAACCCCCGCCCCCCCTGACACCCCCAGAGCCACCAACGCCGCCACCCACTCCCCATACAACACATACCCCGTCCCGAACAACGCCGCGTACACCACCACGCACCCCAGGAACCACGCCAGGAACGCCGCCGTGATCGACCCCGCGTCCGCGCTCCCCTCCCGCACATCCACCACCCGCCGCCACCCCGCACCCAGGGGCCGGATCTTGTCGTAGAACCGCTGCAGCGTCCTGGCGTCGGCCGGCGGCGTCACGAGCGTCACCGCAAGCCATCCCGCCGTCGTCACGCCCACCCCGACCAGCAGTTGCTCAGTCGTCGACAGCGCCTCTA
>JAPPGF010000005.1 GCA_028875075.1 Gemmatimonadota bacterium | reverse complement strand
ATCATGCTGATCGACAGGGATTTTTCTGAAATCCCGCGATGAAGATCCGCTTAGGTGTTGGAATGTTCGCTGCGTCCACGATCCACGGCGGAAACACTGGGCTCCGAGCAGAGACTAGGGCATACGTGGATGTTGACGTGTCTGGAGACGCGACGACTTTTTTCACGAGACGCTCGAAGTCGGTGCGCGGAAGGGAAACTCTCGTGGAGGAGTCCGCTAGCTGATACAGTTCCCGGCGCGACAGGACACGGTCTTGGACGTTCTTCATCGCACTGCGTTGCAGCACACGTGAAGCCAGCACGTCGGCAAATGATAGTGCTTCTCGAAGAGGAACGCCGAACTCCTCTCGTAGGAAAAGGCTGACTCGTTCTTCTAGTTCCCGGCGCAGGGTTGGCGTCTCGGGTCTGCCACAGTCCCAGGTGACTCTGCGAATAAGGTCTACGAGGATTTCCTCATCGGTGCGGATTCTGCAGAATGTACGAACAGCCTCTGGGCTCGACTCCCGCTCGAGCATTGTCCGCAGGAGGCCCACGTCCTCTCGTCCGGCCCGCGCCCGCTGCCAATACTCAAGTCCGGGAAGCTCATCAGGTCGATCGGAGGGTGATTTCTCAAGGCCGATCGGCGCAGTTGTAAGAAAGCGGAGTTGGACCTCGCGGGAGGGATTTTGACCCGCCAGTTTCACGAATGACTCGATCGCATCGCGAACAGCGGGCGTGTTGAGCGTTACAACTCCAGAGCCGCGCGTCGCCTTGACTTGAACAGCCTCTATGTCTCCTTCGAGGACATGCGCGTAGTCCTCGGCGACTTCAAGGTAAATGAGGCCGTTCTCTTCTAGGTCAATCCACGCGAGTGTTGCGGCGAGAATCTGGTACTCGTACCCTCGGATAGCATGGATCGCTTGTCCAGCGGTGTCGGCGTTGGGTGGATCGAGAGCAGGTTCCAAATAAGTCTGAATCAAGACTTCGACACCATTTTTCTTGCGATGAACCTGCTTGATCTTCCAAGGCGGAGACAAGCGCTCAAGCTTCGGATGAAGCTGTCTTGTTTTCCCAACCCATTGTCAATCGGCTGCATCGCCCGAACCATGCGACGGCTCGCTCCATGATCCACCGGTTCCCCGGCCACAGGCCGGGGCAACGTTGAAGCGCTTCCTTTGCGTTCCCGGTCGGCTGGAACACTCTCCTCGCCCACCATCCATGCGTTGATGTCGTCGCCCCTGACCTAGGCGAAGTTAATGTCGGGATACGCCGAATGCACCCACGATCGTGCGAGTTTCAAACACGCCTCCAGCCTCCTGATGACGATCGCCATAGAAGCGGCCTTGGATCCGGTGGCCGGGCGCTACCGAAGCAAAAGCCCCACTACTCACCGGCAAACCTTCCCAGTGCAAGTCAACCGTAGAGACGGCAGTTCCAGAGGTTCGGATCCCCGTGAATGAAACATCGACCTTGGGATTCAGAAAGTTGCTGAGTTGAATCGACGCTTGGCCGGTCACGGTCTCGCTATCATCGGTATTCACACCGACCATCAATCCCATCCAGCGCATTGCGCCATCCAACTCTTTGGGGTTGGTCGCTGGAAAATGCGGAGCCCACGAAGCACCGATCGTGATCCCATTTCCAGCCAGCACCGAGAACGCGCTTCGGCCGATCCAACCTCCGTAGACAAGCATTTCCGGAGCGCCATTAGGCGTGGTCAGCCCGATCACGTTTACATGATCGTCGGACGGCAAAAGATCGGAAATCGCAATGTCCGTACTGTCCGTCAGCAAAAGACTTGGCGCGGTATCTCTCAGACGCTCGCCGCGACGCCAGTCCCAGGGCGGCAGATACCGACCGGAATGTACGCCCCGGCCTTCACGCCGCGCCTCCTGCTCTTCGGTAGCGTAGCTGGGGCTGTAGCGAGGATCGTTCACAGCCAGACCTGCCGTAACGAGAACGGCACCGAAATCCTGGCTGCCGACCGCGCATGATCCCACGGTGCGGCCATGACTGACCTGTCCTGAGTCGGAGCAACTCACGGTACCAGTAGCGGCCAGGCGTTGGAGTTCGTCGGTGGCAGCCTGACCACAGGCCCACTCTCGATCGCTGGAGTCGCGACAGCTTTGATGCCTCTCAGGCGCATCGAACCCGGCCAAGCGCCAGCGCCGACCGTCAATGTCGACGGTGTCGCCATCTACCACATGCACAATTGATGACACAGCGTCCGGCGGCGGGGGCGTGACCAAACCACCCGAATGGCTTCCGCCGCCGCCACACGCCGTGAGCGCAAACACCATTGCTACCATCTCTGCAATCATTGCACTAACTGCCACAGTTTTGATCGGTTGACGCATGGCGTTCGTTCCAGTTTTCGAGCTTCGATGATCAGTCAGTCGACATGGGCGATCACGAACATCCTCATCCAAGCCACTTGTCACTGCTGCCGGCGCCATTCCCAGGGTCGCATGAAAACGCCATTCCAGAGCCCTCTTCTGGCCTGTTGGGCCGAACGTTGAGCCGATGCATAGGCACTGTGGGTAGTCGAGGGCCCAACCCCGCGCGACCATTGCGTGGCCCAGTTCGGTGCTTCCAGCAAAACATTGGGCATTTACCCAACCGCGCCGATCGGAAGAAACAACACAGCATTCGACCACCTGCCCCCCGAACCCGAGACGCGAGAACATCCAAGGCCCGGGCTCTGCGGTGATAGAGCCGCCCGCTCTCCCGACAGAACTGACGCCGCTCCGGCGCATCGATTCCCCAGAGTCGGACCCGAGTGTCACCGATCGCTATCGAGTCGCCATCAATGACGACGACGCGCATCACCCTTTCGGCCATAGCGCTACCAATGTGAATAGCGCCTGCAGCCACGGGGGCCACCATCCAGAACCTCATTCCCAGTCCCCCTCGTCGCCGATCCTGATCTTCTCGGTCCGAAGCTGGACAGACCGCACGCGCAGGACGGTTTCGCCGGACCCGACGGCCCGCCGGGCGTGTACGACGTCGAGATCGGCGCCGGTCACCCGCCGAAGTGTGGCCCGGAGTTCGAGAGGCGTCCGGGCATTGATGGCACCGGCACCGAACGGTTCACCCGTTTCAACGCGCCCGACGAACAACTGATCAAGGATGGCACCGACGTCGCGTGTGGGTCGATAGGTCTCGTTGACAAGACGTTCGCGGCGCGGCGCGAGCCGGTACAGGAGACGCCGGGCCGGCTCTCGGGCGACGTCGCCGGTGAAACGGGCGGTCACGCTATCGGCGGCGCGGCCCGCCAGATACTCGTTCCACTCGCGCGCCAGGGTGTAAAGCCGGTACGCATAGGCACCGTCGCCCGCGACCACGGGCAGCCGCGAAGGGCGGTCGGCGGGATCGAGGACACATCCCTCTTCGACCAGGGTCCATTCCGGCGCCATCGGCCAGAACGCGGCGAGAGACTGATCGCAGTGCGAAAGCAGCGGCTCCATGTCGAGGCGCGAAATCTCCGTGCGCCACTGCGCTGCCGTCACGTCGGGATCCGGGTCGCCCCCGCCCAGAAACCACCACCAGATGACGTAAACGAGCCCGGTCGAGATGGTGATACTCACCAGTCCAGCGGCGAACCAGCGCCACCGGCCGAGCCGACGAAGGGGCACGATGCCGGCCGGCACCACGAGGTCCTGAGGAGAAAAGGGCACCAGCTTCCCGGCGCCCGCACCATCCGCCAGACCTTCGGCCCGGTCCTCGGGAACATACACACGAGCCACCGAGCCGGTCTCCAGGCCATCCGTGCGCAATGCTTCAATCCAGGCATCGACGCCATCATGGAGCGCCTCGGATAACACCGCCGGTGCTCCTTCGGAGATCACGACGGTCAGGAAGCGGTCGCCGGCGTCATTGGCAAGCCCGACGAGGCACGGAACGGATTCGTGATCCGGTTGGATGGCGGACACCGCCAGTGCTGCGGCCGGCACCATCCCTCGCGGGGGTGAGCCCGCAAAGTCCGCATGGCCGACCCGGCCCGCAATCTCCGCCCGCCATCGGCCATGGCGACCGCCCCACTGGATCCCGCAGGCGCAGGACCGGCCGGCGATGATGTCTACATCTGCCAGAACCGGGACTCCCGCTTCCGCGCATCGAGCGGCACCGGCCCGTAGTATCGACCGTAACGCAACCGCCGGATCAGGACGTGAAAATACTGGGGGTCGGCCTCGGCCGTCCGCCTGAGAATGACAACGCCGACAGCGACAATCACCAGCCCGGTCACGATCGTCGCCGGCGTCTGGAGCAGGACGAAGAGCCCGCCGACAAACAGCACCAGGACAAGCGGCACCCGCTCCATCCCGCCAAGCAGGATGGGCTGCACGAGCGCCCTACGAACCGGGTGCATTCTGTATGAGCTCGGCGGGCGCCCGCCACACCGTCCGTGCCGAGAGCCGCATGACCGACACCGGCGTCATGGGATAGACGCCACCATCGCCCGGCGTGTAGACGCGCGAGATCCGGAGCGTGCGGCCGATCGAGGCCGTCGCCTGGAACGTGGTCTCGCCGGCGTAGGCGAGCGCCACCTGAAACGTCGGCGACCGGCCGGATTCATCGACCGCGAAACCGGCGCGCCGCAGGTAGTGCAGTGCGTAGTCCTCGCACGGGGTCCGCTTCGAGGGCGAGACCAAGATGATTCCGCGGACAGAGACATGGTCGGCGATCTGCCTCGCCAGGTCGTGACCGACCGCACAATACTGCGCTGGCGTGAGCGGAAGATCCCGTCCGGCACCGGACCCGGACAACCAGCCGGAGCACCCGGCCAGCAACGCCAGGGCCCCGGCCCCGGCCACCACCCATCGCAGGGTCCTCACTCGCGGCGGATCCGGATCTCGTCCCGCCCGAGGCGGAGAGCCGCGGCATCCCAGACCCCCTCGATCTCGTAGCGCCTGCCGTCGACGCGGTAGTTGACGACGCGGTCGGTGTTGCGGCCGTCACCGGCGAGAAAAACCGGGAACTCCCCGGTCCAGGACCGCGGCAGTTCGATATAGGTCCGTTCCCCGTCGTCATAGATACGCTGGGGGGCGAAACCGGCGTCGCCGGCGATGGCGTAGTCGAAGTTAAGATCGCCGGCGCTGACCAGGCCATCGGGCGTCGGAACGCCGGTCCGGGCCGTGAGGGCCGCGACTTGAGCCGCTGCCGCCGCCTCGGCTTCAACCTGGGCCTGCCGTGCCGCCTCGACCGCGGCCCGTGCGGCCTCGATCTCGTCGTCCGGAAACCGGAAGGACAGGATCGGCGTATAGGCGCTGTCGTCCGGAACCAAGCGGATCGAGTAGAACCGCTTGTCCGTGAAGGCCGTGAGGATCGCTTCTTCCGCCAGCTCCGAGGGCTTCAGGATCAGGTACTGTCGCCTGGCGCCGCCCGCGTATCCTTCCCGGAGCTCCATCTGCCAGCGCACCGGGTCCGAGAGTGACGGGGTGTCGTGGAACGTCTCCTCCGGTCCGAATTCGATGGCACAGATGTGGAGCGGTGCGCAGACCAGGGCGGCCGGCGCCTCGCCATAGGTCATGACCACGCGGCCGGCTTCTCCGAGCGCGGCCGTCGCGGGCTGCGCCTGCCAGGCCTCCTGGATGGTCGTCTGCGCCGCGGCCGCCGGGAGATTGTCGGCGGCCGCGGTCGCGCCACCGCCTACCACCACCGCTGCACAGATCCAGGTGGGGAGGATCGACAACCTGGTCATGCGGGTGGCTCCGGAGCCGCGGCGGACAGTGGATCTCCTGCGGGTTCGTGAGAGCCCGGGTCCACGATGATATAGGAAGCGCCGGTGGCGCCCGGGATGAGCGCCCGGAGAGCTCCGGCGCCACCGGTGATCAGGGCGACGGCGATGATCAGATTGATGATCGACCGGGCGAACTGGCCGAACTGCTCGCCGAAGATGATGCGGACCGCGAGAACGACCAGGCCGAGGACGCCCGCGGCCAAGGCAAAGGGCCCGGTGAGATTGTCGACGATCCGGTCAAGAGGCCCGTCCCAGGGCATGGTCTGCCCGGCTGCAAGGGCGGGCCCGGCAACCCAGGCGGCGGAGATCGCAACGGTGGCGGGCAGAATCAGGCGGGTCAAGAGGGTCAAGGTTCGATCTCCTGGATTTCGCGAACGGCTGGGCGTCCGGCACCCCGTTCAAGGAAGGCAACGACATCGATGGTCGAACGGATCAGACGGTCCTGGCTGGTCACCGCCACCTCCGAGCAGAGGATGTCCAGGCGCGGAACGACCTCGCTGGCGCCGTTCGCATGCAACGTCGTCAAACCGCCCCGGTGCCCGGTGTTCCAAGCCTTGAGGAGAGTCAGGGCCGCGCCGCCATCCCGGCATTCGCCGAGGACGATCCGATCGGGGGCCAGGCGGAGCGTGGATACCAGAAGCTGCTGCTGGTCGACCGTGCGTGACGTCCGGAGCGCAACGGTGTTTGCAAGACCGGACTGCAACTCGGGCGTGTCCTCGATGAGGACCACCCGCTCGGCGGGCGATGCTTCCGCGAGTGCCGCCAGGCAGGCGTTGGCAAAGGTCGTCTTCCCGGACCCGGTGGACCCGGCGACGACCAGATTGCGCCGTTCGGCGACAAACGCCTGGGCAATGATGTGCATATCGTCGGGAATGGCCCAGTCGAAACTGTCGAAGCCAATTGCTGCCCGGTCAGTGTGTCGACGGATCGAGAAGACCGGCGCCTCGACAACGGGCGGCAGGAGCGCCTCGATTCGGTGCGGAAAACCCGGCACCATCGCTGAGAGTATAGGCCGAGTCTCCGTGACGCTTGAACGCCCATGTGACGCACACCACCGAATCATTCTCTCGGCGCTATCCGGATCCCACCAAGCCTCGGATCGGGTGTCCTCCCCAAACCGGGAAACCCACAAGAGTTGGTCTTGATTCATGGATATTTCGACGACTGCGGCTTCTTCCAACCACGGCTGCAACGGTCCGAGATTTGCCACCTCTGCAGGGGTGGGAGATACTGTTGGAGACATCCCGAGGAGTACCCATGAAAAAATTCATTGAATTCCTATATATTGACAACGAACCCGTCAACGTTCATGCCCTGTTGGATTATCTGGCGGCGAAGGGGGCAGAGCACGAGCCGCACGGCGAGTTGCGAGTCCAGGCGTTGGTCTACTGCGCCATTGCGGGCGAACATCAGCGAACCGGCGCGGCCGTGACGACGGAATGGATCTCGGACACACTACGATTCTCGCGATCGCGCACTTCGGGGACCTGTGCCGCGCTGCTTGCGAAAGGTCTGATCGATCGGGAGCGGATCCTGGCCAAGCCAAGCTGGCGATTTTTGTACTGGCCTGTGGCCTCGGTGTCGTTGCGGGCACAGGCGCGACCGCCCTGGAAGCCGCAGGAGCCCTGATCCGCTGTCCGGACTGGCAGAACCCGGCCAGGATCGTCGCAAACACCGTCCCGCAGACTTCCCGACCCACTGCCGGTGCGTCAGCGGCGACGCGTGGCGTGGTGGCAGCCCCGGCGACGAAGGCCTGCACGGAGCACATGATCCAGCCCGGGGACACCCTCGGAAAGCTGGCGCGGCAGTACCTGGGCACCGCCGCCCGCCATCCCGAGATCGCGGCCCTCAATCCGGATGTCGCGGCCGACCCGAAAAAGCTGCGGCCCGGCCAGGTCTTGCGCATCCGGTGCGAGGACGCACCAGCGACGGGCTCGGCAAACGTTGCGCAAGCATCGTCGGCAACGACCAAACCCGGGTTCTGGGCGCGACTGTTCGGCATCGGCCAGACCGAAGACGGTAAGCCCCTAGCTTCCGGGACTATCGAAACCACGTCCATCGCGCCGGAAGTGGTCCGGACCCTGCCAGAGATCCCGGTCTGGCGAGCGGAGAACGGCGAATACCTGATCGACGTGCTCGAACGATGGGGGAAGGCCGCCGGCTATGAGATCGTGATCGAGGATCGGGGAGACTGGCGTTTCCGCGTGCCGTTCCGCGTCGAGGGGCCCCTCCGGTTGGCGCTTAGGGAAGTGGTCAAAGGCTTCGGATCGGGACCCTCGGCCCCGCTGCTCGTCGTCTACGGCAACCGGGTCGTACGAGTCGGAGCGGCCCGGTGAGGCGCTCGGCCCTCGTCGCGATCGCGGCCGTGACCGTCGTCACGGCGTGTTCGGTCGCCGAAGAAGCCGACGAGCGGGCCGAGAGCCTGGCCGCCGAGGCGGCGCGGCATCGCGGTCTGGCCTCCGCGCAACTGCGCGGGGGCGTCGTTGAGGTCGAGGAACCGTTCTACGGCGGCCGTTCGGGCGCGAGAGCCCGGACCGGGGCGATGCGGGGGCTCGACCACGGCGAACCGTTGCCTGGAGAGCTCGAGGAAGACCTGGGAATCGATATTCTGGCGACCACGGCGCCCCTGAGCACGATCCAGGAGATCATTGCCGGTGCCACGGACCTCGATGTCGTGATCCGGACCACCTACCCGACTGCCGAGGGCGTGATCCAGGTCCCGGCCTCTGGCACGATGTCCGTGGAGCATCGGGGGCCGCTGTCGCAGCTTCTCGACCGCATTGCAGCCCGCTTTGATCTCGGCTGGTCCTTCGACGGCACGGCGATCCGCTTCGACCGGATGGTCAGCACCACCTACGACGTGCCGCTGCCGCCGACGGTTGGCGAACTCTCGACGGATCTGTCCGGCGTCAAGACGGGTGCCGCATCGGTCGCAACGTCCAAGAGCGTCACGGTCGATCCCTGGAGCGAGATCGAGGCTGCCCTCGCCCAGGCGGTGGCACCGCCGGCCACGACCTCCCTCGCGCGAAACACGGGACAGATCACCGTCTGGGGACCCCCCAGCGTCCAGCGGTCCGCCACCCGGGTGATCGACCACTTCGCGGAGATCTACGGGCAGCGGATCGGACTGGAGATCGCAACGTATTTCCTCGACGCGGACGAGGACGAGGATTTTGCCCTGGGCGTCTTCCTTCAGGGCGCCTTCGGCGACGGTGCCGTCCAGCTGGGTCGGGGCGTTCTCACGGGCGAAACATCCGGTTCCGTCGCCATCCTGCGCGGGGACGCCACCGGTTCGAGAATCAACTTCCGGGCACTCGCCAGCGACAAGTCGGTTGTCGACTACCGGCTGAGCAACACGGTCGGCCAGAACGGGATCGTGGCCCCGGTCTCACTCCTGACGACCCAGAACTACGTCAAGGAAACGACGTCCGAGGAAAAGGACGGAGCGACAAAGCTCACGGTCGAGGTCGACACGATCGACACCGGCCTGTCGATCTTCGCCCTGCCCCGGATCGTCGCGGGCGGTGAGATCCAGCTGAGCCTCTGGCTGCTCCACGCCAGTCTGACCGACCTCGACACATTCGGTTCTGTCCAGTTGCCGAAAACGGACCACCGGGCCATCGAGTACACGGTGATCCTGGCCCCGGGCGAGACGTTGGTCATTGGGGGCTACGAACAGGAGACCGTTCGCAAGGAGCGGTCCGGAACAGGTGTCGCCTCGTTTTTCGGGCTCGGCGGCATCGCCAAGGCTGAACTCATCCGGACGTCCATGGTCGTGATGGTCCGCCCGACCATCCTTGGCGGCTGATGCTGGGCCGACCGCGCCGGACGTTTTCCGATCTCCTCAACTGGGGAGCGGCCGTCGCCCCCGGCGTGACCGTCTGCAAGGACGGCTCCATGATCGCCGCCTGGGAGGTCCGGGGGCGCGATACAGAGAGTCTCGCGATGGAGGAGCGCCGGCAGGCGACGGCGCGCATGTCGCAGGCCCTCACCGGGTTCGGCGACGGCTGTGCGTTCTGGGTGGACTTCCGGCGCCGGCCGGTCCGGGGCTACCTCGGCCACGAAGAGGAATTCTCGGCCGAGGCCCTGAAGGTCCTGCAGATGGAGCGCCGGAGCATCCTGGAGACCGGCGGCGCCCTCTTCGACAACGTCATCCACCTGTCCTTCCAGGCAACCGGGGCCGACCCCACCGCACCGATCCAGGACCGCATCACGGCGTTTGAGGCGGAGTGTGCGGCGGTCGAAACCCGGTTCGCCGGAGTCTACAGCCTCCGCCGCCTGCGGAACCGGCAGCAACACCTGGCCAGCGGCGGAACCGGCCTCGTCGACGAACTGGTCGGCCACCTGGCCACCAGCGCGAGCGGCCGCTTCATGGCGCCCCGGCGGCCATCCGGCCTCGATTGGTTCTACCTCGATGTGCTGATCGCGCCGGCCTTCCGCCAGGACAACCTGGACGACATTGTCCGGATCAACGGCCGCTGGACGGCGGTGGTCGCCATCGAGGGGTATCCGCCCGTCACGGAGCCCGGAGTCCTGGAGGTCCTGCAGGCGTTCGGTCTGGAGTATCAATGGACAACGCGATTTGTCTGCCTCGGCCGACACCAGGCCCGCGCGGAACTCGGCCGGCGGAGGCGGTTCTGGGGTCAGACGAAGCGCTCACTCACAGCGCAGGCGCTGGACGTCGAAGGCGCGCCAGTGGACGCCCATGCCGCGGCGATGGAGCTCGATACCGAGACGGCGACGGCCGAGGTCAACGCTGGAGACCTGGCGTACGGCATCTGCAACAGCACGATCACCCTGACCGGCGCAGAGGGCGGCACCCGGGACGACGTGATCGCGGGCGCCCGACGCGTCAGCACGGCGCTCCTCGACAGCGGATTCGAGGCACGGGTCGAGACGGTCAACGCGCTGGAGGCCTTTCTGGGCCGGTTGCCCGGCCACCCCCGGAACAATCCGCGCCGGCCGATCCTCTCAAGTCTGAACTTCGGCGACCTGGTGCCGCTCTCGACCCTCTGGCAGGGTGAGACGAGCGTCCCCTGCCCACAGTTCCCGCCCCGCTCGCCACCGCTGCTGGTGGGGCGGTCGGCGTCGGGCGAGCCCTATTTCTTCAACCTTCACTCGGAGGGCGTCGGCCACACGCTGATTTTCGGGCCGACAGGCGCCGGCAAATCCGTTCTCCTCGGCCTGTTCGCCGCGAGTTTCACCAAGTACCCGAACGCCCGGGTGGTCGTTTTCGACAAGAAACGGTCCATCCGCTACCTGACGGCCGCCATCGGCGGCGCCTTCATCCCCGTGGGCCCGGACGGCCGGGCGCTGTCACCGGTCCGGGGACTGCTCGGCTGCGGCCGGCACCATCTCGATGACTGGATCGCGGCGGTGGTCCGGGAGACCGAAGGGGCGGCGCCGAGCGAGGTGCGGCGCGAGATCCGCAAGACGGTCGCGCTCTTGCAGCCCGGTCACACGCTCGCCGACGTCAAGCGGTTCGTCCAGGCCGACGAGGTCAGGTCGGCCCTGGAACCCTTCACCCACGGCAATCACACGGGCATCTTCGATGCCGATGATGACGGGATCCGGCTGTCGGACTGGACAGTCTTCGAGACCGAGGACCTGTTCTCGGCCGGCCCGGGCATCGCGGTGCTGGCACTCGACTACCTGTTCCGGATGGTCGAGGCCGGCCTCGACGGTCGCCCGACGCTGATCCTCCTCGACGAAGCCTGGGCCTTCCTGGGGCATCCGCTGTTCGCCGAACGCATCCGGAGCTGGCTGAAGGAGCTGCGAAAGGCGAACGCTTCGGTGGTGCTGGCCACGCAGTCCGTCGCCGATGCCACGGCCAGCGAGATCACGCCGGTCCTCATCGAGAACTGTCCCACGAAGATCTTCTTGCCCAATCCGGCGGCGCACACCCGGGCCAGCCGGGACCAATACGGCAGCCTCGGGGTGACCGACGAAATGATCGCCATCATCGCCGCGATGCAGCCGAAACGGCACTACTACGTCGTCAAGCCGGAAGGCCGGCGGGTGGTCGATTTCCTGCTGGGTCCGGCGGCGCTGCGCCTGCTCGGCAGCACGGCAGTCGAGGAAGCCGCTGCAGCCGAGACCGCCGCGGCCCGCGATCCGGACTTTTGGCAATCGGACCTAAGGAGCACGCTCAGTGAACTGGCGTAAGGCAGAAACGGCTGCAGCCATGGCGGCCGCCGCGACCCTCACCGTCGGGGTGCCGGCACCGGCCTCCGCAGGCGCGGCGGGGGTGGCGACCGAATGGACGCAGCTTCTCAACTACGGCGAGCTCGCCAACCTGACGTCAATGGAGGCATCGCATCTCTCGATCGCAGGCGAGCAACTGTCGACCGAAGTCGAGCAATTGCAGAACCTGATCCTGGCGTATCGCAACATGGTCCAGAACACGGAACGCCTGCCCTCATCGTTCCACCGCCAGGCCCTGGACCCGATTCTCGATCTCCGTCGTCTCTATATGCGGGCGGGCTCCCTAGCCGGATCCGGCCGCGAACTGGATGCGTTCCTTCGATCCGGACAGATCGAGGACCCGATGTTCGACGCCGAAGGCTACAGCCGCACGGACTATGTCCAGCGATATGACGTGTGGCAGGACCGCTGGCGATCGGCGCTGAAGTCCAGCCTGGCAACGGCTGACCTGACGGTCGAGGACGTCGAGACCGAGGCGCGACTCCTGGACCGGCTGAGTGAGCGGGCCGACCAAGCCGACGGGAATCTGGCGGCCCTGCAGGTCGCGAACGAACTGTCAGGAAGCCTCGCCCGGCAGGTGCTGGATCTCCGGGCGCTGCAGGCGGCCCAGGCGGAGCAGACCACGATCGCATGGGCCCGGGTCCTCGACGAGATGGACGTGAAGGAAGCCATGCAGCGGCGTCATGACGAGGTCCTGGCCGGCCATATCCAGCGACACCAGCAGTACCAACCACGCGACATCCATGAACTGCTGGGAATCGGCCAATGACCTGCCAATTCATGAGCAGGGTTCCGGCCGGAACTCTGGCCCTGGCACTGGCCCTGGGGCTTCCGGGGGACCCGGCGCTGGCCCAGCAGGCTCCCGGGGAACTGGACCGGATGATCAGGGACATGGAGCAGATTTCGTCCAGGATGACCGGCGGCATTGTCGACGTCACCCGGACATTCCTGGTGACCATGGCCACGATCGAATTCGCCTGGGCCCTCGGGAAGTCCACGATCCAGAGTGAAGGCCTCGCGGCGATCCTGACGAAACTGATCACCCGGATCGTGATCGTCGGGCTCTTTTTTCTCCTGTTGGACTTTGGTCCCGCCCTGGTCCGGCTCGTCATCGACAGCGCCATTGCGATCGCCGGCGTCGGCGGGATCGTAGCCGTCCCATCGCCGTCCACCGTGCTTAGCCAGGCCCTGAACATGGTGGGCCGCCTGCTGGGCGAGCTCTCGTTCCTCAGCCCGGCACAGTCGCTGGGCCTCGTCCTGTGCGCGATGGCGGTCGTGGTCACGGCAGCCGCGATGGCCGCAATGATCGTCATGGTTTACGCCGAGCTGTTCCTGATGGCCGTGGCCGGGTTGATCGGGCTCGGTTTCGGCGGTCTGGATGCCACGCGCGACATCGCGATGAACTATATCCGGATGCTCCTGGGCAAAGGCCTCAAGCTGCTGACGCTCCTGGTGGTCAATGGCATGGTGATGGCTACGCTAGAGAGAGTGTTCGCGCCGGGCGCGGACGACATCTTCTCGGCACTGCAGATCCTGATCGTGCAAATCGTCGGCCTTGTCCTGTTGCTGCAGCTGCCCACGGCCGTCGAAAGCCTGGCGTCCGGTGGTGGATCCAATGCCGGCGCCTCGATCGCCGGCGGATTCGCCGGGTCCATGGCGGGCCGCGCCATGATGATGGCCGGGGCCGCCGGCGCCGGCGCAGCCTATGGCGGCGCCCGAGGCGGCGCCCTCGGCACCCGAGAGGCACTGGGAACTGGCGGGCTCAAGGGCCTGGCTGAAGAGGCCACCACCGGCGGGGCCTGGAGCACTGTCAAGAAGGCCGGGCCCGTCCTGACAGGCGTCGCCACAGGCACCGTGGGGGGCGCGGTCTCCGCGGTCGGGGGTGAAGGACCGCACCGGCAGGCCGCCAAGGACGTGCTCAACTTCCTGAACCGGGACAAAGAATAGCATGGCCCGAACCGGCGATCCCGGCCCGGAGGTGGCCAACCCCTACATCACGGCCCAGCGCGAATGGGACGAGCGCTTCGCCTTCCATGCGCAGACGGCCCGGCGGTTCTTCGGAATCGGCCTGGCCGGCCTGGTTGTCGGCGCCGTGGGCCTCGGCTTCGGGATCTGGGCGGCGAGCCAAAGCGAATATGTACCCTACCTCGTCAAGGTCGACGATCTCGGCCGCACCGAGGCGCTGCCACAGCCGGCGACGCTCGGAGAATGGCCGACGCTGGTCATCAAGCGGGAACTCCAGACCTTCATCGAACGGAGCCGTTCGATTCCCGCCGACCGGGCCATTCTCGAACGCAACCTCTGGCGCCTCTACCGGTTCATGCGGACGGACAGCCAGGCCTACCGGGTGCTGACCGACACCTTTCAGGCGGAACCCAGCAATCCGATGCTCCGGTGGGAACGGGAAACCGTCTTCGTCCAGGTCGCCGCCGTCAGCTTCGCGGGCGGCACCTCCTGGCGGGTAGAATGGACGGAAAGGACTCAAGCCCGTCAGACCGGCGAAACCCTGTCCGAGGATCGCTACATTGGTGTCCTGGTTCTGGGGCCGCAGGCCAGCGTCGGCCGCGAGGATCTGGAGATCAACCCCTTGGGACTGATGGTCGAAAACATCGACGTCCAGAAGGCGGCACCGGATGGCAACGGCAGGTAGCAGACTCCTCGACTGGGCGAACCGCCAGGGTTTCGCCACCGGTTTGATCGCCGGTGTCGTGTTGATCGCCGGGGCGTTTGGCGCATTGATGCTCATCAAGCTCTGGACCGAACAGGCGCCCGCCGTCGTTGGCCCGAGCGTCGGAGACGTCACCAACCAAGGACCGGTGGCGGAGATCACCGCGGTGGCCGAGAGGAACGCCAACCAGGAGGAGCCTGCTGGCGGCACAGGAGAGCCCGCGACACGGGGGCCGGCCGGCCTTGTATCCGAGGAAGACGCCGAGGCGGAACGCCAACTCGCGGAGATCCGCCAGCGGATCGCAGAGGAAGAGCGGCGAAACCGGGAACTGGCGCAGGAGGCGGAGTTCGCGCCGCTCGGACAGAGCCTCTACAGCCTGGCCGCGGCACCGACTCCAGACAAAGATTCGGAGCCGGAGATGGATCCTGGCCTGGCGGCACTGGAGGCCCCTGCCCCGCCGGCACCGGGCGGCATGGACGAGACATCCTCCGGCCACGCGTTGACCGACGAACGGGTCCTCCGTACCGGCACCGTCATCCCGGCTTCGCTGGTCACGACCATTGATTCCGGCCTGCCCGGGCTTGCCAGAGCGCAGGTCACGGCACCGGTCAGGGACAGCACCACCGGCACCCGGGTCTTGATCCCGGGAGGCGCCCTCGTCGTCGGGACCTATGCCGACGGCGGCGGCTTCAACGACGAGCGGCTCTTCGTGCACTGGCGGGCCCTGCAGTTGCCGGATGGGACAACCCACACACTGGATGAGGCTCCGGCCGCAGACCTGAGCGGCATGTCCGGTCTCGTGGGTCAGCGGCGGTCACGGTTCTGGTCGACGCTCGGCAAGGCGTTCGCGATCAATCTGGTGACGGCGATCACGGCCCGGCCTCAGGCGGAGGACAATGCGATCGCCGATGCCATCAAGTCGGCTGCCGGCGACACGGCCCAGACCGTCACGGAGCGGATGGTGGAGCGGGATCTGAATGCAGCGCCCGTTTTCCGGATTCCATCCGGGACTCCCATGAACATCGTCCTTGAGGAGGACCTGTGGCTGCCGCCCTACGAACCGGGTTAGCGGCGACCGCCGCAGTGGCGGCCTTGGTTTCGCCCATCCCGGCCAGAGGGACCGTCACATCAGGCTGGCCAGCGCAAGCGGAAGTCCTGGAGTTCGTCGGCGGCCTGGAGGCGCCATCCGGTTACGACCAGATCCATTCGGCCGTTCCGGAGGCCCCGCCCCAGCCCGTGACCCGGATGGCGCTCCGGGACGTGATGGCCTGGCAGAAACGGATCCGGCCGCGGGCGACATCGACAGCCGCCGGTCGCTATCAGATCATTCACGCAACACTGACCCGGCTCGTCGAAGAGTACGGGATCGATCCGGACCAGCTCTTCGACGCCGGAATGCAGGACCGGCTCGGCGCGCTGCTGCTCGCCGAATGTGGCTATGGCATCCGATCGAAGTCCGCCTTCGCGAACTGCCTGGCCGGCACCTGGGCGGCTCTGCCGCGCGTGTCCGGACCCAACGCGGGGCGTTCGGTCTGGGACGGAATTGCCGGCAACCGGGCGCTGGTCGCACCGGCCGCGGTCATGGCGTTTCTGGAAGGCCGCGACCCGTCCGCAGGAACGGTCTCCGGACCGGCCCTGTCCACGATCACCCTGCCCCGGTCGAGCATCCGGTACGAGACATTTCGGTCCGCCATCGAGCGGGAAATGAAGGAGGCCCACGACAATGGAGATCTCGGCCGCTCGGTCGTGGTTCGGTTCACGGTGGATCCCTACCGCACGGAGTAGCGGCCTGGCGGCCGCGGGCGGCTTCGCGGCCGCGGGCCTCGGGTGCTACGTCCCGGACATTCCGCTGGCGTTTGCGCTGGCCGGACTGGTGCCGGCAGCGATCGCCCGCAGTCCCGCCCGGCGATTTGCGATCGCACTCGGCTGGCACGCAGCACCGATGCTCCCTGCAGCGGTCGGACTCTGGCATCTGGGCGGCACGGGGATCACGGCTGGCCTGCTGGCGGCATGGTGGGTGTTGACCGCCCTCGCCTTCGCTTGGCTGAACACGGGGATTGCGATCGCGCTGTCGCTCATGATCCCGTGGCACATCGGCTCGGTCGTGCTGGCCGCCGGCGACCTCTGGCCCGGTGCCGGCAATGGAGGCCTGGCACTCATGATTCTGGTCTTCGCTGCGCTCAGCGCCCAGCCGGGCGGATCCGGGCGCTGGCGGCGGCTCTGGCTCCTGATCGTCCTGGCCATGGCGGCCGCCTCGGTCGGGAGCGCCTGGCAGCTCCACGTGCCGGCCCGACCGAGTGGTTTCACGGAAGTCCGCGCCTGGCCACGGCCTGCGCTGACAACGGCCGCCCATGACCGGTCCCGGATGGCGGCCTTGGAACGAATCACGGGGGATATCCTCGTCCTCGGCGAGAACGTCGTCCATCGGAGCGAGCCCAGTGCCATAGATCGCTGGTGCGAATTCGCAGCACGACAGGGCAGCCTACTCTATGTCGGCGTTCTGGAGCCGGACGGAACCCGATCGACGATTCATGCGCTCGATCTGGAGCATTGTGTCCCGCGCCCCGTTTATGAACGGACGATCGGGCTCCCGGGCGTGACCGGGGGGTGGCGGATCGGCCAAGGTGACATCGAGGCGGTCTTGCTCGACGACCGACGGTTCCACTGGACGATCTGCTTCGAGACGTTCACGCCCCTCGCCTGGCTCCTGAAGCCCGGGAAGCGGGGCGCCATCGTCGCGGTCATTGCAAACGATCGTTGGGTGCGGCCGGTTCCGGTCGCTGTTATGCGCGAGAAAGTAGGCCGATCGATGGCCCGGCTCTGGGGAATGGCACCGGTCTTCGCGACAACCGACCGGACGGTCAGCATGCGCAAGTCGCCGGTGAACGTCAGCCGCGACCGCCAGTAGCCGCACCCAAGGCAAAGATTGTGGGCAAAAAGTGATGGATCGGGTGTGAGAACCGCACGCTGAAGGGCGTAGAGAATCGCATTCACGATCTTCGCCACTCGCTCACGGCGGTCGCGGTCAACGGCGGCGAGGGCCGCGAGCGTGAATACGCAATCCACGATACCGCCCTCCAAGGCTTCATGCTCCGCGCCCAGCGCAACGGCGCGCGGTCCTGGGTGTTCCGCTTCCGGCGCGACGGCAAACCGCGCCGGGTCACGCTCGGCAAGCCGTCCACGGTGAAGGCTAACAAGAGCTATCTCAACAGTGCCATGGCGAAAGGCATCGCTGATCGGTATATCTGCCGACATCGGGCAATGTGGTACACACAGGAACGTCGGCCTCCAGCATTGTTTGTTTGCACATACCTCGGGCGGAGCGACAAAAAGAGTGTTAGGCCGTTCCGCTTCATTCTCAACAATTCGAAGGCGACTGCGGCAAACGTGTATTTGATGCTGTACCCAAGGGAACCTTTTGAGCGCGCCCTGCTGGATAGTCCGGAATTGAAACGGCGAGTGTGGGAGAGTACCTAAATCAAATTTGCCCACAGGCTATGCTTGGTGAAGGTCGCGTCTACGGGGGCTGCACAAGCTGGAACCGAAGGAATTCGAGAACGTCCCGGCGAATGCCCTAGTCGAATCTGTTTCCCGCGTTGGGGCGGCAACGGCTGGAGAAGCAAGGCGAGCTGTTTGAATGTCGTTAACCACGTTGACAAGACTGAAAGACGAGCTTGTAAGCCTCTACGGAGAGGACCAGATAGCGGTTTTCGTGACGATGACCGCACGGAGGCAAGTTGAAAACATATTCAAAGGCGGTTCGACCAAGATCAGCAACAACCTGTTATTTGGGCAGGACAACCCCAACGAACCCGCAGCCGTTGCCGACTATTCGCTGACCTTTGCCGAGCTTCTTGCTCGACTCGATCCTGCAGGACAACAGGCCAAAGCCGTGCGCGCAAGGTTGATCGTATTCGCCTATACGCTGTGGGAGAACGTGTATCGACCAGCTATCCGTCGGGAATGCGGCGTGGTTCGCGTAGACAGCGATGGGTTCGGAGATTTGCGACTGTACCGTAACGCCATCCTCCACGACAAAGGGAAGCTGCATACTGACACCACAACCCTGACGGTGTTTGGCAGGGGCGACCTCATAGAGCCGACCGGCGATCAGCTACGCGAGGTTTTCAAGCAGTTGGTAGTTGGACTCAACGACGTAGGGGTACGCTACTATGGCGAGGATCCCGGTTTCGAGTGGGGACGTAGACTGAACGCGTAGGGTACTGCTCGAAAACTCCCCGTTTGACGACGGCAATTGGCAATTTATCCGGGCTTGAGTTCCGGCCAGTGGGCGATTTCGCCTCAACTCGGGATGTTGGCGCCAGGCCGTCGGCGGGATCTCTGCCCGTAACGCCGGCGCCGACGGCCTTCGGCACCATCAGCGCGTAAGGTTTCGTCCCAGTCTATGCGGGACTGGAAGGCGCCTGGGGTCCAAGGGTGTCGTCAGGCGGCGCCTCATCATCGGGCCTGTCGGCGCGGCAGAAGACCAATGTCGTGAATGTTGAAGGCCACCACGCGGGCAAAGCCTTCGGCACCGTGCGCCAGGACCCGGTCAAGGCCGCGGTGCCCGCTCGGTCGGGAGCGCCTGGCAGCTCCACGTGCCGGCCCGACCGAGTGGTTTCACGGAAGTCCGTGTCTGGCCAAGGCCAGCGCTGACAACGGCCGCCCAGGACCGGTCCCAGATGGCAACCCCGGGCCGCATTACGGGAGATATCCTCGTCCTCGGCGAGAACGTCATCCTTCGGGGCGAGCCCGGTGCAACGGAACGCTGGTGCGAATTCGCAGCCCGGCAGGGCAGCCTCCTCTATGTCGGCGTCCTGAAGCCGGACGGAACCCGATCGACGATTCATGCGCTCGATCCGGAGCATTGTGTCCCGCGCCCCGTTTATGAACGGACGATCGGGCTCCCGGGCGTGACCGGGGGGTGGCGGATCGGCCAAGGTGACATCGAGGCGGTCTTGCTCGACGACCAACGGTTCCACTGGACGATCTGCTTCGAGACGTTCGCGCCCCTCGCCTGGCTCCTGAAGCTCGGAAAACGGGGCGCTATCGTAGGCGTCGTCGCAAATGATCGTTGGGTTCGGCCGGTTCCGATGGCGGTGATGCGCGAGAAAGTAGGCCGATCGATGGCCCGGCTCTGGGGAATGGCGCCGGTCTTCGCGACAACCGACCGGACTGTCAGCGTGCGCGATTCCGGATTGTTTTTTGGTTGGTGAGGAGTCTGGAACGCTTCTCAAACACTCCCGGGGCACCAAAACCGGTGTCATTGTCCGTCAACAGCACGGAGGCACACCTGAGACGCCCTGTGTGAGCCAAAATATGGAGAACACGCAACCCTGTTTCGCGCGCCCGACAGCTTCCTTCGGGAGTTCTATGCCGCCCCACGTCTTGGCGGCGGTCTCAATGATCTGCTTGTCGATGCGGGCGAAAACCTAGTCCCGCGACCAGAGTGACCCTCCCTTCTGAGCGTTTCATTTTTAATTCTTGATTTCTTCGTCCATGCACCATATGGAGAAACGCAGGGCGATTGACCAACTGCAACAGCGCCCACCCACCTTCATGGTTTTCGCGCGAGCGGATGGCAAGTGGCACGTTGGGTCTCAGGGCTATCTTCGGGTAGCCCTTTACCTTTCTGAATACGGGATGGTTGGCGGCAAATCTGTTACCGCGATGCAAATTTCAAAGGACGTTCCATGAAGACACGCTGGATCAGAACCGGGAAACGCACAGCGTTCGGCCGGTTCGGTGGGGCGTAGGGTGAGTTCTCTCGCCGATAGGCGCTCTCAATCCGCATTTCGATATGTTTGTTGCGCTTGCTGCCGGCCTTCTTGATCGAAAAAAAGAGATGATATCGGTCGTCGCGTTGCGGAATTTCCACCGCAAGGAAGACATAGTTACGCTTTTCCCAAGTCTGGTACACGCGAGCATTCGGTAGTCCGGTGATGATGTCCTTCAGACGATGGCTGTCCTCATACCGATTTGGACAGAAGATGCGGCTGCGGAAGCACATTCCTTCAGGCGGGTCGCCGTCTTCATGCACTCTGGTAAATACATGGGGCGTGAAGAGAACGCGAACCAAGCGGGAGATGCCATCTGGCGTTGAGCACTGAAACTCGAATGGTTCAAGGTGCGACAACGAAATCTGTTGTCCGCAGACGAAGAACGGACCCCAGTAGGTGCTCCGAGGAGGAGGTGGGTTCATCGGTGACATTCCGGTCTGCAGGACACAATGAGGCGGATTTACAAGAAAGGAGAGGACGTTTTGTAGCAAGAAAATCCTTCTATGGGACACGCAGGAACGTTTCTCAGGCGCTCATGAGCACCAAAACCCGGGTCATATCGGTCCGGACCAAGAACACAATCGTCTTCCCAGTAACCTGAAGCGACGGAAAATTTCCGACGGCGAGCAGGCGACAGAGGAAGGCACCAGACGCGAACGGGTCCGCATTCGCCTGGAGTCCGGACGGGGCCTTTTCCTCGGCGTCGACGACATGCAGTTTCCGACGGAAACGAACGGGATCCCGATGGGCAACAGCGGCGTGGGAAGTGGTGGAGAAGAACAGGACGGGCATTCGCAGGAACGCTGGTGACAAGGATCACAGGTCAAGCGGTATGGCCACCAATGTGCCGGGCAGTGGCACTGAGATGTATGAGCCCGTTCTGCTGCTGCTGCAAATGGAAACAGAGAACGCAAAGGATCAGCGGTCCGGAGAATTGCGAACGCCTAAAATGACCAGTGGCCGCCAGTAGCCCCGAACAAGATTCGGCGAGAGCGGCCCAAAAAGCCGGCTGTCAAGTGCGTCCGGCCGATCGCCGCGCAGGATGAGGCCGCGCTCCAAGCGGGCCTTGAGGCGCTTGAGGACGGGGCGGCCATCCGGCTGGCCATCGTGGCAGATCTCGGGATTGTGCCGCACCGTCCTTGGCAACGACGGCAGGCAAAACGACACGAAACCGGCCTCAGCCGACGGGGCTGAAACATAGATGCCAATGGGAACGCTCGACGTCGTGTTGACCAGCCAGTGGTCACGGAACAGAACCGCGCCAGCCAGGACGACCACCAGAGTCAACCCTGCGAAGGATCGGATCACTGTCCGGGCCGGTATGGACCCGTCCGTGCGATGATGGTGCCGTCCGCGTCGCAGATAAGCCACGTCATGGGGCCCCTGCCGCCGCAGGGTCAGCTTATCCGGTGGCAACTTCGATCAAGATTCGACAATGGTCGCTCGATCCCCACTCATCGACCTCATTGAGGGCACACACATTCACCCTTTCATGAAATCCGCGCGATGCGAAGGCATAGTCGAGCTGGATCGTAGCGTCGGCTACGGATTTTCCGGCTTGGCAAAAGGTTGGGACGTTCCGTGTGTCCGGGTGCACATCGGGTGGCATCGCGGTGGCTTGGCGGCCGTTCGGCACTTGCGGTCCAAGAAATTCCAAGCCGAGTACTTTGAAGCGGTCCCACACTGTAAGTTCGCGCTCGGGCAGCGACAGAGTTCGGCCTGTCGCACCGTAGACCATATTCAGATCACCCGCTGCGAGAATGCGGTGTTTTGTCGGATCCTCGTGACCGATGAAAGCCGAGAGATCCGAGAGGATTCGGTGGGCCGACACGTCGGATGCACCTGTACTCCACGAACTGCGGGTCGATGGGTGAGGTTTCATCCACCGCGCATACATGGACACGGCGGTGAACGCTTCTTCCGGTTGGCCTAGCGGTATCACCTTCGCGATGGCCATTGTCCCGATTCCGCTCACCCCGATATCACCATCTCTCAATTCGCTGACGGGCGGAACCTGGCGGAAGCCCTCGACTTTGACCCGGTCGGATAATCGCACGACCAATGGCCAGCGGTCATAGAGATGCCGGCTCCAGAATACGTCGTCCTCGAATTGAATCGAATTCACCAAGTCGCCGGGTGGGCTTCCCGCTTCCTGCAACAGCGCGACATCGACTTCTTCCCGTCGCGCCATCTCCGCCAGTTCACGCCATGGTTCCTGACATTTGTCGACATTCCAGCTCACCACCCTGATCACTTGGCGACACCTCGCTTCCTGTCGGCTTTGGAAGCCGGTTCATCGATTTGCATTGGATAGTACGATTGCCAATGCTAGCCCATGTTTAACGCGCACAAAAAAAGATGATTGTTTTTCAGTGGCATGTGC
>JAPPGF010000014.1 GCA_028875075.1 Gemmatimonadota bacterium | reverse complement strand
TGTGGCAGCGGGAGACTGAAGGACGGGTGTTCGACAGCCCGGAACGACGGGCCGCCCTGGACAAGGCGCTGGCGGAGACCGTCCGAACCATTCCATGTCCGAAGGTGCGGGATCAGTACCGGAAATCACTGCAGGCGCGGATGGCGGCGCTCGTCGAGTCTGCACTTGTGACCGAGACCGTTCCGGCACCTGTGACAGTTCCTCTCTACATGCTGATACGCGAAGAGGAGACGCAGCGCGAATGTGGGCAAGTGACGATCGAATTCGGCCCGGGAGGCCAAGTCCTGGCTTTGAGGGTCACGCATTTCATGTTGCCCGAGCCAATGCTTGCTTTCGTGGATCCGGACGTCTTGGATGATTGATCGTGACTGGGGCGCGTTCCCTGAGATGGTGGCTTTCGGGAAAAATCTGCGGGTCAAATGCGCAATCAATTGCATTGAGGAAGTGCGCCTGCCAGAAGGGATTCCCCAATCTGCTTGGGATGTTACGTGCAAGGTGGTGCCGTCGCGTTCCTGCGGGACACGGACTCTGCCTAGGAACCCGAGACCCGGTCGGCGGCCGGCTTGTCGGGTACGGGTTCTGCAATAATGGCACACCCCCGGTCGAAGAATTTGCAGATAAAGCCTTTGAATGGTTTGTGCGCTTCTAGTCGCTGAATGCGAACGATTTCACTCGATGGGATCCAGACTACTGCTCCGCTCCCGTCGCGAACGAGGGTCCAGTCGTGAAATGTTCGCAGCAAGCGAACGCTTTCTGGGCCCCGTGCTGGCGGTCGAAGTTCAATACGGTGCGACGCTGCATCGCTCGCCATTTCGAGGCGGGCCAACTCCGCGCCAATGATGAACATTCCAAAAAGGACTGGAGGCCCGAAGATCAAAATACCAATATACTCGGAAAATCGGGCTCCCGCACGAGGATGACGAAACACAAATCCCGCGAACACTATCCACGCAATCGGAATACCAATGCGTGCCATAGGGAAGATTTCAGCAAACAACAACCACAATACAACACCGACAACTGCTGCCCACGCCATTACCGTAAAGGGCAGTTCTCTAGATCTGCGTGTGAGGTTAGGGTTAGGAGACGAGGAAACGAGCTCGTCTTCCGACATCCCGCCTTCCGCGCGAGAAAGCGCCATTTCGACTGTGATTAGAAACAGGATTGCCAGGGCAACCCCTGGCACCCAAATCAGCCAGCTTCTTGCATGATCCAAGACTGACGTGGGAGCTTCCCGGAAAGAGATTCCGAGCGAGCCAAGGTAGCCCCAATCATACGCAACCGAACCGGCCATGGCCGCCGCACCGACAAACGGCAAAACCGCGCTGACGCGCGCGCCCAGAGGCGTCAGCATATCGTTAGACATTGTTCACCTTAGCCATCCGCATGTTGATGAAGTTTTTGATCTCTTGGAGCCTGGTCGGATCCGCATCATCGTTCAGACGTAGTCTCTCGATCTCGGCGTCTGCTTGAGCCGAAGTCATCCACGGAACCAATGGGTCGGGGTCGGTCCATTTCCCGTGGGTTTCGGCCCGGAACCGGGCCCAGTCTTCGGGAGCTGAAGAGTCCGGGCTATAGGCCGCAATAAGCCGGCGGCCGAGTTCGCGGAGCCGATCATCGTTGAGCGTGGCCGCGATCTCGCTGCGCTCCGGCCATCGGGCAACTTGGAATCGCCTCAGGAGCTGTTGGTCGTCGCGGGAATAGAAGCTCTCATAGATCCGTTCTTCGACCGGTTTCTGTGCCTTTGGGACCGCTGGCCATCGGGCCGCCAGGGCTTGGCCGACCCGTCGCCGGAATTCCGGGGCGTTGGCGATCGCTTCGGCTTTCCGGGCATGCTCCGGTTTCGGGCAGGTGAGCTCGAAGATTGCCGGAGCCCGGTTCACCGCGACCGGATGGATGGTCCTGGGTTCGTTGGTGATCGCGGCCAGCAGTGTATCGTCATCCGCCGAAAACAACGTCTCCGGATCGGCCGCATCCAGATCTACGATCGCCGCCTCCGACCGGTTACATTCGGACCAGCCACAAAGGCACCCGAAGAATGCGCGGGGAACGCCGGATCCGGGACGGCAGACGACCTCGACCGGCCGAAAGTCCGCCAGCTTGCGGACGACCCGGTGCTTGCGGGCATTCGTGAGCAGGTCTGCCCATAGCGCAGGTCTCCGTTCGCGCATCCGGCGGGCTATGTGGAGCGCGGCCTTGACATCGCCCAGCGCGTCGTGCGCCTCATGGCCCTCAAACCCGTTCGCTGAGGCGAGACCGGCGAGACGGAAGGTCGGACGGCCCTGCCCGTTCACCGGAATGACCACCGCGGCCGACTCCCGGATATGAGCGGCATAGACCGCCGTCAGGAGATCGAGCCGACAGTTGCCGTTCATCTGCGTTGCGTACACGTCGGGATGCAGGTTCTGGTAGAAAGCTTGCCGCAAGAACCCTTCGTCAAACCGCATCGAGTTGAAACCGATCCAGATCCCGGGTGTCCAGCGCCGGATCTGGTCGGCCATTTTCTGGGCGAAGGTGAAGGCGTTCGGCAGATTTGGATCGTTCAACCGGTCGGTTCGGATGCCTGTGACATTCAAAGCCTCTGGCGAGGGCAGAATGTGGGGTGCCAAGCGGCTCCGGATGTTCACCTCTTCGACAACGTGCAAATGATTGTCAGTGCGGATCGCCGCGAACTGGAGAATTTGATCCCACGCCGGTTTCAGCCCCGTTGTTTCGAGGTCGTAGAAAATGAACATGAAATCAGCGTCGGGACTTTCTGGTATGGCTTGCCGCAGAGGTGCCGGAAACAGAAACCGGGCGTGCAGGAAGGCGGACGTACTTTCGGCCTGACTTGTTCTGCATCTTCCGGATGTCCCGGAAGATGGCCGTTACGTCATAGTTGAACCGGGCCGCATGCGCGTCGCGCACCGCCCGCACTTCCGAAATGATCGGGTCAATCGGGCTCTTGGTCATAATTCGCCTCCATGAGTTCGTTCGGCGTGCAGATCACCGGCGGCTCATAGCCTGCCTGCCGACATCCCTGCTCGATCCGGGCGCGCATTGCGGCATTGGCAATGTGCCGGAAGTTCCACGTCACGAGAAAATCCACGCCATTTGTGGCTGCAATGGCGATGTGTGCCGCATCGTCCGCGGCCTCGCGTGGAACCGCACCGGCTACTATCAGAGCATTCGCCAGATTCTCCGCGTCGGGCGTCGCGTCCAGAAGCGTGACGGCTTGGAGTGTTTCGAGCCGAACGTGCGCGGCATCGGGATCGCCCGCTCGGGCTTCCTCGACGACAAGCGCCGACGCAACGAGATCGAACCGGTCGGAGGCCCTGCGCCACCATTCGCGCGTGATCTCCTGGTACGCGGCGATGACGACGTCCCGCGATGGTCGCGCGGTCAGATAGCTCACGACCGAGGTCTCGATATACGCTGTGGGTCGCATCCGGCGATCAGCGGATGACGAAAAGGTCGGGCTGCGGTGATCTGGCCCCGCTCCGCGACGCGTCACGGCGGGCCTGTTCTTCCGCGCAGAAGGTCTCCCAGAGGCTCCCGATGGCGGTTTCCAGGACGTCGCCCATGCTGCAGTTGCCGGCGGTGGCCATGTGATGCAGGGCCACAGCGCAGGCCGGTGGCACTGGCACCGGAATTCGCTCGTCGCGACGATCCATCACTCGTCCCCCTTCGTGGCTCTTTCCCAGGCCCACTCGATGACTTGGCCCTGCGTCCATCCCACGCGTTCGGCCATCTCCGCGATGGCGTCCCGAACGTCCGGCAAAACCTTCGCATGCAACTGCCCGGTGCGCGGAGAGGGTTTGCGCCCGGGCCTCTTCTTTGGCTTCGGTGCCCGGGCCAGGAAACCGTGGCGGGCCCCCACGCTGTCGGCGATGCTCTCGACGGTGGCCGGGTTGTCCTTGGGCCGGGCCGTCAGGCGCGCCAATCTATCCTGAGGTGAGTCGTTCAAAGACGGCCTCCGTGAATTCTCGAGCGTTGGTGATGGCGTTGTCGATCCGGCCACCGGTCCGGACCTCCGGATTCTCCGCCATCGTCTCCAGGTCGCCGCCGAACGTGAACAGTTCGGCGAATGCTGCCCGTTGCACCAGGGACGGCTGGATCTGATCGACGCCGGCCGCCTTCAGCTGACTCTCCAGGTCGCGCTGCACACGGCTCTTTATGGCCGCACTGGTGCGCGTCAGGACAACGGCGTGCCGGATCGGCCTGCCCAGCTTGGCTTCTTCTTCCCGGACGATGGCGAGGACTTCCGAGCCGATGGCCGAATCCAGCGCTGTCGCCTGCATCGGCACGATAACCAGGTCCGCGAGCGCGACGGCCCGGCTCACTGTCGGTGAGGGCTGGCCTTCGACATCCACGATCACGATACGGCCGTCTCCATCGGCATCCACGACAGACAGTATGATCTTGTCCGGGCCTGGATGACCGCCGTGGGTTATCCCCGGGGGGAGTCCGCGGTCGGCCCATATGGTCAGCGCACGCGTCGGGTCACAATCAAACACCGTGACTTCGGCGCCCATTCGCGCGAAACCTGTCGCGAGCAGGACGGCGCAGGTTGTCTTCCCGACGCCGCCTTTTGGGCTGGCGAGGACGATTATCGGCACGCGTCTTCTCCGGTTTCTGGTACGGCGGTCATTGGCGGGCTCCCGTGGATCTGACTTGCACCTTATTGTTGTTACCGGTTTTTAACCCGGAATTATACTGATTACCGGTTTTTAACCCGTTTTGTGACTTTTCTGCACCGGCGCGGCGTTGTGTTGGCGTTGGTGGCACGGCGGAGGGGTTGCCTGCGGCCGCAAAGGCTCTCTCGTGGCCACAGAATGGCCTAGAACGCCCAATGTGGGTGTTTGGGTATCGAAACCCACCCCGGGGCACAGTGGTTGGTTTTTGGCCGTCATTGCTCCTGCGTCAATTCGTTGCAGTTACCGGTTTTTAACCGGTTTTAATATAATAACCGGTTTTATATCGGTTTTGAACCGGTTTTATTTATAGGTTGTCTTACGGCCCGCTGCATGCCCATGTCGTAGCCGACACCCGGCATCGGTTCCTGGATCGTGGCGCGGCAAGAGGAAGACGCTGACGATTCACTCCAGGACAACAAGTCGAGGGCGTGCCGTGCAAACCGAATTCATGTTGTTGGGTGAAGGCGGCAAAAATCGTCCGCCACTATGCTGCCAGCGCAACCGCCAAGTGTCGTTCGGGCGCAAATCTGCGAATGTGGTATGGTTGCGCATCAGTCTAGGAAAGGACTCATCAATGGTAATCCGGATAGTCGTGACAGCGTTGCTTTTGGCAGTCGGTTTTGCCACTGCGGCGGCTGATCTTCGCGCGGGGGTTGAAGCATTCCGTCGCGGTGACCACGTAGGCGCCCTGCGTGAAATCCGACCGTTGGTACGCCAAGGCAATGCCAGCGCCCAGTTCATGCTGGGTATCCTGTACCAATTGGGTTCTGGTGTAGATGAAGATTATCACGAAGCAGCCAGATGGTATCGGAGATCCGCCGACCAAGGCCATGCCGATGCTCAGCATTTCTTGGGAAGCCTGTATGCCGGTGGGAAAGGTGTACCTCAGAATTATCAACACGCAGGGATTTGGTACCGCAAGGCGGCCGAACAGGGCCTCGCTCGCGCCCAGTATGATCTTGCGAGCCTTTACGTTCTTGGTTGGGGTGTGCCCAGAGACGTTGTGCAAGGCTATGCTTGGTTCAATCTCGCGGCAACGCGGGGAGACGAGGGGGCGAGACAGCATCGAAACAAGATGCTGACATATATGACCCCGAGTCAGATCGCGCGTGCCCAAGCACTCAGCCTTGAAATAAATGCCCGTCTGACGCCGTGGCCGCCGCCCGGCGTCTTTACACTCCAGGAGTATCGCGGCCCGCTCACGGGGCGCTGATCTGACAGCTAGGTTCGGGGAGGGTCTTCGGGCATTCCAGCCGCGTCGGCACGGCGTAGCGCGTGACCTGCAAGGGCGCATTGCCTTCCGCTACACGCGCAACGAAACCGCCGCCGAGCGTTCCACCACCCATGCCAGACGTTCGAGAATCAGGTCTGGGTTCTGACATGCCAGAAAAGCTGTCCCTTCACCTCTATTCTTCCTACTTCGACAGCGCCTTTTTCCTTGAGAGAACTTGCTATTCCGCGAGCAAGGGCTGGCCAGTGGTCACCAGGAAGCAGTTTGGGCAGCCCAAGGGCTTTGGCAATGGAGACCGTCGTCGCATCGCCTCCACGCAGAACCAGTGCTTTAAAGAAAACGGTCTCCAGCTGCACGATAGCCTGCTGTGTCTCCAGGCTTAGCGCCTTGAGTTCGGCTGCTTGAGATGGTGGCATGAGAATCCCCCTTCATGGTTGCTCGCCCGCGCACATAGCATCGGATTCAGAGTATTCGCGTCGAGAGCGGATTCCTACGCATTTGATGTGGTACCCATATCGAACGACCGATTTCGGGCTGGTCCCGGCGCAAACATTCGTGGCGGTTTTCGTTTGCCGGATAGATCAACGACTCTAGCCCGGCTTTTGTGTCGTCGGACGGGGTCTGTTCGGGGAATTCGTAACCAGCTTCCTTCATCGTTGCGTTGATCCTGTAGACCCGACGCTGGCTGTGGAGCTAGCGAGGCCGGAGGCGATCGCCCCAATCCTCTTCCGTGGTCTGAATCAGGCGGGTTTCCAAGTCGGCGCGGTCTTGTTGAACGAGCGGGATGCGCCGACTGTCCTGTTTGTTGAGCGCTGAAAGGAACCGGCGGACAACGCTGTCAGCGGGGCGGGCGGTGTAGAAGCCCAGGGCTTGGCGACCCTCGATCATGGCGGTGTTCCTCTGTAGCCGTTTCGATCGCCGGCGCAGATGCTGGCGCCCTCGGTCACCGACAACGGTTCCATGCAAAAAAGGGTCTGACAGGCTGTTTTCGATGCGACAATCTTGACAGGTTGGATATCGAGTAGTGCGCACTTATGTATTGATTCTCAATACGGCTGTGCTATGCGTGCCAACCATGGCGATTTTCCATTTCTCGGCCAAAGTCATCTCTGCAGCCGAAGGCCAGTCTGCCGTCGCTGCCGCCGCCTATCGCCATGGTGCCTCTTTCCAGAGGGATCTCACGGGTCAGAGCCACAACTACGAGCAGAAGACCGAGGTGACCCACGAAGAGATCACCCTGCCGCCGGATGCGCCGGTCTGGGCGAAGGAGCGCTACCTGCCCGGGCCGGAGCAGTGGGGGAATTTCCCGTCTGCCCAACCCGTCTCGGGCGAGTCGCCGGGATCGTCCGGACCGGAACGGCTGTGGAACGACATTGAAGCCCGGGAACAACAACACAATCGCCGGGCCACGGCGCAGCTGGCCCGGGAAATCGAGTTCAGCCTGCCGATCGAGATGACTCACGAAGAGCACGTGGCGTTGGCCTGCGAGTACATCACGTCTTCCCTGGCCGGGCGCGGGTATACCTGTGACTGGGTGATTCATGCCAAGGAAGACAACCCGCATGTGCATGTGATGTTCACAGAGCGGCGGATTTCGGAGGATGGCTGGGGGAACAAGATCCAGACATCCAATCGCCGCCAACAGCTTCTGGAACTCCGTGCCGAGTGGGCCATGATGGCCAACCGCCATCTGGAGCGTGGCGGCTACGAGGCCCGGATCGATCACCGGTCGCATGCCGATAGAGGCCTCGCTGTCGAGCCGGGCGTCCATCGCGGTTCGGAACCGGGCAACGCCGAAGACTACGTGGCCTGGAAGGCCCGGGCTGCCGAAGATGCTGCCATTCGCGCGGCCAACGAGCGCTGGCTCCTTGAGCATCCGGAGGAGCTGGTGAAGCTGGTCGGGATCACCCGGGAGGAGATCACTCGGCCGGCGCTGATGGCCGAGGCGCTCAACCGGATATCGTTTCCGGATCGCCGTGAAGCCGAGGCCTATGTGGACAGCGCCATCCAGTCTGGCGCGTTGATGCCGGTCGCGACGTCGGAAGTCGGAGACGAGACCTGGAATTCGGTCATCCACCTGCAGCAGGTCCGCGATGTCGTGGCCGTGGCCGACACCTTGGCCGTGGAGCCGTTTTCTCCGGCGGAGGCAGTGGCCGTCGATACGCTGGACGTCACGCCGGCGGCGGCAATCCTGAATGACGGGCAGCGAGCCGCGGCCGAGGCCGTCCTGTCGCCGGATTCCCGCTTGGCGCTGATCTCGGGACTGGCCGGGGCAGGGAAGACCCGGATGCTGCAGGTCGCGGCCGAAGTGCTGACCGATCAGGGCATCGCGGTGCTTGGAGCGGCTCCCTCCGGCCGGGCGGCAGCAGAACTGGAGTCGCCGCACATCCGGACGCGGACCGTCGCTGGCTGGCTGCAGCAGAGAATGGCCTGGGTGGAGGAGGGCCAACCGTTCGTTTTCGTTCTCGATGAGGCCGGCATGGTGGGTATGAACGACGTCGCAACCCTGATCCAGGCCGTCCAGACGCGGGGCGGCAAGGTTGTGATGATCGGTGATGCCGAGCAATTGCAGCCTATTGCGGCGGGGACTCCGTTCCGGGCGCTGCGCGACCGGCATGGCTGCGTCGAGATGGCGTGGGTTCAGCGACAGCGCGATGTCGACGACCGGCGGGCGACGATCGCCCTGGCCCGGGGCCGGGCCCGGGAGGCGCTGGACCACTATGCCCGGAAAGGAGCGATCATCCAGCACCGGAATGTCCCGGCTGCGGCGACAGCGATCGCGGCCGAATACTGGGAATTGGGCAGACGTGCAGTCGCGCTGGCGCACCGGAACGCCGACGTCGCCGAAATCAACAAGGCGGTCCGGGCGGCCGGGGTGGAGCAGGGCCGGGTGACCGACATCACCCCCTTTGCCGGCCGGGACGGGGTGGTCTCCTTTGGAGTTGGTGACCGGGTCATCGCGACCGGAACCCTGCCTCGACACAAGGTGCTGAAGGGCGCATACGGCGTTATCCAGGCTGGTGCGGACGGTCGTCTCGAGATTGCCTTCGACGGTCACGATGCGCCGGTTCCCTTGGACGCCTGGACCGCTGGGCGGATTGCGCTCGGATACGCGGTGACGGTGCATAAGTCCCAGGGGATGACCGCCGACCATGCGCTGGTCCTGGCGACCGGAACCATGGACCGCCATCTGGGCTATGTGGCGTTCAGCCGGCACCGTGACCAGCTCCGCATCCATATCGACGGGAGCAGTGTTTCGGGAACCGCTGACCTGGCCGGCCAGTTGCGGCGTTCGGGCCTTGGCGTTCCGCCGTTGGCGCCTCAACGCGGCGCCTCGCCCCGGGTTGAGGGCGTTGACGCCCCAGCCGATCCTGATCCCCGTGCGGTCGCAGCTTTCGGATCCAGCCACCCCGGATCGGAGGAGACCCGTCGTCCCGACGTGCCTTACCCCGACATTCAACCGTCCGGGCCTGCGATGGTGCCGAACGATGGCCATGTCGAGTCCGTCATCGTCCACTACTCGAACCTCCTCGCCGCGGCGGCGCCTGACGGAATCTTCCGGACGGAGACCGGTCAGAGGCTGGCCGACGATCCGGCCGAATTGGCCCGGCACATGGCAGCCCAGCATTCCGCGTGGACGGTTCATGACGCGGCGATGGTCCTGGCGCGGCACATCGTGGATCCGTTGACCTACCGCAGGGTCCTGACCGATGCGCTCCGCAATCCCGACGTCATGACCCTTCTGCCGGAAAGCCCGGAAGATCCGGAACGTCTCCTCTCGACATGGAGCCGGGTGCAGCTCGAGGCTGACATGGTGGCCGACGCCGGGTTGCTGACCGAACGCCGTCTTGGCATGCCGGGCGCGGTCGTCCCGGCTGCGGCCCGGCTCACTGACGAGCAGCGGGAGACACTGCAGAAATTGCTCGGGGGGCCGGCCCTGCAGATCGTCGACGGGGGAGCCGGTGCCGGCAAATCCGGTGTCGCTGCGGCTCTTCATGATGCCGCCGTCGCCGGCGGCGTCGATGTCTCGCTTATCGTCCCCACAGAGAATGATGCCGTTCTGATGCGGGCGGCCATTTCCCGCGCCGGGAATGTACTGACGGCCCGTCAGCCCACGCCAGCGGATTCCTTGCCCCGCCTCTGGATCGTCGACGGTGCGGAGGCGATCGGCCAGGCGGAGATGTCGCGGGTCCTGCGTCTCGCCCAGCAGACTGGCGGCCGTGTGGTTCTGACCGGCGATTCGCAATCGATCGAGCCGCTTGTCGCCGGATCGCCGTTTGTTGCGCTCTGTGAGCGTTTCACGCCAATCCGGATGGTGGGATCGTTGCGTGGCCGGACACCGGACGAACAGGCCTTCGTCCGGCATTTAGCGGCGGGGTCTGGTGACGGCGATCGGGAAGCCATTGCGCACCTCGACCGGACCGGCCGGCTTGTGGGCGCCCCCGACATGGAAGCCGCGATGAAGCAGGCCGTCGCCGGTTATCTGGCCGACGGAAATCCCGACAAAGTGCTCCTGGCTCACACCCGGGCCCAGGTTCGGGCGCTTAACGCGGCGGTTCTGACGGCGATGAAGGATCGTCCCGGCCGCGTCGTTCACATGCTCGGGGGCGGGTCTCTCGACCTGGCTTCAGGTGATGTCGTCGTCGTCCAGCAGGCGGCGCCGGGGTCGGTCGTTCCGACCCGGCGGCAGGCTGTCGTGACGTCGCTCTCGGAGGACAGCGGCCGGATCGGGCTGGATTTCGGAGAACACGCCGAGGGCGGCCGGTACGCGACCGTCGCCGGCTCCAGCGTCCGGCTCGAGCACGGATGGGCCCGGACCATCAGTTCCACGCGGGCGTCGCCGGCGTCGATCCATCTTCTCGCGGGTCCGTCGAACAACCGACAGACCGTCTATGCCGGGATGTCGCGCCACCGCGACCAGGTACGCGTATACGTTCCGGATCTGAATCCGGCCAGCTTCCTGGGCCGGTTGCTGGCCACCTTCGGCCGGCAGCGATTTGCGCTCGACTACGCTTCTGCGCTGGCGCCGGATGGCCAGCGCATGCTCGCCGATTATCTCGAGGCTGACGGTGGCGCCGCCGAGACGTGGCTCGATGCCATTCACCGGTCCGGGCGGGGCTTGGCTTTCGACCGCGCCATGATCACCGTCGGTGACGGCCTGCTCGGCTATGGCGATGACTGGCTGTCGCGGATGATCCGGGTGTCGGCGATCGGAACCGACGCCACAGCACAGCGGTGGCTGCAAGCGATGGGGCCGGGGGGCAGGGGGCGGCCAAGTGGGGTGCTGACTGCCATTGGGGCGGCGCTCACATACGCTCCGGGATCTCCGCGTGCTCACGCTGCCGGCGTGGACGGATGGCTGAAGGACGCCTCGATGGTTCTGTCGGTGGCCGTCGACGCCGCCGTTCCGGAGCCGAACCGGTTCATTCCCGGCGACAGCCAGGCCCAAATCCGGAGGACACTGGCGCTAGGGACCGCTGGCACCTGGCTGGACCGCCGCCTCCTTCGCCGACGGTCAGAGGCCGCGGCAAGGACCATTGCCGAAACCCGAGCCAGGCGCCGTGCGCACGACGATCTTCTGGATGAATTCAACATTCCCCGTTCCGTCACCGGTCACCAAGACTCCTGGTCCATGGTGCCCCCGGCCGTGAAGGCCGAGTACAAACGGCGCCTGCCTGATGCCCTTGATCGTGTCCGGGCGGTCCCGACCGAAATCGACCGGGCCGTGGCTCGCGCCGAGGTGGCGGCCGTCGACCGGCAGGATACCGAGGCGATCCGCTGTGCAGCGGGTATGCGTGCGGCGCTCGAGGCGGCGCCTGTGCGGTCGGCTGCCGAGATTTTGCGGGATCGTGACGCAATGCTGCAGGATCTGTCAGCCGATAAACGCATGCCGGCCGACACGGTGTTCCACCGCTTGCACAGGGCCTTCACCGCACCGGAAATTGAGGCCCTGATGACGCCATCGAAGGCGCTGCCGCCCTCGATGCCATCTCTAGACGCGGCCGTTCGGGAACGTGTCGCCCAGCGCCTCGTTCGTCAGGCGCGGGATCTGTCGCCCGCGCTTTCGGTCCCCTGGGCCGGGCGCGTGCGGTCGCTGGCCCGGGACGGGTGGGGCCGGGACGGTTGGTCGATATGAAGCCGGTGAAGCGCGCAAAGCTGGAGGCCCGGCTCGCCGATCTTCGCACCGCTGATGCCGTGCGCCTTTTGATGGTGGCGGATGACGTTGGCCTTCTCGATATCGCGATGACGCACCCGCAACTCCGGAAGGCGCTTGTGGCCCTGAAGCGGGGCCTGCCGACCCGACCGTCGCGCTCGGCACAGATCGGGCGCCAATTGCAGGACGCTGACGCTGGGCCACGGCACCGGAAAGACGACACTCGGGCCAAAATCCTGATGGGTGGTTTCCTCGTCGCCCAGACTGCGCACAAGCCAGCGCTTCGTCCGCGGCTCGTGCCGGGGCTGGCCGCCTATCTGGCGCGGGGCGGAACCCGGGTGTCCGAGAGGAACTGGCAGTTGATGCTGCCAATTTATCAAGCGTGGGGCGCCGGGGAGCCGACGCCTGTGGGTCAGCTGCGCTGGCGTGCCGAGGCGCATGTCCGAATTATCCTCGGGGCATTTGCGATCCACATCCTTTCGGAGGATCCGGATCTTCGGCAGCTTCTGTTACCCGAGATCGACCCTTGGCTTGTGGCGCAACCAGCGCGCACGGATCGTGAGAATCGCAGGGTCCTCGAGCCGTGGCTCATCCGGTGGTCCGAGGCTTTGGCGTCCGCCGAACTTGCCGATTAGGGGCTGTTTCTCAGGCCTGTGAACTAGACGTTCGGCAAGCGTGTTGAGTTGACCGTTTCTGGTAAGAGACGGATGATACGGTACCAGCGCAAAGAGGTGGGCTTCGACAGACAGATCAGGCCCTGCCGGGTTCTGGGATCAACTGTCTTGCATCAACTACTAGAGCTTGTCGCGAGCAATCGGTCTGAGAGCTTGTCTTATCTTCTCTGTGATTTGCCACGGCGCAAAACCGAGGTTGTTTCGGAACTCCTGATAAATAATAGAATCCACAGCGGCGGCGGCCTCAATGAAAGACTCCGTGTGTTGTCGCAAAATTCTCGGTGAAAGACGAGATTCGGCGTCGCCGGTATGTGCGATTTCGCCTCGCAATGTGACCACAGCATCTAGGTGACCGGATAGCCCATTCTCCTCAACGAAATCTTCCAATGCTGTTGACATGCTTCTAATTCCAAGAATGTGGCGAAAGAGATCGTTTAGGTCTTTCCCTCGGTTCCGCGAGAACTTGGGTGTGTTGAATTCGGGAAGGTAGTCGTTGAGACGATCTAACAATAGCTGACGCCACCGGCCGTCAGGCAGCATCGCTAACTTCTCGGATAATGGATCCTGCTTTCCAGTGTACTGTTTGCCTGCATACTGAATTAAGTCTTTTTGGAGCCTCTCGTCGAGTTGCGCGAAGCGGAGGCTTGGGCGACTTTGGATTTCCTTTGCGGCTTGGAGGCAAACATCTTCGCAATAGACTTCCCAGCTCGAAACGAGCAGGACTAGTGCCCCATTCAGAAGGCTATACTTGGTGTTTGGGCCGGGTCGGGCATTGATTTCTTCGAATACGCAAGCAATTTCTAGAATTTCGCGCTTCCTCCTACCGTTGAACAATCGGAAAGCTCGACTAGGCATATTGACCTCCTGCGGATCATTGGGAATTCGCTGTTATAGCCCGAACAGCGATGGTTGGCATGCTCCGTCACTTCCCAGCGATGGTTTCGGAGTGGGAATTGATGAGGCAGTGGGCGATGGCGGATCTGTTGTCGATTTGCATACGTGACTGAAACTAGCCGCCCTCGCTAATGGGGCATGGGTCGTCACTAGAGAGGCCCAGATGCCGTGGCTACGACTGAGATTTTGGTGCATCCGCAACGCGGGCAATGGTGGCCGTCCGACCAATCCAGTCTCTAAAACCATGCGCTTGCGGCAGCTTCATCTGAGAACACGTCGTACAGTTATATGTCCTCGCGCAGCCGCCATATCCTGAATTGGTGCGATATTTTGACTGCAGCAGCGGTTGGCCCTCGATCACCAGACCGCTAAACTATTGGTTGGCGTCGGAAGCGAGCCGCACATGTTGCGGTTGGCCCTCGATCACCAGACCGCTAAACTGTCACCGTTTTCACCCGCACGCAGGAATAGTTGCGGTTGGCCCTCGATCACCAGACCGCTAAACTCCGCCCCGGCGTCGGGTCAGTGGACAATGGGTTGCGGTTGGCCCTCGATCACCAGACCGCTAAACTCTGCGGTACAACAACCACACCATCGGCCCGGTTGCGGTTGGCCCTCGATCACCAGACCGCTAAACTCCGGGATTACGCCAAGTGGCAGAAGGCCAGGTTGCGGTTGGCCCTCGATCACCAGACCGCTAAACTCGATCATGTTTGCCGTCCAGAGGTACGAGGTTGCGGTTGGCCCTCGATCACCAGACCGCTAAACTGGCCCTCCATACGGCCGCATTGAAGAAGTGGTTGCGGTTGGCCCTCGATCACCAGACCGCTAAACTTCGTACCCGACCAACTCCATGCTGTCGTCAGTTGCGGTTGGCCCTCGATCACCAGACCGCTAAACTGTCACCATGTTGAGCGAGTCGTCCACCGCGTTGCGGTTGGCCCTCGATCACCAGACCGCTAAACTTCCCGAAGACGTGACGACGAAGGTCCTGGAGTTGCGGTTGGCCCTCGATCACCAGACCGCTAAACTCGCGGCGGCTTTGTCTTGGTCGACGATGACGTTGCGGTTGGCCCTCGATCACCAGACCGCTAAACTTTGATGCTGCACTACAGTGATAGTCGGACAGTTGCGGTTGGCCCTCGATCACCAGACCGCTAAACTATTCCGAAGAATTAAGACGAACCCGCAACCGTTGCGGTTGGCCCTCGATCACCAGACCGCTAAACTGTCCTTGATGCGCGGCGGTTGGTTGCTGCAGTTGCGGTTGGCCCTCGATCACCAGACCGCTAAACTACCCGCAAGGTGCGCCTCACGGAGATGTGGGTTGCGGTTGGCCCTCGATCACCAGACCGCTAAACTCCACTTCAGATCAAGGCCCTGGAAACAGGGCCTTTTTCCTGTCTTCTGGGCGCAAATTCGGCCGCAACCGCATCAGAACAAGACCAACTGTTCGGGATTCTTGGGGCTTGGTTCACGTTTTATTCCTCTGAAGGTCCGGATGTTCTCGTACTGCTTGTCGGTGATCTGGATCATGTGAACCTTGCCTTCCTTTGGTATAACCAACTCGATCCGGCGGGCCAGCGCATCAGCCTGTTCCTTGCCCGCGCAGTGCCGAAGATACACGGAATACTGACTCATCTCGAAGCCTTCATTCAACAGGTTGTGACGAAACCGGGTGGCAGCTTTACGCTGCAACTTGGTAGCGGTTGGCAAATCGAAGAGCACGATCAACCACACAATGCGGTATCCGCCGAGTGCGGGTTGGCTCTCGATAAACGGCGTTCTCTTTTGGTTGGCCACGTCATCCCCCCAATGGCAGCCTCGGCATCGGCAGATCGAGCGCATTGCCCTCGCCCCCGTAAACTCGCGCCAGGGACTGCGTCAAACGTTGGATGCAGACCATCACGGGTGACATGCCTGCGGCCGTCGGCAGATCTAGGATCATCACGCGCGCCAGAACCGCCTTGGCATCGTGGGTGACATCCTCAAAGCCGTCGCGGACGAGACGCCAAACCTCCAGGTCCACGACCGGACGAAACGGCTCCATCAGGTCGTCCACCAGCACCATGGCGTTACCCCGGTTAGCGTGCATCAGACCTAGACTGGGATGCAGGCCTGCCGACATTACAGCGCGTGCCACGCCCGCCCGTAGCACGGCATATCCGTAGTTCAGGAGGCCGTTCGTGCCGCCGGCATTCCGGTCGCGTCGGAAGTTTGCACCCATCAGCAGCGGCCAGTATCGGCGGGCGGCCTCGGCTTCCACGTTGTCAGGGTCACCCGACCGCACCTTACGGGAGAGAAGCTGGAAACCGCCGTGGGGAGCTCCTGTGATAGCCAGCGTCGATCCCTGGGCTAGGATCTTCGCACGCACGATCTGTGTCCACAGGCGCTTCTTCAACGGCGCTCCGGCGCGTGTCTGATCCGTCATGCGCCCGGTTTGTGCATGGTGGCCTTCCACGGGCCAGACGATGGCGGTCGGTCGGTAGTTCGGGCCGCACAGGATCGTGGCGATGCCGCGTTTCGCAAGTTCCACCAGTGCGTTGTTGCTGTAGGTCAAGCCATGGGCGTTGGCGACCACCGCCGCAATGCCGTCGAGCCCGATGCGGCCTACCTCTTCGCCCCCCTCGCTCACCACCAGGAATCCGCGGTGGAGCGATAGGTGCCGGCCGTCGGTCTCTAGGTCCACTACGCGCCCGACCATGCCGGATCCCCCTTGCGCCTAGGGCGAGCGTGCCGCTTCATCTGGAGGAATGCGCCACACTCGCCCCAGTTCATCGACGCGGACACGCTCCGCACCGCGTTCCTTGAGTGTGCCATAGGAAGCCATGAGCCAGCGAAACGGATCGATGTCACAGGATTCAGCGTGACGCTTGTCCAGATTGCCGGTCTCGTTGTGCGCAGCGAGCTTGAAGCGCTTTGCCGCCGCGTCGAGGCGGTGCACGACCATAACCTGCCTGGTGCCGTCATGGTCCAGCGCAATCAGGTCTCCCTTCCTGACCCGCATGACGAACGCGGCGTCCGTGTTCCGCCAACGTTGCCGATGGCAGGATTTGTTGGCCTGAAACACGGAAGTCGCCTCGCCGCTCCATTTGCCGTCGGGAGTTTCAAAGATATCGACAAAGGCATTCTCACCGGCGCTGTAGGCCTTTGTGTGCCGGCGTTTGCCATGACCGACGGCGATGAGGTAATCCGGCTTTTCTGACTTCAGAATACGAACCCGTCGAAGACCCTCCTTGACGTGGGGATGTCCTTCGTGTGCGGCGTTGAAACTTTCCAAAGCTTCGTTCAGAACCTTGCCTTTCGCCGCTTCTGCCCCGACATGGACTTCAACCATGTTCCGCAAACGGACATCCCGGATGCGCCCGATTTCGCGCTTGGTGAGCGCCGTCAGTTCCTTGCGATAAACTAGGTTAGCGCCTTCTCGTTCAGGAAACTTGACCGTGCCGTAGGCAGTCGCTTCGTGGAGCTTGCCGCTGGCGGAATGGTCGGGCCGGTGGGAAACGGTCATGGTGTCCAGTGCCCCGCCCAGTTCTTGGCGCAACGTCTCCCAGGGTTCCGGGACCGCAATGCGGTTTCGTTCATCGTCGTAAGCGCTCGCCATGGCCTGCAGCAGCGAGCGGTCGGTCAGCCCGGCGACCAGAGCGTCTATGGCATGATGGCGGTGGTCAGCGCGGTTTTTGCGGTCCGTGAAGTTGTGGTCGGGCAACAGGCTGTTCAGGCCCCACTTGGCCCGAATCATCTCGGTCAACCGTCCAGGCACGACCCAGACCTTGTAGGGACCGGTAAGTCCCTCGACATAATCCTTGGCCAGCCGGGCGAACCAGCCGGTCTCGTTCAGTTGGCGGTTCAGGAAGCCGTTCTGGTCCCCGAAGCGATCTGCGGCGTCGGAAGCGAAGCGCCAGCTTTTGTTCTTCGGCAGGTTTGCGGCCCGCTGCGTGATGGCTTCCCAGTCGTAGCGGTGGCCGCTGATCGTCGGACTGTGACCGAAGGCATCGAACGGCGTTTTCTGGCCCTTGGCCCTGTTGGCGTAGCGCATTGCGATCACCTTGTTGGCGGCGCTGTCATCCCACGATGTCGAGAACGGAATCAGATGCTCGATCTCGACCTCTTCGGAGAAAAGGCGCTGAATCGAGATTTTCTCGCCGGTGAAGGGACAGCAACGGTCGAGAGAGTCGTCCGGATTGAGTTCCTCCCACAGGCGCATCTTGAGGCGATTGCGGGCATTAGGCACATGCCGGAGGCTCTTGATATCCCGGTCGCGCTTTTCGTTCTTCTCCTGGTTCGCGGTCTGCTCGCGCTCCAGTTCGCGTACCTTGGTTGGCGACAGCTTGAAGTTGCGCGTCATCTCCGCGACCGCTTCCTTGGGTGGCCCGTATTCCTTCGCGATCGCATTGACGATGCGGCGAAGCTGGCCCAGCCCGATATGGACCGTGGGGTTGGGCAGGCGCCCCCAGTGTTTCTGGTTGCTGTCGCGTTGGTCGCCGCTACCCGTCACCGCATCGCGCATCCAGGCTCCGTAGTAGGGCAGGCGCGCCACGACTTCGCCGGTGCGTTTCTCGGAATGGCTTCCGTACTCGTCCGTTGCCGCTTCGTCGTAGCGCCTTCCCGCTTCCATGCGGGGCAGGAGCCGCTCAATCGCACGGCGTCCGAGCCGTGCATGGCCGGCGGGAAGGGTGGCGCTGGAGACACGCTGGGCCGTTGCCTCGTCCAGGCCGGCTTCGCCCACGAGCCAGGCGATCATGTCGTCTTCGTCGTGGGTGGCCAGCAGCCGCTCCACGGCGGTGCATTGCCGCGCCCGGTCCATGGTGCGCCATTGCTTGCCGAACAAGTCTTTGTGGCTCAGCTTTGCGGCGGTCTCGTCACCCTTGAGCGCCTTCCGCTTGTCGCTTTCCAGATTAAATCGTGCGGCCTGCGGCAGTTTCAGCAACGTGCGCATCCGGTCGAAGGACAGCTTGTTCTTCCCGACCAGGGCCAGCACCAGCGTCTCACGCTGCTCGTCCGAGAGCTTGATCGAATCGCGTCCGATCTCGCCGTACTCCAGATTGTTGACCTCCTGAAGGATACGGAAGCGCTGGGCCAGCGGATGGGCGCGGGACAGCCGGAAGCCGTCGGTGTCGTCCGGCCACTCGGCGGGGTCGAGCGCGCACTTGCCGATCGGCTGTTCGTGCAAAGGCCGTTGATAGAAGATAGTTTCATACAGCGCGTCGCGCGCCTTCTCCGTCATCTCAGGATGATGGTGCGCCTGCGCCGCCCAGATCGCGTCAAACTCTTTTTCCAGCATCGTGCGCAGCGGGTAGAAATCGTAGGCCACTTTGGTTGTCGTGCCGCTGTTCCGCACGCGTACGCCTTGGCGTTCGCGATGAAGGTGCCACAGGAATTCGCCCAGAGTGCGCGCGCCTTCGGCCTTCATAGCCTGCTCCAGCTTGCCGATGGCTTCCTTGATCGGGCCGCTCTCGTTGTCGGCGCCGTCGGTCTTGCGGTTCGACCTGTATCCGCGCCGCTGATTCAGGTGCAACATGGCGCGGCCCACGTGATGCAGCGGAAGCCGGTGGTCCAGTGCATAGGCCCGGAGTTTGTAGGGATCGCACCTTTCGAGCTTTTTTCTTTCGGCTTCGCCGGTGGGCATGAGGCCGAACTCGACGAGCTGGCTCATCAACCGTGCGCGTCGCTTCAAGTATCGGTCACGCCGTCGCCGCATGCTTCGAGGCACGCGGCGTGTTGCGGCGTTGGACGTTTTGGACTGTGGATTTCGCCCGTCGGAAAAAATGTGCACTCCGCCTGGTCCCAACCCACAGGGTTTGCTGGCGTCATCGAGCCAGATGACGAACCAACCGATGGAATTCGATCCCAGATCCAGGCCCAGACGATAGGGGCGGTTACTTGACGACATTCACGTGCTCCCAAGATTTGAATTCCAGCCCGTTGCGCGCAAAATAGACCTCTTGACTTCGCCCGCAAGTTCCCGACGATGGCAGATGGTGCAGGCGAACGCGAAAGTTCCGCCAACGTAGCGGTCTGGTGATCGAGGGCTTTCCGTTAACAAGCTGAAATATGCACCCCATGAGGCGGCCTGCGGGCCGCCTCTTCCCATCTGTTCGAGAAGAGCCGCCGCGGCGCGTACGCCGATTCGATCCCGCGCCTTGGCGCTATCAGGGCTCGGGGAGCCGACGATTGCGGGTCAGCTGAGCTACCGAGCCGCGCCTCAGTCCGGATTATCCTTGGGGCCTTCGCGATCTACATCCTCACTGAGGACCAGATCTCCGACAGCTCCTGTTGCCCGAGGTCGCCCCTTGGCTCGCGGCGCAGCCTGTGCGCAAGGATCGTGAGAATCGCCGAGTCCTTGAGCCTTGGCTCGCGCGGTGGTCCGAGCCCTCTGCGCCGTGACTGGTGGATCTGTGTATTCGCGATATGATCGCGCCTGACAAAAAGAGTAGGGAAGGAAAACTGTTGGCCAACTACGATGTGGCAATCGGGGCCCTAGCCGAATTCGATTATGCTACCGCCCTTCGTGAGCTCCGTCCGCTCGCCGAGCAAGGGCATGTGGCATCCATGGCTCTTTTGGGAGAAATGTATGAAAAGGGATTAGGTACTTCCCAGAACTACTCCGAGGCCGCCCGTTGGTATTCCCAAATTGCGAATGCAGGTGTGGCAGACTACCAGTTTAAAATCGCGTTAATGATTATCGCAGGGCAAGGCTTTTCCGCCGACGCCGCAACTCGTGCCACATCCGCAATCTGGCTGCGTAAAGCTGCTGAACAGGGGCATGTTGTGGCTCAACGCTGTTTGGGTCAAATGCACACTACCGGCGACGGCGTTCCCCATGACTATGTCAAGGCTGTCGCCTGGAACCGAAAAGCCGCTGAGCAAGGTGACTCCGAAGCTCAGTTCAATCTTGGGTGCTTATATGTCGATGGCAATGGTGTCTCGAGAGACTTGAAGCAGGCCGTGGCCTGGTATCGACGCGCTGCCAAACAGAACCATGCACCTTCTCAACTCAATCTTGGGATCTTGTACGGCAGAGGTGAAGGTGTGCCCAGAGACGATGTGCAGTCCTATATGTGGTTTGGTCTCGCTGCAGCGCAAGGCGACGAGAAGGCACGGGAGCTGCAACACGGATTGCGGAGTCGCATGACCCGGAAACAGATCGCAGAAGCTCAGGCCCTAAGCCGCGAACTGGATTCCTGTATCGGTCAGCATTGACCCGCATCGTTTGTTTCCAAACCGCAAAGTAATCAGAGATTTTTAATCGTTCGGGAACCACTATGAATCCCATACACAGAACCCCAGAGAGAGACTTCGCTACATGGATTGGCCAATCCGGTTTGGATTACGGATTTTCAATACACAAATATCCTCCCACTGAAACCTTGGGCGAGGGCATCTACATTCTTACAAAGCTCGAAAACCATGTCTGGAAACCCATGGACATATTGCAAGGCGACGATAGCACCTGTGTTAGTCGCGCTGGTCTGGTTGCAGTGATGAAGAATGGCGATCTTGGACGCGCCACCCATTTTCATTTCCTTGCGGAACCCAGTGAGGATCGCCGATTAGAAATAGGGCAAGACCTTTGTGAACGATACCGGCTTTGATTTCGCTTTTTCTCGTCTTCGGCAGTCTTTCTGGTTCCCGTGCCGTTTTGCGCATGATGGCGCCGTGCTCCACGGGCCATCAAGCTTTGGCGGATCGGTTTGCGATCCGACGCTGTCGAAGATGCGACCGAAGCCGACCGGCGTGAATGCGGGAACGCACGACGCAGAACAGCTGGAGCGCCAACAAGTAGGTGTTGACGTTCGGAGTTTTAAGATCTGTGGCAGATTGTCGCATTCGCAATCGATTGCCATGACTTCGGGGCAGAGAGCAAAACGATGATCGGGCGGCGCGGTCTGGATATCGCGGTGCGGCTGGTTCTGGCCGCATCCGTCCTGACGGTGGTGCCGTTTGCGCTGCTGACCGCTCTCGTGCAGTACGCCCCTTGGTCCGCCCACTGGTTGGAGCCCATCGTCCTTGCGGGGCTGCCTGCTGCCTCTATTCCCGTCTTCGCGTCGCCGGCGGCGGCGGGCCACCGCCGCCACTGGTGGGCCGGGCTGATCGCGCTCGCGGCCGCCTGGTATCTCCTGTCGCCCCACATCGGAGGTGAGGGGCTGGCGATGGGCGGGCCCATCCGGACCCTGACCGCCGAAATCGAACTCTTTTTCTACGGCGCGCCGTTCGCCTGGTCCGCCCATCGTGTTGCTGTCTTCACCATCTCCGCTCTCGCGGCTGTTGGCCTCGTGTCCATCGTGACCTGGTATGTGATGACCGGCCTCCAGTGGGCCAGCGAACGGACAGCCCGCGTCACACAACCGGCCCAGCCCGTCACGATGCTGTCGAGAGCCGCCTGGGCTTCCCGTTCCGAGGTCCGGGAGGCCTTCTCGACTCAGGGGGGCATCATCCTCGGGGAACACACGCCGCCGCGGCGCAAGGGCCGGTTCGATCCCTCTGATCCCGCCACCTGGCGCCAGCAGGGCCGAGGGCGCCTGATCACTCTCGATCCGCGCCGCGGGAATGCCCACAGCTTGGTTTTTTCCGGCTCGGGCAGCTTCAAGACAGCCGGTGTCGCGATCCCGAACGCACTCATGTACGACGGGCCACTCATCATCATCGACCCCAAGGGGGAGATCCATGATCTGACCGCTGCGGTGCGCAGTAACCGCGGTCGGAAAGTTTGGCAGATCACGGCCGACAACGGTCTCGACCCGATCAAGCTGCTGACCGCGCTCCGGCCGGATGATGGCACCATTTTCTCGGATCTCGCCGAGTTCCTTCTGCCGACCACGGGTCTCGACCAGAGCGATGGGTCGGCGTTTTTTCATCAGAAGGCCGTCCGTTTGCTTTCCGCTCTGCTCGCCCATCTCCACCACGCCGGGAAGGAAGGCCATCTCTTCGCCGCGGCCAACCGCGAGCTGTCCAAGCCGCCCGCGCGCATGGTGGAGAGTTTTGAGAAGGCCGCGAAACAGTGGGAAGACGAAGAGAGGAAAGATCTGGAGTACATTACTGTTGGTTTACGAGAGATCGCCAACACCGAAGAGCGGCAGCGGTCCGGTGTGGTGGCCACGGTCGCCAATGGCCTCGAATGGTCCGGCCAGCCCACCACCCGCGGGTTTCTGGCCTCAAAGGAACCGGACGGCAAAGTTCTCCTCAACCGCGTTCAGGATGGCCAAACCGACATCATGATCCGGATTCCGACGCCGGTGATCCAGGCTTCCCCGGGGATTGCCCGGGCGCTGATCGGCACGCTTGTGCGCGTTGTCCGGGAGTCGACGCCAGCTTCGACGCCGGCCGCCAACCGGGTGCATCGCCTGTTCATCATCGATGAGGCACGTGCGCTCCGGCGGATGGACTACCTCGCCGGTGTCCGCGATGAAGGCCGGGCCTATGGGATCCACCTGATGCAGATCTTCCAGTCCTGGCAACAACTCCGCGAATGTTACGGGAGTGATGGGGCCGGGGCCTGGGAAAACTCCGTGGACGCCATTGTGATCGGTCCGGTGTCCGATGCCCAGCAGGCGCGGTCGCTGAGCCAGATGATCGGGCAGCGAACGGTCACGACCGAATCGTCGGCGCGCCAGCGTAGCAGCCAACTCTTCATGCCTTTTTCGGGGAGTGCCAGTTCATCGGAGACCACCCAGCTCCGGGAGACCGAACTGATCAAACCGGCAGAACTTCGACAGTTGCCTCCGGAGGCCGCCATCATCCTCGCCACAGGCGCGCCGCCGATTCTCGCCTCCAAGGCCATCTGGTTCACCCGACCCGACATGGCGGCGCTCGTGGAGCGGCCACCCGTCAGGCCGGCCGACCCGACAGCGGATGACGAACGTGAACTCATGGAGTACGCGCTGGCGCAAGGGTGGGGGCCCGTCGCGGACGCGCCAGCCGATCTTGGCACGGACGTCAACGGCCAGAATCTGACTTCGCCAACGAAAGCTCGTCGTCCGTTCGTCAGGCCCGTCACGGACGCGCCGGGCCTGACAGCCAATCGGGCCTTCGAAGTGCTCAGGGAGACTGCGCAAGCGGAGGGCTGCGAAATTCAGAACATGCCGGATTTCCAGGATATCCTCCAACGCATGCAACGGGAGCGGTCGCTGCCGGGCCTTCCGGATGCGTATCGCCAGCGCCTCGAAGCGAATGCCGCCTGGATTGCCCGGGAAACCGGCAGCCATGACGCGACGGTGGAGACCGCACAGGTGTCGGATTCGCCGGGCCAGGCGTCCAAGCCTGGGCGCGCGGGTTCAGACGTGGCGGCGGAGTGTGGAGAAGAGGCAGGGAACGGAGAAGAGGCCGAGCTTCAGGCAGGTGCCGAGGAGGTTTTACCGGCAGAGGCGGTGGGTTCCCATCCGACACCTTCAGCCGGTCGCCCATCGAGGCCGGCCGCAGATTTGGGGGCGACCGCTGTTGACGGAGTGCTGTATAGAGCTCTCATCGAAAAGGCATCCCCTGATTTCGCTGTCTGGCCCACGGCCACGCATGTGCTTGCCGATCCCACCCTGAACGGGCCGCCCAACACCACGCCCCACGTCATTGTCCCTCACGCGCTGGGTCCCCGTTTCGACCGTCCCGATGCCTATTCGATTGTATTCGTTCCGGACGACGGCCGGGGCCCCGTGATGCGGCTCATCTGCGACGCGGACGGGACCATTATCGCGTGGACGGGTCCGTACCGGCCCGGACTGTGATCCGGACCTTCGCTGGGTTGACTCTGGTGGTCGTCATGGTCGGTGCGGTCTTGTCCCGTGACCACTGGCTGATCAACACGACGTCGAGCGTTCCCATTGGTATCTATGTTGCAGCTCCGTCGGCCGAGGCCGGTTACGTGTCGTTTTGCCTGCCGTCGTTGCCAAGGACGGTGCGGTATGATCCCGGGATCTGCCGCGAAGGCCAGCCGGCTGGCCGCACCGTCCTCAAGCATCTCGAGGCCCGCTCGGAGCGAGGTCTCATCCTGCGCGGCGACCGGCCGGACTCACTCGACAGCCGGCTTTTCGGGCCGCTCTCTCCGGCGCTGGTCCGAGGTTACTGGCGGCCCTTGCTGACATTCGGAATGATCTCTCTCGATGAGGGCAAAGATTACCGCTCTGGTTGAAATATTGGCAACAGCCAGCGTCACCCGCCAGATGCGCAGTCACCATTTCATTGCCAGGTATCTGGTGACTGCTGGTGATGGCATCCGACGAACCGTCGCTCCGGTGCCCACTCATCGCAAGGCTGAAAACAGCCAGAACAATGAGCCGAAATTAGCCAGAAATGAGCCGGCATTGGCCGCGAATGGGCCGATGTCGAGATTTCTAGGAAGATTTCCACCGGGCGCCCCGGCCGCGCCCCGTCGATTCCACCAATCCATTGGCCTTCAGAGCGGCAAGGTCTGCCCTCAATCGTCGCTCGTTCGTCTGTTGGCCTACCAAAGGCCGGATTTCTCGGAGTGCGAGGGCGCGGTCGGAACGACGCAACAGCGCCAATATCGCCTCTTGTTGTTCTGTCAGATCAACTCCAGATTGGCGCAATGATGCGTAGGTGGCGCGCCGGAAGCGGACCGTCACGCAGTCGTTGCGATCATCGATTTCGGGCCGGGGCAACCCGGTGGAGACCGCCAAGTCGACCATTTTGATCGTTCCGCGGCCCCACTCCTCAATGATGCCGCCTACGTGTTGTGGGTTGAGAGCAAGTTGGCTCAATCCGTTTGTGGACCGCTAGCCCATGTTTAACGTTTCTTGGCGTGAATCTGCCGATTTCGGCGTATTTCTG
>JAPPGF010000001.1 GCA_028875075.1 Gemmatimonadota bacterium | reverse complement strand
GTGTGGACTAGCGCACAAACCCCACATTGCGGGTGAAACAGTCACGGTATTCTACCGCTTTCATCCGCTTCGTGGGAAACGTGCTGTAAAGCTTGGCCATCGGTCGCATCGTGGCGAACCGGTCCTGATGGTGGCCGATCCGGACGGTCGTCGATATGTCATCCCGCGCTGGATGACCGATCCTGAAGCGGCCGAGTGGAACATCCGGGATGTCCCGCGGCTGTCGCGAGCGGCCCTGTCGGAACTGCACGATCTCGTTGCATTGATTCTCTGTAATCCGGTCTCACCGGAAACAGGAGAGTGCAATGAGACGTCGAAACCGGAAGACCCTGCAGAGAAAGCTGCCGCTCACACCACCGCTGCGGATCAGCCTGCCGACGGCCGTGGAAGAGATGGCCGTCTCGTCGTTGGCGGATCTGATCGCGGAGGTGATGCGGGAAGAACCGAAGCGGACGCCTCGGGAAGGAGGCGGCCATGAATAGCGCCGCAGTGCTGACTGCAGCACACAGGGAGCGGGGCGCTTATGTCTATGTGCGGCAGTCATCGGAATTCCAGGTCAAGAACAATGTCGAGCGGCAGCGTCTTCAGTACGCGTTGGCGGACCATGCGCGGGAGCTTGGTTTCGGCGACATCACGGTGATCGATGACGATCTCGGTATTTCCGGCAATGGTGTTTACCGCCCGGGTTTCGAAGCCCTGCTCGAGGCCGTCTGCAAGGGCAAGGTCGGCCTGGTGCTGTCGATCGAGGCGTCAAGATTATCTCGAAACGGCCGGGAGTGGCATACGCTTCTGGACTTCTGCGCCATCGTTGGCTGCCTGGTCGGCGACCGGGATCGGCTGTACGACCCGGCACTGATCGACGACCGCGCCTATCTCGGGTTAAAGGGCCAGTTCAACGAGATGGAGCTTGCGCTCTTCCGCCAACGCTCGCTGGAAAGCCGGATCGCGTTGGCGGAACGCGGCGAGTTGCGCATGCATCTGCCGGCGGGCTACGAGTGGGTGGACGGGGCCGGCATCGAGAAGACCCCGGACCAGCGCCAGCGGGACGCGATCCGCCTGGTGTTTCGGAAGTTCAGCGAACTCGGCAGCATACGGCAGATTTTCTTCTGGTTCCGGCGCGAGAAGGTGGAAATCCCGGTTCGCACGCCCGGGCAGGGGTTGATCTGGAAGGTGCCGGCGTCGTCAAGGTCCTTCAGCCAGATTCTCTCGAATCCGATCCATGCGGGAGCCTATGTCTATGGCCGGCGCCGGCAGGAAACCGTCATCGAGAACGGTCGCAAGCGTGTGCGGCAGGGGATCGTGCAGCCCGATCCCCGGGACTGGAAGATCTTGCTTCGCGATCATCATGAAGGTTACATCACATGGCGGCAATTTTGCCGGAACCAGGAGCTGATTTCGGAAAACCTGACAAAAGTCAGAGGCGCCGTCCGCAATGGCCCGGAGTTGCTGGCGGGTCTGTTGCGCTGTGGCCATTGTGACCGTCGGATCCAGGTTCGGGACAACGGCAAGGCGATCCGCTATCGTTGCCTGGGCTCGGTTCGCGAACGGCAGAGCTGCATCGGGTTTGGTGCGGTTGCCGTCGACGCGGCCGTCGGCGAGGCGGTGATGGAAGCCTTGCAGCCTCTCGGCATCGAGGCGGCCCTGGCGGCGATGGCTGTGCGGGACACGCGGGATGATGCGGAAGTCCGTCTGGCGGAATCGGCGCTTGCGGAAGCCCGTTACCAGGCGGACCGTGCCGAGGCGCAGTTCAATGCGGTCGAACCCGGCAACCACAACGTGTTCCACAACCTGGCCCGGAAATGGGAGGATTGCCTTGCCAGGGTTCAGACCTGCGAAGCCCGGTTGCAGGCACTTGAGGGTGCCCGCCAGACCGAGGCGCTGACACCCGAGGAACGCGAAGCCTGGCTTTCGCTGGGCGACGACCTGGAGCGGGCCTGGAACCATGACAGGGCAACGCCGGAGCTCCGCAAGCGTATCCTTCGCGCGGTGCTCGTGGAGATCACCGCGACAATCAAGGGTCAGGAAACCCACCTGTTGCTGCACTGGAAGGGCGGCGATCATACGGAACTGGTCGTCCGTCGCAGACGCACGGGCGAGCACCGGTGGTCGACCGATGCGGAAACCGGAGACCTGATCCGGGATCTGGCCCGTTCCCTGCCGGATGAACTGATTGCCGGGCTTCTCAACCGCCTGGGCAGGAAGACCGGCAAGGGCAACGGCTGGACCAAGAGCCGAGTCTGCAGCTTCCGGTCCAGTCACGGCGTTGCCGTCTATCGCAAGGGCGAACGCCAGGAGAGAGGAGAACTGATCCTGTCAGAGGCCGCCGAACGGCTTTCCGCGGATCCCGCAACCGTCCGCCGGTTGATCCGCTCTGGTGTGCTTCCTGCCCGCCAGGCCTGCAAGGGCGCGCCCTGGATCATACGGGAAGACGCGCTCGACAGTCCGGACGTTCTGGCCGGACTTTCCGGGCGACGTCCGTTAACAGCGAATCCGAATCAGGAAAGCTTCGACTTTCAGTAACATAGCGAAATGGGGTTTATGAACATGTCATCGTCT
>JAPPGF010000038.1 GCA_028875075.1 Gemmatimonadota bacterium | reverse complement strand
CTCCATCCACTGGGTGCCGAGACACCTGTGCGTACCCAGCCCGTACGGGGCGAACCCCATGCTGTGATGCTCACGACGCGACGGAAGGAAGCGGTCGATGTCGAACTTGTAGGGCTCGGAAAAGACTTCGCTCATGTAGTGCGTGGCGGTCATGGCGATGTGGATCCGTTCCCCCACGGGCAGCTCGTAGTCCTCGACCATGCAGGTATTCATCACGTTCCGAATAGACATGGGCACGATCGGGTACATGCGCAGGCACTCCATGAGGAAGCGGTGCGTCACGTCGATGTTGGCGGGGGTCAAGTCCTCTCTCTCGGGGTCACCCTTGGCAAACAGGGCATCCGCCTCCGCCCGGATCCTATCGTAGAGGGCCGGCTGCGACGCCATGGCGTAGACCAGGAGGCTGAACGTGTCGCCGAGGTACACGCTAGCAATCAGGGCCGCGGAAAAAGCGAAGAGCAGGTTGGACTCCGGGAGAAACTGCGGATCACTGGCGTGGAGGCTGAGATAATCGTCCACCAGGTCCCGCGGGCTGTCCGCCCGTTGGGCGGAACTATGGGCCCTCAAGACCCGTTCCATCAGCGTGTCCAGGACTGCCGCCCGACGTCTCATGCCCGGGGTATGCAGCGTGAACTTGGGCAGGGTCTTGGCGATGTGCACGCTGAGCGCCCGTTCCTTGTAAACCATCAGGTCGGCCATGAGATCTTGCGTGTCGACGCCGATGAACAGCGGCGATAGCTGGGCGTTCACCATTGCCCGGCTCATGGACGTGGCGCGGTAGGAATCCCCGACCGTCAGCGTCGACATGTACGCGCGTCCCCTGTCGTAGAGCTGGTCCAGCTGCCCTCCGAGCCGCGCCCGGGAATAGGACGGCGACAGGAACTTGCGAAGCCGGAAGTGGTCGGCCCCGTCCAAGGCGGGGAGAACGCCGACCGCGCCGTAGACTTTCTCAAAGTCGGTGAAGTAATCCCTGGTTCTCAGGTATCTGCGCCCGCGCTTGTGCACCCATTCATTCGTTTCGAGTCCGGCCAGGAAGATCATGCGCTTCGAGAAGGGAGGACGGATCTGGAACACCGGGCCGTACTCCTCCGCGAGGTTCCCGAAGAGCGCGTTCAGGTTGCCGTCTCGGACATGCGGGTTGAGCAGCAGCTTGGGCAGCGAAACCGTCGGGATTTTCTTGGCGAAAGCGGTATGTCTACGGATCGGGCCGACGAGGCTCTCGGAGACCGCAGCGGCGATGGATCGGCCGATAGTGTCCATCTTACAGATCAACTTGATGCGTTCCTCCGCATCGTCATCCAGCTCGAATATGGACCGAAAGACGTCGCACGTATCGACGAGGCAGATGATGATGACGTCTCTCGGGTCCGGGATCTCGTCCGTAAAGATAATCTTGCCAATTCGCGTCTTGATGAACTGGCCTACGGTGCCCTCCTCGGGGTTGCCGTACAGTTCTGTCTGCCAGACGGTACGAGCCAGGGTCCAAAACCCGCCCTCGTGATATTCCAGGATCTTCAGCTCGACCAGACGATCCAGAGTCGACTCGATGACTGACTCCGCGCGAGGAGCGAGCCTCTCAATCCAGTACTGAGCAGTGTGCTGATCCGGTTCACTTGCGATTTCCTTGAGAATGGGGTCGAGAGTTGCATCTCCCGTCTCAGTGGCGTCCACAAGGAACAGTGATTCGATATCCGTGTCGATGCGCGACAGGAGGGACAGTTCCGCGAGCGCCGCACCGGCAACAGCGCAGTTCAATTGCCATCCCGGTACTTGGTGAAAGTATCCATTCTCCTCGTTGAGGAGCATCAGGACGAGTTCTTCGGTAAGAGTTAGAGATTGGGTCTTCAAACGTTCTGCGATAACGTCCATTAGCCCAGTCCTCCGTGCATTATCTCGACACTACAAGGTCACTTGTATAAGGCCACTTGCCTTATTGTATAGAGTCTATAACTGCCGTACGTACAAGTTTTTCTGGTCTCTTGTCATTTTGGGCCTTGGGAGCGCAGAAACCTCCCCTTCAACCGAGCTCGGGAACCAAAGATGTCCTCCACGTCTTGCGAATCCGAGTGTCGATCCAGCTCCGGGATGGTTTCCTCGAGCAGACCAGGATCCGACTCACGAAAGAATTCTTCGGTGCTCCTCGCCACAGTGGATTCCTGTCTCTCGAGGGACCTGGAGTCCACCGTTGACAACGTACCGATCATGCACTCCTCGTGCGAGAGATCACGCGCAAATGAATCGTGCATAGAGCGGGCACGAGCATCATCAGTATAGCCGTGGTGAAGAGGATCCCGAAACCCAGCGATGCAGCAAAGGGGATCAAGAACTGGGCTTGAATCGCGCGTTCCAGTATCAGGGGCGTGAAGCCGAGGAAAGTAGTCAGAGACGTCAGCATGATCGGACGAAAGCGGCCCTTTGCACCCTCCATTATCGCGGTTCTCGGCGGGGCGCCTTCCCGGAGTTTCTGATCGATGAAGTCGATCATGACCAAGGAATCGTTAACGACCACGCCGCTCAGGCCGAAGATCCCCATGAAGGATACGGCGCTCAGGGCTACTCCCAGGATCCAGTGGCCCAGGATC
>JAPPGF010000040.1 GCA_028875075.1 Gemmatimonadota bacterium | reverse complement strand
CCGACCGGTTGCGCGGTTTCGAGAATGCGGTTCGCGAGTCGACCATCCCATTCCTAGTAGAGGTTCACGATTGGGATCGCCTGCCGGAGCGGTTCCACCGCGAGATAGAGCGCGACTACGTAGTGATGAGTGAGAGTCCAGCACCGGGAATGGACTGGGGAGGAACGGGGTGCGGAGACACAGACCGCGGCACTCTTCCGCCGGGCCTTGCTGCGACCAATCAGGATTCTGGACGCCAAGCGGCACAAATGACGGACAGTCCTGAGGATGAGCATCGAGAGGCAATCGTCGCCGAGATCGCGGCCAACGATCGCGTGGAACGGGCCCTGTGTTTCAATCCACATGCGACAGGTGCTGGAGGAGCGTCGCCGGACGTGAACATCGTGTTGTTCGGACGCCAGCTAACGCTTGTCGATCAGGCCCGTCTCTCCGCAGCGGTGGATGAGATCCCAGTGGCTCAGTCCGTTGATCTGGTGCTGTACGACTCGATCCAAGACCGGACGCTGCGGGAACGTGTCTGGCGTGAAGGCGTCGAATGGTACACGCAGCCGCGTTCCACTCACGCTGCTCCAGACAACTGGCCGATGGTCCGCCTTGGCGATCATGCCGAATCCTGCTTGGGCAAGATGCTCGACCAACGCAAGAACCGAGGCGAACTGTTGCCCTACCTTGGGAACAAGAATGTCCGGTGGGGAAGCTTTGACACCAGAGAACTTGGTCGGATGCGTTTTGAGGACCACGAGCACGATCGATACGGACTGAAATACGGCGATCTCGTCGTCTGTGAAGGTGGCGAACCCGGCCGCTGCGCCATCTGGAAGGACGAGTTGCCGGGAATGAAGATACAGAAAGCACTTCATCGAATCCGTGCGGGAGACCAACTGGACAACCGTTTCCTGCACTACTGGTTTCTGCTAGCAGGCCGCAACGGTGCTCTGGAACGATACTTCACGGGGACAACCATAAAGCACCTGACCGGAAAGGCCATATCCGAGCTTCAAGTCCCCCTCCCTTCCCTCCCCGAGCAACGCGCCATCGCCCAGATCCTCGGCACGCTGGACGACAAGATCGAGCTGAACCGGCGGATGAACGCGACGCTGGAGGCGATGGCGCGGGCGCTGTTCAAGTCTTGGTTCGTCGACTTCGACCCTGTGCGGGCCAAGATGGAAGGCCGAGATACTGGACTGCCGAAGAAAGTCGCCGACCTGTTCTCCGACCGGCTGGTGGACTCGGAACTGGGCGAGATTCCGGAGGGGTGGCGTGCCGGCACGCTTGCTGAAGTCGCCTGTCTGAATCCGGAGTCGTGGAGCAATCGCACCGCCCCGGATCGAATCCTCTATGTCGACTTGGCGAAGACGAAGGGGGGCGACATCAATGAGATCCAGATTTACTCTTGGGGGGAAGCGCCGAGCCGCGCCCGTCGTGTGTTGCGCCAGGGCGACACCATCGTAGGCACGGTTAGGCCGGGAAACAGGTCGTTTGCACTTATTGACCGAGATGATCTGACGGGCAGCACCGGCTTTGCCGTGTTGCGTCCCACGGACCCCATTGAACGAGAAATCGTCTGGTGCACGGCCACTTCCCACGACGCCATCGACCGCTTGGCGCACCTCGCGGACGGTGGGGCATATCCGGCCGTGAATCCAAAGGTCGTGCTAGACAGTGCCCTAGCACTACCCGACTCAGATATTCGCACCGCGTTTTCCTCGTTGGTAGCACCTCTGCTGAACCGACTACAAGCGAATCAGCGGGAAACTCGAACCCTTGCTACTTTTCGCGATACCCTGCTGCCGAAGCTGGTCTCCGGAGAGTTGCGGGTACAAGATCACGAGAGACTGGTCAAAGCGGTCGCAAGCCGAGATATCACTCGTCGAATGCGGCCAACGGAATTAACGTGATGCCGATCGACTCCTCACGGCTGTGGGCGCAAGTCGCACTGGGCGAGGATGCGGAACTGGAGTTGAAGGCGGTCGAGTTCCGTGGCGCTAAGGTCTCGGCACCACGGCGGGCTCCGCTCGCGGACGAACTAGCGGCATTTGGCAACGCCAGCGGAGGGCGGCTCGTTCTGGGAGTCACGGATGACCGACTGCCACAGGGGCTCGATGCGACGCAACTTGATGAACTCGCGAACTTGGTAGCTGAAATCTGCACTGACTCCGTGAAGCCGCCGCTCGACTACCGGATTTTCCGGATACAAGCGCCAGAGTCTGTAAGCGGCGGTGCCCTGGTAGTCGAGATTCCGGAGGGTGTGACGGTTTACCGTTCGCCGGGCGGCTATTTTCGTCGGCCGGGGGACACGAAGTGCCAGATGGATTCGGCCGCAATCCGGCGGTTGACGCAAGTGCGGGGACAGTCCGACGCCGCATCGACCGACACGCAAATAGTTCGTGGCACCGGCGTCAACAGTCTGCAGCGAGAATCGTGGCGGCAATATGTGAGTTCTCGCATCGACGACGCGCCCGAGGTCGCGTTGACGAAGCTAAAGTTCGTGAAAAGCGACTCGCAGGGAACGCTGCGGGCAACCGTGGGGGGCGTCCTGTTGGCGGCAGAGGATCCAAGAAAATGGCTGCCGAACGCCTGGGTACAAGCTGTGTGCTATCGCGGGGACCGGCCTGACTCGAAGTGGCAGTTGG
>JAPPGF010000004.1:6967-27368 GCA_028875075.1 Gemmatimonadota bacterium | reverse complement strand
CCCGAGCCCCCGAGCTCCGCGTGCCGGAGCGCCAGCGCCTCGATCGTGTCGGCGCGGAGCGCGGCCGCCGGCTCGGCCAGGAGCGCCGCCATCGCCTCGAGAGAGCGCGCCTCGTCGCGGGCGCCGACGCCCGAGCTCAGCCACTCGAGCGCCGCGGGCACCGCGAGCGAGCGGTCCTCGAGCCTCGCCCGCTCGAGCTCCGCCCACCCGAGGGCGGCCTCGCCCAGCCCCAGCAGGTGACGCGCCCGCAGGAGGTGGCCCTCGCCGCGGACGGCCCCCCGCCCGAGCCCCGCGAGCGCGAAGTCCAGCAGCTCGATCCCGCCCCTCTCGCCGCGCTCGAGCGCGATGGCCCCGAGATACATGGTCGCCCCGAGACGCACGTCCCGCCCGGTCGAGGCAGAGCGCGCCCGCTCGAGCGCCTCCCTGGCGCCCGCCAGGTCGCCCGCGCGCAGGCGCGCGCGTCCGAGCAGGTAGAGCGCGTCGTCGGACCACCGGCCTTGGGGGTCGCGGTCGTAGCTCCGCTGGGCGCCCGCGAGCGCGCGCCGGTAGCCGGCCTCGGCGAGGCTGTCCTGGCCGGCCAGCCGGGCCCGCTCGGCGTCCTCGTACGCGCGCCCGGCGTTGTAGAGCCCGTTGAAGTAGACACAGCCCAAGGGGGCGGCCATGAGCGCGGAGGCGGCGACGAGGCGCCCCAGGCGCGCGGGCGGGCACCGCCTGGGGGCGGCTCCGCCCAAGCGGCGGCCCGGGGCCGTCCGTCGCCTCACCTGCGCTCCTCCATGGCGCGGCGCGCTTCCCGGTCCTGGATCTCGCGCCTCAGCTTCTCGCGCTTGTCGTGGAGCCTGCGGCCGCGTGCCAGCCCGAGCGTCACCTTGGCGAAGCCCCGCCGGAAGTGCAGCTCCAGCGGCACCAGCGTGAGGCCCTTCTCCTCGACCTTGCCGATCAGGCGGCGGATCTCGCCCCTGCCGAGCAGCAGCTTGCGCGTCCTCAGTGGATCCTCGTTGAAGCGGTTGGCCTGCTCGTAGGGCGAGATGTGGAGGTTGTGCAGCCAGACTTCGGCCCCGCTCACGCGCGCGAACGCGTCGCGGAAGCCGACCTTGCCGGCGCGCAGCGACTTGACCTCCGGCCCCTTGAGCACCAGGCCCGCCTCCAGGGTCTCCAGGATCTCGTAGTCGTGGCGGGCCTTCCGGTTCGTGGCGACCACTTTCCTTGCGTCGGAATCCGCCATGTTCGGGCTCGCAACTCGCCTCGGGCCGCCCGCCGCGGGCGGCGGACGCTCGAAGATGGACAGGAAAGAACGAGAAGGTAGGGCGGCGGGGCCCCGCGCGCCCGCCGGACTCAGTAGATGAGCACCAGCGTGCCCACGTCGATCATGTGCATCAGCTCGCGGGCGTGCTCGTTGGTGAGCCGTATGCATCCGTGCGAGACGCGGCGCGCCTCGGGGTCCGGATCCATGAGCAGCTCGGGCCGGTTGGTCCCGTGGATCGCGATCCCGTCGCCCAGGAAGATCGCCGTCGTGCCCATGACGCCCTCCATCGTGCGCGACGGGTGGTTGGGCGGCGGCGGCTCGAGCCCGCGCTCGACGTAGTACCAGTCGGGCGCCTCCCAGAGGGGGTCCTTCTCCATGCGACGCACTTGCATGAGACCGCGCGGGGTCGAGAACCGCCACCGTCGCTCCCCGCTCTGGAGCCTGAACCCGGTGCCCGTCCCGGCGGGCGCCGCCCAGACCGCCCGCTCACCCTCGAAGACGTAGACCCGGTTCTGGGCCAGGTGCACGACGACGTAGCGCGCGCCGCCCGGCACCAGCGGCTCGTGGATAGGGGGAGCCTCCTCGAACAGCCCGCTGCGGTAGACGACCTCGTCCGCGGCGAGGCCCGCGATCGGTTGGGCCGCGATCGGTTGGGCCGCGGCCGGGCGGGCCGGGGCCGCGAGCCAGGCCAGGGCGGCCAGCGCCCCGGCCGAGAGGAGCGCCTGTCTCACCCCTTCTCGTCCTCGGGCGGCGCCGGCTCGGCGGTCTCCGCCTGCGCCGCCTCCACGCCCGCCCGGTAGGCGGCCTTGGACTGCTCGAGCCGCCGCTCGAGCTCCTCGCGCGCCTGGCGCGCGGCCTGGCGGCCGGTCTCGACGGCGCCCTTGACGCCGTCCACTCGCGCCTGCACCTCGGCGTAGGCGTGATCGAGCCGGCTCTCGAGGTCCTCCTGCACCTGGCGCACGCGCTCCGTGGCCTGCTCCTTCAGCTTGCGCGCCCCGGCGCGGAGCTCCTCCTGCGTCTCGGCGCCGCTCTGGGGCGCGAACAGCAGGGCCAGCCCGGCGCCCAGCAGGGCGCCCAGCAAGAACGAGCCGACGCCGCCGCGGTCGCGCTCGAACACGACGTAGGATACTTGATCGTCACGCATTCAGTCCTCCTTCCGGGTCACGACCGGCCCCCCAGGGGGGCCCCGAGTCTTCCGTGCACACTCCACCGTACTATACCCGCCACCGGGGATCGCCGTTTCCGGCCGCGGGCGCCTCGAAGCCCGCGCGTCCGAGGAGCCCGCACGCGAGGCGCTTGCCCAGCTCCACCCCGGGCTGGTCGAGCGGATCCACGCCGTAGAGCGCTCCCGCGTACACGGTCGCGATCTGGAAGAGCATCGAGAGCGCTCCCACCGAGTAGGCGTCGAGCCGCCCGAGCTCGAGCGTGAGGCTCGGGCGGCCGGCCCGGCGGAGCGCCTCCGTGGTCGCGCGCCGCTCCGCGTCCAGCAGGGCGCCCAGCGTGTGGCCGCCCAGGTAGCCGAGCTCTTCCGTCTCGCCGTGCAGGCTTGGGATCGGGACCCCTTCACCGCCCTCGGCCGCCGCCACGAAGACGACCACCTTGTCGTGGGGCCCCTCCATGAAGAGCTGCACCTGCGAGTGCTGGTCGCTCGCGCCCAGGGCGGGCAGCGGCGTTGGACCCTTGAGTTCCTTGCCGAGCGACTCCGCCCACAGCTGCTGGAACCAGAGCGCCAGCGAGCGCAGCCGGTCGCTGTACGGCATGAGCACGTGGACGCTCCTGCCCTGCTCGACGTCCGCGGCGTGGAGGAGCGTGGCGAAGAGCCCCGCCGGGTTGGCGAGCAGCGCTTCGCCCATGCAGCGCTCGGCCATCGCGCGGGCGCCCGCGAGCAGGGCGTCCACATCCACTCCCGTCGCCGCCGCGGGCCACAGCCCCGCCGGAGAGAGCACCGAGTAGCGGCCGCCGACGTTGGGGGGCAAGGCGAGCGTGGCGATCCCCTCCGCCTCCGCGATCCGGCGGAGCGCCCCCCGGTCCGGATCGGTCGTGAACAGGAAGTGGGCCCGGACCTGTTCCGGCTCGACCCGGCGCGCGAGCCGCTCCCTCGCGACCAGGTAGAGCGCCATGGTCTCGGCGGTCGAGCCCGACTTGCTGACCACGTTGAACAGCGTCCGGCCGAGCTCCAGGCCGTCCAGGAGCGAGGAGACCGTGGAGGGATCGGGGTTGTCCAGCACGTAGAGCCTGGGGAAATGGTCCCTCTCCTCGGCCGTGCGCTCGTTCCAGCGGGGAGCCAAGAGCGCGTCGCGCAACATGACGGCGCCCAGCCCGCTGCCGCCGATCCCCACCACGACGACGTTCTCGAAGAGCTGGCCGAACGAGTCCGCGAGCTCCTGCACGCGCCGGCTCGCCTGGACGGCCCGGGGCAGGTCCAGGAAGCCGATCTCGCCCTCCGCGCGACGGGCCTCGACCCGGGCGTGAGCGGCCCGGAAGCGCTCCGCCAGCTCGCCCTCGAGCCGGGCCGGGTCGAGCCCCGACTCGCCCAGCGCGGGGCGGAGCATGAGGTTCGCGTCGAGCACGGGGAGCTTCACCGGACGTCGACGCTCAGTCCGTCGTAGGCGGGCCGCACGTCCGCGGGCAGGTCGCGCTCCAGCTCCCGGTGGCCGACCCGGTGCGTCAGGTGCACGAGGAACGTGCGCTCGGCGCCGACCTCGCGGGCGGCCGCGATCGCCTCCTCGATGTTGAAGTGCGTGGGGTGCGGACTGCCCCACCAGAGCGCGTTCAGGACCAGCGTGCGCACGCCCGCGAGGGCGGCGAGCGTCGGCGGAGGCAGCGCCTTGCCGTCGGTCACGTAGCCCAGGGAGCCGACGCGGAAGCCGAACACGGTCGTCGCGCCGTGCGGGACCGGCAGCGGCACCAGGTCGGCGCCCAGCACGGGGACGGGCTCCAGGGGGCGCAGCGAGCGGACCTCGACCTCGGGCCTGGTCGTGCCCGGCTGCGTCGCGGCCGCCGGGTCGAAGATGTAGGGGAAGCGCGTCTCGAGCGAGCGGCGGTGCATGTCGGGCACCCACATCGTGAGGGGACGCTTCGCCGAGAAGATCCTGAGGTCGTCGATCCCGTGAACGTGGTCGGCGTGCGTGTGCGTGATCCAGACGCCGTCCAGGGCGCCGACCCGTTCGCGGAGCAGCTGGACGCGGAGCTCGGGGGGCGTGTCCACGAGCAGGCGCCCACCCGGCAGATCGAGCAGGGCGCCGCTCCGGGTGCGCCGGTCGCGGGGATCGTCGGAACGGCATACATCGCAGTCGCATCCCAGCACGGGGATGCCGAACGACGTGCCGGTGCCCAGAAAGGTGAGCTTCAGAGCTGCTCCATCCGCATCGTGGCGGCGGCTCGGGACGCGTGTGCCTTAAGGGTACGCCCCCGGCGGGCCGGGCGGAATCGCCGGAGCGCCGGGGACCCTTCCCCGCCCGCCCCGCCGGAGCGCGACCGTCCGGGAAGCGGGAGCCGGCCGGCTCCCGGCGCCGGAACGGGGCCGGGACGCCGGAGTAGGAAGCTCGCGGGCCGCGCCCGTCCGTCCGCGGACGGAGCGGCGCCGGACCACCACCGAGGGGGTGCCCCTCCCGAATGCGCTTCCGCCTGATCGACGACCCGGCGGGCCTCGACCGACTGTGCCGGGGCCTCGGCCGGGAGCGCCGCATCGCGCTCGACTGCGAGGCCTCCGGGTTCCACCGCTACTCCGACCGGCTCTGCCTGCTGCAGCTCACGACGTCGTCGGCCACGCACATCGTCGATACGCTGGCCCTCGATCCCGCCCCGGCCCTCAGGGGCCCGCTCGCCGATCCCGAGACCCAAGTGCTGATGCACGGAGCGGACTACGATCTCCGGCTGCTCGACCGGGACCTCGGGCTGAGCGTGCGGGGCCTCTTCGACACGCAGGTGGCGGCGGCCCTGCTCGGCGAGAAATCGACCGGCCTCGCGGCGCTGCTCGAGCGCTACCACGGCGTGAAGCTCTCCAAGAAGCATCAGCGCGCCGACTGGGCCCGGCGGCCGCTCCCGGGCGACATGCTCGAATACGCGGCCGCCGACACGGAGCACCTCGCCGCGCTCGCGGACCGGCTGCGCGCGAGGCTCGAGCGGGCGGACCGCCTCGAGTGGGCGGACGAGGAATGCCGGCTCCTCGAGCGCACGTGCTGGAGTGAGGAGGGGGGGGGCGAGGATCCGGCGTGCCGCGTGCGCGGCGCCCGCGAGCTCGGCCCGCGCGAGGTCACGGCGCTCCGCCAGGCGCTCGCGTGGCGGGACCGGATCGCACGCGCGCGCGACCGCGCGCCGTTCCGCGTGGCCGGCGATGATACGCTCGTGAAGATCGCGGCCGACGCACCCGCCAGCGTGAGCGAGCTCAAGGCCGTCAGGGGGATGAACTCCGAGCTCGCCCGCCGGGAGGGAGCGGACCTCCTCCGGCGCCTCGCCCGCGTGGCACAGCTTCCCGAAACGGAGCTGACCGGCTACCCGCACCGGAGCGGAGCGCTCCGCCCGCCGCAAGACGTCGAGCAGCGCGCGGAGCGGCTGAAGCGGGTGCGCAACCGCTGGGCCGAGGAGCTGGAGATCGAGCGCGGCGTGCTGCTGCCCAATGCGCTGCTGCTGGAGCTCGCGCGCCGGAGGCCCCGATCGTTGGCCGAGCTCGCGGAAGTCGCCGGGCTGAGGAAGTGGCAGGCCGAACTCCTCGGGGCGGCGCTGCTCGCCGCGCTCGCCTGAAGCGCCCGGGCGCGCGCCCCGTCCCGGGCCGGGAGGGGACGACGCCCTAGGCCGCCGCCTCTTCCTTCAGCTTGCAGCCGATGCAGTAGCGGGCGTGCGGCAGGGCGTCGAGGCGCTCGAACCCGACCGGCTTCCCGCACGTGTGGCAGGCCCCGAACTTGGCCGGACTGTTGTACAGGCGCCGGAGCGCCTCTTCCAGCCGGTAGAGATAGCGTCCCTCCTTGGTCGCGAAGAGCGCGGCCTTCTCGCGCTCCATCGCCTCGGTGCCCTGGTCGGCCATGTGGTCGGTGTAGACCGACAGATCGGAGTCGCCGGACTCGCGATCGGCCTTGGCCATCTCGTCGAACAGCCCCAGCGAGCGGAGGGCGCGGGCGCGCTCCTCCAGCAGCCTATTCTCGATATGGGCCAGCTGCTTCTTGTTGAGAATCGCCATCTGGGCCCCCCTTGGGAAGCGACGACACAGAGGCAGAAACGGTAGCGAAATCGATGTCCTCCGTCCACGACCCCGCCGAGGGCCGGACGGGAGCGGCGGCGGAGCGGCCAGCGGACAGGGCGGAACAAGGCGGGCAGTGCCCCGGGGGGCCGGCCTACCACCGGATCAGGGCGCTCCCCCAGGTGAAGCCGGAGCCGAACGCCGCCAGACACAGCAGGTCCCCCCTCTCGAGGCGTCCCTCCCGCACCGCCTCGGCGAGCGCGATGGGGATGGTCGCGGCCGTGGTGTTGCCGTAGCGCTGGATGTTGTTGAAGACGCGCCCCTCCGTGAGCCCGAGCCGCCTCTGCACCATCTGCGAGATCCTCAGATTGGCCTGGTGCGGGATCAGCAGGTCGATGTCGGAGGCGGCGAGCCCGTTCGCGCCCAGCGCCTCCTCGACCGCCTCCGACATGCGCGCGACCGCGTGGCGGAAGACCTCCTTGCCCACCATGCTCGGGTAGTGGCGCCCCTCGTCGAGGGCCTCCCGGCTGATGCGCGGGTGGCTGGCGCTCGACTCGAACTCGCACCACAGGATCTCGGCGTTCTGGCCTTCGGCGTGCAGGTGCGTCGAGAGCACGCCGCGGTCCGGATCCTCGGTCGCCTGGAGCACCACGGCGCCCGCGCCGTCGCCGAACAGCACGCTCATGTCCCTCCCCCGGGTCGAGACGTCCAGCCCGGTCGACTGGATCTCGACTCCGACCAGCAGCACGGTGCGGTACTGACCCACGCGCACCCACGCGTCGGCGACCGAGAGCCCGTACACGAAGCCCGTGCACTGGGCACGCACGTCGAGCGCGGGGATGCCGGTGAGCCCGAGCTCGCGCTGCAGGAACGCCGAGGTGCCGGGGAAGGCGTGATCGGGCGACAGCGTGGCGAGCAGGATCGCGTCCACCGCCCCCGGACGGAGTCCCGCCTCCGTGAGCGCCATCTCGCTCGCGCGGCGGGCCATCCCGGCGCACGTCGTGCCCTCGCTCGCCCAGCGCCGCTCCTCGATTCCCGACCGCTCGCGGATCCACGCGTCCGACGTGTCCATGTAGCGCGAGAGCTCGTCGTTCGTCACGACCCGCTCCGGCACATAGAACCCCGTGCCGACCACCGCCGCGCGTCTCACGGCCCCACCGCCCGCCCGGGAACGGAGCTCCGGACCCGCCGCCGCCCCGACGGGTAAGCGCCGCCATGGAGACGATCGCATGCCGCCGCTGCGACAGGGAGGACGCCCCCCCGCTCGAGCGGCCGCCCTTCAAGGGCGAGCTCGGCGCACGCATCGGCGCCCAGATCTGCGCCGACTGCTGGCAGGCGTGGCTTCAGCACCAGACGCGCCTCATCAACCACTACGGGCTCGACGTGCGCGACAGCGAGGCGCGCGACTTCCTCTACGCCCAGCTCGAGGAGGCGCTCTTCGGCACGGGCGACGCGCAGGAGGTCGACACGTCGAAGGAAGGCCAAGTCGAGTGGTGAGCGCACGACGCCTCCCGAGCCCGCGGACGGCCTAGGCGGCCAGGACCTCGCGGATCGGCCCCAGAGCCTCGGCCAGGACCTCGCGCGACACGACGAGCGGCGGCGCGAAGCGGATCACCTGGCGGTGCGTCTCCTTGGCCAGGATCCCCCGCTCCTTGAGCGCCTCGCAGTAGGGGCGCGCCGTCCCCGACGACTCCTCGATCTCCACCCCGATCATGAGCCCGCGCCCGCGCACCTCCCTGACGTGCGGCGTCTCGATCCGGCGCAGCTCGCCCATGAACCAGCGTCCGAGCTCGTCGGCGCGCTCGGACAGCCGCTCCTCCAGGATCACGCCCAGCGACGCGCGGCCGATGGCGGCGGCCAGCGGGTTGCCGCCGAAGGTCGAGCCGTGCTCGCCCGGCCGGAACACGTCCATGAACTCCCGGTCGGCGAGCGCCGCCGAGACCGGATAGATGCCGCCGCCGAGCGCCTTGCCCACGACGAGCACGTCCGGGCGCACGCCCTCCCACTCGCAGGCGAACAGCCGGCCCGTTCGGGCGAGCCCGGTCTGGATCTCGTCCAGCACGAGCGCGGCGCCCGAGAGGTCGCAGATCTCGCGCACGCGCGCGAGGTAGCCGTCGGGCGGGACCACCACGCCGCCCTCGCCCTGGATCGGCTCCACCAGCACGCCGACCGTGCGGTCGGTCACGGCCGCGGCCAGAGCGTCGGCGTCGCCGAAGGGAACCACGCGGAAGCCCGGCGTGAACGGCCCGAATCCGTCCCTGTAGCCGGCCTCGGAGCTGAAGCCCACGATCGTCGTCGTGCGCCCGTGGAAGTTGTTGTCGCAGACGATGATCTCGGCCTGCCCGTCAGGGACGCCCTTCACCCGGTAGCCCCACTTCCGGACCATCTTGATCGCGGTCTCGACGGCCTCCGCCCCCGAGTTCATCGGGAGCGCCCGCTCGAAGCCCGTCGCCTCGCAGAGCTCGCGCAGGAAGTGGCCGAGCTGGTCGTTGTGGAACGCGCGCGAGGTGAGCGTGAGGCGCTCCAGCTGGCGCAGCGCGGCGCCGACGATGGCCGGGTGGCGGTGCCCCTGGTTGAGGGCCGAATAGGCCGACAGCATGTCCAGGTAGCGGCGGCCCTCGACGTCCCACACCCAGACGCCCTCGCCGCGCTCGATGACGACGTCCAGGGGCAGATAGTTGGCGGCGCTGTAGCGGTCGACCTCCTCGAGCAAGGCGTCGGTGCGCGTGGTAACGGTGCTCACAGTCCCTCGCAGTCCTCGTCCGGGCGCTCCGCCCGCGGCTTCAGGGGGTGGGGGGTGGGTCGCTACGGAGAAATCTCGCCCGAAAGCCGGAGGAGCAGCAAGGCGCTCCCCCAGACTCCCCGCGCGATCCCTAGAGCAGGCCGTCCAGAAAACCCTCGAGCGCGCGGGTGAACTCCCCGGGCGCCTCCAGGGCGGTCGTGTGGCCCGCCCGCGGGATGATCACCAGGCGAGCCCCGGCGATGCGCGTCGCCATCTCGCGGGCATCGTCGGCGGGCGTGATCATGTCCTGCTCGCCCGCGATCACGAGCGTGGGCATGCGGAGCAGCTCGAGCGCCTCGGTCGTGTCGGTGCGGCAGGCCATCGCCAGCTGGGCGCCGACCAGGCCCCTGGGATCGCTCGCCAGCACGATCCGCTCGACGGCCCCCACCACGTCGGGCCGCTCCCTGCGGGTGGTCTCTCCGAGCGAGGTCTTCACGAACATCTCGGCGTAGCGCCCGAGCCCGCGCTCGCGCACCGCCCGCACCGCGTCGAAGCGCTTGAAGCGCGTGTGATCCGTGTCGGCTGCGCTCCTCGTGTTGGCCAACACGAGCGCGCGGAAGCGTTCGGGCTCGCGTTCGACCGCGCGCAGGACCACGTAGCCCCCCATCGAGAGCCCGCCCGCCACCACGGGAACGTGCCGGCCCGCCGCTCGGGCGGGCGGCACGATCTCGTCCAGCACCGTGAACAGGTCGTCGACCATGAAGTCGATCGTGTACTGCCCGTCGCCGGCCTCGCTCCGGCCGTGACCCCTGAGATCGGGCACGATCACGAGCCAGCGGTCCGACAGCGCAGCCAGCTGATCGTCCCACACGCTCCCGTTCAGCGGGAAACCGTGCAGGAGCACGAGCACGGGGCCGTCACGCGGCCCGGCCACGCGGACAGACAGGCGGGCACCCGGGGCCCGGACCGTCACGACCTCGGTACCCGCAGTCGCCTCGCCCGCCTGGCCGGCGACGTCTCCCGGCCCGCCGCCGGGCGCCCCTGTCCGTCCGTCCGGCATCTCGTCCCTCGCTCACCCGCGCAGTCGGTGTGCTCTCGCCCGAGCCCATGAAGCGGGACTGGAAGAGCAACTTACCGGAAGCGCGAGCGGGGCCGAAAGCGCCGTCTCCGCTCCGGCGGGGGCCCGTCGCCGAGCCCCGCACCTCGGCCGACAGGCCGTGTGGGGTGGCGGGGCCACATGCGTGTCGGCCTTTCCATCTAGACTTGCTATAGAAAATAAACGCCGTAGTATTTTACATACTACAGGTGTTACGAAAATAATATCGATATAATTTTTCATCTCTAGCGGCAGCGACGAGGGAGCGAGTGATGGACGCTTCGAGATTCACGGACTCGAGGACGGGGAGGCTGGTCCGCATCACGACGCCCGGAGGCCGGGACTGGGCGTTCATACCCGATCCCCTGCCTCCCGAGTGGGATTTCCCCTCGGAGCTGTGGCCGCTCCTCTCGGAGGCCAAGGTAAAGCTGGCCCGATTGGATGAGAAAGGCCGGACCCTGCAAAACCCTTCCCTCCTCATGATCCCGCTGAGAAAACGCGAGGCCCTCCGCTCGTCCAGCCTCGAGGGAACGTTCGCGACGGCCGAGCAGCTGCTGCTCTACGAGCTGAGGCCCGGCAAGCCCTCGGCGGCCCTCGACCCGGTCAATGACTGGCGCGAGGTCTACAACTGCGACATGAGCTTGGGACACGGGTTCAGCAGGCTGGACGACCCGACGCCGGACGGGTTGCCGCTCTCGCTCAGGCTCATCCGGGAGATGCACCGGATCCTGATGCAGGACGCCCGAGGCGGCGGAACGGCCGGCGGTGCTTTCCGTGCCCGGCAAGTCCACGTGGGATCGGACCGCCGGTACGTTCCGCCTCCCCCCGAGAGCCTCCATGAGTGCTTGGACAGTCTCGAGCGCTACCTGTACCACCACGGCTCTCGGTTCGACCCGCTCGTCCTGTCCTACATCGTCCACTACCAGTTTGAGGCCATACATCCGTTTCTGGACGGCAATGGCCGGATCGGTCGCGCCCTGCTCTCGCTCACGACCCGGGAGTGGTCCGAGCTCTCGATGCCGTGGCTCTACATGAGCGCGTACTTCGAGCGGTACAAGGACGAGTACATCGACAACATGTTCCGTGTCAGCACGCACGGCGACTGGACGCGCTGGATCGAGTTCTGTCTTCGAGGAACCGTGGAGCAGTGCGTCGACGCCATGCGGAGGGCCGACGAGCTGAACGGCATCCGGCAGGAGATGACCGAGGCCGTAGGCCATCTCCCGCGCATGTATCCGATCATCGAGAACATGTTCTTCCGTCCCATATTCGACACCGGGGACGTCATGGAGTGGACCGGCTGCTCCCGCCCCACTGCCGCCTCCGACATACGGCGGCTGATGGAGCACGGACTCGTGGACTACCTGATGGGCGCGCGTCCCAAGGCCTACTTCGCCCCGGCGATCATCGACGCCGCGTATTCGGAGAAGGGCGACGAGGAGGGCTCCGCCCCGCCGGGCTCAAGCTGAGCCCGCCGCCCCGGGAGGAGCGCCGGCCCGCCTAGGTCTTCTTCTGCTTGCCCTGCGCCCTTCTCTTCTTCGCGGGCTTGGGAAGGCTGTTGCCGTAGCTGCCCCTGTAGCGCTTGCCTTTCGCGGTGCGCTTGTCACCCTTTCCCACGCTTGCCTCGTCGTTCGAGTGGATGTCGCGGCGGCGAAGGCCGGCCGCGGAGCTAAGCTACTCGCAAGCGGGGCGACTGACCACGCGGCGGCGAAGGCCTCCGCCGTCCGGGCTCATCCTCCCAGCCGCTTCCAGTCCTCCCGCGTGTCCACGTCGTCCAGCAGCTCGGGCGGCCAGTCCACGTAGACGGCCTCCGAGGCGTGGGCCCTCACGACCGGCTTCCCGCAGCCCTCGCCGTCCCAGGCGAGCAGCTCGTCGAAGAGAGAGCGCCGGAACAGGATCGGCGGCGCGCTCACGCCGCCGTAGCGCGAGACCACGAGGGGCGGGCGGCGGGCGGGCGGGGCGGCGGTCCCCAGGTCCTTGACGGCGCGCAGCGTCTCGGAGGAGACGCGCACCATGTCGGGGAGGACGACGACGGCTCCCTCCACGTCCGGCGGCAGCGCGCCCAGCCCGACGTGGAAGGAGCGACTGCTCGGGCCGTCGAAGTCGGGATTGCGGACGATCATGGGGCTGAGGCCTCTGAGCTCGCGCCGCACGCGCTCGCCCTCGAACCCGACCACGACGACGACGGGCGAGAGCCCCGCCCGGACGGCGTTCCCCGTGGCCCGGCGCACCAGGCTCTGCCCGTCGAGCTCCAGCAGCAGCTTGTTCCTGCCCATCCTCTTGGAGGCGCCGGCGGCCAGGACGACGCCGGCCACTCTCCCGGGCTCAGCCGCCGCCATGGGCCCCCGAGGGGACGTGGATCGGCCGGGTGCGCTCCCGGAGCGGCACGGGCCTGCGCCCCGAACGGACCGCGAGGATCTCCGCCAGGGCGGAGAGCGCGACCTGCTCGGGGCCGTCGGCTCCGATGTCTAGCCCCACCGGACCGTGCACCGGGGCCTCCTCGACGGGGCCCTCCCGGGCCAGCTCGGAGCGTATGCGCTCGGTCCGCTGCCTGGGGCCCAGCATCCCGATGTAGCGGACCGGCGTGGCGGCCAGGGCGCCCAGGTAGGCGCGGTCGTCCACGTAGTTGTGCGTCATCACGACCGCGTACGTGTCGGCGCCGGGGGCCACGCGGCGGGCGAGCTCCTCGGGGCGCGCCGTCACCAGCTCCCGGGCGCCGGGGAAGCGCTCGGGGGTGAGCAGCGCGGGCCGGCGGTCGACCACGACCACGCGGAAGCCGATCTCCGCGGCGAGGCGCGCGAGCGGGCGCGCGTCGTCGCCCGCGCTCACGATCACGAGCCGGGGCGGCGGCGTGAAGACGTCGACGAAGACGTCGCGCCCGGCCACGGCGTGCACCGCCGAGGCGCTCTCCTCCTCCCCCAGCCGGCTCCGGGCGAGCGCCGCCACCCGGGCGTCGAGCGCTCCGCCGTCCAGGCTGCCCCGCGCCCCCGAGCGCGTGAGCACGAGCCGGGGCGCCGGGCGGGCGAGCTCCCAGCAGCTCGCGAACGGGACCTCCCCGTCCAGGAGCTCGCGCGCGGCCGCGCGCGCGCGCGGGCGGCGCTCGACCAGCCCCTCGACCTGCCCCTCGCAGCCCCCCCCCCCATCCCACCCCGCGCCCACCACGGGGCCCCCGCACAAGGAGCGCAGCTCGGCCGCTCCGCTCCCCAGCACCCGGAGCGCCACCTCGCGGACGTCCGCCTCGAGACAGCCTCCGCTCACGTTGCCCGTGCTCGATCCGTCCTCGGCCACGAGCATCTTGGCGCCCTCGCGCCTATACGCGGAGCCGCGCACGCCGACGACCGTCGCGAGCGCGGCTCCCTTCCCGTCTTCCAGCAGCTCGGCGAGCCGGTCGAGAACCTCCCGGGTCTCGAGCCACTGCTTCATGGCGGGGCGCTCAAGCCCAGCTCAGGTCGTGCTCCGAGAGCGGCAGCGAGCGGATGCGCTTGCCCGTCGCGTCGAAGATGGCGTTGCAGAGCGCCGGGACGACGGGCGGCAGGGCGGGCTCGCCCAGGCCCGTGGGCGAGACGCCCGACTCGACGAAGTGCACGTGGATCGCCGGCGGAGCCTGGCTCATGCGCAGGAGCGGGAAGTCGTGGAAGTTCGACTGCCGGGCGCGGCCGCGCTCGATCGTGATCTGCTGCCCGAGCGCCTGCGCGATGCCGTCCAGGACGGCGCCCTGCACCTGCTGCTCGGCGCCGCTCGGGTTGATGATCAGGCTGCCGATGTCGCCCACGACCCACACCTGCTCGACCGCGACCGCCCCGGTCGGGCTCACGCTCGCGTCGACCACCTCGGCGAAGTAGCCGCGATGGCTGAAGTGGAACGCGATCCCGCGGCCCCGGCCGCGCGGGCGGCTCGTGCGGCCCCAGCCGGAACGCGCGGCCACGGATTCCAGCACGGCCCGCATGCGCGCGCCGTCCATCGCGCCGTCGCCGCCGTTGTAGGCCGAGAGCATGTCGAGCCTCACGTCCAGGGGATCGCGGCCCGCCGCGTGGGCGAGCTCGTCGATGAAGGACTGCACGGCGAAGGCGACGCCGTTGCTGCGCGGCGCACGCAGTACGCCGGTCGGCACGTTGAAGGGTATGTACGAGGTGCCGAGCTCGTAGTTGGCGACGAAACGGGCGGGGAACTCCGTGGCGCTGAGCCCTGTGGCCCAGGCCGTGCCGCCCGGCGCGCCGAACGTCACGAAGTGGTTCTTCCAGGCCGTGACCCTGCCGGCCGCGTCCACGCCGCCCCTCAGGCGGTGGTAGCCGGCGGGGCGGTAGAAGTCGTGGCGGATGTCGTCCTCGCGCGACCAGAGAAGCTTGACCGGGACGTCCACGCGCATCGCGATCGCCCCTGCCTCCACCATGTAGTCGACGTACACGCGCCGGCCGAATCCGCCGCCCGAGCGCGTGATGTTGACGGTGATGGCCTCCTCGGGGATCCCGAGCGTCCGTGCCACCATGCCGCGGCCGCGCTCGGGCGCCTGCGACGGGGCCCACATCTCCAGCCGGCCACCGCTGTAGTGGGCCGTGCAGTTCATCGGCTCCAGGCAGGCGTGCGCGATGAAGGGTAGTCGTAGTCCGCCTCGACGACCGCCGCAGCGGCCGCGAGCGCCCCGCGGGCGTCGCCGTCCGGACGCTCCACGGTCTCGGGCTCGCCCCGCCATAGCTCGGCGGCCCTGGCGCGGAACCCCTCGCTCGAGTCGGTCGCGTGCGCACCCTCCTCCCACTCCACGCGGAGCGCGCCCCGCGCGCGGTTGGCCTCCCACCAGCTGTCCGCCACGATCGCCACACCGTCCAGGAGCCCGTTCAGGTCGCTCCCGCCCTCGACGACGAACACGTCCCGGACGCCCGGCTGTGCGCGCACCTCGTCCAGGTTGGCATGGGCGACCCGCCCGCCGAAGACGGGGCACTTCTCGAAGACCGCGTACTTCATGCCCGGCAGGGTCACGTCGACGCCGAACAGCTTCTGGCCCCTCACGATGGCGGGCGTGTCGACGTTGCCCACGGACGTGCCCATGATCCGGAACCGGCTCGGATCCTTGAGCGGCACACTCTCAAGGTCCGGGGGAGCGACGGCCGCCGCGCGCTCGGCGAGCTCCCCGTAGGTCGCGCGCCGGCCGAGCGAGCGATGGACGACCGCGCCCGGCTCGGTCCCGAGCTCGGCCGCCGGCACGCCCCACATCTCGGCCGCGGCCTCGATCAGCATCCGCCGCCCGGCGGCGCCCATGCGGCGCATCAGATCGTAGTTCCTGGGCGTGCCGTTGCTGCCCCCGACGCTCTGGCTCGAGTACTTCTCCGTATCGAGCGGCGCCTGCTCCACCTGGACCCTCTCCCAGTCGGCGTCCAGCTCCTCGGCCACGACCATCGGGAGCGAGGTCTTGATGCCCTGTCCGATCTCGGGGTTCTTCGAGACGATCGTCACCACGTCGTCCGGCGTGATGCGGACGAACACGTTGAGCGCGAACTCGGCCAACTGGCCGGGGGCGCCCGGGAGGGCCGCTGCCGCCTGGTCCACCGTGTAGGCGCCCAGCAGCACGCCGCCGCCCGCGAGCGCGCTCACGCGCAGGAAGTCGCGACGGTCCGGATGTCCGGCGGATCCTTCGGAGCGTCCCGCGATCGCTCCCGTCGTGATCAGCGTCATGGCCGGCCTCCCTCATTCCTGCGCCGCGATCGCCGCGGCGCGGTGGATGGCCTCCCGGATGCGCAGATAGGTGGCGCAGCGGCAGATGTGCGAGTTCATGGCCCTGTCGATGTCGTCGTCGCTCGGGTTCGGCGTGTGCCGCAGCAGCGCCGCGGCCTCCATGATCTGTCCCGCCTGGCAGTAGCCGCACTGTGGGACGTCCACCTCCGCCCATGCCCGCTGGAGCGGATGGCCGCCGTCGGGCGAGAGCCCCTCGATCGTCATGACGTCCAGACCCTCGAGCGAGGAGACGGGCGTCATGCAGGCACGCTGCGGGTGGCCTCCGACGTGGACCAGGCAGGCGCTGCACTGGCCGATCCCGCACCCGAACTTCGTGCCCTTGAGGTCGAGCGCGTCGCGCAGGACCCAGAGCAGGGGCATCTCGCCCTCGACGTCTACCGTCGTGGGCTTGCCGTTGACCCTGAAGGAGACAGGCATCTTCGGTCCGCTCCGCTTGAGGTGGATTGCCTGAACGATAATCCGCGGGGCGGGCGGGCGCGAGCGTCGACGGCGTCCTGCTCTTCGAGCACATGGGCACGGTCGCGGGGAACTCGACGAGCGGGACCTTGACGGCGTCGGGCGAAGCGGGCCCGGTCGGATCCCTCAGCTTCGCCGGCGAGTGGAGCGCGACCAGGTAGCACGCCCGGCCTTCGAGGGCCGGTCCCGAGCCCGCCCGCCGGTTGAGCCCGGCGCGCCGCCTGCCCGGCGCGTGGCCCGAAGGAGCCGGGGCCGGCCGGCAGCGACCCGGCCGGCCCCGATCTAGTCTCGGCGCTCCGGGCCCCCGCCCGGGCTCAGCCGCACTCGCTGAAGCCGCACACGCGGCACGTCATGCACCCCTCCTCGTACGCGAGCTGGCCCGTGCCGCAGTCGGGGCAGCTGCCGAGGAAGCTCTCGGGCTTCATCGCGCCGGCGGCCTGCGGCTGCGCCGCCACGGCGCCCGAGGCGGGCTGGGGCACGGACAGCGGGAGCGCCTCCTGCACGCCCGCCTTCTCCTCCAGGTAGCGCTCGATCGCCTGGCCGACCGCGTCCGGCGCGGAGAGCACCTTGCTGGGCCCGAGCCCGACGGCGCGGTCGCAGGAGATGCCGCGCAGCTGGTCGCGGATCGCCGCGATCGGGATCCCCGAGCGGAGCGCGAGCGACACCAGCCGGCCGATCGCCTCGGCGTCCGCCATCGCGGCGCCGCCCGCCTTGCCGAGCGAGCAGAAGAGCTCGAAGGGGCGGCCGCGGTCGTCCTCGTTGATCGTGACGTACAGGTCGCCGAGCGGAGAGTTCATCTTGAGCGTGCGCCCGCGCAGCATCGACGGCCGCTGCCGCTTCTGCCGCCGGGCGGCCGCGCTCTGGTCGCGGTCCTGAAGCTCGAACTCGAGCTCGGAGAGGCGCACGTTGAGGGAGTGATTGTCCTCGCGCGCGTCGGCCAGCTGCTGCTCGAGCTCGGCGCGCAGGGCGCCCTCCTCGGCCGCGGCCTCGGCGGCCTCCCCCTCTCCCGTCGCGCCGGTCGAGAGCACCTGGTGCGGCCGCGATCCGTCGCGGTAGACCGTCACGCCCTTGCAGCCCAGCTCGAAGGCCAGCCGGTAGATCTCGCGCACGTCCTGCTCGGTCGCGCTCTTGGGGAAGTTGGTCGTCTTCGAGATGCCCGCGTCGACGTGCTCCTGGAAGGCGGCCTGCATGCGCACGTGCCACTCGGGCGTGATGTCGTGCGCGGTGCGGAAGACGCGCTGGACGGCCTCGGGCACGTCGTCGAAATGGATGTGGCCCTCGCGCGCGATCCGCTCCATCAGCTCCTCGCTGTGCCAGCCCTCGGCCTTCGCGCGCGCGACGAAGTCCGCGTTCACGTCGGGCATCAGCGAGCCCGCCTGGTTGCGCATGAACGCCACGGCGAAGAGCGGCTCGATGCCGCCCGAGCAGCCCGCGAAGATCGAGATCGTGCCGGTGGGCGCGACCGTGGTGAGGTTGCAGTTACGGAGCCGAAGCTTGGGGCGGAGCCTCGAGCCGTCGGCCGCGCGGGCGGCCTGCTTCTCGCTCCCCCACATCGAGCGCTCCCACTCGGGAAAGACGCCCCGGCTCCGGGCCAGCTTGGCCGAGGCGCTGCGCGCCTCCTCGTTCACGAACCCCATCACCGTGCGGGCCATGGCGACGCCCTCGTCGCTGTCGTAGGCGATCCCGAGCCGTACCAGCATGTCGGCCCAGCCCATCACGCCCAGCCCAATCCGGCGGATGCGCTGCGAGAGCTCGCGGATCTCCCCGAGCGGGTAGTTGTTCGCGTCGATGACGTTGTCGAGGAAGTGCGTGGCCAGATGCGTGACGCGCCCGAGCTCGGCCCAGTCGATGCGGTCCTCGGGCGCCGCCTCGCCCGGGAGGTCGGCGCGGACGAACTTGCCCAGGTTGATCGAGCCCAGGTTGCAGACGTCGTAGGCGAACAGGATCTGCTCCCCGCACGGGTTCGTCGCCTCGTACGCGCCGACGTGCGGGACGGGGTTGTCGCGGTTCGCGCTGTCGATGAAGAAGGTCCCGGGCTCGCCCGTCAGCCACGCGCCGCTGATCATCATGTCGAAGATCTCGCGCGCGTCCTCCTGCCTCACGACCTCCTGGGTCCTGGGGTTCACGAGGTCGTACGTCGTGCCGTCGCTGACCGCCTCCATGAACGCGTCGGTCACCGCGACGCTGATGTTGAAGTTCGTCACCTGCGACGTGTCGTTCTTGCAGGTGATGAAGGTGCGGATGTCAGGATGGTCCACCCTCAGGATGCCCATGTTGGCGCCCCGGCGCGTCCCTCCCTGCTTCACGACCTCGGTCGACGCGTCGTAGAGCCTCATGAACGACACGGGCCCCGACGCGACGCCCATGGTCGAGCGCACGTTGTCGCCCTCGGGACGCAGGCGCGAGAAGCTGAAGCCGGTGCCGCCGCCCGACTGGTGCACGAGCGCCATGGCCTTGAGCGTGTCGTAGATGCCGCTCTTCCGGTTCGACAGGGCGTCGTCGACCGGCAGCACGAAGCACGCGGAGAGTTGCCCGAGCGGGCGGCCGGCGTTCATGAGCGTGGGCGAGTTGGGCTCGAACTTGCCCGTCGTCATGAGGTCGTAGAACTGGCGCGCGGCCTCCTCGACGGCGGCGTCCGAGGCGCCGTACTCGCGGTCGGCGTCCGCGATCGTGTACGCGACCCGCCAGAACATCGTCTCCGGCTCCTCGGTCGGCTGGCCCTGTTCGTCCTTCTTCAGGTAGCGCTTCGCCAGCACGATGCGGGCGTTCTCGGTGAGCTGGGCCGGCGGAAGGTCGTCGGGGACGACGTCGTCAAAGATCGGCGGCGGGGGCGTCATGGGCGGCTCTCGGCTCCTTTGGAACTCTCGAGGTCGACTCTCTATGTGGAAACCCCGGCCCAGGGCCTGTGGGCTGTAGGTGGAAAACCGGCGAGGGCGCCCCGCGTCCGCGGTCCTCCCGTGGAAACCCCGACGGCAAGACCACTAGATCTTGGGGTAACCGCCAGTATAGTATCCCGGATATCGTGCGGCAAGCTTTTTCTCCGCGCTGTCAGAAGCAGGTCAGGATGTCCGGTCCGGCGGCATGTGATGCGCCCGCCGGTCCCGCCTCGCCCGGAGTGCTCGAGTCCTCGGACGCCCGGAAGGCCAGACCGGCTCGGAAGCGTGTGACGTCGTGAGCGACGCGCCCGGACTCGTGGCGACGGCCGCGCATTGCCCTCCTCACCATAGCGCCGATCTTTGGCGGCTACATGATCGGGAGGCCGGCCTCGGGGAGTCGACCGGAAAGTCGACCGCCGCGGGTGCGCCCGCCGGCCCGGAGGCGGTACGACGATCTTGCCGGAAACCATGCGAGTGCCCCGCGGCCCATCCCGGTCGCGGGGCATCCATAACCGGAGGATAGCCGATGTCATGCAGGCTTCGTCTGAATGCGCTCTGTGCCGCGCTCCTCGTCGTCTCCGCCGCCGATCTGGCCGCACAGCAGACCGCGACCATTGCGGGCCGGGTGAGCGAGGACAGAGGCGCGGGCGTCGCCGGCGCGCAGGTGGTGCTCACGCACGAACTGAGCGGGGCCCAGAGCGGAGCGCTGTCAGCGAGCGACGGCACGTACCGGGTGGAGGGCGTCCGTCCCGGCGGGCCGTACACGGTCACCGTGATCATGATCGGATACGGACGCCGGTCCGCGACCGGCATATCGCTCGTGGCCGGCCAGTCGATGGCGCTGGACTTCAGCCTGAGCCAGGAGGCGATCGCCTTCGACGCCCTCGAGGTCTTCGCCACCCGGGCGCAGGACCGGCAGACCCCGGTGGCGTTCACCGACGTGAGCAAGGCGCAGATCCAGAACCAGCTGGGCTCGAGGGATCTTCCGCTGGTGCTGAACACCACCCCCAGCGTCTACGCGACCGCGCAGGGGGGCGGCGCCGGCGACGCGCGCATCAACGTGCGCGGCTTCAACCAGCGCAACACCGCCGTGATGATCAACGGC
>JAPPGF010000004.1:0-6957 GCA_028875075.1 Gemmatimonadota bacterium | reverse complement strand
GGTCTACTGGTCCAACTGGGACGGCCTGGGCGACGCCGCGACCAGCATCCAGCTCCAGCGCGGCCTGTCGGCGGTCAACCTGGCCACGCCGTCGATCGGCGGCACGATCAACGTCATCACCGACCCCGCGGCCGAGGGCCGGGGTCTGATGTACAAGCAGGAGTTCGGGCTCGGCAGCCTGGGTGAGGACGGCGGCTGGGGGCTGGGCAACAACATGCTGAAGGAGACCCTGGTCGTGAACACGGGTCCCATCGGAGCGTTCGCGGCCACGGGCTCCGTCGTGCGCAAGACCGGGGGCGGGATGTACACGGGCTTCGCGGGAGGCGACGCCACGTGGACCGACGCCTGGGCCTACTACCTGGCCACGTCGTTCCAGCTGAGCCCCAACAACCGGCTTGAGGCCTATGCCGTGGGCGCCCCGCACCGTCACGGCCAGAACGTCTACAAGTTGAACCTGGCGAGCCTCGACCCCGACCTCGCCCGTTCGTTGGACGGATTCGACGCCGGGGCCTTCGACGACTACCCGGCGGTGGGCAGGGGGCGGAGCCCCAACGTCGCGCCGGTCAGCTCCAGCTACGCGGGAGCCCAGTACAACAGCACAGGTCCCGATGCCGGACGGAGGAGCCGCCACAACAGCGGGTATCTCAACGAGCGGGAGAACTACTTCCACAAGCCCCAGGTCAACCTGAACTGGTACTCCTACTTCGGGGAGGGGCTGAGCCTGACGACCGTAGCGTACTTCTCCGGCGGCAACGGAGGAGGTACGGGCACCATCGGGTCGGTGAGCTGGAACCACGACTACGGCCAGCGCTTCCCGGACTGGGACGCCACCATCGCGAGGAACCAGGCGAACGCCACGGGATCCCGGGGCGTCCTTCGTAACTCCGTGAACAACCAACGGACCTGGGGCGCCATCTCCAAGCTGCGGAAAAGCTTCGAAGGGGGCATGAACGCCGAGATCGGCGTCGATTGGCGCACGGCCACCATCGCGCACTACTGGGAGGTGCGCGACCTCCTGGGCGGCGCCTACTTCGAGTGCGCCCAGAGCAATCGCTGCACTCCCTCCGAGTTCTGGACCGAGACCGAGCGCAGCCGCCGTCTGGGCGAGAAGATCCACTATCACAACGAGAACACGGTGGACTGGCTCGGCGCTTACGCCCAGGCCGAGAAGACGGCCGCCGCCGGCTCACTCTACGGAATGGTCGGGTGGGCGCAGAGTTCCTACACCCTCGTGGACTTCTTCAAGCACGGCGCCGCGGCCGGGAGCCATCTCCGGCTCGCGAGCGGCAATATCGGCGGATACCAGATCAAGGGCGGAGCGGTCCGCAACCTGAACGACGAATGGTCCGTGTTCGGGAACGCGGGCATCGTCTCCAAGGTGCCGATCTTCGACGGCGTGATCGACGACAACAATGGCACGCTTCACGAGGATCCGCAGAACGAGGATTTCCGCTCGTTCGAGGTGGGGACCGAGTTTCGCTCCAGCAGCCGGGCGGTTTCGCTGGACATCAACCTCTACCACACCATCTGGAGGAACCGGACGGAGAGGGGCTTCGTCCGCGACTTCGGCGGAATCGAGGGCGTGGACGGGCTGGTCACGCTGCTAGGAGTGGACGCCCGACACATGGGCATCGAAGCTCAGGGGGCCTACCAGCCGAGCGACCTCCTGCGCGTTGACTGGGCCGTCTCGGTCGGCAACTGGAAGTACCTGGAAGACGCCACCGGTTTCTACCGGCCCGACGACCGATCCACCGAGTCGGTGTACCTGGACTTCTACATCGAAGGCCTCAAGGTGGCCGACGCGCCTCAGCGGCAGATGGCCATCAGCGCGTCGCTCTTTCCGGCAAACGGTGCCTACGTGTCGCTGGTGGGCAAGTTCTTCGGCGACCACTATGCGGAGTTCGATCACCTGAACCGCAGCGATCCGGGCGAGAGGGGGATCCAGTCCTGGCAGCCCCCGGGTTATTCGGTCTTCGACCTGCACGCCTCCTACTCGTTCGGCGACGTGCTCCCGGTGGCGGACGGCGGCGACCTGCGCCTCTTCGCCAACGTCTACAACCTGCTGGATGCGGTCTACATCCAGGACGCCACCGACGCCTCCCAGTACAACGGCTACCACGACGACGGCGACCGTCACGACGCCGACTCGGCGGAGGTCTTCCTGGGTTACCCGCGCAACCTGAACGTGGGGTTCCAAGTCATCTTCTAGCAGCCCCCGTGGCCGGTCCCGGGAGTTCTCCCAGGGCCAGGCGATCGGAAAAGCCGGCCCCCGCCGGCGCACCCTTTCTTCACGAAACCCGCCGCCCGAAGCCCGTCCGAGGCGGACAGATCATGTGCTCCCAACAGCAAGTGTTGTTGGAGACGCATGTCGTTGTGAGTGTGTGACTTGGGAGTTTCGGTGGCTCGACTCCCGCCGACTGATTCCCGCCCATTGGATCTTATCGGGCGCGAACCCTCCGCCGGCCCTCCAGAGCCGTCCTGAGTCGTCCACTGTTCGCCTGCTGGTAGCAGGTCAGGACCGTCCGGGTGTCCTTACCACCCGCCGAGTTCGCAGAGCCCCTTCAGCGGCTGGTCCATCAGGTCGCCGGCGAGCTTCGCCCGAGCGAGTGCCAGCCCCGGCCGCGTTTCGGTTCGAGCCCCGCGAGGGTCGCGGCCCTGTACCACCATTTCAGCGCCAGGTGACGAGCGAGGCACTGCGCGGGGCGTGCCGGTGCGGGCAGCACCGGACCGTCGCCGTCTCCGGAAGTCACCCGCCGCGCCTCCTCCAGCGCGGCCACCGCCTCGTCGGTCAGCGGCGTGGTGTGCTCGTAGCCGGTCTTATCGCGCTTCGCGCGGGACCTGGCAGGGGACATCCCGGGACGAAGAGCGGTGAACTAGTGCTCGTGGGCCTCGTGTTCGTGGTCCTCGTTCTGGTGATGCTCGTCGTGATGCGCATCATGGCCCTCGTGAGGCATGTGGTGGTCCTCGTGATGGCCGGCCCAGTCGGTCGACGAGTCGTGGTGCTCCGCGTGGTGCGCGTCGAGTTCCTCGTGCTCGTGCGAGTGCTCGTGGTCGTGGTTGTGGTCTGTGTGCCCGTCATGCGCCGCTTCGGTCTGGTCCTCGTGTTCGTGGGCCTCGTGTTCGTGGTCCTCGTTCTGGTGATGCTCGTCGTGATGCGCATCATGGCCCTCGTGAGGCATGTGGTGGTCCTCGTGATGGCCGGCCCAGTCGGTCGACGAGTCGTGGTGCTCCGCGTGGTGCGCGTCGAGTTCCTCGTGCTCGTGCGAGTGCTCGTGGTCGTGGTTGTGGTCCGTGTGCTCGTCATGCGCCTCTTCGGCGCAGCCCAACGCCACCGCAATGAGCACAGTCGCGATCGTGGTCAACTTCTTGTTCATCTGGGATCCCTCTGCCGGGGGTTTGAGGTGGGACCGCGCTAGAGCGTAGGCCACCGGTTTGCGCGATCGGGTAGGGTGATATTGCCTGGTGAATCAGCGAGTGTAACCACCTTTCCTGGGCGTTTCAAGGAATTATGGTCGCGCTTGGTCGGCGTGGCGTGGCGATGGATGCGGCTCCCCGTCCGCTCAGAAGGACGGGCCGAAGCGGACGTAGACGCCCGGAGTGCGCGGGCGCGGGCCGGCGACCAGGGGCAGCGCGACCCCGGCCCGCAGGCGGAGCGGCGTGGTGAAGAAGAGCAGCACGTCCGCGGACAGCTCGGCCCCGACCGAGGCCAGGGCGGGCCGGCGCGGGTTGTGGAAACGGGGCCGGTCCCGGTCGAGCTCGGGTCCCCAGCCGTTTCCGGCGTCGGCGAACAGGGCGCCGCTCGCCTGGTCCAGGTACAGGGGCAGCAGGCCCATTCCTCGGTTCACGCTCGCCAGCGGAAAGCGGTACTCGGCCCTGGCCGACCAGGCGTGGCGCCCGCGGCGTTCGCCCCGCTCGTAGCCCCTGAGGGGGAACTCGAGGTAGCCGCCCCGCGTGCCGAACAGCGGATTGTAGAGCCCGCGCGCGCCGCCGAGCTCGAAGTGGAAGCGGTCGGCGCCGGGGCCGCGCGCACTGCCCGCGGTCAGGTGGAAGGCCAGCACGTGGCGGGCGAGCCCCAAGGCGCGGAGCGGCACGAAGGCGTTCGCCGAGCCCACGACGTCGGCGTAGGAGCGGTCCACGCCCAGGCGGCCCGCGAGGCTGTCGGCGAGCGCGAGCTCGCGCCGCACGCGGCCGCGGAGGGTGAGCCTCACCCCCTGCTCGCTCGAGATCGCCAGCGGGCGCGCGCGCGAGGTCGAGAGCGAGGCGACGGCACGCAGGTCGCCCAGCCGGTTGGTCGGCGTGAGCAGCCGGCGCGTCGTGCTCTCCTCGAGCTCCCGGTCCAGCAGGACCCGGCGGTTCTCCACGACGCTGGCGTAGAGCGCAAGGCCGCCGCTCGTCCGGAAGCTGCGCCCGAGGAACTGGGCGCCGAGCGTGAGGCGGCGCTCGCGCTGGCGGATGAAGAGCGTGTCGAGCGCTCCCGGCTCGGCCTGGGAGAGAGTGTCCGCCCCGGCGGCCGCCGCGGCCGGCCAGATCAGGGGCCCGCGGCCGTTCCACACCTGGTCGGCGCCCAGCGAGAGCACCGGGTTGCCGAGCCCGGCGTAGCGGTAGCCGACGCCGCCCTCCATGCGCGCGCCCGTCGCGGAGAAGACCAGGGCGAGCGAGACCGCGTGCCGTCCGACCGCGTCCTGCCCGTACGTGAGCAGCCCCACGCCGGGATCGAGCAGCCAGACGTCGTCGCGCCCGGGCAGGTAGACCCGCTCGCCGATGTCCAAGACGGGCAGCCAGAACCCGGGCACGAGCGTGCCGAGCGCGCGGTACCCTCCGGTGGGCGCGGCCGCCCGGTCCACGGGCGGCGCGGGCGGGGCCCGGGGCGTCTCGAAGCGGCGGTCGGTCGGCAGCGGCTGGAACCAGGAGGCGGGCTTGAACGGGATGCGTTCGACGTCCCAGCCGTCGGCGTGGTAGACCGACATGTAGATCCAGCGCCCGAGCGGGTCGACGGAGGGGAACGCCGCGCCGGTCCGGAGGTTGGTCACCTGGCGGACGGGGCCGACGTTGCCGATCCACGGATTGAAGCCCGTGCCCATCAGGTTCCAGATCCCCGTGCGGTCGGACGACCAGACGAGCGAGTGCCCGTCGGGCGACCAGGCGGGGCGGAGATCGACGGCGCGGTCCTGAGTCGCGCTCACGATGGCGCCCCGGGGATCCACGATCACGACGTCCCAGGCGCCGTCGCGCCAGCGCGAGGCCGCGACCCAGCGTCCGTCGGGCGAGACGGCGGGGAACGCCCAGTGCACGTCGGGTGCCGGCGGCACGATCCCCTCGATCTGGCCGCTCGCGAGGTCGACCCACACGAGCTCCGTCGTGCCGCCGCCGTGGCGGACGGCGGCGACCCGGCGGCTGGAAGGCGAAGCCGACGGGTGGTCGAGGCGCGCCCCGCGCGTGATCCGGCGGACGCCCTCACCGTCCGGGCCCGCCACGTACAGGTCGTTGTACAGACGGTAGGGGCCGCTCCGTTCCGCCTGGCTGAATACGACGCCGCCGTCCGGCAGCCACGAGAACGTCGCGGCGCCGTTCGTGCGCACGAGCGTGCGCGCGCCCTCACCGTCCGGGGCGGAGTGGCGGATGCCGTCCAGCCAGGCGTAGCCGAGCCGGCCGTCCGGCCCCGCCTGCGGATAGAGCGCGAGGCGCGCGCTCCGGGTGAGCGAGTCCGTGTCGGTGAGCGGCGCCCGGGCCCGGAGCCGGGAGCCGAGCATCTGCGCGCCGGAGTGGAGCTCGCCCAGCCAGGCCTCCCATTCCTCCGAGAACGAGCGGCCGAACGCGCGGCGCGCGGCGTCGTCGATGCGGAACGGCAGCGGATCGTCGGCGAGCGCGGCCGTGAACGCGGCCAGCCGCTCCGGACCGCGGCGCGCGAGCAGCCAGTCCAGGAACTCGGTCCCGTACGCGTACGGCCGCTGTCCGCCCGGCCACAGCGACGAGGACCCCGACGCCCGGTCGATCGGCTCGAGCGCGTCCTCGAGCGCCGCAGTGCGGAGGACCATCTCCGTGTAGGTCCCGCGCGCGCGGCCCGCCCCGGTCAGCGCGCTCTCGTAGTAGGAGGCGATCCCCTCGCTCAGCCAGCGGGGCCCGCCCCGGTGCGGGAAGAACGGCCACAGCGCCGGCACCCGGCCGAACAGGGCGCGGAACGTGCGCCCGAGCCGGCCGGCCCGGTCGAGGTGGAGGACGTGGGCTAGCTCGTGTATGATGACCAGCTCGAGCCAGTCGTCGAAGAAGGAGAGCCCGAGGCCGTCGACGGGCGGCCTCGCATAGACGACGATCTGCCGCTTCGGGGCGACCGTAGCGTAGCCGTTGGACAGGTCGACGTGGTCGCTCACCACCAGGTCGATCGGCGAGTCGGGAGCGTGGGCGAGCTCGAACTCGGGCCGGAGCCGTTCGTAGGCGCGCTCGGCGGCGCCCGACGCGCGCCGGGCGAGCGCCTCCAGCTCGAGCGGGAAGTGGACGCGGAAGCGCGGGGTCTCGAGCGTGCGCCACTCCTCGTCGGGGGCGAGCTGGGCCGCGAGCGGAGGCGGGGCGAGCGCGCAGAGGAGCGCCGCCCAGAGGAGCGCCGCCCGGGCGGGAAGGGAAAGCGGGGCCCGGCCTCGGGGTAGCAGGCCCGGCGCGACGGAGCGGGGTCCGGGCATCCGGGCGGGAGCGGCCGCCGGGCGGGCGGCGCCTGAACTCGAGGTCGAGGGAGGGGACATGGACGAGGCCTGGGATCGGAGCGGCCAGAGAAGCCTCTGGTACCGCTTGGGCTATACCCTGGAGCGGGCCAAGGGGCGCACGGGCGCCGCTGGCGCCCTGCTCGGCGCCCCGCCGGGCGGCGAGCCCTGGGAGCACGCCCTCTCGGCCTCCCTCCGGCTCCTGGCCAAGGGGGCGCTGGGCCCGCTCGGGCGCCGAGCGAGGCCCGGGCGGCTGCGACTGCTC
>JAPPGF010000015.1 GCA_028875075.1 Gemmatimonadota bacterium | reverse complement strand
TCGGATGAGCACACGCCAACGCAATTCGTGCGGCAGATGCGAGAAACGGGTCGGCCTTCGAGGCGGCTTGGGCGCTGAGCATCTCGACGCCGGTGAAGGCGGTGTCTTCCAGATTCACCTCGTAGGCGAGTAGAACGGGGCGGCGAACAGCTTACCGACCGTGTCCCGGTAGGTGAGCAGGTGTCAACTGCCGTCGTGGCCGAACGTGTCTCGCGGGCGATACTCAACGTCCATCGTCAGCCTCTGGGCCGACACAGACGACTTTATCCGGTGTCTGCGAGAGCTGGACCAAGTTGGTGGTGACCTCGACCGCGTCGATGGCCGAGGCGCGGGTGTTCGTCCAGCGGGCGATCTGGTTCAGGTTGTTGCCGAAGCGGGCGATCTGCCAGGTGCGCTCGACCTCGGTCGCCGATGTGGACTAGGCGCGGGTCCAAATCATGGCCTGCCGTAGCAGGTCCGACAGCGGCACGCCGAGGGCCGACGCCTTGGCCTTCCAGGCGGCGAACTCCGTCGCCGACGCTTGGACGGAGGCTCTAACGATGCGGCACTCAGCCATCGGGAGGTCAGCAAGAAGCAGCGTCGGCCACACCCGCTCGTTCAGGCACGAGCGCTGCAGGGTCACGGGAAGCCGGGGGATCGAAGCGGATGCACCGCGCCCCCGCCAGCCCAACGTTTCCGTCTTTCGTGAACCAGTCACATCGGATCAGGTGAGCAAATCCAGATTCTCAAGCCAAGTTCCGGTTCAGACTTGAGATTCGCTTGTCGTCATCTGCACCGTTCGCTCTGATCGGATGGACAGGGGTTCTCGGGATCTGGTGAGTCGGGGAGATTGCTCGGGTCTCATGTGCTCCTGTTGTTCTCGTTCGACGTGGTAGCTCTTGTCCGGTGGATCGACCTAGTCTTGGTTCGTCGGCCGTCGTGGCTCCGGTGTTGGAGACCGCCGCTGTTCCGCTGCGTACCTTGCTGGTTGAGTGTAGCACGGACTTCATGCAACCTATTGAACAGTAAAGCTTTATGGGAACGTACGTTTCCAGACAGCACGAGTGCAAATAGGACTGCACAGGGGTCTCGTTCAACCCCTCTGTGCCGAAAATCCCTTCCCGACAGCCTTTCTGAAACGAGCGCCTGAAGGACATCGTCGTCTAAGGGTCGTATTCGGATGACGGTGTCGACGGTGGACTACGATGAGGAGGTGGCACCTGGTCCGTCGTAGTGGGTGGCGGTCATCATCCGCTTGGCCGAATGCGCCCATGACACCATACGAGTTCATTACTAAGTGGCGTGCCTCGACGCTGACAGAGCGATCGGCATCGCAGCAACACTTCCTCGATCTCTGCGAGTTGCTCCAAGAGCCGAAGCCGGCCGAAGCCGACCCGTCAGGGCAGACATACTGCTTTGAGCGCGGGGCGCGCAAGGACACTGGCGCGAGCGGATGGGCCGATGTCTGGAAGCGCCACCACTTTGCCTGGGAGTACAAAGGCAAGCGCGCCAACCTCGACTCGGCGTTCGATCAACTCCGGCAATACGCCTTAGCGCTGGAGAACCCGCCTCTACTGATCGTCTCGGACATGCAGCGGTTCCGGATCCGCACCAACTGGACTAACTGCGTGAGCCAGACACACGAATTCAGCCTCGACGACCTCGCCGATGCGGGGGCGCGGGAAAAGCTCAAGTGGGCGTTCTCGGACCCTGAGCGGCTGCGGCCGGGCGAGACACGGCAATCGCTGACCGAGCAGGCTGCGCAGTCCTTTGCGACCGTAGCCCAGTCGCTGCGGGAACGCGGTCACGACCCGCACGTGGTGGCGCACTTCGTCAACCGGCTGGTTTTCTGCATGTTCGCGGACGACGTGGGCCTGCTGCCCGGCCACATGTTCACGCGGATGCTACAGCAGGCGCAGCGCACTCCTGCGCACTTCGCCGAGCTTGCTGGCGACCTGTTCCGGGTGATGGCATCTGGCGGGCGGGTAGGGTTCGAGACCGTCGACTGGTTCAACGGCGGGCTATTTGACGACGATATGGCACTGCCGCTGGAAAGGCCCGACATCGACACCGTGTTGGCGGCGGCAACGCTCGATTGGTCGGAGATCGACCCGTCGATCCTCGGGACGCTGTTCGAGCGCGGGCTCGACCCCAGTAAGCGCGCCCAACTTGGGGCGCACTACACCGATAGGGACAAGGTCATGCTGATCGTCGAGCCGGTCGTGGTCCGCCCCTGGCTCATGGAGTGGACGGCGGAGAAGGTGGAGATCGCTGCCGAACTGGATCGAGCGAATGCCGCGAAGTCGCGGGCTACTCGCACGAAGCGGAGGAACGAGGCGGAACGGCGGTACCGGGAATTCCTAAACCGCCTGCGAGCGTTCACCGTCCTCGACCCGGCATGCGGCTCGGGCAACTTCCTGTACCTTGCTCTCCAAGCGCTCAAGGACCTAGAGCACCGAGTGCAGTTCGAGGCAGAAGCCCTCGGCTTCGAGCGTCAGTTTTCGGTCATCATCGGTCCGGCCAACGTCAAGGGCATTGAGATCAACCCGTATGCCGCCGAGTTGGCTCGCGTCTCGGTCTGGATAGGTGAGATTCAGTGGATGCGGCGCAACGGCTTCTCAGAATCGCACGACCCGATTCTGAAGCCGCTCGACAACATCGAGTGCCGCGACGCGATCTTGACAGCGGACGACGCCGAACCGGACTGGCCAGAGGCGGATGTTGTGATCGGAAATCCGCCGTTCTTGGGCGGCAAGCTCCTGATCACCAATCTAGGCGAGGGTTACGTGTCGCGGATGTTCGCGACCTACGCTGATCGCGTGCCAGCGGAAGCAGACCTCGTCTGTTACTGGTTCGAGAAGGCGGGCCAGCAGGTCGCATCTGGCAAGGCGAAGCGGGCCGGACTCGTGGCTACCAACTCCATTCGTGGTGGAGCGAACCGCCGTGCGCTACAGGCCGCAACAAACA